>NZ_JBHRSK010000017.1:0-244843 GCF_042643245.1 Acidimangrovimonas pyrenivorans
GGGACCGGATGCCGCGCCTGCCGGCCTTGCCAAGCGACGCCCGCCACGCGACAGTCGCGCCCGGTTGGCGCATGGGCAGAGGAGCGACGCGATGTTGAAGGTCTATCTTTCGGGCGAGATTCACACCGACTGGCGCGAGACGGTCAAGGCGGCCTGCGCCGGGCTCGAGATCGAATGGTCGGCGCCGGTGACCGATCATGCCGCCTCGGACGATTGCGGCGTCGCCATCTTCGGCGCCGAGGAGAACAAGTTCTGGCATGACCGTAAGGGCGCGGCGCTGAACGCGATCCGGACCAGGCGCGGGATCGAGGGCTGCGACGTGCTGGTGGTCTGCTTCGGCGAGAAATACAAGCAGTGGAACGCCGCTTTCGACGCCGGCTACGCCGCCGCCCTGGGCAAGCCGATCATCGTGCTGCAGCGCCCCGAGCACCAGCACGCGCTGAAAGAGGTTGACGCCGCCGCCAATGCCGTGGCCGAGACGCCCGAGCAGGTCGCCCGCGCCCTGCGCTACGTTCTGACCGGCGCGCTGTAAGGGACCTCGGAGAGAGGGCCGCCGCCGCTCGACCCGGCGGCCGCCAACCGCCTCACCAGGTCAGGACCTTGCCCGCCGCCGCCAGCGAGGGCAGGGCGGTGCTCGGCGTCAGCAGCGGGATGTCGGCGGGCACGTCGTCCCGGGTCATCCCGTTCAGCTCCAGCGACTGCAGGCAGCCGATGATCTGGACCTCGTTGTCGGTCGCCAGCTTGAGGAACTCGGCCACGCTCTTGCCGCCTTCCATCGGGTAGATGGTTGCGGCCTTGCCCTTGGCCAGCAGCTCGGTCGCCGGGCCGGTGAAATACATCACCACGTTCTGCTCGGCCGCCGCCGCGGTGGCGGCGAGGAAGAAGGCCGAGGGCAGGCGCCTGGGGTTCTCGGGTCCGGTGATCAGGATGATCACCAGGTCGGCAGGGGTATCGCTCATGAGGTGTCTCCGTGAAACGGTTGCGATGGCCGAGGAGATGGTCCGCCTGCCCGCTTCGGCAATGACAGCGATCAATCGTCGGCGCGATCGTGAAGGTTGCCCGCCGCCGCCGGGGCCTTTTCCCGGGCGCGGCCGCGGTCTATTCCTGGCCGGGAAAGGACGGCCATGGCCCCGCAACCGGACATTTTCGACAGGCTCGCCCGCTCGGCCTTCCGCAGCCGGTTCCGCCTCGGCGCGCGGGAACGGGCCTATGCCGACGCCAAGGGCAGGGCGGTGATCGAAGCCCACGCGCGCGACTTCGTCGCCCAGAGGCTGGCGCCCGCCGCGCCGGCGAAGGACGGCAAGCAGACGCCGATGCGCGGCCACCCGGTCTTCATCGCCCAGCACGCGACCGCCACCTGCTGCCGCGGCTGTCTGGAGAAATGGCACGGGCTGCGCCGGGGCCGGGCGCTGGAGGAGGCCGAGCAGGCGCGGGTGGTGGCGCTGGTCATGGCCTGGATCGACCGCGAGATGGGAGTGGGAAGATGAGCAAGGCGACACCGGCGACCCGGGCGCTGGGGCAGGCGAAGGCCGCCTTCCGGGTGCTGGAATACGATTACGTGGCCGGGCAGGACAAGATCGGCCTGCACGCGGCCGAGGCGCTCGGGGTCGACCCGGGCCAAGTGCTCAAGACGCTGATGGTCGAGGTCGACGGCAAGCCGGCCTGCGCGGTGATCCCCGCCGATCGCAGCCTGTCGATGAAGAAGGTGGCGGCGGCCTTCGGTGGCAAGTCGGCCCAGATGATGGCCCCCGACAAGGCCGAGCGGCTGACCGGCTTCCACACCGGCGGCATCAGCCCCTTCGGCCAGAAGCGCCGCGCGCCGATTGCCTTCGAGGACAGCGCGCTGGCGGCGGCCGAGGTGGTGATCAACGGCGGCAAGCGCGGGCTGATGGTCGTGCTCGCCCCGGCCGAGGCGTTGCGGGCCAGCGGCGGCGCGGCCCGGCCGCTCTGCACGGAGTAGGCCGGGGAAGATATCGGCGGCCACGACGCTTGACAGGCGCAATCGGTTCGGCGCTAGATATGAAACTGACGTCACTTTCATATTTGTGATCCGATGCCCCCAGCGCGCCGCCCCCTCGCCGAGACCCCGGCCGATCCGCCCGGAACCTTCGCCTATCCGGACATCCTTGTCGCCCGCAGCGCGGAACAGCCCAAGGGCGCGCGGACGCGGGCCCAGATCCAGGCCGCGGCCTGCGCGGTGCTCGACCGCAAGGGGCCGTCCGACCTGACCGTGGCCGCGATCTGCGCCGAGGCCGGGATCTCGAACGGCACCTTCTACATCTACTTCGCCGACCGCACGCTGCTGCTCGAGGAGTTGCTGATCGGCTTCGGCGGCTTCGTGCTGGACATGCTGCGCTCGGCCAGCGCGGCGCGGACCGAGGCCCCGATGCGCGCGGCCAACAGCGCCTATTACGAGCTCTTCCGCCACAATCGCGGCCTGATGCGCTGCCTCGTCCATCACCTCGACGGCTATCCCGAGGCGCAGGCCGCCTTTCACCGGCTCAACCGCGACTGGATCGAAACCGTAGTCGCCGCCGCCATGCGCCGGCTGCAGCGCGCGGGGTGGGGCGGCGAGATCGGGCATGACGAGCTGATGCGCCGCGCCTATGCGCTCGGCGGCATGGTCGACCAGTATCTCGCCAGCCTGCTGCTCTCCGGGGACCCGGCGCTGGTCGCCGTCTCGCAGGACCGCGAGGCGGTGCTGGACACGCTGACACTGATCTGGGAACGGGGCATGGAAATATGACGACGATCCGCGATGCCGAGCGCCTGCCGCTCTCCGAACTGGCAAGCCATGTCAAGGGAGCCTGGCAGGCCCAGCGGACCTATGTCGCCGCCACCTCGCCCTTCTACCAGGAACTCTGGCAGGGCCGTACCCCGCCCGAGGACCTGCGCGACCTGCCGGAACTGCCGCTGTCGGACAAGATGCTGCTGCGGCTGTCGCAGGCGGCGTCGCCGCCCTTCGGCGACTACCTCGCCGCGCCCCGGCGGATGGTCAACCGGCTGCACCGGACCTCGGGCACCACCGGCCAGGCGATGAACCTGGCCCTGTCGCGGCACGATGCCCAGATCACCCAGGAGGTCGGCGGCCGCTGTCACCGCGCCGCGGGGCTGACCGCGGAGGACACGGTGGTGCATTGCCTGAACTACCAGATGTGGATGGGCGGGCTGACCGATCACATGACGCTCGAGGCGACCGGTGCGATGGTGATCCCCTTCGGCGTCGGCGCGACCGAGCTGCTGGTGCGGACGATCCGCGAGGTCGGCGTCACCGCGATTTCCTGCACCCCCTCCTACCCGGCGGTGCTGGAGAGGGTGATCGCCGAGAAGTTCCCCGGCCTCAAACCGCGCGATCTGGGGCTGCGGCTGGGGCTGTTCGGGGGCGAGCCGGGGCTGGACGACCCCGCCTTCCGCGCCCGCCTGCGCGAAACCTGGGGAATGGAGCCGCGCAACGCCAATTACGGCGTCTCGGACGTGTTCAGCAATTTCGCCGCTGAATGCGACCACGACACGCACCTGCATTTCATGGCCGCCGACGTGCTGCACCCCGAGCTGATCGACCCCGACAGCGAGGCGCCGCTGCCGCTCGAACCCGGGCGCAGGGGCGAGCTGGTCCTCACCCACCTGGTGCGCGACTGCCAGCCGCTGGTGCGGTTCCGCACCGGCGACATCGTCGAGATCGCCGAGACCGAGCCCTGCCGCTGCGGCCGCACCGGCTTCCGCTTCTCTGTGGTCGGCCGCGCCGACGACATGGTCGTGGTGCGCGGGCTGAACATGTTCCCGTCGATGGTGGCGGCGGTGATCAACGAGTTCCCCGAGCTGTCGGGCGAATACCGTATCGAGCTCGACGCCCCGCCGCCATACAACACGCTGCCGGTGACGGTCGAACTGGCCGAGGGGCTGCACGTGGTCTGCGATCACCTCGCCCAGCGGGTGGCGCAGGAGATCAAGGCGCGGCTCGGCGCCACGGCCCGGGTCACGGCGGCGCCCGCCGGCAGCCTGCCGCGCAGCGAGGGCAAGACGAAACGCGTCATCAGGAGCTACGAATGAGCGAATTTCGCTATGACACCGTCCTCAGCGCCCTGGATGAAAGCGGCATCCGCACGATCACGCTGAACCGGCCCGACAGCCTGAACGCGATGAACCCGCAGCTGATCGCCGATCTCGGCCGCGCGGTCGAGGACGCCAATGCCGATCCGGCGACGCGGGTAATGATCCTCACCGGCGCCGGCAAGGCCTTCTGCGCCGGCGACGACCGGCGCGAGCATGTCCATCCCGAGACCGAGGAACAGGCGCGCATCCTGGTCGACGCGATCCAAAGGGTGACCCGGGCGATGGTGCTGGGGGCCAAGCCGGTGGTCGGCGCGATCAACGGCTGGGCCGTCGGCGGCGGCTTCGAATGGGCGATCAACTGCGATTTCCCGATCTGGGCCGAAGGCGCCAGGGGCTTCTTTCCCGAGGTCTCGCTCAACCTCTTCGTCACCGGGGCGGTGTCGACGCTGCTGCCGGCGCTGGTCGGGCTCAACAAGGCGCGCGAGATGCTGATCTTCGGCGACCGCTACAGCGCGGCCGAGCTGGGCGAGATCGGCCTGGCCTGGAAAGTGGTGCCGGAGGCCGAGCTGATGGCGGAGGCGCAGCAGGCGGCCCGGCGGCTGGCCGCGCTGCCGCCGCTGTCGTTGCGGGCGATGAAGCGGGTGCTCAACGCCGCCGCCCTGCCCGACATCCACCGGGCGCTGCAGCTTGAGACCGATGCCACCGTCGCCGGCTTCCTCGACCCGGAAACGACGCGTCGGCTCAAGGAATTCTAGGACGCCCTCAGGCCGGGGCCGGGGTGCCGAAGATCACGATCGCCAGGCCGAGCAGGGCGAGCGCGCCGAAGCCGGCGGCCCGCCGCCGGTCGCCGCGGCGGGCGGCGCGCAGGGTCGCGATCGCCGCCTGCAGCGCGTAATAGGCGGCGAAGGCGCGCGAGGCATAGTTGATGATGACGAAGATGTTCGTCGTCCAGGTCAGTGCGATGCCGAGTGTGCCGAGCGCGGCATAGCCCTTGCGCACCGTCACCTTGCCGCCGGTCACCTCGGCCAACAGCCCGCCGGCGCCGCCGGTATCGGCGACCGCGGCGCTGAACTGGGCGCTGAGCGCGGCGGCAACCAGCATCACCGGCAACAGCGGCGAGACCAGCCGCATCAGGTCGATGACCGCGGTCTCGGTCAGCGGCGCGGCGTCGGGCGGGAAGACATAGGCGATGAGCAGGATGTAGATCATGTAGATCGCCGTCGCGAGGCCCTGCGCCAGCCGCATCGAGCGGATGCGCAGGCCGCGGTCGTAGCTGGCGCCGAGGTAGCGCGAGGTCTCGAAGCCCTGCACGGTGACGATCAGCCCGAACAGCAGCGTCAGCGCCGGCACGCCGGTCAGCAGCGGCGGCGCGAGGATCAGCGTGCCCTGCGACGCCTTGACGTCGAAGAAGGCGCCCAGGCCGACGATCAGCCCGGCGATGATGGCCAGCTTCAGCGTCACCGAGCCGTATTCCATCCATTCCAGCCAGCGGAAGCCGCGGGTCCAGCCGACGGTCAGGATCACGGCGTAGATCGCGGTGGTGACGAGATGGGCGGCGAAATGCCCGGGCCAGGGCGTCAGGCTGACCGCGAAGCCGCCGAACAGGTTGAGGTAATAGGCGACCGAGATGACATAGGCGAAGGCCAGCGCCCATTGCGAACCGGTGTCGAGCAGGTTCTCGCTGCGGGTCTGGTTGGCGTCGTCCTCGGCGCCGTCGGCCATGTTGAAGCGGATCGCGGCGCCGAAGGCCCAGGCCAGGGCGCAGAGCAGCGCCATCGCCAGTGGGGCATAGCCGCCATAGGCGTCGTCGAGGATCGGCCCGAGGACGAGGAAGCCCGAGCCGATGATCGAGGCCAGCGGCGTGATCGTCGCCCGCCACAGCCGGAATTCCGCCACCCGCGGCAGGGCCAGCAGGCCGCCAAGCACGAGCGTGGCGAGGATGACGGCGATATCGGTCTTCACGGGGTGGCTCCGTCCTGGGGGTGGGGCGCGGCCCCGCGTCGCACCGTGCATAGCGCATGTGCCGGGCGGGGACAGCCCCGGCGGCGGGTCGGGTGGCAAGACGTGGCGGAAAGGGCAGGGGGGCATTCCCTCGGGCCGCGACAGCAGGTTTTGAGTTCCCTGTTTATGCTCCCTATCGGCATTGGCTGCGGTTCTTTGGTGGCGCGGAATCTAGGCGTAGCCGCCGCGCAGCGCCTGCCCGTCCCGGCGGGGAGGCGCTTTGGAGGCCGCGCGCTGGCCTCCGGCGGAAGAGGTGGATGGCACCATGAAGTGCGTCGCTCTGGCGTCGGGGCGCCTCCCCACGGGCAGGCGCTGCGCGTCTCGCGTTCCGTCCAGGGCAACCGCTCTGCCCAGCGGAGCCGGTCAAGATGGAGCTTGGGCAAGCTCAAAGGAAAACGCCCGCCTCCTTGCGGGGCGGGCGCGGCCCGGCGTGCGGGCTGGACGCTTTTGCTTGCCGTGTCCTACTGCTCGGGCACCAGGATCTCGCGCTTGCCGACATGGTTGGCGGCGCTGACGAGGCCCTGTTCCTCCATCTGCTCGACCAGCCTTGCGGCCTTGTTGTAGCCGATCGCCAGCTTGCGCTGGATATAGGAGGTCGAGACCTTGCGGTCCTTCAGCACCACGGCGACGGCCTGGTCGTAGAGCGCGTCCTCGCTGTCGGTATTGCCGCCGAGGCCGAGCACCAGGTCGATATCGGCCTCCTTGTCCTCGTCCGGCCCCTCGACCACGCCCGACATGTATTCAGGCGGGCCGAAGCTCTTGAGGTGGTTGACGATCTCCTCGACTTCCTCGTCGGAAACGAACGGGCCGTGGACGCGGGTGATGCGGCTGCCGCCGGCCATGTAGAGCATGTCGCCCATGCCCAGCAGCTGCTCGGCCCCCTGTTCGCCCAGGATCGTCCGGCTGTCGATCTTCGAGGTCACCTGGAACGAGATCCGGGTCGGGAAGTTGGCCTTGATCGTGCCGGTGATGACGTCGACCGAAGGCCGCTGAGTGGCCATGATCAGGTGGATGCCCGAGGCCCGCGCCATCTGGGCGAGGCGCTGGATGCAGGCCTCGATCTCCTTGCCGGCGACCATCATCAGGTCGGCCATCTCGTCGACGATGACGACGATGTAGGGGATCGTCTTGGGCTCGAACTCCTCGGTCTCGAAGATCGGTTCGCCGGTCTCCTCGTCGAAGCCGGTCTGGATCGTGCGCTTGAACATCTCGTTTTTCGACTGGGCTTCCTTGACCCGGCCGTTATAGCCCTCGATGTTGCGCACCCCCATCTTCGACATCTTGCGGTAGCGTTCCTCCATCTCGGCGACGACCCATTTCAGGGCGACGACCGCCTTCTTGGGATCGGTGACGACGGGGGAGAGCAGATGCGGAATGCCGTCGTAGACGCTGAGTTCCAGCATCTTCGGGTCGATCATGATCAGCCGGCATTCCTCGGGCGTCAGCTTGTAGAGCAGCGACAGGATCATGGTGTTGATCGCTACCGACTTGCCCGAGCCGGTGGTGCCGGCGATCAGCAGGTGGGGCATCTTGGCCAGGTTGGCGACGACCGGGCCGCCGCCGATATCCTTGCCCAGCGCCAGCGGCAGCTTCATGCCGGTATCGCCATAGGTGCGGTCGGCCAGGATCTCGCGCAGCACCACCTTCTCGCGCTCGGCGTTGGGCAGTTCGATGCCGATCACCGAGCGGCCGGGCACCGTCGAGACCCGCGCCGACAGCGCCGACATCGAGCGGGCGATGTCGTCGGCCAGGCCGATGACGCGGCTTGCCTTGAGGCCCGGCGCCGGTTCCAGTTCGTACATGGTGACGACGGGACCGGGGCGGACCGAGACGATCTCGCCCTTGACGCCGTAATCGTCGAGCACCGTCTCCAGCATCCGCGCGTTCTCTTCCAGCGCCTCGTCCGACAGGTGGTGGCGCTGGATCGAGGCCGGGTTGGTCAGCAGGCTGAGCGGCGGGTTCTCGTATGCCACCGCCGGCTCGTCGAATTGCAGCTTGGGCTGGGCCTCGGCCCGGGCCTGGCGCGAGGGCGCGACCGGCTTGCGTGGGCTGTGCTGGACGACGCGCCTGGCCTCGGGCGCCGGCGTGGCGGCGCGCGGAACCGGGGCGGCGGGGGCGGTCGGCGGTTCGGCCTCGTAGAGGTTGACCGCCTCGTCGTCGTAACCGTCGCCATAGCCGTCATCGTAATCGCCGTAATCGCCGTAATCGTCATCCGACAGGATGGTCGCTTCCGGCGCTTCGGCCGGGCGGGCGACGCGGGCGGCGGCGTTCCGGGGGGCGGCCTGGGCGGCATCGACGGCCCGGCGCACGGCGTCGTTGACCGGCGGTTCGGCAAGGGGCGGCTCGGTCACGGGCGGTTCGGCACGCTGGGCGGCGGTCACCGGCGGTTCGACCCGGTGGCTCGGCGCCGCGCCGGCGGCAAAGCGCGGCCGGCGGAAGCGCGGCGGCGCGTCCTCGGGCACCGTCACCGGCGGTTCGGCGGGCTGGGCCGGAGCCTGGGACTGGGCCTGCGCTTCGGCCTGCTGGCGGGCGCGGGCATGGACCGCGCTGGCGATGCGGCTGCGAATCCGCTCCTCGCTCGGACCCATCTCGGGGGCATGGGGGATGTGATCGGGTTCGACCAGCTCGGGCTGCGGCTCGGGCGCGCGCTTCACCAGTGCCGGCATGCGCGACAGGAAGGACGGCTTCGGCATGCCCAGCGGGGCCGGGGCCAGCGCCGGATCCGTCGACGTGGCAGCCGGGGCAGCCGGCGCGGCGCGGCCGAGCGACATCGGCTCGGGCGCCAGCGCGGCCTCGGTGCGGGCCAGCAGGGCGGCCTCGCGCCGGTCGCGGCGACGGTCGTTCAGGCCGCGGGCAAGGCTGACGCCCCCGGTCGCGGTGCGGCCCATCGCCTTGAGCAGCCCGGCATAGCACAGCACCAGCCCGAGCAGCAGGAAACGGCCGAGGGCGCGGACTTCCCTGGTGTCGAAGCCGGTGACGAACAGCGTCATGCCGATGACGGCGAGGAAGGAGAGCAGCGACAGCGCCTTGAGCCCGAAGGCGGCGCCGATCGGCGCGACGCCGAGGATGGCGCCCAGCACGGTGTCGCCGAACAGGCCGCCGAGACCGAAGGAATGGCCCCAGTCGCTGCCCGGCACCAGGGTCGAGGCGTAGACGGCGGCCAGCGCGATGGCGATCGGGGCGAAGATGACGCGGTTCAGCGCCCGCTCCTCGCCACGATGGAGGACGAAGCGCAGCCCCCAGGCGCCCAGCACCAGCGGGATGCCCCAGGCACCGCGGCCCGCGATGATCACCAGCGACGAGGCGATGCGCGCGCCCAGCCCGCCGAGCAGGTTCTGCACCGGCTTGTCGGTCGCCGCCATCCAGCCCGGATCGCCAGGGGTGTAAGAGCCCAGCATCAGCAGGCACAGGAACGCGACGACGATGAGCCCGACGCCGAGCAACTCGCGCCCCCGGCGTTCGAGCACCGCCTGCGTGTTCTGGTCGAGAAGCGGATCACGCTGTCTGATCTGATAGGAAGCCATGCCTGTCCCTCGTCCTCACCGGTAAAGGCAGTCGCGGAGCGTCGTCAGCCCGCGCTGCGTTTCTTCTTTTGGGGCCACCAGGGCGACCCGGATGTAGCCCGCGCCCGGGTTCCCGCCGGCGGCGTCGCGCGCCAGGTAGGCGCCGGGCAGCACCCGCACCCCGGTCTCGCGCCACAGCTTCAGCGCCGCGGCCTCGCCGTCGCCCACGCTTTCGGGCACCGGCAGCCACAGGAAGAACCCGCCCTCGGGCGGCTGGTAGCCCTGCAGGCCGGCAAAGACCTCGTCGGCGAGGGCGAATTTCTCGTGATAGAGCGCGCGGCTGGCCGCGACATGGGCCTCGTCGTCCCAGACCCGCTCGGCCACCCGTTGCAGCGGCAGCGGCAGCGGCGCCCCGGCATAGGCGCGCAGCTGCTTGATCCGCGCGATGCCCTCGGGCCCGCCGGCGACGAAGCCCGAGCGCAGCCCGGGCAGGTTCGACCGCTTCGACAGCGAGTGGAAGACGAAGACCCGCTCGGGATCGGCCCCGGTCTTGGCGGCCACTTCCAGCGCCCCGGGCGGCGGCGCGCTGCGCCAGATCTCGGAATAGCACTCGTCGGCGAAGATGGTGAAATCGTGCTTCTCGGCCAGCGCCATCAGGTCGGCGAGGTAGTCGGCCGAGGCCACCGCGCCCTGCGGGTTCGACGGCGAGCACAGATAGGCGATGGTGACGCGGTCGAGCACTTCCGCCGGCAGCGCGGCGTAATCGGGCAGGAAGCCGGTGGCGGCGGTGGCGGGCACATAGATCGGCTCGGCGCCGACGGTCAGCGCGGCCACGGCATAGACCTGGTAGAACGGGTTCGGCGTCAGGATCACCGGCTGCTTGCCGCTCTTGGTCTCCGGTGACAGCGCGATGGCGGCGTTGAACAGTCCTTCCCGCGTCCCGTTCAGCGCCATGATCCGGCGCTCGGCCTCCAGCGTGACGCCGTAGCGGCGGCGGATCCAGCCGGCGATGGCGGTCAGCAGCTCGGGCGTGCCGTCGTTCGGCGGGTATTTCGCGAATCCCCCCAGGTTGCCGGCGAGGATCTCGCCGACGAAATCGGGAAACGGGTGCCGCGGCTCGCCGATCGTCATGGCGATCGGGGCCCCCCCCGGCTCGTGGATGTCGAGCAGGGCGCGCAGACGCGGAAATGCGTAATCAGGCAGGTTCGAGAACCGCTCTGGGAATGCCATATGTTGCCTCATGTCCGGGGTCGTTGCGCCCCGTTTTGCCTGCACGATACCGCCCAAATCGGGCATGGTCCAGAAAAACGCCGTCAACTCGGGGCCTTGACGGGCACGATTGTGGCATTTGAGTCGTGGGGATTGCAGCAGCGTTCCCTGACCGGGCGGCAAAGGCGACGGTCCAGCCATTTCGCCCGGCGGCAGCGCCTACCTGCCCCTCGGCTGGCGCTTCTCGACCGCTTCGACGGGACGGGCGCCGCCCTCGTCTTGCTGCTCCGCCCCTACTTCAGCGCCGCTTCCGCCGCCGCGCCCAGCCGCAACAGCTTTTCCTCGCCGCCGGCCGGCCCCATCAGCAGCACCCCGGTCGAGGGCACGCCGGTCGGCAGGGTCAGGCCGGGCAGGCCGAACAGGTTGGCGATGCGGGTATTGCGCAGGGTCAGCAGGTTCTCGGTGACGTAGTAGTCGTCGTCCGACAGCAGCCGTTCGACATTCGGCGGCAGGATCGGGCAGGTCGGGATCACCACCGCGTCATAGCCGGCGACGCGCGCCGCCCAGGCCGCGCGCAGCTCGTGCAGCCGGCGCCAGCCGGCGACGTAATCCGAGGCCCGGGCGCTCGCCCCGGCGCGGAAGCGGTCGAGGATGCGCGGGAACATCAGGTCGGGATTGGCCTCGATGGTCTCGGCCCAGATGCCATAGGCCTCGGAGGTGAACAGCAGCCCGGCCAGGTCCATCGCCTCGGCCACCTCGGTCACGTCGCCATGCTCGATCCTGGCGCCGGCCTGCGACAGACGCCCCAGCGCCTGCTCGAATCCCTTCGCCGGGCCGTCGCGCAGATCCTCCATCGCCACGGTGTCCAGCACCAGCAGCCGGGTGCCCGCGAGCGTCGCACCGCGCAGGTCCGCCGGTTTGCCGTCCTCCAGCAAGGCCAGCAGCAGCGCCGCGTCCTCGACGCTGCGGCAGAGCGGGCCGACCGTGTCGAAGGTTTCGCATAGCGGCACGACCCCGTCGCAGGAGATCCGGCCGGCGGTGGTCTTGAGCCCGACGAGGTCGTTCCAGGCCGAGGGGATGCGCACCGAGCCGCCGGTATCCGAGCCGATCCCGGCCGGGGCCAGCCCGAAGGCGACCGAGGCCGCCGCGCCCGAGGACGAGCCGCCGGGCACCGCGCCCGGATCGTTGACGCAGGGCGGGGTGGCGGTGATCGGGTTGAGGCCGAGGCCGGAGAAGGCCAGCTCCGACATGTGGGTCTTGCCCAGGCAGACCGTGCCGGCGGCGGTGGCGTTGGCCAGCACGCGGGCGTCGCGCGCCGGCACCCGGTCCTTGAGCAGGGCCGAGCCCGCCTCGGTCGCCACCCCGGCGCTGTCGAACAGGTCCTTCCACGACAGCGGCACGCCGTCGAGCGGGCCGAGCCGGTGGCCCGACCTGGCCCGCGCGGCGGCGGCCTCGGCCTCGCAGCGGGCGCGCGCCTCGGTGGCGCGGGCATAGATGCGGGCGCTGTCGGGATGGGCCCTGATGGCGTCGAGATAGGCCTCGGTCAGCGCCACCGGGTCGATCTTGCCGGCACCGATGCCGCGCCCCAGATCCGCCGCCGTCATCCAAAGCCACTCTGCCGCCATCACGCCCTCCGATTTTCCGTGTGGCGCGACCGTAGCCGGGCCGCGGCGCATGGACAATCCCGCAGATCGGCGCATAGTGGCGGCCATGAAAACCGATTGTGACGTGATCGTTGTCGGCGGCGGGCTGAACGGCCCGACGCTGGCGCTGGCGCTGGCCCGGGCGGGCCTGACTGCAACCGTGATCGACGCGCTGCCCGAGGCGACTCGTGGCGCCGAAGATTTCGACGGCCGGGCCTATTCGCTGGCGCTGGCCTCGCAGCGGCTGCTGGCGGCGCTGGGGCTGTGGCAGCGGCTGGCCGAGGACGCCCAGCCGATTCTGGAAGTCAAGGCCAGCGACGGCCGGGCGGGCGAGGGACCCTCGCCGCTGTTCCTCCATTTCGACTACGGCGAGATCGAGGAAGGCCCGATGGGCTACATGGTCGAGGACCGCTACCTGCGCCGCGCCCTGCTCGACGCCATGGCCGAGGCGCGGGGCATCACCCGGCTGTCGGGCGAAACGGTGGTGGCGCAGGAGGTCGGGCCCTCGGGCGCGACGGTGACGCTGGCCTCGGGCAAGACCGTGACCGGCCGGCTGATCGCCGGCTGCGACGGGCGGGCGAGTGGCACGGGCCAGCGCGCCGGTATCTCGCGCACCGGCTGGGGCTACGGCCAGACCGCGCTGGTCTGCGCCATCGAGCACGACAAGCCGCATCACGGTGTCGCCCAGCAATTCTTCATGCCCGCCGGGCCGCTGGCGCTGCTGCCCTTGCCGGGCAACCGCACCGCCATCGTCTGGTCCGAGCGCGACGAGACCGCGAAAGCGATCCAGGCGCTGGACGACGACGCCTATCTCGAGGCGCTGCGGCTGCGGGTCGGCGATTGCCTGGGCGAGATCAGGCTGGTCGGCAAGCGTTTCACCTATCCGCTCAACCTGACGCTGGCCAACAGCTTCATCGCCTCGCGCATCGCGCTGGTCGGCGATGCCGCCCATGGCGTCCACCCGATCGCCGGCCAGGGGCTGAACCTGGGGCTGCGCGATGTCGGGGCGCTGGCCGAGGTGGTGGTGAATGCCCATCGCCGCGGCGAGGATATCGGCGCCGAGGACGTCCTCGAACGCTACCAGCGTTGGCGGCGCTTCGATTCGACGGTGCTGGCGCTGGGCATGGATGCCGTCAACAAGCTGTTCTCGAACGATAACCCGCTCTTGCGCGGGCTGCGCGACCTCGGCATGGGCGCCGTCAACGCGATGCCCGGCCTGCGCCGGCGCTTCATCCGCGAGGCGGCGGGGCTGTCGGGCGAGGTGCCGCTGCTGCTGCGCGGCCGGCCGCTCTGAGCCCTGTGGCCGGCATGGTCCCGATCGGTTTTGCCCTGATCATCGGCCTGTGGTGGGCGCGGGTGGTGATGGCCACCGGCGTCGCCTGGGGGCTGGGCGCCTCGCTGGCGCTGATCGCGGCGCTGGCGGCGCTGGTGCTGGCGGTGACCTGGGGCCGGCGCTTCGTCTCCGGCGCCAGGGGCACGGCGCCGCAATTCGGCCGCGGCTTCCTGGCGCTGGGCCTGTCCTTCGCCGTCGGCGCGCTGCCGCTGGCTTTCGCGGTGGTGGCGCAGGGCGAGCAGGCCGGCGCTTCGGCGGCCGGCGGCTCCAACCCGTTCGGCGTGATTCTCACCGTGCCGCTGGTGCCGATCCTGGCCGGCAACCTCGTCGCCGGCGTGATGCTGGGCCTTGCCGCCGGGGCGGCGGTGCTCTGCCTGGTGCTGGCCGCGGTCTTCGGCATCGACTGGCGCCGCGACCGCTAGGCCAGGGGGCGGCGCAAGGGCGCGGCCCGGCCTTCTTCCGCAAACGGATCGGGTGTCAGAGCTTGCCGTCGGCGATCCGCAGCTGGCGGGCGCGGGTCAGGATTGCATCCTCGACCTTGCGCTGCGTCGCCGCGCTGACCGGGCCGCCGCGGGTCGCCAGCGCGACCTTGAGCGAGCGGGCGTCGAGCGCGGCGTCCTGGACGTAGATCGTGGCCCGGTAGGCGCGGCCGCCGCCCGGCGGACGGCCATAGCCGGTGACGATCACGCCCGAGAACGGGTCGACCGATTCGATGGGCAGGAAGTTCAGCACGTCGAGCGCCGCGTTCCAGATATAGCGGTTCACCTCGACCGTGGTGTTGGGGTTGTCGTTGTTGTTGAACAGCGACCAGATCGTCGAGGACTTGCGCTCGCGCGGGTCGAGCCGCTCCTGCGGCGCCTCCGGCGAGACAGTGACCTTCGGCGCACCCTGACTCGATCTCGTTCCGCTGCTGATCCCGCCGCTGCCGATGCCACCGCCACAGGCGGTCAGGCCGACAACCAGCCCGCAAAGGGCGCCTGCGCGGAGAATGCGTGCCAAGCTCATACTGCCTGCCCCCGGTTCCGTTTCGGCCTGTCTAGCCGAGCACTCCTGTGCAAACAAGGCCCTTGCGCTCCGCCCGCATCGGTCCCGCCCGGCGCCGGACGATCCCGCCTTGCCCGGGCCGCACTCGCGACTTCTGACGTCACCATGGCAAGACTGTGGCAAAGCTGCACCAACTTTAACGACTTTCCCGGGGCGACCTGAGTTCGCCTTGCATTGCAGGGGGGGAAGCAGGAAATAGGGCCATACCCAATTTGGACCTCCCGAGTTGGGCCGCACCTTTTGAGACAACGAGGGAAAACATGAAAAAGCTTCTCCTTGCTTCGGCCGCCGTGGTCATGACCGCTGGCGCCGCTGCTGCGGACAACGCGAACGTCAACTTTGGCGGCTATGTCCGCTTCGGCGCGCAGTACAACTCCGCCCCGCCCGTGGGTGTCACCGGCAAAGTGACGCTGGAAAAGCGGATCCGTCTGAACATCGACATCTCGAAGATGTCGGACTCGGGCATCGAAATGGGCGCTCGCATCCGTATGCAGGGTGACGAAAACGCGATGACCGCCGGCAACGGCGCCAACGCCTACGTCAAGGCCAACGGCTTCACCCTGCGCGTCGGCAACATCGTCGGGGCCATCGAAAGCATGCCGGGCCTGTACGCCGCTGACGTCGGCCTGACCGGTCTGAACTTCGACGATCTGGTCACCAACGTTGTCGGCGCCAACCTTGGCACCGCGACGCCGTATGCCAGCTACTGGAACTGGGATGCCTACAGCAGCACCGGCACTGGCTCGAACGGCGTTGAAGCCATCTACACCGCTGGCGGCTTTACCGCTCACCTGTCGCACAGCACCCTGAACGGTGTGAGCGGCGACAACCAGACCGCCGGCTTCCTGGCCTACACCTTCGGCGACTGGACCGTTGCCGTTGCGCACCAAACCAGCGACACGGCTGGCAACAAAAAGACCGTCCTGACCGTCGGTGGCAAGCTGGGTGACTTCAATGTCGGCCTCGCCGGTGCGGACAACGATGGCGTCAAGAAGTACACTGTCCATGGGTCGTACACCATGAGCGCCCTGACCGTGAATGGCTACATCGCTACGGAAGACACCTCGGGTGTTGACACCTCGTACGGTGTTGGCGCTGCTTACGACATCGGCGGCGCTTCGCTGATCGGTGGTGTTGCCAAGCAGCCGACGGGTGACACCCGCGCCGACTTCGGCATCAAGTTCTCGTTCTGATCCAGAACGAACCGGACTTAAGGGAAGAGCGGGCTTCGGCCCGCTCTTTTCTTTTGCGCCTGTCTGTGGCCTTTTCGGGCCCGAACCCCGGCATGCGCAAGGAGGCACGATGGGACTGGTGGAGATCAGGGAACGGCTGGCAAAGGCCGAGGCAGCGGCCGGGCGTCCGGCGGGATCGGTGCGGCTGATCGCAGTGTCCAAGGTCCAGCCGCTCGAGCGGGTCGAGGCGGTGCTGGAACAGGGCCACCGGCTGTTCGGCGAGAATTACGTCCAGGAGGCGGCGGCGAAATGGCCCGCCTTCCGCGCGCGTTTCCCCGGCACCGAGGTCCACATGATCGGGCCGCTGCAATCGAACAAGGCCAAGCAGGCGGTCGAGCTGTTCGAGGCGATCCACACGGTCGACCGGCCGTCGCTGGCCAAGAAACTGGCGAACCTGGCCCAGGCGCGCGGCGTCTCGCCCGAGCTGTTCGTCCAGATCAATACCGGCGAGGAGCCGCAGAAGGCCGGCGTCCTGCCCGCCGATGCCGACGCCTTCATCGCCGATTGCCGGGCCAAGGAGCTGCCGGTGGTCGGGCTGATGTGCATTCCGCCCGAGGGCGAGGATTCGAGGCCGCATTTCGCCGCGCTGGCGGAAATGGCCGAGCGCAACGGTCTGACCGGCCTGTCGATGGGCATGAGCGCCGATTTCGAGGCTGCCGTCGCCGCCGGCGCCACCCATGTCCGCGTCGGCAGCGCCATTTTCGGTGCCCGGGACTACGGCAGCAAGGGCTAGATCGTCAGGCGGGCAGGCGAGGAAGGGAGCGGCGCGCCTTGGACTGGCGCCGCTGCCAGCGAGCGTTGCCTCAGGCCACCCGCTCGACCACGTAATCGGCCAGGTCGCGCAGCATGTCGCGCAGCTCGTGCGCCGGCAGCAGCTCCAGCGCGCTCTTGGCCTGCGCCGCCCAGCCGAGCGCCGCGTCGCGGGTCGCCGCCAGTGTGCCGTGACGGGCCATCAGCTCCATCGCCCGCTCCAGGTCGCCCTCGCGCTGGTCGCCCTTCTCGATCACCCGCGACCAGAAGGCGCGTTCTTCCTCATCCGCCGCCGCGACCGCCTTGATCACGGGCAGGGTCAGCTTGCGCTCGCGGAAATCGTCGCCGACATTCTTGCCGATCACCTGGGTCGTGCCGCCGTAATCCAGCAGGTCGTCGACGATCTGGAAGGCGATGCCGAGCGCGTCGCCATAGCGGTGCAGCGCCGCGATCTGTTCGGGCGCCGCCGCGGCGATGACGCCACCGACCTCGGTCGCCGCCGCGAACAGCGCCGCGGTCTTGCCGCGCACCACCTTGAGATAGATGTCCTCGTCGGTGGCCAGGTCCTGCGCCGCCGAAAGCTGCAGAACCTCGCCCTCGGCGATCGTCGCCGAGGCGTTGGCGAGGATGTCGAGCACCCGCAGGCTGCCGGTCTCGACCATCAACTGGAACGAGCGGGCGAAGAGGTAATCGCCGACCAGCACCGAAGACTTGTTGTCCCACAGCAGGTTGGCCGTCGGCCGCCCGCGCCGCTGGGCACTCTCGTCGACCACGTCGTCATGCAGCAGCGTCGCGGTATGGATGAACTCGACCGTCGCCGCCAGGTGGACGTGATAGGGCCCGTCATAGCCGCAGAGCCGCGCCGCCGCGAGGGTCATCATCGGCCGCAGCCGCTTGCCGCCGGCCTCGACCAGGTGGGCCGTTACCTCGGGGATTCGCGGCGCATGTTCCGACGCCATCCGCTCCCGGATCAGACCGTTCACCGACGCCATGTCCTCGGCCAGCCAGGCGGCCAGCCGGTCATGCGGCTTGTTGGTGGTTTCCATCAGCCCCATCGCATTCTCGCAACCGTTCTCGACAATGGCCCGTACATCCCCTTAAGTCACAGACCATGAAAGAGCTTCTGCGCACGACCGACCCGACGATCATCGCCTATGCCACCGCGCTTCTGCAAGGCGAGGGTATAGACGTCTTTCCGATCGACGTAAACATGAGCGTTCTCGAAGGCTCGATCGGTGTGTTGCCGCGCCGCCTGATGGTGCGCGCGGCAGACTACCACCGCGCCCGGATCGTGATGACCGACAACGATATCCCGTTGAGCCAGTGATGTTCCCGCCCGAGGCGCTTTCCGACGACGGCTTCCTTGGCGGGCGGCTGCGGATCCTGCAGCCGCGCCAGGGCTATCGCGCCGCCACCGACCCGGTGCTGCTGGCCGCCGCCTGCCCGGCGCGGGCCGGGGAGACGGCGCTGGAACTGGGCTGCGGCGCCGGCGTTGCCAGCCTGTGCCTTGGCCACCGGGTGCCGGGGCTCGCGCTCACCGGGCTCGAATTGCAGCCGGCCTATGCCGCGTTGGCGCGCGACAATGCCGGCGGCAACGGCCAGGCCCTCGAGGTGATCGAGGGCGATGTCGCCGCGCCGCCCGCCGCGTTGCGGCACCGGAGCTTCGACCACGTCATCGCCAACCCGCCCTGGTATCCCGCCGGCGGCGGCACGCCGGCCAGCGATGCCGGACGCGAGACCGGGCTGCGCGAGGCGCTGCCGCTGGCGGAGTGGATCGACCTCGCGGCGCGGCGGTTGAAACCGGGCGGCTATCTGACCGTGATCCAGCTGGCCGAGCGGCTGCCCGACCTGCTGGCGGCCTGCGATCGCCGGCTGGGCAGCCTCGACCTGCTGCCGCTGGCGCCGCGCGCGGGCCGGCCGGCCAAGCGGGTGCTGCTACGGGCGCGCAAGGGCGGGCGCGGGGCGTTCCGGCTGCTCGCGCCGCTGGTGCTGCATGAGGGCGCCGTCCATGACGGCGACCGCGACAGCCACAGCGCCTGGGCCGAGGCCGTGCTGCGCGACGGGGCGGCGCTGCCTTTTCCCGCCCGCTGAGCGCCCCAGGCCGGCGTTTCGGCTGTTTTCTGCATGTCGACAGTCTGTGATGCGGCGCGAGCGCGCAGGGGAAGTGACACGACTCGCAAAGTGTGATGCTATTGTGACAAGCCATTTCCAAAAGAGGAGGAAGACCATGTCGATGACGTCTCACCTGCAGGAGCTTCGGCGCAAGCATCAGGTCCTCTCGGAGAAGGTGGAACAGGCGCAGCGAAACCCCGGCGCGGATGGTTTGACGATTGCGGAAATGAAGAAACAGAAGCTCAGGCTGAAAGAGGAAATCGCGCGGCTGAGCCACGCCTGACCGATCTGGCGCCGGCCGCTGCGGCAGCCGGCGTCCCCCTTGAGAGACGGATGCCGAGGAACGGGCACGGGGCCGCAAGGTCGCGCGCCCGTTTTGTTTTTCATGCGGCGCGCCAGGTCACGAAAACGCCCCGCCGGCCGGGCCGACGGGGCGCCGATCGCGGATCGGGGCCGGTTCAGACGAAGAACTGGCCGCCATTCGCGGTGATGGTCGAGCCGTTGATGAACTCGGCATCGTCGGAGGCGAGGAAGGTGACGCAGCGGGCGATCTCTTCCGGCTTGCCCAGGCGGCCGGTCGGGATCTGGGCGATGATCGCCTCGCGCACCTTTTCCGGCACCGCCATCACCATGTCGGTGGCGATGTAGCCCGGGCAGATCGCGTTGGCGGTGATGCCGAAACGGGCGCCTTCCTGGGCCAGCGACTTGGTGACGCCCAGGTCGCCGGCCTTCGAGGCGGCATAGTTGACCTGGCCGAACTGGCCCTTCTGACCGTTGATCGACGAGATGGTGATGACGCGGCCGAACTTGCGCTCGCGCATGCCGGGCCAGACCGGGTGGGTCATGTTGAACACGCCCGATAGGTTGGTGTCGATCACCTCTTTCCACTGCTGAGGCGTCATCTTGTGGAACGGCGCGTCGCGGGTGATGCCGGCATTGTTGACCAGAACCTCGATCGGCCCCAGCGCGGCCTCGACCTTCTTCGTGCCCTCGGCGCAGGCGTCGTAGTCGGCCACCGACCATTTGAAGGTGGGGATCCCGGTCTCTTCGGTGAACTTGGCCGCGGCCTCGTCATTGCCGGCATAGTTCGCGGCCACGGTGTAGCCGGCCTCTTTCAGCGCGATGGAAATCGCCGCGCCGATCCCGCGGGTGCCGCCGGTGACGAGAGCTGTTCTGGACATGATGCCTCCGTAAGATGAAATGCCTTTGAAACGGTGTTATCGAAACAAACTCCGGCGCGCAATTAAGTTGCGCGCCGGATTCTTCAAAATCTGGCTACTCAGGGGCGTTCGAGACACATGGCCACACCCATGCCGCCGCCGATGCACAGCGTGGCAAGGCCCTTCTTGGCGTCGCGGCGCTTCATCTCGAACAGCAGGGTGTTGAGGATGCGGCAGCCTGAGGCGCCGATCGGGTGGCCGATGGCGATGGCACCGCCGTTGACGTTCACGATCGCGGGATCCCAGCCCATGTCGCTGTTCACGGCCAGGGCCTGGGCGGCGAAGGCCTCGTTGGCCTCGACCAGGTCGAGGTCGGCCACTTTCCAGCCGGCCTTTTCCAGCGCCTTGCGGCTGGACGGGATCGGGCCGGTGCCCATGATCGCCGGATCGACACCGGCGGTGGCGTAGCTGGCAATCCGCGCCAGCGGCTCGAGGCCGCGCTTCTCGGCCTCCTCGGCGCTCATCAGCAGCACCGCGGCGGCCCCGTCATTGATGCCCGAGGCATTGGCGGCGGTGACCGTGCCGTCCTTGGTGAAGGCCGGGCGCAGTTTCTGCATCGCTTCGAGCGTCGCGCCGTGGCGAATGTATTCGTCGGCATCGACCACGGTCTCGCCCTTGCGGGTCTTGACGGTGAAGGGCGTGATCTCGTCGGCGAACTTGCCGGCCTTCTGGGCGGCCTCGGCCTTGTTCTGGCTGGCGACGGCGAATTCGTCCTGCATCTCGCGGCTGAGCTGCCACTTGGCGGCGACGTTCTCGGCGGTCTGGCCCATGTGGTAGCCGTTGAAGGCGTCCCAGAGGCCATCGCGGATCATCGAATCGATGAACTTCATGTCGCCCATCTTCTGGCCGGCGCGCAGATGCGCGACGTGGGGGCTCAGGCTCATGCTCTCCTGGCCGCCGGCGGCGACGATGGCGGCATCGCCCAGGGCGATGTGCTGGGCGCCGAGGGCGACGGCGCGCAGGCCCGAGCCGCAGACCTGGTTGATGCCCCAGGCGGCGCTTTCGATCGGCAGGCCGGCATTGATGTGGGCCTGGCGGGCCGGGTTCTGGCCCTGGCCGGCGCTGAGCACCTGGCCGAGGATGGTTTCGGAGACCTCGCCCTTCTCGATGCCGGCGCGGGCGACGATCGCTTCGAGCACGGCAGCGCCGAGGTCATGGGCCGGGGTATTGGCGAACGCGCCACTGAAGCTGCCGACGGCGGTGCGCGCGGCCGAGACGATTACGACATTGGTCATGTTGGGTCCTCTCCCTTACCACTCAGCAGTGCGGGCCGTCCTCGGGCAGGCGGACCCACGCCGCTCTGCAGCATGACCTAAGCGCTCATTGCTGCAAAGGCAAACAAAACACGCGCGCGGCCCCGTTATGTGGCGCGCGCGGGCGGGAGCATGCGACGCGCGCGGGCGGGAAACGGCTCATCGGCTACGCCGCTGCGGGAGGGGCGGGCGGCACGGGCCCGCCCCGTCCCGGCGGCCGCGGCGTCGGCGCGCCGAACAGGTAGCCCTGCAGGCAATCGACGCCCAACCCGCTCAGGTAGTCGGCGTCGCGCATGTCCTCGACATATTCGGCGACGGTGAACATGTCGAAATGGCGAGCGATCGAGACCATCGCCCTTGTCAGCACCTGGTTGTCCGGGTCGCGATGGATGCCGCGGATGAACTGGCCGTCGATCTTGAGCACGTCGAAATAGAAGGCGCGGAAATGCGAGATGGCGGTGAAACCGGCGCCGAAATCGTCGATCGCGAAGGCGATGCCGCGGCGCTGAAGCCCGTCCATGAACAGCACGACGCTGTCGCGGTGGCGCAGGGCCGAGGTTTCGGTGATCTCGATGATCAGCCGCTCGGCCAGCGTCGGGTCGCGGTCGACCGCGCGGGTCAGGCTGCGCGACCAGCGCGGATAGCCGATGGTCCGCGCCGACATGTTCACCGCCAGCCGCAGTGCCGGATCGGCGGCCAGGGCGGCCAGGCCGAGTTCGAGCGCCAGGCAGTCGAGGATGCGGCCCATCTCGCTGCGCTCCGCCACCTCGATGAAGCGGGCGGCGGGAATCACCTGGCCGGCATCGTCGAGCAGCCGGATCAGCCCCTCGCAGAAGGCCAGCCGCCCGGTGTCGCGCGTCATCACCACCGGCTGGTAGGCCAGCAGCACCCGCCCGCCGTCCAGCGCCCGGCGCACCATCGCCAGGGTCTCCTCCGCCGCCGGCCCCGTGACCGTCGCACCGGTGCGGGGCGGCCCCTCCGCGTCGTCGTCGGGCAAGGCGGTGCCCGGATATGCTGCCAAGTGCATGTGCCCCTCCGCTTCCGTCGCGGACAGGGTGGCGGAAGGGGCGTAAACAAAAGGTGAATATTCGCATTTTGTTCCAGCCGTGCTAAGCTGCGGCACGACCGGATAACCGGCTGACGAACAAGGGAAAGAACGGAGATATGGGCGAGCGTTGCGGCTGGTGCGGGCAGGATCCGCTCTATGTGGCCTATCACGACGAGGAATGGGGCGTGCCGGAATATGACGGCCGCGCGCTGTGGGAGAAGCTGATTCTCGACGGTTTCCAGGCCGGCCTGTCCTGGATCACCATCCTGCGCAAGCGCCCGGCCTTCCGCGCCGCCTTCGAGGGCTTCGACCCGAACCTGATCGCGGGCTGGGGCGAGGACGAGGTCGCGCGGCTGCTGAACGATCCCGGTATCGTGCGCTCGCGGTCGAAGATCGAGGCGACGATCGGCAATGCCCGCGCCTGGCAGGCGATCGAGGCGCGCGAAGGGTTCAGCAATTTCCTCTGGGACCGCGTCGGTGGCAAGCCGATCCAGAACCAGCCGCAGACGCTGGCCGATGTCCCGGCCCAGACCGAACTGTCGCAACGCATCTCGAAGGACCTGAAGACGGCGGGCTTCCGCTTCTGCGGCCCGGTCATCACCTATGCCTTCATGCAGGCCACGGGCATGGTCAACGACCACCTGGTGACCTGCCCGGCGCATGACCGGGTGGCGGCGCTGGGATAGCGGTCAGCGTCGGGGCAGCAGGCCGGCGGGGGCGTTCTCGTCGCGGTCGAAATCGACCGGCGCGCGGTCGAGCGTCGCCGTCGCGCGCTTGAAGTCGCAGACCACCTCGCCCTCCGATTCGGCCGAGGCGACGATCAGGCACTGGTAGATGTGGCGGCCGCCGTCATAGATGTCGACCAGCCCGCGCAGCTGCTGCGGCGCATTGCCGGCGTCGAGCGCGAAGCCATCCTGCCAGAAGCGCAGAATCGGGAAGATCTCGCCGCCGACATGGACCCGCAGCCGCGACCGGCGGCGCTGTTCACGTTTGCGTGCCATCGCGAGCCCCTCGCGGACTTCCTGCGGCAGATGTTCGAGCATGGCAGCACTCCTTCCCTGCCGCCAAGTCTGCCCTGAGGTTGGAAAAAAGCAACCCGGCTCGCAGCGCGCCGCAGCGCCCGGCCGCGGGGTGACGCGCCCGGGCAACGCCTGCCGCTGTGCAGCGATGCAGGGGAGCTGCGCTTTGGGACAGCTTTTCATCTCCGCCGGGGCGGCATAGGTCCCCTGCCGGACAGCAACGATTGCGGAGAATGGCATGGGCCAGCTGGTCAGCGGCGCGTGGAGCGAAGCGTGGTACGACACCTCGAAGAGCGGCGGCGCCTTCGTGCGCTCGACGGCGGGATTCCGCAACTGGATCACCGCCGATGGCCGGCCCGGGCCCAGCGGCGCCGGCGGGTTCAGGGCCGAATCGGGCCGCTACCATCTCTATGTCTCCTATGCCTGCCCCTGGGCCCATCGCACGCTGATCTTCCGGGCGCTGAAGGGGCTCGGAGAGATCATCGGCCTGTCGGTGGTCCATCCCGACATGCTGAGCGACGGCTGGAGCTTCGCCACCGACTTCCCCGGCACCACCGGCGACCGGCTCTACGGCCTGCCGTTCCTGCGCGACCTCTACACCCGCGCCGTGCCCGACGTCTCGGGCCGGGTGACGGTGCCGGTGCTGTGGGACCGCAAGACCGAGACCATCGTCTCGAACGAATCGTCCGAGATCATCCGCATGTTCAACGCGGCCTTCGACGGGCTAACCGGCAACCGCGCCGATTTCTGGCCCGAGGACCTGCGCGCGGCGATCGAGCCGGTGAACGCGCGCATCTATGACGGGCTCAACAACGGCGTCTACCGCGCCGGTTTCGCCACCAGCCAGGCGGCCTATGACGCGGCGGCCGAGCAGGTCTTCGCCACGCTGGACTGGCTCGAGGACCGGCTGGCCGCCAATCGCTACCTGATGGGCGACCGGGTCACCGAGGCCGACTGGCGCCTGTTCACCACGCTGATCCGCTTCGACGCGGTCTATCACGGTCATTTCAAGTGCAACCGGCGGCGGTTGGTCGATTATCCCAACCTCTGGGCCTACACGCGCGAGCTCTACCAGTGGCCCGGCATCTCGGCGACGGTGCAGATGAACCATATCGTGCGCCACTACTACTACAGCCACGACAGCATCAACCCGCACCGGATCATCCCGCTGGGGCCCGAGCTCGACTTGGCCGCGCCGCATGGCCGCAATGCGCTGCGCAGCGAGATCCGGCAGGCTCAGCCCGCGCTGGCGTAATGGGAGACCATCGCGGCCAGGTCGGCGGGCGCGGTGTCGGCCGGGAGGAAGGCGCAGGCATTGGCGGCATGGGCGAAGATCGAACCGTCGGCGAACAGCCCCCTGCCGGTGACGAAGATCACCCTGGCGTCGGGCTGGCGGTAATGGGCGAAATCGGCCACCGCCAATGCGCCGCCGCCGGCGAGGTCGAGGTTGAGGACGATCAGCCGCACGTCCACCGTCTTGAGCGTCGCCACCGCCGCCGCCTGCGTCGCCACCAGCCTCACCGTCTGTCCCTCGGCCTCGACATGGCGCTGCCAGCAGGGGCCGCGCTCCGGGTCGCTCTCGACGATCAGAATGGACATGGACAGCTCGGACGGCAGGCGGAAGCGGGCTATAGTTAACACATACAGGAAATCGCGCCGGGCGGCGACGGATTTTGCCCCGCGGGAAGGATCGCCCTGGGCGCCCGGCGCTGCGCCCGGCATTGCACCCGGAAAATCCGCGCCCGATTTCCGACGGACAAGCGGGGCAGCGGGCGCTATTGCTGGAACATGCTGTTTGCCCTGCCTTCCGACGACACCCTCTATGCCGCCCTGCTGGCGCGCGATCCGGCCTATGACGGGCGCGCCTTCGTCGGCGTCTCCTCGACCGGCATCTTCTGCCGGCTGACCTGCCCGGCGCGCAAGCCCAGGCGCGAGAATTGCCGTTTCTTCGAAACCGCCGCCGCCTGCATCGAGGCCGGTTTCCGGCCCTGCAAGCGATGCCACCCGCTCGGCGCCGAGGCCGAGGCCGACCCGGCGATCCAGCGTCTGCTACCGGCGCTGCGGGACGATCCCGGCCGGCGCTGGTCCGAGGCCGGGATCGCCGCGATGGGGCTCGATCCCTCGACCGTGCGGCGCAGCTTCAAGCGCCATTTCGGCATCACCTTCCTCGAGATGGCGCGCCAGGCGCGGCTGGCCGGCAGCGTCCGGATGCTGGGCCGGGGCGGCAAGGTGATCGAAGCCCAGCTCGAGGCCGGCTTCGAGTCTCCCAGCGCCTTCCGCGCCGCCTTCGCCCGGCTGCTCGGCGTCGCCCCTGGGGCCTTCACCGGGCGCGAGCTGTTGCGGGCCGACTGGATCGAGACGCCGCTGGGGCCGATGATCGCCGTCTCCGATGCCCAGGCGCTGCACCTGCTGGAATTCGTCGGCCGCAAGGCCCTGCCGGCCGAGCTGCAGCGGCTGCGCGCGGCGGTGAAGGGCGAGCTGGGCATCGGCCGCCACGCCCCGACCGACCGGATCGAGGCCGAGCTGGAGGCCTATTTCGCCGGCCGCTCGGCACGGTTCGAGACGCCGCTGGTGTTCCATGGCAGCCCCTTCACCCGCGAGGTCTGGCACGCATTGCGCCAGATCCCGGCGGGCGAGACCCGCAGCTATTCCGAACTCGCCCGCGCCCTCGGCCGCCCCGACGCCGCCCGCGCCGTCGCCCGCGCCAACGGCGCCAACCAGATCGCCCTGGTCGTGCCCTGCCATCGCGTCATCGGCGCCGACGGATCGCTGACCGGCTATGGCGGCGGGCTGTGGCGCAAGCAGCGGCTGATCGAATTCGAGCGGGCCCATGCCGCGCCAGGCGCCGCGGCCGGGTGAGGAGCGGCAAGGCCGGGGGCGCTGCCCCCGGGCCCCCGGGATATTTGCATGAAGATGAAAGGGGGAGCGGCGCGCCCTCTGTCCTTTCACCTGAGGGAAAATATCCCGGGGGGCAGGGGGCAGAGCCCCCGATCAGCTCGGCGATTGAACTTGGGGATTGCCCTGCTAGTCTGTCGGCGCGACCAGACCGGAGACCGCCATGCGCCTGCCCGCCGCTCTTGCCCTCTCTCTTCTCGCCGCCGCTCCTGCCGGTGCCGCACCTTGCGGCGGCAGTTTCGCCGGTTTCCTGAAAACCATGCAGGCCGAGGCAGTGGCGGCGGGGCATGACCCGGCGGCGGCGGCGCGGTTCTTCGGCGGGGCGCGGCAGGACCAGAAGGTGCTGCGCGCCGACCGGGCGCAGGGCGTGTTCCGCAAGACCTTCATCGACTTCTCGCGCGCGCTGATCAGCCAGAACCGCCTCGTCAACGGCCGCCGCAACGCCAAGAAATACGCCGGCGTCTTCGCCCGGGCACAGCGCGATTACGGCGTCTCGCGCGGGATCCTGCTGGCCTTCTGGGCCTTCGAGACCGATTACGGCGCGGTCCAGGGCGATCACAACACCCGCAACGCGCTGCTCACCCTCGCCCATGACTGCCGCCGGCCGCAGATCTTCCAGCCCCAGGTCATGGCGGCGCTGAAGCTCTACGAGCTGGGCGAGTTCGACCTCAACACCACCGGCGCCTGGGCGGGCGAGATCGGCATGGTCCAGATGCTGCCCCGGGACATCCTCGAGCGCGGCGTCGATGGCGACGGCGACGGCAAGGTGACGCTGAAGACCTCGGCGCCCGACGCGATCCTGTCCGCCGCCCATACCCTGTCGATGCTGGGCTGGCTGCCGAACCAGCCGTGGTTGCAGCAGGTCGTGGTGCCGGCGGGGCTGGATTGGGCCAAGACCGGGCTGGGGACGGAACTGACCGTGGCCGACTGGGCGCGGATGGGGGTGCGTGCCCGCAACGGCAAGCTGCCCAAGGGCACCCTTCCGGCCTCGGTGCTGCTGCCGCAGGGGCGCAAGGGGCCGGCCTTCATGGTCTTCCCCAATTACCGGGTGCTGTTCGAGTGGAACAAGAGCTTCGTCTACGTCACCACGGCGGCCTATTTCGCCACCCGGCTGGAGGGCGCGCCGCCCTATGACGCCGGCCATCCCGATCCACAGCTGTCGCTGGCCCAGATGAAGGACCTGCAGCGCAAGCTGGCGGCGCGGGGCCACGATGTCGGCAAGGTCGACGGCATCCTCGGTGCCAAGACCCGCGCGGCGGTGCAGAAAGAGCAGGAACGGCTCGGCCTGCCGGCCGATGCCTGGCCGACGGCGGGGCTGCTGAACCGGCTCTGACCCCGGCGCTCACGCCACCAGTTGCTCGGCCTTCTTGAGATCGACGCTGACCAGCTGGCTCACGCCCTGTTCCTGCATCGTCACGCCGAACAGCCGGTCCATCCGGCTCATCGTCACCGCGTGGTGGGTGATGACCAGGAAGCGGGTCTCGGTCTGGCGCGTCATCTCGTCGAGCATGTCGCAGAAGCGGGTGACGTTGGCGTCGTCGAGCGGGGCGTCGACCTCGTCGAGGACGCAGATCGGCGCCGGGTTGGCGAGGAAGACGGCGAAGATCAGCGCCATCGCCGTCAGCGTCTGCTCGCCGCCCGAGAGCAGCGACAGGGTCGACAGCTTCTTGCCCGGCGGCTGGCACATGATCTCGAGCCCGGCCTCGAGCGGGTCGTCGCTCTCGACCAGCACCAGATTGGCCTCGCCGCCGCCGAAGAGATGGGTGAAGAGCATGCGGAAGTTGCTGTTGACCTGTTCGAACGCGGTCAGCAGCCGCTCGCGCCCCTCGCGGTTCAGCCCGGCGATGCCCGAGCGCAGCTTCTTGATCGCCTCTTCCAGGTCCGTCTTCTCGGTGGCCAGCGTGTCATGCTCCTCCTGCACCTCGCGGGCATCCTCCTCGGCGCGCAGGTTGACAGCGCCGAGGGAGTCGCGCTGGCGCTTGAGCCGGCCGACCTCGACCTCGAGCGCCTCGGCATTGGGCATCCTGTCGGGATCGGTCTCGAGGCTGTCGAGCAGCGCCTGCGGCGTCATCTCGGTTTCCTCCTCGATGCGCTCGGCGGCCAGCGCCACCGTCTCGCGGGCGGCGTCGGCGCGGGCCTCGGCACGGGCACGGGCCTCGCGCGCCTCGCCGGCGGTGCGTTCGGTCTCGCGCTCGGCCTCCTGGGCGGCGCGCAGCGTGGTCTCGGCCTCGGCCAGCGCGTCGGCGGCGGCGCGCCGGCGGTCCTCGGCGGCGTCGATCGCCTCGCCCAGCTCCTCGCGCTTGGCGGCGATCTCCTCGGGCGCGGCGGCGGCCTCTTCCAGTTCCTCCTCGCTTTCCGCCTTGCGCTCGGCCAGTTCCTGGCTGCGCTTCTCGGCGGTCTCGAGCCGGTGGCGCCAGCCCGAGATCTCCTTGGTGATCTCCTGCCGGCGGCGGACCCGGGCCTCGCCCTCGCGGCGCAGCTCGTCATGGCCCGAGCGGCGGGTCAGCATCGTCATCCGCGCCGCCTCGACCGTCATCTTGACGTCCTCGATCCCGGCCCGGGCGGCGTCGAGATCGGGCAGGGCGGCCAGCGCGGCCTCGGCCTCGCGCAGGGTCTTGCGCGCCGCCATCGCCTCTTCCTCGTAACGGGCGACGGCCAGCCGGGCGGATTCGAGCTTGCCGCCGGCGATCGAGCGGTCGGCCTCGGCCCGCGACAGTGCCCGGTTGGCCTCGGTGACGCGGGCATCGGCGGCGCGCCGTGCCTCGCGCGCGGCCTGGTCGGCACGGGCCAGCTCGGCCAGCTGCTGCTGCAGCAGCTCATGCGCCTGCTGCGCTCCGGCGGCACGGGCGGACACTTCTTCCAGATCGCGCTTCAGCGCCACCAGCCGGTTGAGCTGCTGCAACCGCAGCGCGGCGGCCGAGGGCGCGTCCTCGGCCCCGGCGCGGAAGCCGTCCCAGCGCCACAGGTCGCCCTCGCGGCTGACCAGGCGCTGGCCGGGCAGCAGCTGCGCTTGCAGAGCGGCGCCCTGATCGCGGCTCACCAGCCCGATCTGGGCGATCCGGCGGCGCAGCACCTCGGGCACGTTGACATGGGCGGCCAGCGGATAAACCCCGGCCGGCAGCGGCTGGGTGTCGTCGTAATCCGGTAGCCCGGCCCAGCCCGAGGCGCCGTCGCCGTCCAGCTCGGGCGCGCGCAGGTCGTCGGCCAGCGCCGCCCCCAGCGCCGGCTCGTAGCCCGGTTCGACCTCGACCCGGTCGAGCAGCTGGCTGCCGGCCTGGGCCTCGCGCTCGACCAGCTTGGCCAAGGCCGCGACCTCGGCCCGCAGCGCGCTGGCCTCGCCCTCGGCCTCCGAGCGCAGCGCCCGGGCATCGGCCTCGCGTCCCTGCGCCTCGCCGCGCGCCGCCTCGGTCTCCTCGAGCTGGGCCTCGGCTTCCTCGGCCGCCTCCGTGGCCTCTGCCTGTGCCTCCTCGGCGCCGGCAAAATCCTCCGCCGCCTTGTCCAGCGCGGCGCTGGCGGCCTCGGCCGCCTCGCGCGCCTTCACCGCCTCGGCCTCGTTCTTCTCGACCGTGGTCCTGGCATCCGACAGCAGGCGCTGGGCCGACTGGTGCCGGGCCGCCAGCCGGGCGACATCCTCGGTCCGCTCGGCCAGCGTCTCCTCCCGCTCGGACAGCACCGAGGCCGCCTCGCGCGCGGCCTCGGCCGCCTCGGCGATCTTGTCCTCGTGGCCCTCATGCGCCTTGGCGAGCTGGTCCTGCTCCCATTCCAGCCGCTCGATGGTCTCGCCGGCATCGTGGTTGAGGCCGGCCTCGCGCTCCATGTCGCGGGTCAGCTGGGCGATGCGGTTCTTCAGCGTCTCGATTTGCTGCAGCGCCCGCGCTTCCTGGTCGTTGAGCGCGTCGCGCTGCACCGTCAGGCGCTGGAGCACGGCGGCGGCGATCGCCTCCTCCTCGCGCCGCGGCGGCAGCCGGTCCTCGTGCTCGGCCCGCGCCTTGGCCGCGGCCCGCGCCGCCTGCTCGGCCTGCGCTGCCGCCGTGGTCCGCGCCGTCAGATCCTCCTCGGCGCCGCGCCGCCCCTCGTCGGCCTCGCGCCAGCGGCGATAGAGCAGCTGCCCCTCGGCCTTGCGCAACTCCTCGCCGATCTGGCGGTAGCGCGCCGCCTGTCGCGCCTGCCGCGCCAGGGTCGCGATCTGGGAGGCAAGCTGTTCGACCACGTCCTCGACCCGGGCGAGGTTGGTCTCGGTCGCCGACAGTCGCAGCTCGGCCTCGTGCCGGCGCTGGTAGAGGCCCGAGATCCCGGCCGCCTCCTCGAGAATGCGGCGCCGGTTCTTCGGCTTGGCGTTGATCAGTTCGGCGATCTGGCCTTGCCGCACCAGCGCCGGGCTGTGGGCCCCGGTCGAGGCGTCGGCGAACAGCATCTGGACGTCGCGGGCGCGGACGTCCTTGGTGTTCGCCTTGTAGGCCGAGCCGGCATCGCGGGTGATCCGGCGCACGATCTCGAGCACGTCCTGATCGTTGAACCCGGCCGGCGCCAGCCGCTCGGAATTGTCGATCGACAGGCTGACCTCGGCGAAGTTCCGGGCCGGGCGCGAGGCGGCGCCGGCGAAGATCACATCCTCCATGCCGCCGCCGCGCATCGCGGTCGGCCGGTTCTCGCCCATCACCCAGCGCAGCGCCTCGAGCAGGTTGGACTTGCCGCAGCCATTCGGCCCGACGACGCCGGTCAGCCCCTCGGCGATCACCAGGTCGGTGGGATCGACGAAGCTCTTGAAACCGTTCAGGCGCAGCCGGGTGAAGCGCAAGGGGCGTCCTTTCCCATGATTCCCGTATGGTCCGTCATGGTCCCGAGCCGCGCCGGAGCTGTCAACCGGGAACCCCACGATCTGGCTGGATGGGCAGGGTTATCCACAACATCTTGGAAATGCTGCGGTTGCGAAGCGCGTTTATCTTGACCTTCTGCGCTGCGGCATCACAATTGTGCACCTGTTCTTGGGAGGTGGGATGGCGCTCACTCGGGCGACAGCGGGTCTGCGCGCGATGCGCAGACGATGGCATCGGCGGAGCCCGCGATGACAGGCGGGCACTGCCTCTGCGGCGCCGTGCGCTTCGAATTCGACGGCGCCCCGCTCTGGCAGGCCCATTGCCATTGCGAGAGCTGCCGGCGCAACTGTTCGGCCCCCTTCACCTCGTTCCTCGGCGTCGCCGACGGCAGCTGGCGCTGGACCGGGGCGGCGCCGGCCGCCTATGCCTCCTCGCCCGGGGTCGCGCGGATGTTCTGCCCGACCTGCGGCACGCCGATGGCCTTCCGCTCCGAACGCTGGCCGGACGAGATCCATTTCTACGCCGCCAGCCTCGACGATCCCGCCGCCTATGCCGCCACCCGGCATGTCCACTGGGACGAACACCTGCCCTGGGTCCATCTCTGCGACGGATTGGAGCGGGCATGAAACCGATCCGCGCCACCGATCCCTATGACTGGCCGGCGCTCTTGCGCCTGATCCAGACCAGCTTCGCCTATATGGAGGGGCGGATCGACCCGCCCTCGTCGATGCACCGGCTGACCGTCGACGACATCGCCCAGCAGGCCGAGATCGGCGAGGTCTGGGTCATCGAGGAGGCGGATCACCCCGTGGCCTGCGTCTTCCTGACCCCGCGCAAGGACGCGCTCTATCTTGGCAAGCTGGCGGTCGAGGCGGGCTATCGCGGTCGCGGCCTCGCCCGGAAACTGGTCGAGACCGCCCAGTCCCGCGCCCGCGCCCTCGGCCTGCCGTTGCTCGAACTGCAGTCGCGCATCGAGCTGGTCGAGAACCACGCCGCCTTCGCCTCGATGGGCTTCACCCTCGCCGACGAGACGGCGCATCCGGGCTACGATCGCCCGACCTCGCTGACCTTCCGCAAGACGCTGCATTAGGCGATCCGATAGCGCGCCTGCGGCGCAAGTCATTTGTTTGCGCTGCGCGCGTGGGGGCGCTGCCCCCGTCACCTGCGGTGACTCCCCCGGGATATTTTCGCTCAGGTGAAAGCACGAGGCGGCACTGTGTTTCACCTTTGCCGAAATACTCCGGGGGAGTCGCCCCCGGGCGACGGGGGCAGCGCCCCCGGCAACGGCAGGGCCGGGCGCGGCTTCGATCTTGGCGCGTTGCGGGGGCGCGGCTAGGCTGGCCGAAACCGTTCAGGAGCGCCGCGATGATCCCAGCCCTTACCGTGATCCTGCTGTGTCAGCTTGCCGGCGAGGTGGCGGCGCGGGCGCTTGGCCTGCCTCTGCCCGGGCCGGTGATCGGCATGGCGCTGCTGCTGGCGGCGCTGGTGCTGTCGCCGCGGCTGGTGGCGCGGGTGCGACCGGTGGCGCAGGGCATCCTGGGCAACCTGTCGCTGCTCTTCGTGCCGGCCGGGGTCGGCGTCGTCGGCCATCTGGGCGTGCTGACCCGCGAAGGGCCGGCGCTGTTGGTCGCGCTGGTGCTGTCGACGGTGCTGGCGATCGCGGTCGGGGCTCTGGTCTTCGCCGCGGTGGCGCGGCTGGTGGGAGAGGGCGATGGCTGATTTCACCGAGATCTGGAGCTACCTCTCCCAAGGCCCGCTGCTGTGGCTGACGGCGACGCTGGTCGCCTACGGTATCGGCGAGGCGGCGTCGCGCGCGGCGGGGCGGTCGCCGCTGGTCAATGCGGTGCTGATCGCCGTGATCCTGCTGGCGGCGGTGCTGTGGAGCACGGCCACGCCCTATGCGACCTATTTCGCCGGCGCCCAGTTCGTCCATTTCCTGCTCGGCCCGGCGACGGTCGCCCTGGCGGTGCCGCTGCAGGCCAACCTGCACCATGTCCGGCGCGCGGCGCTGCCGATCCTGGCGGCGCTGGTCGCCGGCTCGCTGACGGCGGTGGGCTCGGCGCTGGCGATCGCCTGGGCGCTGGGCATCCGCGGCGAGGTGCTGATCTCGCTGGCGCCGAAATCGGCGACGGCGCCGGTGGCGCTGGGGATCTCGCAGGCGATCGGCGGGTCGCCGACGCTGACCGCCGTGCTGGTGATCCTGACCGGGATCACCGGCGCCATCGTCGCGACGCCGCTGCTCAACCTGCTGCGGCTGAAGGACTGGCGGGCACGGGGCTTCGCCGTCGGTGTCGCCGCGCATGGCATCGGCACGGCGCGGGCCTTCCAGGTGCACGAGACCGCCGGCGCCTTCGCCGGGCTGGGCATGGGCATGAACGCGGTGCTGACCGCACTGATCGCGCCGCTGGTGGTGCGGCTGTTCCTGTAGCGGGGAAGGAGGCGAGGGCGGCGCACGACCCCGGGGGGCGCTCGCAGCGGCTGTATTGCTGGAACGTCGCACCGCAAGCCCAACGCTCGGTCCGCTTGATTGAGCGGAAATAGCGCCCTCCCGTCGTGCTGGAAGCACGCCTGTGGCGTGCCGCCGGGCGATAGGAGAGGGGTTCGGCCGCTAAGCGGAAAGCGTCAGTCGTAGAACGGCGTCACCTGGGCGACGACGACCGAGTTCTCGGCCAGCGCCCGGTCCATCAGCGCCACTTCCTCGGCGCCGATCTCCTCGCCGCCGGCCCGGCGCTCGGCCAGCGTGCCGTAGCCGGTGACGTCGAGCGGCGCCATCTCGGCCGTCTTCAGCAGCGCCACCGTCTCGCGCACCGCCTCGGCCTCGTCGACGCCGGAGGCATAGCAGAGCAGCCCCGCGCCGGTGGCCTTGGCGGGCAGGCCGTCGCCGCTGGAGCGGCCGACCTCGACCAGCAGGGTATAGACCTGCTGCGGGCGTTTCTCGCGCGGGGCCTCGGCCATCTCAGTCGCGCAGCAGGTCGTTGATCGAGGTCTTCGACCGGGTCTGGGCGTCGACCCGCTTGACGATCACCGCGCAGTAGAGGTTGACGCCGTTCTTCGACGGCATCGAGCCCGAGACGACGACCGAGCCGGCCGGAACCTCGCCATACATCACCTCGCCGGTCTCGCGGTCGACGATCTTGGTCGACTGGCCGATGAACACGCCCATGCCCAGCACCGAGCCCTCGCGGACGATGACGCCCTCGACGACCTCGGAGCGGGCGCCGATGAAGCAGTTGTCCTCGATGATGGTCGGGCCGGCCTGCATCGGTTCCAGCACGCCGCCGATGCCGACGCCGCCCGACAGGTGGACGTTCTTGCCGATCTGGGCGCAGGAGCCGACGGTGGCCCAGGTGTCGACCATCGTGCCCTCGTCGACATAGGCGCCGAGATTGACGAAGGAGGGCATCAGCACCACGCCGGGGGCGATATAGGCCGATTTGCGGACGATGCAGTTGGGCACTGCGCGGAAGCCGGCGGCCTTCCAGTGGTTGTCGCCCCAGCCGGCGAACTTGCTGTCGACCTTGTCCCACCAGCTGCCGCCCTGCGGCCCGCCATGCTGCTGCGCCATGTCCTTGAGCCGGAAGCCCAGCAGCACCGCCTTCTTGGCCCATTGGTTGACGTGCCAGCTGCCGTCCTCCTGGCGTTCGGCGACCCGCAGGCGGCCCGAATCCAGCGCCTCGAGCGTCGCGCCGATCGCCTCGCGCGCCTCGCCCTTGGTGGCCGGGCTGATCGTGTCGCGCACCTCCCAGGCGGCTTCGATGGCGGCTTCCAGTGCAGCGTTCGACATGATTTCCCCTCCGGTGCGGATCTGGCCCGACTGATGCTGGCCCCAATGTTGTCTGGCCCTGTCGAGGCGAAGCCTATAGACGAGGCGAACGGCCCGCGCAATGCGACGCATCGGGCCCGGATCGCGACGCAGCCGGCCCCAGGGAGGGTATCCATGACCGACGACCACCGTATCAGCCGCTTTCCCGACGCCGGCGAGGATATCCGCCGCGCCCGAGTGGTGCCCGACACGCCGCAGGCGCGTTCGCCCAGCTACCGGCTTGCCTATGCCGATACAGATTTCATGCTGCGCGACGAGATGCGGCCGGTGCGGCTGCAGCTCGAATTGCAGAAGGCCGAGCTGGAGCTGTCTCAGCGCGGCATCGAATCGACCGTGATCCTGTTCGGCAGCGCCCGGATACCGGCGACCGAGGACGCGGGGTCGGTCAGGACGCCCGGTCTGGCCGATCTCGCCCGCTATTACGACGAGGCGCGGCGCTTCGCGATGCTGGTGACGCAACGGTCGCTGGAACATGCCTGCTGCGAATTCGTCATCGCCACCGGCGGCGGGCCGGGGATCATGGAGGCGGGCAACCGCGGCGCGCACGAGGCCGGCGGGCTGTCGGTCGGGCTCAACATCGTGCTGCCGCACGAGCAAGTGCCGAACCGCTACGTCACGCCCGAGCTGACCTTCAGCTTCCACTATTTCGCCATCCGCAAGATGCATTTCCTGATGCGCGCCCGGGCCGTCGCGGTCTTCCCCGGCGGTTTCGGCACGCTCGACGAGCTGTTCGAATCCATCACCCTGATTCAGACCCGGCGGATGCAGCGGGTGCCGCTGATCCTGTTCGGCCGGCAATTCTGGGAGCGGATCGTCGACTGGCAGGGACTGGTCGAGGTCGGGACGATCTCGGCCGACGAGCTCGAACTGATCACATTCGTCGAGACCGCCGACGAGGCGCTGGCCGTCATGGATGCCTGGAACGACGGCAGGGGCTGCTAGGGGCGAGCCTTCTGGTTCGAAGGCGGGGCTGGCCCGGCCATGTGGAGCGAAGCGGCGGCTTGCACGATGCGCAACTCCGCCCGGTGCGCGCGGGAACCGCGCAGGGCGAGCGCCTGCCCGTCGTCACGCCGGAGGCGTGCCTGGGGCACGACGCGGGCTGGCGCTGTTGGGGCCGCGCGCAACGTTCAGAGTTGGGAGGGAAGTGGCTGGCATAAAGCGCGCAGTTCGACGGTTACGAGCGCCACCCCACGGGCAGGCGCACGCCCTGCGCTCGTCGTAGCTACGCGCGATGTTCGGGAAAGGGCCCCAGCCCCTTCACCCCTCCAACGTCTCGCGCAACCATCCGTCCTCGAACGTCACCCGGCCGACGCCGGCCAACCGCGCCATCCGGTCGAGCTCGGCCTCCAGCCGCTGCACGCGCCCACGGCCCATCTTCACCCCGACCTCGGGCCAAAACGCCCGCACCCGCAGCAGATCCGCGTCGCGCCAGGCCTTCATGTCGATGCGGCCGACCAGCTGGTCACCCTCGAGCACCGGGAAGACGTAGTAGCCGTAGACCCGCTTGGCCTCGGGCACGAAGACCTCGATGCGGTAGCGGAAACCGAACAGCCGCTCGGCGCGCTTGCGGTCGCGCAGGGCCGGGTCGAAGGGGCTGAGGATGCGCAGCCGGCCGGTCGGTTCCGGGGCCGCGGCGGCCTGTTCCAGCACGTCGGGCCGGGCGACGCAGCGCCGCGGCCTGCCGTCGGCGCCCTCCACGACCAGCTCGACGATCTCGCCCCGCTGCAACGCCGCCGCGCACCAGTCGCGGGCCTCGGCCGGGGTGACGGTTTCGAAGAAGGCGGCGATCTCGCCCGAGGTGGCGAAGCCGAGCCGGTCGAGCGCGGCATTGCAGGCCCAGTCGACGGTTTCCTCCGGGTCCGGCTCGGGGCCGAGGTGATGCGGCGGCAGCACCCGCTCGGCCAGGTCGTAGAGCTTGCGGAAGCCCTCGCGCCTTGTCACCGCCAGCGCGCCGGTGCGCCAGAGATATTCCAGCGCGGTCTTCGACGGATGCCAGTCCCACCAGCCGCCCGAGCCGCGCGTCTCGCCCTCGCCGACATCGGTCGAGGAGACCGGCCCCTGCGCCGCGATCCGCTCGAGCACCTCGTCGAACTTCTCTTCGAAACCGTCGCGCTGCCAGCCCTTCCAGCGTGCGACCAGCCGCTCCCGGTCGCGCGCGAAGCGCAGCTTCCAATGGGGGTAGAAGGCGGCCGGGATGACCGAGGCGTCATGGGTCCAGTGCTCGAACAGCTGGCGGTCGCGTTCCAGCAGCGGGCGCAGATGCGCGGCGCGGTAGCTCGGGCGTCGGGCGAACAGGATCATGTCATGGGCGCGGGCGACGGTGTTGATGCTGTCGACCTGGACGAAGCCCAGCCGCTCGATCAGCGCCAGCAGGTCGGCGCCCTTGGACGGGCCGGCCGGCGGCTCGGCCAGCGCGTGGCGGTCGAGGAACAGCCGGCGGGCGGCGGGGTTGGACAGGATCGGTGCGCTCATGGCCCAGGGATAGCAGGCCCCGGCAAGGCGTCAATCAGGCCGGTTCCTTCGCCAGCCGGGTCATGTCGGCGGCGACGCCGGCGATATCGGCGCTGCCGTCGTAGAATTTCGGGATCATCAGCCGTGCCTTGCCCTTGCGGTCGAAGACGTAGATCGAGGGGCCGTGCAGCACCCGGTAGGGCTGGGTCGCCGTCGCCGGCATCACCTTGTAGGTCACCCGGTAGCGTCGGGCGAGGCTGGCCAGCTGGTTGTCGGTGCCGCGCAGCGCGTCGACGCGGGGATCGAAGGTGTCGGCGAACTGCTTCAACACCGGCAGCGTGTCGCGGCTGGGATCGACGGTGACGAACAGCGCCGCGACGTCGCGCCCGGCCGCGCCCATCTTCGACAGCACCTCGACCACGTTGGCCATGGTCAGCGGGCAGACGTCCTCGCAATTGGTGAAGCCGAAGAACAGCATCACCGGCCGGCCAAGGTAGTCGGCCTGGGTGACGGGCTTGCCGTCATCGGCGCGGGTCATGGCGAAGGACAGGTCGGGCAGGGCGCCCTGGACCTGGACCGAGTGCCATTTCCCGCCCTCCCTGCAGCCGCCCAGCAGCGCCAGCGCCGCGCCGCCGCCGATCAGCGCCGCCGCGCCGCGCCGGGTCAGATCAGTAGCCGCCATGCGTCACCAGGATGGCCACGCCGAAGGCGGCGACCAGCATCACCAGCGCGCCGCCGACCAGCAGCAGGGCCAGCGTCTTGTTGGCGCCGCTGGCGCGGGCGCGCTGCTCCTCGGCGGTGACGGGGATGTCCTCGTCCGGGGTCTCCGTGGTCTGGGGCTCTGTCGTCATCTCGGCCTTTCCGGGTTGGCCCCAAGTCGTAGCGGCCCGGCGCCGCCCTGCCAAGCCTGCCGACCGGTCGTTTCGCCACGGCGGGGTTTGCCTGTCGCGCGGATTGCGGCAGGATCGGCGCACATTTTCGTGAACGATCTCGGGGACGGGGCGGTGATGCGCATTCTCTGGCTTGGTCTGATCGGGGCGGTGGCGGTGGCCGGCGCGGGGCAATTCATGCTGGCCAAGGCCTTCCGCGACAAGGCGGCGGCGCTGGCGGCAGAGCTGCGTGGCGCCCCGGTGGCCGGGGCGAGGCCGGACCTGCCGCCGGCGGTCGCCGCCTTCGCCCGCCGCGCCGGGGCGCAGCCGGGCGCCCGCGCTGCCGTCCTCGAACAGAGCGCCGAACTGCGGCTCAAGCAGGGCGGCGGTTTCTCGGCGACGACCGCGCGCCAGACTGTCGCGCTGGCCGTGCCGGGCTTCGTCTGGGATGCGCGGCAGGGGTTCGGGCCGCTGACCGTGGTGCGGGTGATCGACAGCTATGTCGACGGCAGGGGGCTGCTCGAGGCGCGGCTCTTCGGCTCGATCCGGGTGGCGCGGGCGGCGGACGCGTCCGTGTCGCTGGCCGAAGCCTATCGCTACCTCGCCGAACTGCCCTGGGCGCCCGACGCCATCCTCGGCAACCCGGCGGTGGCCTGGCGGATGCTGGCGGACGGCCGGGCCGAGGCGGCGCTGGATACCCCGGCAGGGCGGGCGGCGGTGATCTTTGCCTTCGACGCCGCCGGCGACATCGTCGCGATGGAGGCGCGCGACCGGCCGGCCCAGGACGCGGCGGGCAAGGCAGCGCGCTACGACTGGCGGGCGCGGTTCTGGGATTACGGCCCCGTCGGCCCCCGCCGCCTGCCGCGCCAGGGCGAGGTCGGCTATGTCCATCCCGAGGGCTTTGAGACCTATTTCAAGGGCCGGATCACCGGCTATACGCTGGTTGAATAGGTCGCAGGCCGCTGCCCCCGTCCTGGTGGGCGGAACCGGGCCGCCGCGCCATTTGTGCCGCCGCCACCGCCGACCGCTCTTCCCCCTGCCGGCCGTTCCGCACTAGGATCGGGGCATGACCGCTCCCCGATTCATCCATCTCCGCGTCCACACCGAATACTCGCTGCTCGAAGGCGCGGTGCCGGTGAAGAAGCTGATCAAGATGTGCGCCGCCGCCAAGATGCCGGCCGTCGCCGTCACCGACACCAACAACATGTTCTGCGGGCTGGAATTCTCGACCATCGCCGGCGATGCCGGGCTGCAGCCGATCATCGGCTGCCAGGTCGATGTCACCTACGACCCCGCCCAGCCGGGCGAGCGGCCGCGGCTGCCGGCGCCGGTGGTGCTGCTGGCGCAGTCCGAGGCCGGCTACGGCAACCTGATGAAGCTCAGCACCTGCCTCTATGTCGATGCCGGCGGGGAGCTGCCGCAGGTCACGGTCGACGAGTTGGCGCAGCATTCCGAAGGGCTGATCTGCCTGTCGGGCGGGCCCGAGGGGCCGGTGGGCAAGCTGTTGCAGGCCGGCCAGCGGCCCCGCGCCGAGGCGCTGATGAAGCGGCTGGCCGAGATCTATCCCGACCGGCTCTATGTCGAGCTCCAGCGCCACCCGGGCGAGGGCGGCAAGCCGACCGAGGCCGAGCGCGCGACCGAGCGCGGCCATGTCGAGATGGCCTATGCCATGGACCTGCCGCTGGTCGCCACCAACGACGTCTATTTCCCGAAACCCGACATGTACGAGGCGCATGACGCGCTGATCTGCATCGCCGAGGGCGCCTATGTCGACCAGCAGGAGCCGCGCCGGCGGCTGACGCCGCAGCACTACTTCAAGTCCGAGGCCGAGATGGCGACCCTGTTCGCCGATCTGCCCGAGGCGATCGAGAATACGGTCGAGATCGCCAGACGCTGCGCCTTCAAGGTGCCCAAGCTGGCGCCGATCCTGCCGAAATTCGCCGATGACGAGGTCGAGGAACTGCGCCGCCAGGCCTGGGAGGGCTTGGAGGCCCGGCTCAAGGTCATTCCCCATGCCGTGCCGGTCGAGAAATACCAGGAACGGCTGAAATTCGAGCTCGGCATCATCGAGCAGATGGGCTTCCCGGGCTACTTCCTGATCGTTGCCGACTTCATCAAATGGGGCAAGGAGCACGACATCCCGGTCGGCCCCGGCCGGGGCTCGGGTGCCGGTTCGCTGGTCGCCTACGCGCTGACCATCACCGACCTCGACCCGATGCGCTACAGCCTGCTGTTCGAGCGTTTCCTCAACCCCGAACGGGTGTCGATGCCCGACTTCGACATCGACTTCTGCATGGACCGCCGCGAAGAGGTGATCCGCTACGTGCAGGAGAAATACGGCCGCGAGAAGGTGGGCCAGATCATCACCTTCGGCGCGCTGCTGTCCAAGGCGGCGGTGCGCGATATCGGCCGGGTGCTGCAGATGCCCTATGGTCAGGTCGACCGCCTGTCCAAGATGATCCCGGTCGAGGGGGTCAAGCCGGTCAGCATCGAAAAGGCGCTGGCCGACGAGCCCCGGCTGCGCGAAGCAGCCCGGGCCGAGGAGGTGGTCGACCGGCTCCTGAAATACGGCCAGCAGGTCGAGGGCCTGCTGCGCAACGCCTCGACCCACGCCGCGGGCGTGGTGATCGGCGACCGGCCGCTGGACCAGCTGGTGCCGCTCTACCAGGACCCGCGCTCGGACATGCCGGCGACCCAGTTCAACATGAAATGGGTGGAATCGGCCGGCCTGGTGAAGTTCGACTTTCTCGGCCTCAAGACGCTGACGGTGATCCAGAACGCCGTCGACCTGATCCGCGGTGGCGGGCGGCACCTGCATGTCGCCGCCGACGGCACCCAGCTCTACCAGCCGCCCGAGGGCGCGGTGGACATGATCAACGCCATCCCGCTCGACGACAAGGCGACCTATGACCTCTATGCCAGCGCCAAGACGGTGGCGGTGTTCCAGGTCGAAAGCTCGGGCATGATGGACGCGCTGCGGCGGATGAAGCCGACCTGCATCGAGGATATCGTCGCCCTCGTCGCGCTCTACCGTCCCGGCCCGATGGAGAACATCCCGACCTATTGCGAGGTCAAGAACGGGCTCAAGGAGATCACCTCGATCCACCCGCTGATCGACCATATCCTGGAAGAGACCCAGGGCATCATCGTCTACCAGGAGCAGGTGATGCAGATCGCCCAGGTGATGGCGGGCTACAGCCTCGGCGGCGCCGACCTGCTGCGCCGCGCCATGGGCAAGAAGATCAAGGAGGCGATGGACGCCGAGCGGCCGAAATTCGTCGAGGGCGCCAAGAAGAACGGTGTCGACGCCAAGAAGGCCACCGAGGTCTTCGACCTGCTGGAGAAATTCGCCAATTACGGTTTCAACAAGTCGCACGCCGCCGCCTATGCCGTGGTCAGCTACCAGACGGCATGGCTGAAGGCGAACCACCCGGTCGAGTTCATGGCCGGGGTGATGAACTGCGATATGCACCTCACCGACAAGCTGTCGATCTATGCCGAGGAGGTCCGGCGCGGGCTGAAGATCGCCATCGTGCCGCCCTGCGTCAACCGCTCGCTGGCGACCTTCTCGGTCAAGGACGGCGCCGTGGTCTACGCGCTGGGCGCGCTCAAGAATGTCGGCGTCGAGGCGATGCGGCTGATCGTCGAGGCGCGGCAGGCCGAGGGTGGCGACAAGCCCTTCGTCACGCTTTACGACTTCGCCCGCCGGGTCGACCTCAAGCGGATCGGCAAGCGGCCGCTCGAGATGCTGGCCCGGGCCGGCGCCTTCGACCAGCTCGACCCCAACCGCCGCCGGGTGTTCGACAGCCTCGACGCCCTGAGCGCCTATTCGGCGGCGATCCACGAGCAGAAGGCGTCGAACCAGGTTTCGCTCTTCGGCGAGGCGGGCGAGGACCTGCCCGAGCCGCGGCTGGCGAAATGCAACGACTGGCTGCCCGACGAGCGGCTGAACCAGGAGCATCTGGCGATCGGCTTCTACCTGTCGGGCCATCCGCTGGACGATTTCGCCCCCGCGCTCAAGCGCAAGAAGCTGCCGACGCTGGCCGAGCTGCAGGTCCAGGCCGAGGAGCGTGGCGGCGCCGTCGGCCGTGTCGGGGTGCTGGTCTCGGCCCTGCAGGAGCGCAAGTCGGCCAAGGGCACGCGGTTCTTCCGCATGAACATCTCGGACCCGACCGGCCAGGTCGCCGGCATCGCTTTGTTCCCCGAGGATTTCGACGCCTGCCGCAAGGTCTTCGACCAGACCAACCAGGTGGTGATGGCGCTCGAGGCGCGGTTCAACGAGGGCCAGTTCGATCCGGTCGGCCGCTCGGTCACGCCGCTGGAGCGGACCATCGCCGATGCCGGGGCGGCCGGGCTGCGCATCCATATCGGCGCGCCCGAGGCGGCGGCCTCGGTCGCCTCGCTGCTGGAACGGATGGGCGGCGCGGCGGGCCGGGCGCGCGGGCCGATCACCTTCTGCGTCGCCGACCCGGACTCGGGCCGCGAGGTCGATATCTCGGCCGGCGACGGCTTCCCGGTCTCGCCCCAGATCCGCAGCGCGATCAAGTCGCTCGACGGCGTGGTGCTGGTCGAGGAAATCTAGGGCGGACCGGGGGCGGACCGGTGGCGGATTGGGCGGCCTTCCGCGTCGCGGTCAGGGATTGTTTCTGAATCGCAGCGTATTGGCCGCGATTCCATTCCATGTTACCGTCGCGACAACAAAAACGAATAACCGGGCAGTCGGACGGGCAGGCAGGCATGAAGACGGGCTATCGCGGCACGTTTGTCATTTCATGGACACAGACCGAGGTGGACGGCGTGCACGCCGCGCCGCTCAAGCTGCTGGGCGCCGGGGCGAGCTGGTCCTGGCGCGGCCGGGCCTTGCGGGTCGACGGGCCGCAGGGGCTGATGCGTCTGGAGGGCGATGCCGAAACCGCGGCGCTGCGACGGCGGGCGGCGCGGATGGCGCGGCGGCTGAGCGGCGCGGCGATGGCGCCGCAACAGCGCCCGGCGGTCGAGCCCGCCGAGATCCCGCCGACCGACGGCTTCGTCGTCACCGACGGCTATGCCGCCTACGAGGCGACGGTGATCGCGGCCCCCGAGGACGGCTCCCGGCTGCTGGTCTTCAGCGGAGAGATGCCGCCCGTGGACCGGGAGCTCTGGGTGGTGCGTTCGACGCTGGTCGCACCGCCTTGCGAACCGGCCGAACCCGAGCGTGCCGGGGTGATCTGCTTCACGCCGGGCACGCTGATCGCCACCCCGCTGGGCGCCCGCCGGATCGAGTCGCTGCGCCCGGGCGAACGGGTGCTGACCAAGGATAACGGCCCCCAGCCGGTGCTGTGGACCGGGCATCGGCGGTTCAGCGGTGCGCGGCTCTTCGCCCTGCCGCATCTGCGGCCGATCCGTTTCCGGGCCGGCGCGCTGGGCCTGGGCCGGCCCGAGGACGAGCTGCTGGTCTCGCCCCAGCACCGGATGCTGGTCCAGGGCGCGGCGGCGCGGGCGCTGTTCAACACCGACGAGGTGCTGGTCGCGGCCGAGGACCTGGTCGACGGCCGGGCGGTGACGGTGGACGCTCTCCTGCCCCAGGTCACCTATGTCCACGTCCTGCTCGAGCGGCACGAGATCGTCTGGGCCAACGGGCTCGAGACCGAGAGCTTCCATCCCTCGAACACCTCGCTGCAGACCATCGACCCGGCGCAGCGCGCGGCGCTGTTCGCCGCCTTGCCCGAGCTGGCCACGGACCCGGAAGGCTATGGCAGTCATGCCCGACGCAACCTGTCGCGGCCGGAGGCGGCGATCCTGCGCCACGACGCGGCGTGAGGCATTGGGCGGGGCAGGGGGCTGTCTTCCCCCTCTTCGCGCCGGGACGCGAATTCACCCCCGAGGATATCTGTGCCCAGAAGACTTGGTAGGGGCGCCGCCAGAGCGGCATCGACAAAGCGGCGTTGACTCCGGGGCGCGGGGCTGTATAAGCCGCCCGTCCGGGTGCATTGTGTCCGGCATTCATTTGGTGTTGGGGGCCCCCGCAAGGGGATGCCTGTCGCCCTTCGGGGAGAGGACAACGCCCTTCTGTTCCGGGTTGGCCGGAACCGGGGACCGCAACGGTGAGGCGGAGCGTCGCAGGACGATCCGAGACCTGAAAAGTGGGAACCGGTTTTCGGACAAGTCGAGGACGCAAACGAAAAGAAGGAGATCAGCGGTGACCAAACGCACCTCTGCCAAGTACAAAATCGACCGCCGGATGGGCGAGAACATCTGGGGCCGCGCGAAATCGCCGGTCAACCGCCGCGAATACGGCCCGGGCCAGCACGGCCAGCGCCGCAAGCAGAAGCTGTCGGACTTCGGCACCCAGCTGCGCGCCAAGCAGAAGCTCAAGGGTTACTACGGCGACCTGACCGAGAAGCAGTTCCGCCGCATCTACGGCGAAGCCGAGCGCGTCAAGGGCGATACCGGTGAGCAGCTGATCGGCCTGCTCGAGCGCCGCCTCGACGCCGTCGTCTACCGCGCCAAGTTCGTGCCGACCATCTTCGCCGCGCGCCAGTTCGTCAACCACGGCCATGTCACCGTCAACGGCAAGCGGGTCAACATCCCGTCCTACCGCGTCAAGGAAGGCGACGTCATCGCCGTGCGCGACAAGTCGAAGCAACTGGCGATCGTGCTGGAAGCCGTCGGCCTGGCCGAGCGCGACGTGCCCGACTACATCGAAGCTGACCATTCGAAGATGACCGCCACCTTCGTGCGGACCCCGGCGCTGGCCGATGTGCCCTACGCGGTGCAGATGGAGCCGAACCTGGTGGTCGAATATTACGCGAAGAACTAACCCCTTCGCGGATGGAATACCCATGCGGGGCCGCACCATCCGGTGCGGCCCCTTTCTTATGTTCTGCGGCCCCCCGTTGGGGCCAACAAGTCTCTGGTCAGGGTTCCGGCGCCCCGCTAGAACCGGCCGAGGTGAGGAGATGAAAGATGAGTGACGCGATCCGCCCGCAGCCCGGCATCCTGGACATCGCCCTGTACCAGGGCGGCCAGGCCCATGTCTCCGGGGTGTCGAACGTGGTCAAGCTGTCGTCGAACGAAAACCCGTTCGGCCCGTCCGAGAAGGCGCGCGAGGCCTATCTGCGCGCGGCTCATCAACTCCACCGCTATCCTTCGACCGACCATGCCGAGCTGCGCGCCGCCATCGCCGAGATCCACGGGCTCGACCCGGAGCGGATCATCTGCGGCGTCGGCTCGGACGAGATCATCACCTTCCTGTGCCAGGCCTATGCCGGGCCGGGCGACGAGGTGCTGCGCACCGAGCACGGCTTCCTGATGTACGACATCTCGGCCCGCGCCGCCGGGGCGACCCCGGTCGCCGTGCCCGAGCGCGAGCGCACCACCGATGTCGACGCGCTGCTGGCGGCCTGCAACGCGCGCACCAGGCTGGTCTTCATCGCCAACCCGAACAACCCGACCGGCACGATGATCGGCGCCAAGGAGGTCGCGCGGCTGGCCGAGGGCCTGCCGGAGCAGGCGTTGCTGGTGCTCGACGGCGCCTATGCCGAATATGTCGAGGGCTTCGACGGCGGCAAGGCGCTGGTCGAGGCGCGCGACAACGTGGTGATGACCCGGACCTTCTCGAAGATCTACGGCCTCGGCGGGCTGCGCATCGGCTGGGGCTACGGGCCGAAGGAGATCATCGACGTCCTCAACCGCATCCGCGGGCCGTTCAACCTTTCGACGACCCAGCTCGAGGTTGCCGAGGCGGCGGTGCGCGATCAGGACTGGGTGGCGAAATGCCGGGGCGAGAACACGCGGATGCGGGCCTGGCTGGCCGAGGCGCTGGCCGAGGTCGGCGTGCCCTCGGACACCTCGACCGCCAATTTCATCCTCGCCCGCTTCGCCGATGCCGAGGAGGCCGAGGCCTGCGACGCCTTCCTCAAATCCGAAGGGCTGATCGTGCGCAAGACTGGCGGCTACGGCCTGGCCAATTGCCTGCGGATCACGGTGGGCGACGAGGCTTCCTGCCGCCGGGTCGCCCATGCGGTGACCCAGTTCAAGGGGCAACGCTGATGGCCGGGATCGTGCACAAGCCGTTCTACAACCGCGTCGCGCTGATCGGCCTCGGGCTGATCGCCTCGTCGATGGCCCATGCGATCCGCGAAAACGGCCTCGCCCGCCACATCGCCGGCCATGCCAAGAGCGCCGAAAGCCGGGCCACGGCGGCCGAGATCGGGCTGTGCGACTCTGTCCATGAGACCGCCGCCGAGGCGGTGAAGGACGCCGACCTCGTTGTCCTTGCCGTGCCGGTGGGGGCGATGGGCAAGGTCGCCGAGGAGATCGGGCCGCACCTCAAGCCCGGTGCCACGGTCACCGATGTCGGCTCGGTCAAGCAGGCGGTGATCGACGCGGTGGCGCCGCATCTGCCGCCGGGCGTCCATTTCGTCCCCGGCCACCCGATCGCCGGCACCGAGCATTCCGGTCCGCGTTCGGGCTTCGCGACGCTGTTCCGCAACCGCTGGTGGCTGCTGACGCCGCTGGCCCAGGCCGACATGGCGGCCGTTGCCTGCCTGCGCGGCTTCCTCGAACACATGGGGGCCCATGTCGAGGAGATGGAGCCGACCCACCATGACCTGGTGCTGGCGGTGACCAGCCACACGCCGCACCTGATCGCCTACACGATGGTCGGCGTGGCCGATGACCTTGGCCGCGTCACCGACAGCGAGGTGATCAAGTATTCCGCCGCCGGCTTCCGCGACTTCACCCGGATCGCCGCCTCGGACCCGACGATGTGGCGCGACGTCTTCCTGACCAACAAGGAGGCGACGCTGGAGATCCTCGGCCGCTTCACCGAGGAGCTGTTCGCGCTGCAGCGGGCGATCCGCACCGGCGACGGCGAGGCGCTGTTCGACTATTTCACCCGGACGCGGGCGATCCGGCGCGGCATCATCGAGGCCGGGCAGGATACCGCGGCGCCGGACTTCGGCCGCGGCGCGGCGGAGACGTAGCGCCTGGCGGGGACGGTTGCGCCGCGCGATGCGCGTCGCGAGGGCGGGGGGCTGTCTGCCCCCCGCGCCCCCCGAGGATATTTTCGAGCAGAAAGTGGGGGCGCGGCTTGCGCCCGGCTGCGTGTTCAGCGGAACCTTGGTGCGGGGCCGAGGGGGAGGGGGCCGACGCTCATCCAGCCTTTCTGGAAGCTCAGCGGCAGCTCGACCGTGTCGGGGCTGCCGGAGCCCTTGGCCAGCTCGGTCAGCATGTTGCGCACGGTCGGGGCGATCTCGGGTTTCACCAGGCCGAGGGCGACGGCGATGTCGAGCATCTGCTGCCAATGGCGGGCGCTGAGGGTGATGCGGCCGATCGGCAATCCGTCGCGGCCGATCTCGAGCGCGCCTTTCAGCGTCAGCGACAGGTCGCCCCAGCGGGCATGGCTGTCGCGCAGGGTCAGGGCGGTGAGGCGGGGATGGGTCTCGCCGGCATGGCGGTCGAGCGGGGCGGTGAAGCTCAGGTCGCCGTCGAGATGGACGATTTCGGCCTTGGGCGGCAACTTGCCCTCGGGGTCGAGCTGCGCCTTGAGACTGGCATCGGGGGCGATGTCGAGCGCCTCGAAGCCGATCTCGTAGCTGTTTTCCTTGCCTGCCACCGGCCGCGCCGCGAAGCGCGCCTGGTGCAGCCCGACCTGCCAGCCGGCCGTTGACACCAGCTCCGGCTGCGCGGCGATGAAGGTCGTCCTCTTCAGCCGCAGCGCCGGGGTCGGGGCGAAGAGCACGCTGCCCTCCATCTTCTGCGAGGTCAGGGTCAGGCTCTGGCCCGGCAATTCGAGCACCTGGCGGTGGGGCAGGGCGGCGATGACGTGATAGGGCGTGTAGCTGAGCGACAGGATCTGGGCGAAGGGCGCGCGCCAGGTGACGCCCTCGGCCGGGTCTCCCAGCGCGATGTCGTTGACGGTCAGGTCGAAGCGGTTGGGAAAGCCGGCGACCGAGAGGCTGGAATATTGCGCCACGCGGCCCTCTTCGCGCGCATTGGCGAAGGCGGCGACGGCGGCCTTTTGCAGCGCCGTCGAGCCGATATACCAGTAGCCGCCCCAGAGGGCGCCCGCGATGACGACGACGAGGGTGAGAATCCGCATTGTCCGCCCCCTTTTCCTGACCGGCCCGGTGGTGTTTACAGGGGCGGGACAAGGAGGGCCAGTCAAGTGACGGCAGAGCTTTGGGTGTTCGGCTACGGGTCGCTGATCTGGAATCCGGGCTTCGCGGTGGCGGAGCGCCGGATCGCGCGGCTGCCGGGCTGGCACCGGTCCTTCTGCATGCGCTCGATCCACCATCGCGGCACCGAGGCCGATCCGGGGCTGGTGCTGGCGCTCGACGCCGCCGAGGGCGCCCATTGCGACGGCGTCGCCTTCGCGGTGGCACCGGGGCGCGAGGAGGAGACGCTGGATTACCTGCGCGAGCGCGAACTGATCTCCTCGGCCTATTTCGAGACCGAGCAGGAGATCGAATTGCGCGACGGTCGCCGGCTGAGCGCCGTCACCTATGTCATCGACCCGGACCACGTGCAGTATTGCGGCGGGCTGGAGCTGGAAGAGCAGGCGCGGATCATCGCCAGCGCCACCGGCGGCCGCGGCCCGAACAGCGAATACCTCTACAACACCGCCGATCACCTTGCCGAACTGGGCATCGAGGATGCCGATCTAAGCTGGCTTGCCCGGCGGGTGCGCAGCCTGAGGGCAGAGAGGCAACTCTAAGGTATTGCGCAGGGAATTGCCGGTTGGCAGGGCGGCCCGGCCCGCCTATGGTCGGGCCAGCGAAAACAGGGGTCAGGACAGGTCCAGATGGACAAGCCCACGCGCGAGGCGGAGCGTTTCTTCAAACAGCCGGTACGGCAACTGACGACGATGCTGATCGTGGTCGGGCTGGTGGCCTCGGGCGCCTATGTCGCCTGGCCCCGGGTCTCGGGCGTGTTCCTCGCCAATCCCTATCTGAACGCGCTGATCTTCTTCGTCTTCCTGGTCGGTGTCATCGCCTGTTTCCTGCAGGTGTTGCAGCTGTTCACCTCGGTCAGCTGGCTGATCGATTTCACCAATGACGTGCCCGGCCACCAACTGGTCAAGGCGCCGCGCCTGCTGGCGCCGCTGGCGGCGCTGTTGCGGTCGCGGACGGCCCGGGCGCAGATCTCCTCGACCTCGGCCAGCTCGATCCTCGATTCCGTCGCCACCCGCATCGACGAGGCGCGCGACATCACCCGCTACCTGATCAACCTGCTGGTTTTCCTCGGCCTTCTGGGCACGTTCTGGGGCCTTGCCACCACCGTGCCGGCGGTGGTCGAGACCATCCGCTCGCTGGCGCCGAAGGAGGGGCAGAGCGCGGTCGAGGTGTTCGGCAACCTGATGGGCGGGCTGCAGAAGCAGCTCGGCGGCATGGGCACGGCCTTCTCGTCCTCGCTGCTCGGCCTCGCCGGGTCGCTGGTCGTCGGCCTGCTGGAGCTGTTCGCCAGCCACGGCCAGAACCGCTTCTACCGCGAGCTCGAGGAATGGCTGTCGACGATCACCCGGCTCGGCTTCGCCAGTGGCGAGGGCGAAGGCGAGGGCGGGCTGGAGCAGGGCGCGGTCGTTGCCGTGCTCGACCAGATGGCCGAGCAGATGGACGCGCTGCAGAGCCTGTTCGCCCAGTCCGACGCCCGGACGACGGCGCTGGACGAACGCATGGCCGGGCTGGCCGGCGCGGTCGAGCGGCTGACCGAGCGGCTGGAAGGCCAGGGCGAGGCCCAGGGCAGCGCGACGGCGGCGCTGGCGCGGATCGCCGATGGCCAGAGCCGTGTCGCCGATGGCCAGGAGCGGCTGATCGCCACTCTCGAGCAGCATGCCGAGGACGGCGGCCCCCATGTCGATGCCGAAAGCCGGATGCGGCTGCGCTCGATCGACGTCCAGCTGCTGCGGATACTCGAGGAGATCTCGGCCGGCCGGCAGGAGAGCATCACTGACCTGCGCAGCGACCTCTCGGCGCTGACCGCGGCGGTGCGGCAGCTGGCGCGGGCCGGGGCGGCCGGCTCGGGGCGGGGCTAGGCGATGGGACTGTCGCGCCGGGGCAGCCGAACCGAGGCGCCGATCTGGCCGGGCTTCGTCGACGCGATGACGTCGCTGCTGCTGGTGCTGATGTTCGTGCTGACGATCTTCATGATCGTGCAGTTCGTCCTGCGTGAGACGATCACCAATCAGGGCAACGAGCTGACCGCGCTGAACGAGCAGATCGCCGGGCTGGCCGACGCGCTGGGGCTGGAAAAGCAGAAGACGGCCAAGCTGCAGGGCGAGGTCGGGCAACTGACCGGCGATCTGGCGACGGCGCGCGACAAGGCCGACCAGCAGGCGGCTCTGATCGCCTCGCTGGGCAGCCAGCTGACGGCGCGGCAGAACGAGCTCAAGACGGCGCAGGCCAAGATCACCGATTTCGAGGCCCAGGTCGCCGGGCTGCTGGCCGATCGCGCTGCCGCGGCCAAGCGCAACGACGCATTGTCGGCCAAGGTCGCCGACCTTCAGGAGACCCGCGACAAGCTGCTGAGCGAGCAGCAGGCGCTGCAACTGGCGGTGGCCAAGGCGCGCAAGGAGATCGACGCCCAGCAAGAGGCCGCGAGGCTGGCCGCCGCCCGGCGCGACGCGCTGCAGGCGCTGATCGCCAGCCTGCGCAAGCAGGCCGCGGCCAAGGACACCAACCTCGCCGCCGTGCTGGCCGAGCTTGAAGGCTCAAAGCAGACGGTCGCCGACCAGTCTGCGCAGATCGCCAAGCTGCAGGACAGCCTGTCGGCCGAGGAGAAGGCCAAGCTGGCCGAGGCGGCCGCGGCCAAGGCGCTGCGCGAGAAGCTGGCCGGGGCGCAGGAGCAGCTGACGGCGCAGGAGAAGCAGCGGCTGGCCGATGCCGCCGCCGCCAAGCTGCTGCGCGACAGGCTCAAGGGCGCCCAGGACGAGCTGACGGCGATGACGCTGGCGCTCGAGGAGCAGCGCAAGAAGGCCGAGGACACGCTGACCATGCTGGCCGCGGCCCAGGCGGCACAGAAGAATCTCGACGTCAAGCTGGCCGCGGCGCTGGCGGCGCGGGACAAGGCGCAGGGGCAGGTGAAGGATCTTCAGGCCGCCGGGCTCGACAAGGCCGAGGTCGAGAAGCAGCTGGCGGCGGCCTTGGCGGCCAAGCTGCAGGCCGAGAACGCGGCCAAGGCGCAGATGTCCGAGGCCGAGAAACAGGCGGCGCTGTTGTCGGCGGCGAATAGCGCGCTGGCCGACGAGAAGGCGAAATCGGCCAAGAGCCAGCGCCAGGTGGCGCTGCTCAACCAGCAACTCGCGGCGCTGCGCGGCCAGTTGAAGCAGCTGCAGGGGATGCTGGACGCCTCGACGGCGAAGGACAGCGCCAACAAGGTGCAGATCGAGAGCCTGGGCAAGCAGCTCAACGCCGCGCTGGCCCAGGTGACGATGGAGCAGAAGCGGCGGCTGGTCGCGGAAGAAGCGGCGCGCAAGGCGGCCGAGGAGCGGGCCAAGGCGCTGGCCGAGAAGGCCCAGAACCTCGAGCAGTACCGCTCGGAATTCTTCGGCCGCCTGCGCAAGCTGCTGGCGGGCCAGCCCGGCGTCCGGATCGTCGGCGACCGTTTCGTCTTCTCGTCCGAGGTGCTGTTCGAATCCGCCTCGGCCGACCTGTCGCCCGAGGGCAAGAAGCAGATCGCCGACGTGACCACCACGCTCAAGCAGATCTCGCAGGAGATCCCGACGGGGATCAACTGGATCCTCGAGGTCGACGGCTTCACCGACAACGTGCCGCTGGCCCCCGGAGCCCAGTTCGCCGACAACTGGGCGCTGAGCCAGGCGCGGGCGCTGTCGGTCGTGCATTACATGATCGACGATCTCGGCTTCTCGCCCGAGCGGCTGAAGGCGGCCGGCTTCGGCGAGTACCAGCCGGTGGCGACCGGCGACACGCCCGAGGCGCGGGCGCAGAACCGTCGGATCGAACTCAAGCTGACCGAACGCTAGGGGGCACGGCGAGAGACCGTGCTCCCGGGCGGGCGCCCGGCCGTGGCCGTGTCGGGGGCGTTACTGCCCGATCTCGACGCTGGTGCGCTGCTGGCCCAGCGTGTTGCCGTCGCGCTGCAGTTGCACCAGCGCGATATAGGGGCCGGGCGGCCAGCCATCGGCCGGCGACCGCTTGCCGATGGCGCGGAACAGCCGGGCCTGGGCCCGGTCGAGCGTAACGAGTTGCTGCACCAGGACCGTCCCGTCCGGTGCGACGATCCGCAGCCCGAGCTTGTCGCCGGCCCGCCCGCCATAGACCTGGGCCCAGAGCACCAGGGCCGGCGCGTCGGCGGGCAGGTCGCGGGGCGAGGGAAGCCCGGCCTTGACCGCGTCGAAGCCGGGCACGGCCGTCGCAAAACCGATATTCACCAGCCCGCCGGGCACATAGGCGATCGGCGGCTGCCACAGGGTGTCGGTCGGCGGGGTGCCGCAGGCGGGCGGGCGGGCGGTGTCGGGGGCGAAGGGGTCGACCACCTTGCCGTCATGGCGGACGGAGAGATGGACATGGGGAAACTCGGTATCGCCCGACAGGCCGACCTGTCCCAGCACCGTGCCGGCGCTGACCTTCTCGCCCTTGCGGACCGAGATCGAGCCTCGTTTCATGTGGCAATACTGGGTCTGCCAGCCGTCGCCATTGGCGACCAGCACGCCGTTGCCGCATTCGCGGCCCGAGATGTCCGGGGCGTCCGGAGCGTTGGCGGCGATGTCCGGCATGCCGTCGCGCAGCGCCAGCACCGTGCCGGGGGCCGCGGCCAGCACGGCGACGCCGGCCCGCATCGCGGCCAGCGAGGGCAGGGCGATATCGGTGCCCTTGTGGCCGTTATAGGTCAGCGGCCCGCAGGTGAAATCCTCGGCCCCCGGGCCGGGGTCGTCATCGACATAGTTCTGGATGAAGCAGGTCTGCCCGAGGGTGCAGGCGATCGGCAGTTTCAATGTCAGCGCCCCCGCGGCCGGAACCGCGAGGGCGAGGAAAAAGAGACCTATCAGAGCGGGGCGCAGCACGCCGGCCGGCTCACTCTGCGGTCAGAAGGCGCGGCTTGTTGCCGGCGATGCGCGGCTTCGAGGGTTCCTCGAAGCTGAGCTCGATGGCGTCGTCCTTGACGCCGACCTTGACCAGCCCGCCCTTCATCAGCTTGCCGAACAGCAGTTCCTCGGCCAGCGGCTTCTTGATGTGCTCCTGGATCACCCGGCCCAGCGGGCGGGCGCCCATCTTGTCGTCATAGCCCTTGTCGGCCAGCCATTCGGCCGCCGCCGGGGTCAGCTCGATATTGACGCCGCGGTCCATCAGCTGGGCCTCGAGCTGGAGCACGAACTTCTCGACCACCTGCAGGATGACCTCTTTCGGCAGCGGCGCGAAGGAGATCACCGCGTCGAGCCGGTTGCGGAACTCGGGCGTGAAGGTGCGCTCGATCGCCGCCGTGTCCTCGCCCTCGCGCCGGTCGCGGCCGAAGCCGATCGCGGCCTTGGCCTGCTCGGTGGCGCCGGCATTCGAGGTCATGATCAGGATCACGTTGCGGAAATCCACCGTCCGGCCGTTGTGGTCGGTCAGCTTGCCGTGGTCCATCACCTGCAGCAGGATGTTGTAGACATCCGGGTGCGCCTTCTCGATCTCGTCGAGCAGCAGCACGCAATGCGGGTGCTGGTCGACGCCGTCGGTCAGCAATCCGCCCTGGTCGAAGCCGACATAGCCGGGCGGGGCCCCGATCAGGCGGGAAACGGCATGCTTCTCCATGTATTCCGACATGTCGAAGCGCAGCAGCTCGACGCCCAGCGTGCTGGACAGCTGCTTGGCCACCTCGGTCTTGCCGACGCCGGTCGGGCCGGCGAAGAGATAGTTGCCGATCGGCTTCTCGGGCTCGCGCAGCCCGGCCCGGGCCAGCTTGATCGCCGAGGACAGCGCCTCGATCGCCTTGTCCTGGCCGAAGACGACGCGCTTGAGCGACTTCTCCAGATCCTTGAGCACCTCGGCATCGTCCTTGGAGACGTTCTTGGGCGGGATCCGGGCGATCTTGGCGACCACCGCCTCGATCTCCTTCGGCCCGATCGTCTTGCGCCGCTTGCTCTCGGCCACCAGATGCTGTGCCGCGCCGGCCTCGTCGATCACGTCGATCGCCTTGTCGGGCAGCTTGCGGTCGTGGATGTAGCGCGCCGACAGCTCGACCGCGGTGCGGATCGCATCGTGGGTATAGCGGATGTCGTGGTGCTTTTCGAAATAGGGCTTGAGGCCCATCAGGATCTTCACCGCGTCATCGACCGACGGCTCGTTGACGTCGATCTTCTGGAACCGACGGGACAGCGCCCGGTCCTTCTCGAAATGCTGGCGGAATTCCTTGTAGGTGGTCGAGCCCATGCAGCGCAACTTGCCGCCCTGCAGTGCGGGCTTGAGCAGGTTCGAGGCGTCCATCGCCCCGCCGCTGGTCGCGCCGGCGCCGATCACGGTGTGGATCTCGTCGATGAACAGCACCGCGTCGGGATGATCCTCGAGCTCCTTGACCACGGCCTTCAGCCGCTCCTCGAAATCGCCGCGGTAGCGGGTGCCGGCCAGCAGCGCGCCCATGTCGAGCGAGTAGATCGTCGCCTCGCCCAGCACCTCGGGCACCTCGCCCTTGACGATCTTCCAGGCCAGGCCCTCGGCAATGGCGGTCTTGCCGACACCGGGATCGCCGACCAGCAGCGGGTTGTTCTTGCGCCGGCGGCAGAGCACCTGGATGCAGCGCTCGACCTCGTGCTCGCGGCCGATCAGCGGGTCGACATCGCCCTCGCGCGCCTTGGCGTTGAGGTCGACGCAGTATTTCGCCAGCGCGGATTCCTTGGCCTCGCCGGCTTCGGCCTTGGCCTGCTGTTCCTCGGCCTCGCTGGTGCCGGTGACGGGGCGGGCCTCGCCGAAAGACGGGTCCTTGGCCACGCCATGGGCGATGAAGTTGACCGCGTCGTAGCGGGTCATGTCCTGCTCCTGCAGGAAATAGGCGGCGTTGGATTCACGCTCGGCGAAGATCGCGACCAGCACGTTGGCGCCCGTCACCTCGGTCCGGCCCGAGCTCTGGACGTGGATCGCGGCGCGCTGGATCACCCGCTGGAAGGCGGCGGTCGGCACCGCCTCGGAGCCTTCGACATCGGTGACAAGGGTCGACAGATCGTCGTCGATGAATTCGGTCAGGGTGCTGCGCAGCGCGTCGAGATCGACGCTGCAGGCCTGCATCACCTTGGCGGCATCGGGTTCGTCGATCAACGCAAGAAGCAGGTGTTCCAGCGTTGCCAGTTCGTGCTTGCGGGCGTTGGCGAGCGCCAGCGCGCCATGGATGGCTTGCTCGAGCGTGGACGAGAATGACGGCACTGTGCGTGCTCCTATTCCAGAGGACGGAGCGGGACGGGCCCGGACTCCGACCGTTGCCTCATAGATTTAGAGTTCGGTTTTATTTCCCGCGCTTCAAGGTTTTTCTGCCGGGAAAGTTCTGAATGATGCGCAAACGCCCAATTTGTGATCTCTGGGCGCGGGTCTCAGAACCGGTCCTTGCGGGCACGAATCTCGGCAAAGACAGCGACATCCGGGGCGTCGGGCATGCCGACCGCGGCCTTCACCTGCGGCAGATGGGCGCGCAGGAAGGGATTGGTCTCCAATTCCTGAGCCAGGATCGCCGGAACCGTCGGCTCGCCCTCGGCGCGGGCATGGTCGATCTGCTCGATGCGCCAGTTCAGCTCCTGGTTGTCGGGCTCGATGGTCTTGGCGAAACGGGCATTGGCGGCGGTGTATTCGTGGCCCGAATAGACCAGCGTCTTGGGCGGCAGCGCGGCGAGGCGCTGCAGGCTGTGATACATCATCTCGGGCGTGCCCTCGAAGACCCGGCCGCAGCCCATCGCCATCAGGCTGTCGGCGGTGAAGACGGCGCCGCCATTGGGGAAGTAATAGGCGACATGGCCCAGCGTGTGGCCCGGCACCGCGATCACCTCGACCAGCTCATCGCCCTCGCCGCCGCTGTCGCCGTCGGCCAGCGCCAGGTCGAGCTCGGGCAGCTTGTCCTGCTCTGCCTTCGGGCCCAGCACGTCGCAGTGGTATTTCGCCCGCAGCTCCTCGACCCCGCCGACATGGTCGTGGTGGTGATGGGTGATCAGGATGCTGTCGAGCGACCAGCCGCGCGCCTCGAGCTCGGCGATGATCGGCCCGGCCTCGGGCGCGTCGATCACGCAGGTGCTTTCCGGTCCCTTCACGATATAGGCGTAATTGTCGGAGAGGCAGGGAACGGTGACGATCTGAAGCGGCATGGCGTTTCCGTGTGTCTTGGGTATTCTGCGGCCCGACTCTCGCGCCATCCCCGGCCGAGGACAAGGATCAATTCCGGATAGCCCATGCATCTCGACGTGCTCGACCTGCGCAACTTCTACTACCGGACCGGCCTCGGCCGCGCCGCGCAGAAGGCGATCCGCGACAAGGTGCTGGGGCTGTGGCCCGAGGCCAAGGGCCAGACCGTCGTCGGCTTCGGCTTCGCGGTGCCGCTGTTGCGCCCCTACCTGGCCGAGGCGCGGCGGGTCGTCGGGCTGATGCCGGCGCCGCAGGGCGTGATGCCCTGGCCCGCCGGGATGCCCAATGTCTCGGTCCTGACCGAAGAGGCGCGGTGGCCGCTGCAGACCGGCATGGTCGACCGGCTGATCCTGATGCACGGGCTCGAGACCTCGGACAATCCGACGGCGGTGCTGGAAGAGGCCTGGCGGGTGCTGGGCCCGGGCGGCCGGGCGCTGATTATCGTGCCCAACCGCACCGGGCTGTGGGCGCGGCGCGACATCACGCCGTTCGGCTATGGCCGGCCCTACACCTCGGGCCAGCTCGAAGCCCAGCTCAAGCGCGCGGAGTTCGCGCCCGAGCGGCACCTGTCGGCGCTCTACGCGCCGCCGTCGCACAAGCGTTTCTGGCTGCGCACCGCCCCGTTCTGGGAGCGCACCGGCCGCAGCATTCCCTGGCGCGCCGGCGGGGTGCTGATGCTCGAGGTCTCGAAACAGGTCTTCGCGCCCAAGCGGCCCGGCCTGCGCGAGGTCGTGCGGCGACCGCTGAAGGTGCTGGAGGGCGTGCCCGCGCCGGGGGCGGAGCCGGTCTGATTCACCCCCGTTTCAGGCGCGATTCCGGACATTTCGCCGCTGCGGCGCGGCGCCAAACGGTCGCAGTTTCGTGAAAACCGATCAAGTGCCTGTAATTAGGGGCGCGAAGCCTCACCGGATCGTGAGCAAGATGGTTGCGAGGCCCACCGACCTCTGCTACACCCACGCCGGATTTGAGGTGCATGCTGTCTGCGTGCGTCATGGGTAAGCCTTGTCCTGTGCACCGAAGTGTCGGGACGGCAGCAACAGCGGAAGGGTTGACGTGTCCGAACCAGCTTCGATCTCCTCCGGCATCGCCGCGCGCTACGCCACGGCCATTTTCGAACTGGCCCGCGAAGACAAGGCTTTGCCGAAGCTTGAACAAGATGTGGAAGCGCTGGACGGCGCGCTGAGCGAAAGCAAGGATTTCAAGGTGATGATCTCCTCGCCGCTCTATTCGCGCGAGGACCAGGCGCAGGCCATCGCCGCGCTGGCCAAGAAAATGGATCTCGGCCCGATCACCGCCAACACGCTGGGCCTGATGGCGTCCAAGCGCCGCCTGTTCGTGCTGCCCCAGCTGGTCGCCGTGCTGCGCGACCTGATCGCCGACGAAAAGGGCGAGGTGCTGGCCGAGGTAACCGCCGCGACCGCCCTGACCGAGGCCCAGGCCGACAAGCTGGCCGCCACGCTCAAGGCGCAGATCGGCAAAGATGTGAAACTGAAAACGGCCGTCGATGAAAAGCTCATCGGCGGTCTCGTCGTGAAAGTGGGCTCGAAGATGATCGACACCTCGATCCGCTCGAAGCTCGCGGCCCTCCAGAATGCAATGAAAGAGGTCGGATAAATGGGTATCCAAGCTGCTGAGATCTCTGCGATCCTCAAGGAGCAGATCAAGAACTTCGGCCAGGAAGCCGAAGTCGCCGAAGTGGGGCGCGTGCTCTCGGTCGGGGACGGCATCGCCCGTGTCTACGGCCTCGATAACATCCAGGCCGGCGAGATGGTCGAATTCCCCGGCGGCATCCGCGGCATGGCGCTGAACCTCGAAGTCGACAACGTCGGCATCGTGATCTTCGGCTCCGACCAGGACATCAAGGAAGGCGACACCGTCAAGCGCACCAAGTCCATCGTGGATGTGCCGGCCGGTGACGCGCTGCTCGGCCGCGTGGTCGACGGCCTCGGCAACCCGATCGATGGCAAGGGCCCGATCGCGGCCACCGAGCGCCGCGTCGCCGACGTCAAGGCCCCGGGCATCATTCCGCGGAAATCGGTGCACGAGCCGATGGCCACCGGCCTCAAGTCGGTCGACGCCATGATCCCGATCGGCCGCGGCCAGCGCGAGCTGATCATCGGCGACCGTCAGACCGGCAAGACCGCGCTGGCGCTCGACACCATCCTGAACCAGAAGAGCTACAACGAAGCCGCCGGCGACGACGAGAGCAAGAAGCTCTACTGCATCTACGTCGCCGTCGGCCAGAAGCGCTCGACCGTGGCGCAGCTGGTCAAGAAGCTCGAGGAAACCGGCGCGATCGACTACTCGATCATCGTCGCCGCGACCGCCTCGGACCCGGCGCCGATGCAGTTCCTCGCCCCCTACGCCGCGACCGCGATGGCGGAATTCTTCCGCGACAACGGCCGCCACGCGCTGATCATCTACGATGACCTGTCCAAGCAGGCCGTCGCCTACCGCCAGATGTCGCTGCTGCTGCGCCGTCCGCCGGGGCGTGAAGCCTATCCGGGCGACGTCTTCTACCTGCACTCGCGCCTGCTCGAGCGTTCGGCGAAGATGAACGAGGATAACGGTGCCGGCTCGCTGACCGCGCTGCCGATCATCGAAACCCAGGGCGGCGACGTCTCGGCCTTCATCCCGACCAACGTGATCTCGATCACCGACGGCCAGATCTTCCTCGAGACTGAACTGTTCTACCAGGGCATCCGCCCGGCCGTGAACACCGGTCTGTCGGTGTCGCGCGTCGGCTCCTCGGCCCAGACCAAGGCGATGTCCTCGGTCGCCGGCCCGGTCAAGCTGTCGCTGGCCCAGTATCGCGAGATGGCGGCCTTCGCCCAGTTCGGGTCGGACCTCGACGCCGCGACCCAGAAGCTGCTGAACCGCGGTGCCCGCCTGACCGAGCTGATGAAGCAGCCGCAATACTCGCCGCTGACCAACGCCGAGATCGTCTGCGTCATCTTCGCCGGCACCAACGGCTACCTCGACAACATCCCGGTCGCCGAAGTCGGCCGCTTCGAGGCGGCGATGCTGGCGCACCTGCGGGCCAATCACAAGGACCTGCTGGACGACATCACCAACAACGACCGCAAGGTGAAGGACGAGCTGGCCGACAAAGTGCGCGCTGCGCTGGACGAGTTCGCGAAAGACTTCGCCTGAGGGCGGAGTCGAGGAGACGCTAGATGCCCAGCCTCAAGGATCTGAAAAACCGGATCGGAAGCGTCAAGAACACGCGGAAGATCACCAAGGCGATGCAGATGGTCGCGGCGGCAAAGCTCCGCCGCGCCCAGGAAGCCGCCGAGAACGCCCGGCCCTATGCCGAGCGGATGAACGCGGTGATGGCCGGCCTCGCCGCCTCGGTGCGCGGCTCTGACAGCGCGCCGCGGCTGCTGTCGGGCACCGGCTCGGACCAGACCCACCTGCTGGTGGTGATGACCGCCGAGCGCGGGTTGTGCGGCGGCTTCAACTCGACGATCGTGCGCCTCGCCCGGGCCCGCGCGCAGGAGCTGCTGGCCCAGGGCAAGACGGTGAAGATCCTCACCGTCGGCAAGAAGGGCCGCGAGCAGCTTAAGCGCGACTACAGCGAGCATTTCATCGACCATGTCGACCTGACCGAGGTCAAGTCGGTGGGCTATGACAATGCCCAGGCCATCGCCAAGGACATCCTGGCGCGCTTCGACGCCGGCGAGTTCGACGTCGCGACGCTGTTCTTCAATCGCTTCCAGTCGGTGATCTCGCAGGTCCCGACCGCGCAGCAGATCATCCCCGCGATGTTCGAGGAAGTGGAGGGCGCGGAAGCCTCGCTCTACGACTACGAGCCCAGCGAGGAAGGCATCCTGGCCGACCTGCTGCCGCGCGGCGTGGCGACCCAGATCTTCACTGCCCTGCTGGAAAACGGCGCCTCGGAACAGGGCGCCCGGATGAGCGCGATGGACAATGCCACGCGCAACGCGGGCGACATGATCGACAAGCTGACGGTCGAGTACAACCGCTCGCGCCAGGCCGCGATCACCAAGGAACTCATCGAAATCATTTCGGGCGCCGAGGCGCTCTGACGGAACCGGAGATAGGAAACAATGGCAAGCAAAGGCAAAGTGACCCAGGTCATCGGCGCCGTCGTGGACGTCCAGTTCGATGGCGATCTTCCGGCCATCCTGAACGCGCTGGAAACCGACAACAACGGCAAGCGCCTGGTTCTGGAAGTCGCCCAGCACCTGGGTGAGAGCACCGTGCGCACCATCGCCATGGACGCGACCGAAGGTCTGGTCCGCGGCGCGGCGGTCAGCGACACCGGCGGGCCGATCTCGGTTCCGGTCGGTGACGCCACCCTGGGCCGCATCCTCAACGTCATCGGCGAGCCGGTGGACGAGAAGGGCCCGGTCGCGACCGAAGAGCGCCGCGGCATCCACCAGCCGGCCCCGGACTTCGACGAGCAGTCGACCGAGGCGGAAATCCTGGTCACCGGCATCAAGGTCATCGACCTGCTGGCGCCCTATTCGAAGGGCGGCAAGATCGGCCTGTTCGGCGGCGCCGGCGTCGGCAAGACGGTTCTGATCCAGGAGCTGATCAACAACATCGCCAAGGTGCACTCGGGCTACTCGGTCTTCGCCGGCGTCGGCGAGCGGACCCGCGAGGGCAACGACCTCTACTACGAGATGATCGAGGGCGGGGTCATCAACCCCGAGAAGCTCGAGGAATCGAAAGTGGCGCTGGTCTACGGCCAGATGAACGAACCGCCGGGCGCCCGTGCCCGCGTCGCCCTGACCGGCCTGACCCTGGCCGAGCAGTTCCGCGATGCCTCGGGCACCGACGTTCTGTTCTTCGTCGACAACATCTTCCGCTTCACCCAGGCCGGCTCGGAAGTGTCGGCGCTGCTGGGCCGCATCCCCTCGGCCGTGGGCTACCAGCCGACGCTGGCCACCGACATGGGCGCCCTGCAGGAGCGGATCACCTCGACCAAGGCGGGCTCGATCACCTCGGTGCAGGCCATCTACGTGCCGGCCGACGACCTGACCGACCCGGCCCCGGCGACCTCGTTCGCCCACCTCGACGCGACCACGGTTCTCAACCGTGCGATCTCGGAGCTCGGCATCTACCCGGCCGTCGACCCGCTCGACTCGACCTCGCGGATCCTCGACCCGCAGGTCGTCGGTGAAGAGCATTACCAGGTCGCCCGCGACGTCCAGGGCATCCTCCAGCGCTACAAGTCGCTGCAGGACATCATCGCCATTCTCGGCATGGACGAACTGTCGGAAGAGGACAAGCTGACCGTGGCCCGCGCCCGGAAGATCCAGCGTTTCCTGTCCCAGCCGTTCGACGTCGCCAAGGTGTTCACCGGCACCGACGGCGTCCAGGTCCCGCTCGAGAAGACCATCGCGTCGTTCAAGGCGGTCGTGGCCGGCGAATACGACCACCTGCCGGAAGCCGCCTTCTACATGGTCGGCGACATCGACGAGGCGATCGCGAAAGCCGAACGTCTGGCCGCCGAAGCGGCCTGAGGAGGCATAAATGGCCAACACGCTGCAATTCGACCTGGTCTCGCCCGAGCGCAAGCTTGCGTCCTTCGACGCGACCGAGGTCCAGATCCCCGGCGCCGAGGGCGACCTCGTGGCGATGGACGGCCACGAGCCGCTGATCACCACGCTGCGCCCGGGGGTGCTGCGGGCGGCCGGTTCCGATGGTCTGCAGGCCTATGTCGTGACCGGCGGCTTCGCCGAGATCACCGGCAATGCGGTTTCGGTCCTGGCCGAGCGCGCGATCCCGATCGAGGAAGCGACCGGCACGATCATCGACCAGATGCTCGAGGAGGCCCGCAGCCTTGCCGAGGCGGCGCTGCCCGAGGACAAGGACGCGGCCGAGAAGCTGATCCACGACGTGCACATGCTGCGCGGCACCGTCGCGATCTGAGCGATCCGGTCACTGGTTTGGCAAGGGCCCCGCTTCGGCGGGGCCCTTGTCGTTTCACGGTGCTGGAAATGGCGGGCCGGGCGCGGTAAGACCCCAAGCCAGCCCCCAAGTCAGGCCCCGGCGCTCCGTATTTCTGCCGGAATTGCCGGCAAGGGTGGCGGCCGGGGACAGGGAACGCGAGGGGGACGGGGTGAAGCGGATACGCGGCGACATGCTGGGCATCGACCAGGGCTCGACCCTGGTGTTTTCGGATTTCGAGGATGGCGGCGAGATGTGGACCGGCAGCGGCCCGCGCGAGCGCCGCTGCGCGGTGCGCTTCTCGGAACCGTTCCAGGCGCCGCCGGCGGTGAGCGTCGGCGTCTCGCTCTGGGATGTCGACAGCAGCTCGAACCTGCGCGCCGACATCGCCGCCGAGGCCGTTACCTGCGACGGCTTCGAGATCGTCTTTCACTGCTGGGGCGATACCCGCGTCGCCCGCATCCGGGCCGACTGGACGGCGATCGGGGCGCTCAAGGACGACGACCTGTGGCAGCTGTGACCGGCGCAGGGCCGGGGGCCAGCCCCCGGACCCCCGGGATATTTTCGTGAAGATGAAAGCGGGAAGGCACGGAGGGCGGCCTCAGCCGCGCTGGTAGAGGCCCTCGTAGATCGGCACCAGGGTCTCGACCTCGAACAGCGACGACACCGAGGTGCCGTTCCAGATGTTGAGGATCGCCTGGGCGAACATCGGCGCCGTCGGCACGATGCGGATGTTCGGCGTCGCCAGCACCGCTTCGGTCGGCTCGATCGAGTCGGTGATCACCAGGCTCTTCATCACCGAGTTGCGGATGCGTTCGACCGCCGGGCCCGAGAGGACGCCGTGGGTGATGTAGGAATGCACTTCCTGGGCACCGTTGTTCATCAGCAGTTCCGCCGCCTTGCACAGGGTGCCGGCGGTGTCGCAGATATCGTCGATGATGATGCAGGTCTTGCCCGAGACCTCGCCGATCACCGTCATCTCGGCCACCTCGCCCGGGCGCACCCGGCGCTTGTCGACGATGGCCAGGCCGCAGCCGATCCGCTGGGCCAGCTCGCGCGCGCGGCCGACGCCGCCGACATCGGGCGAGACGACGATGACGTCCTCCAGGTGGCCCTTGAAGTGATGCTCGATGTCGAGCGCGAAGATCGGCGCGGCGTAGAGGTTGTCGACCGGGATGTCGAAGAAGCCCTGGATCTGGGCGGCGTGCAGGTCGAGGGTCAGGACGCGCTCGATCCCGGCCTCGGTCAGCAGGTTGGCGACCAGCTTGGCGCTGATCGGCGTCCGCGCCTTGGTGCGGCGGTCCTGGCGGGCATAGCCGAAATAGGGGATCACGGCGGTGATCCGCGAGGCCGAGGAGCGGCGCAGCGCGTCGGCGATGATCAGGAGCTCCATCAGGTTGTCGTTGGCCGGGTTCGAGGTCGGCTGGATGATGAACATGTCCTCGCCGCGGACGTTCTCGAACACCTCGACGAAGATTTCCTGATCGTTGAAACGCTCGACCCGGGCGTTGACCAGCCCGACCGACATGCCCCGATGCATTGACATCCGCCGTGCGATCGAATTTGCAAGGGTGCGGTTGGCATTGCCGGAAATCAGTTTCGGCTCGGTATAGGCGGGCATGGGCGGGGTCCTTGACAGGTTGTCCGGTGACGGATTCGTGACGGTGACCCCGCTTACCACCCGGCTACCGTCTTGCAAACCTCGTGGCGGCAGGGGAGACGTCAAGAATGACTCATATCGACTACTTTTTCGCAACCGTGTCGCCCTTCACCTACCTGGCGGGCACCCGGCTGGAGGAGATCGCGGCCAAGCATGGCGCGACGATCACCTACAAGCCGCTTGACGTGCTGGCGCTGTTCACCCGCACCGGCGGCACCGCGCCCAAGGACCGGCATAGCAGCCGGCTGGACTACCGGCTGCAGGAACTGCGGCGCCAGGCGGCCAAGGCCGGGCTGCCGATCAACCTTCAGCCCGCCTTCTGGCCGGTGAACCCGGCGCCTTCCTCCTATGCCATCATCGCCGCGCAGAACGCTGGCGGCGGCGACATGGCGGCGCTGGTGCACGGCTTCACCCGCGCCTGCTGGGCCGAGGAGCGCAACATCGCCGATGACGACGTCATCCGCGACGTGCTGAAATCGGCGGGTTTCGATCCCAAGCTGGCCGATAGCGGGCTGCTGACCGGCGCCGAGACCTATGCCAGGAACCTCGAGGAGGCGGTCGAGCGCGGCGTCTTCGGCGTGCCGTTCTACATCACCCAGGACGACGAGCGCTTCTGGGGCCAGGACCGGCTCGACGATCTCGACGCCCATCTGGAGGGCCGGCTGTGAACGACGTGGCGGCGGCGACCCGGCCCGATCCGGCGATGGTGCGGCGCCTGGGGCAGGGGCCGCGCCCGGCGCTGATGATCCATTGTTCGCTGGCCCATTCCGGCGAATGGAGCGCGCTGGCCGAGCGGCTGGGCGACAGGCTGCACATGGTGGCCTTCGACCTGCCGGGCCACGGCCGGGCGCCGGACTGGCAGCCGGGGTCCGACATCGCCGCGGTGGCGCTGGAGAGCGCGGTGCCGCTGGCCGAGGCGGAAGACGGGCCGGTCGATCTGGTCGGCCATTCCTTCGGCGCCGTCGTCGCGCTGCGGCTGGCGCTGGAGCGGCCCGATCTGGTCCGTACCCTGACCCTGATCGAACCGACGCTCTTCGCCGCCGCCCGCGCCGCCGGGGCGCCCGAGGCGGTCGGGCACGAGGACGAGATGCGGCCGTTGCAGGCGGCGCTGGAGGCGGGCGATGCCGAGGGCGCGGCGCGGATGTTCATCGCCGACTGGGGCACCGGCCAGAGCTGGGAGGCGACCCCCGAGGCCCAGCGGCGCTACTTCGCCGAGCGCATCCACCTGATCCTCGCCTCCGAGCCGGTGCTGTGGCACGACAGCGGCAACCTGCTGGCGCCGGGGCGGCTGGAAGGGCTGGAGATGCCGGTGCTGCTGCTCGAGGGCGGGGATTCGCCGCCGATCATCACCGCCATCGCGCGCGAACTGGCGCGGCGGCTGAAGCGGGTGACGCGGGTGACGGTGCCGGGCGCGACCCACATGCTGCCGGTCACCCATCCCGACGCCGTCGCCGCCGCAATCGGCGTTCACCTCACCCGCGGATGAAGCCGAGAAACTGGTCGACGTCCTGCTCGGTGGTCGACCAGGAGGTGACGAAGCGGGCCGGCACAGGCTCGTCCGCCGGCCCCTCGGCCGGGCCCATCAGGTAGTAGAGCGCGCCACCGTCGCGGGCCCGGCCATGGGCGGCGCGGGGCAGGGCGGCGAACATCAGGTTGGCCGGCACCGGGTGCAGCAGCTCGGCCCCCGCCTGCGCCAGCCCCTCGGCCAGCCGCGTGCCGGCGGCGTTGGCCTGCCGGGCCAGCCTCAGCCACAGATCGTCGGTCAGGTAGGCATCCATCTGCGCCGACAGGTAACGGTGTTTCGAGAACAGGTGGCCGGCACGCTTGCGCCGCAGCTCGAATTCCCAGGCCTTCTCGGGATCGAAGATCACCACCGCCTCGACCCCCAGCAACCCGTTCTTGGTGCCGCCGAAGGAGACCACGTCGATGCCCGCCTTCCAGGTCATCTCGGCCGGCGTCGCGCCCGAGGCGACGATGGCGTTGGCGAAGCGGGCGCCGTCGAGGTGGCAGGGCAGGCCGGCCGCCTTGGCGACCTTGCACAGCGCCGCGATCTCCCCGGCCGAATAGAGCGTCCCGGCCTCGGTGATGTTGGTCAGGCTGAGCATGCCGCGCTGGACGTTGTGGACGCTGCCGCCGCTGCGGCCGATCACCGCGGCCAGCGCCTCGGGCGTCATCTTGCCGTGCTCGCCCGGGACCAGCGTCAGCTTGGCGCCGCCGGTGTAGAATTCCGGCGCGCCGCACTCGTCCTCGGCGATATGGGCGTGGGTATGGCAGAAGACCGTCGCCCAGGGCGGGCAGAAACTCGCCAGCGCCAGCGAATTGGCGGTGGTGCCGGTGGCGACCAGGTAGACCGCCGCCTCGGGCGCCTCGAACACGGCCCGGACCTTCTCGCGCACCCCGTCCATGATCGCATCGGCGCCATAGGGCATGGCATAGCCCTCGTTGGCGCGGGCCAGCGCCGCCATCACCTCGGGCGGCACGGCCGATCCGTTGTCGGAGGCAAAGAACATCACAGGTCTCCTTCGATGATGTGGTCTTCCCACTCGTCCTCGTCCACTTCGAATTCCGGCACCGTCCAGCCGCGCACCGAGACGCCGGCTTCATGCACGGTTTCCGGATCGCCCGAGATCAGCGGGTGCCAGTCGTAGAGCGCCTTGCCCTCGTAAAGCAGCCGGTAGGCGCAGGTCGACGGCATCCAATAGGCGATGTCGCCGATATTCTTCGGCGTCAGCACGACGCATTCGGGGACGAACTGCTTGCGGATCTCGTATTGGGCGCAGTGGCAGGTCTCGTCGTCGAGCAGCCGGCAGGCGACGCGGGTGAAGGCGATCTCGGCGGTGTCCGGGTCCTCGAGCTTGTTCAGGCAGCATTTACCGCAGCCGTCGCACAGCGCCTCCCACTCGCGCGGGGTGAGGTTCTTCAGCGGCACGCGTTCCCAGAATTTCGGGCGCAGGCCTTCGCGGGCGATCGGGTCTTTCATGGGCGGGAGACTGTCGGAGAGTTGCGGGAAAGGGAAGGGGGAAAGGCGGGGTTCACGCAGAGATGGGGCGGGGCAGCGCCGGGGCAAAGCGGACGCAGGGTCGCAGGGGCGGTGCCGATCCGACCCTTCGTCCGGCGGCGTGCCGGCGCGATCAGGCGTCCTTGAGAATCTCGCGCGCCTTGTCGCAATCGGCGGACATCTGCGCGATCAGCCCGTCCAGCCCGTCGAAGGTCATCTCGGGCCGCAGGAACTCGACCAGCCCGATCGAGATCTCGGCGCCGTAGAGATCGCCGTCGAAATCGAAGAGGAAAGTCTCGAGATTGGGCAGGTTCTCGCCGAACATCGGTCGCACGCCAAGGCTGGCGGCGCCGTCATAGCTGCCGGCATGGGGGCCGGTCAGCACGTCGACCTTCACCGCGTAGACGCCGAAGCGCGGTGGGTGCAGGGCGGTGATGGCGATGTTGGCGGTCGGGAAGCCGAGGTCGCGGCCGCGCTTGTCGCCGTGCAGCACCTCGCCCTCGATCCGGTGCCAGTGGCCCAGCATCCTTGCGGCGTCGCGCGGCCTCCCGTCGCTCAGCGCCTTGCGGATCGAGGTCGAGGAGACCTCGTCGCCGGCATCGGCGACCAGTTCGGCGATGGTAACGCCGAAGCCCATCTCCTCGCCGAAGGCCTTGAGGTCCGCCGCCGTCCCCTTGCGGCCCTTGCCGAAGCAGAAATCGGCGCCGACGACGACATGGGCGACGCCCAGCCCGTCGGCCAGCACCTGCTGCGCGAACTCGCGCGGCGTCATCCCGGCCAGCGCCAGGGTGAAGGGCAGCTCGTAGAGGAATTCGACGCCCAGCTTCTCCAGCCGGTGGGCGCGGGCGGCGGCGTTCATCAGCCGGAAGGGCGGGGCATCGGGGGCGAAGACCTGGCGCGGATGCGGCTCGAAGGTGATGACGCCGGGCGGCGCGCCGATCCTGCGGCCCTCGGTCTCGGCCAGTGCGATCACCGCCTGATGGCCGCGATGGACGCCGTCGAAGTTGCCCATGGCGACCGAAGCGCCCCGGTCGCCCGGCTCAACCCCGGTCCATGTCGTGACAATCCGCATCGATCCCCGCGCCGTCTCTCGCGGCGGAGGCGCCCGCCGTCAGTCGAACTTGCGGCTCGGCGCCAGAACCAGCGCCTCGCCTTTCAGGACGACCGTATCGCCCACCAGACAGCGACAATCAAGGGTGACGCGGCGCTTGGCGTGGTCGATGGTCAGAACCTTGACCTGGGCCTCGACCGTGTCGCCCGGCCGCACCGGGGCGAGGAACTTCAGCGTCTGGCCCATATAGACCGTGCCATGGCCCGGCAGCTGCTCTCCGATCACCGCCGAGATCAGCCCGGCGGTCAGCATGCCATGGGCGATGCGGCCCTCGAAGATGGTGTCCTGGGCGTAATCGTCATCCATATGCACCGGGTTGTGGTCGGTCGAGACCTCGGCGAACAGCTCGATATCGCGGTCGGTGACCTGCTTGCGCAGATAGCGCATCATGCCGACTTCGAGATCCTCGATGCAGATCGTGCCGCGCGGCAGGTTGTCATTCGGCGGGGTGTCGAACATCTGTCTGGGTCCATCGCTCATGTTGCGCCGCAGCATAGCGAGGGGCAGGGGAAGGCGCAAGATGGGCGCGCAACAATATTTCCGGATGCGACATTGCGGCGTAATTATGATGCTACGCCGTTTTGCCTCAGCGCAGACGGGCGATCGCCGCCGTCACCGTCATCTGGTGGCGCTCCAGGTAGGCATCGACCAGCGCCGGATCGGGCCGGGCCGGGTCGGGACCGAATTCCTCGGCCGCCAGTCCGCCGGTGACGAAGAGCGCGTCCAGCCCCTCGCCGACGGCGCCCTTGATATCCGTCGCGATGCCGTCGCCGATGGCGAGGATCCTGCGGTCCGCCACCTCGCCCGCCAGCGCCGCCAGCCGGCGCCGGGCGAGGTCGTAGATCGGCGGCCAGGGCTTGCCGAAATAGAGGCTCTCGCCGCCCATCTTGTCATAGGCGCGGGCGATCGCCCCGGCGCAGAAGATCCGCTTGTCGCCAAGGTCGACGACGATGTCGGGATTGGCGCAGAGCAGCTTGAGCCCCTTGGCCTTGGCGTAGAGCAGGGTGGCGCGGTAATCCTCGGGCGTCTCGGTCAGGTCGTCGAACAGGCCGGTGCAGACGATGCCCTCGGCCTCTTCCAGCGGCACCCGGCTGATCGGCGCGCCCGTGGGCAGGTCCTCGGCCATCTCGGTGAAGAAACCGTCGTCCTTCGCGGGCCCGAGATGATAGACCTTTTGCCCCACCGCCCCGGTTACCAGCGCGTATTGCGCCGCGTCGCCCGAGGTCACCACCTCGTCATAGGCGTCGCGCGGCACGCCCAGCCGGTCGAGTTGGCGCAGCACGCTGGGCTTGGGCCGCGGCGCGTTGGTCAGCAGCACCACCTTGCCGCCGCCGGAGCGGAACGCCTGCAGTGCCGCCACCGCCTCGGGAAAGGCGGCCTGGCCATTATGCAGGCAGCCCCAGAGATCGCAGAACAGCGCGTCATAGGCGGGGCCGATCTCGGCAAGCGATTGAAGGATGCGGGTCATGGAAGCCTCGGCTCGGCCGGGCCGCACCTGCGGCGCGGTGCCTCCGGCGGGGATATTTGGACTGAGAGGAAAGGCGTTCCCGTCTTCCTCTCAGCCGAAATATCCCGGGGGTCTGGGGGCAGCGCCCCCAGCCTCGGCGGCGGGGCAGCCGGGCCGCCCCACCGGGATGTCGCTCAGACGTTCAGCGACGGGATGATCTGCTTCTTCCGGCTCATGATGCCGGGCAGGACCACGGTGTCGCCCTCGACCTTGGCGCCGAAGCTCTTCTCGGCGATGGTCTTGACCAGGTCGTTGGGCACCAGCAGCGTCGCCTCCTCGCGCAGGATGTCGATGATGAACAGCAGCACCTGGTCGGCGCCGTCGGCCTCGGCCACGCCGGGCATCGCCGCGACCAGGGCGTCCTTGCGTTCGAGCACGACGGCCGGCGCGGTGGTTTCCAGCACCGAGATCCGCAGCTTCTTGCCGCCGAGCTCGTATTCCTTCGAATCCATCTTCAGCAGTTCCGCCTCCGAGAAGGCCGAGACGTCGGATTTCGCCGCGAACATCTCGGCGGCGTAATCCGGGATCGAGACGCCCAGCTCGCTGGCCAGGGTCTGGGCCACTTCGCGGTCATGGTCGGTGGTGGTGGGCGAGCGGAACTCGAGCGTATCGGACAGGATGCAGGACAGCATCGCGCATTTGATCGCGTCGGGCATCTTGGCGGTGTCGTCGCCCATCAGGTCGTACATGATCGTCGCGGTGCAGGCGAGCGGACGGATCGTGATGTCGATCGGCCGCTTGGTCTTCAGCCCGCCGGCCAGCATGTGGTGGTCGATGATCTGGACCACGTCGGCGTCGTTGATCGAGGCCGGCAGCTCGGCCGGGTTGTTGGTGTCGACGATGACGCAGGTCTCGCCGGCTTCGACATCGGCGATGATCTCGGGCTTGTCGAGGCCCCAGCGGGTCAGGACGAAGGCGGCCTCGGTGTTCGGTTCGCCCAGCAGGCACGGCTTGGCCGGGGTGCCCTTCACCTCGGTCAGGTACCAGGCCCAGATGATGGGCGAGCCGGTCGAATCGGTGTCGGGGGATTTATGGCCGAATACCTTGATCATGGCGGTGTTCCGTCTGCAAAAGAGGGTCAAATCGCGCGCTTTATAGGCATTGCGCCCGGGCTTGTCACCCCGCTGCGGCGCGGCATCGGCCCGCTGTCGGCCTGACGCCGGGCGCAGGTTACGGTTCCAGCCGGGTCAGGGTGAAGCCGGCCCGGTGCAGCAGGTTCAGCACGCCGTCGCGGCCGCCCAGGTGACCGGCGCCGAAGGCGGCAACGACGTGGTGCCCTGCCGCCGCGCGTTCCAGAACCGGGATCCAGGCGCGGTTGCGGTCGGTGACCAGGTGGCGGTCGATCTGGGCATAGGCGGCCCGGCCCCGGCCGGGCGGCAGGCCCGAGCCGGTCACGGCGAGGTGCTGCGAGAAGGCCCAGATCAGCCGGTGCTGGCCGGCGAAATAGGCACTGGCGGTGGTGGCCAGCAGGTCGGCGGCGTTGCCGTCCGTGGCCACGGTCGCGCGCAGCATGTCGAGCCGGGCCGGGAACGGGATCGCGTCGAAGGCGCGGAGCGCCGTGTCGTGGGGTTCGAGCGCCCGGACCGGGATGCCGCGGGCCCGGGCGGCCGCGATCAGCCGCTTGTCCAGCCCGCCGCTCTGCGCCGCCTTGATCTCGGCGCGGGCGCAGGGCGGGACGGAGAGCAGCATCGTCAGATACCAGGGCCGCATCTTGGCGGCGAGGAAGGGCGGGATGCCGCGGGCCCGGACCGCCTTCACCAGCGCCTGCCATGTCGGCTCGTCGAGCCGCTCGGGCAGGGTCGGGCCTTCGGTCAGGAACAGGATCTCGGGCCGGCTGGTCATCTCGGACTTGAGGGCGGCCTCTTCCTTCGGCCCGGCCTCGACCAGCAGCGCGTCGGCGCCACGCAGCAGCGGTGTCAGCCGCGGCATCAGCGCGTCGAAACGCGGGTCGGGCAGGTGATAGGTGCCGATGAGGGTGAGGCTCGCGTCGCCCCTGGTGGCGCGCCAGACATTGCCGGTGGCATAGGGCGCGTCGCCGACCAGTGCCGCCTTCCGGGCGTCGCTATATCCGGCCAGCAGGTCCTTGCCGTGGCAGGCGGCGGTGGAGGCCCCCGGCGCGGCCAGCAGCAGCAGGGTCACGGCGACCCGGGCGACGACAGAGAACACGGACATCAAACGCTCCTCGAACAGGTTCCGGCTTGCCCCGCCGGCCACGATGCCACGGCGGATCATGCCGGGCCAGCCGATGCCGCGCGGCAGCGTGAATTTTTCGCGCCCAGGTGAGTTGACTCGGCCCAACGCTGTCCTTAGATGCGGAGCGTTGGCACTCGCCGGTGGTGAGTGCTAACGACAAATTAACCTGGAACCTAGGGAGTGTTCTCAGATGGCATTCAAACCGCTGCATGACCGTGTGCTGGTCCGCCGCGTCGAGAGCGAAGAAAAAACCAAGGGCGGTCTGATCATCCCCGATAGCGCCAAGGAAAAGCCCGCCGAGGGTGAAGTCGTCGCTTGCGGCGAAGGCGCCCGCAAGGATTCGGGCGAGCTGATCGCGATGGGCGTCAAGGCCGGCGACCGGGTGCTGTTCGGCAAGTGGTCGGGCACCGAGGTGACCATCGACGGCGAAGAGCTGCTGATCATGAAGGAAAGCGACATCCTCGGCATCATCGCCTGAGCCTGTCCGCCTTCGATTAACTGAAATACAGACAACCAGGAGCAAGCAACATGGCTGCCAAGGACGTCAAGTTCGACACCGATGCCCGCAACCGCATGCTGCGTGGCGTCAACATCCTCGCCGACGCGGTGAAGGTGACGCTGGGCCCGAAAGGCCGCAACGTGGTCATCGAGAAGTCGTTCGGCGCGCCGCGCATCACCAAGGACGGTGTCTCGGTCGCGAAAGAGGTCGAACTCGAGGACAAGTTCGAGAACATGGGCGCGCAGATGGTGAAAGAAGTCGCCTCGCGCACCAATGACGAGGCCGGCGACGGCACCACCACCGCCACGGTTCTGGCCCAGGCCATCGTCCGCGAAGGCATGAAGGCGGTCGCCGCCGGCATGAACCCGATGGATCTGAAGCGCGGCATCGATCTGGCCACCGACAAGGTCGTCGAAGCCATCAAGGCCGCCGCCCGCCCGGTCAACGACAGCGCCGAGGTTGCGCAGGTCGGCACCATCTCGGCCAACGGCGAAGCCGAAATCGGCAAGCAGATCGCGGACGCGATGCAGAAGGTCGGCAACGAGGGTGTCATCACCGTCGAAGAGAACAAGGGCCTCGAGACCGAGACCGAAGTGGTCGAAGGCATGCAGTTCGACCGCGGCTACCTGTCGCCCTACTTCGTCACCAACCCCGACAAGATGATCGCCGAGCTGGATGACTGCCTCATCCTGCTGCACGAGAAGAAACTCTCGTCGCTGCAGCCGATGGTGCCGCTGCTCGAGCAGGTGATCCAGTCGCAGAAGCCGCTGCTGATCATCGCCGAGGACGTCGAGGGCGAAGCCCTGGCCACCCTCGTGGTCAACAAGCTGCGTGGCGGCCTGAAGATCGCCGCCGTCAAGGCGCCGGGCTTCGGCGATCGCCGCAAGGCCATGCTGCAGGACATCGCGATCCTGACCGGCGGCCAGGTGATCTCGGAAGACCTGGGCATGAAGCTCGAGAATGTCGGCATGGACATGCTCGGCACCGCCAAGAAGGTCTCGATCACCAAGGACGCGACCACCATCGTCGACGGTGCCGGCGACAAGGCTGAAATCGCGGCCCGCGTGGCGCAGATCCGCACCCAGATCGAGGAAACCACCTCGGACTACGACCGCGAGAAGCTGCAAGAGCGCGTCGCCAAGCTGGCCGGCGGTGTTGCGGTGATCCGCGTCGGCGGCATGACCGAAGTCGAAGTGAAAGAGCGCAAGGACCGTGTCGATGACGCGCTGAACGCCACCCGTGCGGCGGTTCAGGAAGGCGTCGTCGTCGGCGGCGGTGTCGCCCTGATCCAGGGCGCCAAGTCGCTCGAGGGCGTGACCGGTGCGAACAGCGACCAGGACGCCGGCATCATGATCGTGCGCAAGGCGCTGGAAGCGCCGCTGCGTCAGATCGCCGAGAACGCCGGTGTCGACGGCTCGGTCGTCGCGGGCAAGATCCGCGAGTCGAACGACCTCAAGTTCGGCTTCAACGCCCAGACCGAAGAGTTCGGCGACATGTTCGCCTTCGGCGTGATCGACCCGGCCAAGGTGGTTCGCACCGCGCTGGAAGACGCGGCGTCGGTTTCCGGCCTGCTGATCACCACCGAGGCGATGATCGCCGACAAGCCGGCCAAGGAAGGCGCCGGCGCCGGCATGCCCGACATGGGTGGCATGGGCGGCATGGGCGGCATGATGTAAGCTGCCCGTCGCATGACGGAACGGGAAAGGGGGCCTTCGGGTCCCCTTTTTCATGGCCGGATGCCCTGCCGGCGGAGCGCGGTGTGGGGCGCGCGGTCGCGGATTGCGCCCGGTGCCGCGGCGGGGCAGTCTGGGCGCATGCGCCTGCTTGTCCTGACCACGCTGACGATGATCGCCTTCGCCGCCAATTCGGTGCTCAACCGGCTGGCGCTGGCCGACGGGGCGATCGGCCCCTCGGCCTTCGCGGCGCTGCGGCTCGGCTCGGGTGCCGTCGCGCTGGCGGCGTTGGTCGCGCTGCGCGGCCGCCGGCTGCCGCTGGCCGAGAGCGGCCGCTGGGCCGCTGTCGCCGCGCTGGCGGTCTATGTGCTCGGCTTCTCCTACGCCTATCTCAGCCTCGATGCCGGGATCGGGGCGCTGATCCTGTTCGGCGCGGTCCAGATCACCATGTTCGCCGGCGCGGTGCTGGCACGCGAGCCGGTGCCGCCGCGACGCTGGGCCGGGGCGGCGCTGGCCTTCGCCGGGCTCGCCTGGCTGTTCTGGCCCGGCGGCCACGATGCCCCGGCGCCGCTGGGCGCGGCGCTGATGGCGGCGGCCGGGGTCGGTTGGGGCCTCTATTCGCTGCGCGGCCGCGGCGCCTCCGACTCGTTGGCGGCGACGGCGGCGAATTTCGCCCTTGCCGTGCCGCTCGGCCTTGCCGCGCTGCTCCTCGTCCCCGACGGCGCGCCGCTGACCGCGCCCGGCATCGGGCTGGCGCTGACCTCGGGCGTGGTGACCTCTGGCCTCGGCTACGCGCTGTGGTACAGGGTGCTGCCCGAGCTGCCGGCGACCATCGCCGCCGTCGCCCAGCTCACCGTGCCGCTGATCGCCATGGCCGGCGGGGCGCTCTTCCTCGGCGAAACCCTGACCCTGCGCTTCACCGGTGCCGCGCTGCTGGTGCTGGGCGGGATCGGCCTGTCGCTGCTGCGGCTCAATCGTAGCGGATCGCGGTGATCTCGAGCTCGACCGTGCCGCCGGGCCGGCGCCATTCGACGACGTCGCCCACGCCGCTGCCGATCAGCGCCCGGGCCAGCGGCGACTGCGCCGTGATCCAGCCCTTGCCGGCCGCGGCCTCGTCCTCGCCGACAATGCGGAACTGCCGCGCCTGGCCGTCCTCGTCCTCGACCGTCACGGTGGCGCCGAAGGCGACCTCAGCCGCCGGCTGCCGGGCCGGGTCGACGAGGATCGCGCTTTTCAGCCGCGCCTCGAGATAGCGGATGTCGCGCTCGGCCGCCGCTTCGGGCAGCTTGTCCAGCCGCTCGGCCCGGGCCCGCAGCCCGGCCAGCCGGGCCTGGGTCTCGGCCAACCGGGCGCGCAGCGCCGCCAGCCCCGACGGGGTGACGTAGTTCGGATGCGGGCTGATCGGCAGGTCGGGCAGCGGCTCGTTGTCGGGCCCGTCCTCCTTGACGAATGCGCGGCTCATGCGGCGGCTCTCCGGTGGATCGGCGGTTCTGGCCGGACAGACTGGCGCCGGGCGCGGGCTTTGTCCATGCCCCTCGCAAAGCGATGGCGCCGGACTTATCTTCGAGCCATGCGTGCCCTGCTTCTCGCCCTGCTGTCGCTGCTGCCCTTCGCCAAGTCCGCCGCCGCCGCGGGCGACTGCGTCGTGCTGCTGCACGGGCTGGCGCGGAGTTCCAACTCGATGCTGGCGATGAAGGCGGCGCTGGAAAAGCAGGGCTACCGCGTCGTCAACCGCGCCTATCCCTCGACCCGGGCCCCGATCGCCGAGCTGGTGGAAAAGCATGTCGGCCCGGCGGTGGCGGAATGCGGCGACGCGCGGGTGCATTTCGTCACCCATTCGATGGGCGGCATCCTGGTCCGGGCCTGGCTGGCCGAGCATCGGCCGAAGAAGATGGGGCGGGTGGTGATGCTGGCCCCGCCCAATCACGGCTCGGAACTGGTCGACGCCTTCGGCGACCTGGGCCCGTTCCGCTGGATCAACGGCCCGGCCGGGCTGCAGCTGGGCACCGGGCCGGATTCGCTGCCCAACACCTTGGGCTACCCGCATTTCGACCTCGGCGTGATTGCCGGCGACCGGTCGCTGAACCCACTTTATTCCTCGGTGATCGCGGGCCAGGACGACGGCAAGGTGTCGGTCGACAGCACCCGGATCGTCGGCATGGACGACCATATCACCCTGCCGGTCAGCCACACCTTCATGATGTTCAACCCGCTGGTGATTGCCGAGACCATCGCCTTCCTGAAGAGCGGCGCCTTCGATCACAACCCGACCGTCAAGGGGACGGTGATGCGGCTGAAACCCTGACCGCGGGCCCGGCGGCAGGGCCGGGGGCTTCGCGCCCCCGGACCCCCGCGGGATATTTGAGTGAAGATGAAAGGGCGATCAGCGCGGGGCGGGACCGGTGATGCGGTTGACATGGGCCATCTTGCGGCCCGGCCGGGCCGCGGCCTTGCCATAGAGATGCAGCGCCGTCATCGGTTCGCGAGCGAGCTGCGGCACCTGCTCGATGTCGTCGCCGATCAGGTTGGTCATAACCACGTCGGAATGGCGTGCGCCGTCGCCCAGCGGCCAGCCGGCGACGGCGCGGATATGCTGTTCGAACTGGTCAACGGCGCAGCCGTTCTGGGTCCAGTGGCCGGAATTGTGCACCCGCGGCGCGATCTCGTTGACGATCAGCCCGGCGGGGGTGACGAACAGCTCGACCCCCATCACCCCGACATAGTCGAGATCGTTGAGGATGCGGGCGGCCAGAAGCACCGCGTCGCTGCGTTGCGCCGGGGTCAGGCGGGCCGGCACCGTTGTCGTGTGCAGGATGCCGGACCTGTGGACGTTCTCGCCCGGGTCATAGGCGGCGACCTCGCCGGTCAGGCCGCGGGCGGCAATGACGCTGACCTCGTGGCTGAAATCGACGAAGCCTTCCAGCACCGCGGCGGCGCCGTTCATCGCCGCCAGCGCGGCGGCGGCGTCTTGGGGCGCGTCGATCCGGGCCTGGCCCTTGCCGTCATAGCCCAGCCGGGTGGTTTTCAGGATCGCGGGCGTGCCGATCGCTTCCAGCGCGGCATCGAGCTCGGCGGCGTCGGTCACCGCGCGGTAGGGGGCGGTGGCAAGGCCGAGACCGCTGAGAAAATCCTTCTCGGAGATCCGGTCCTGGCTGACCGCGAGGGCGCGGCGGTTGGGGCGGATCGGGCGCTGCGCCTCAAGCAGGTCGAGCGCCGCGGTCGGGATGTTCTCGAACTCGTAGGTGATGACGTCGACCGCCTCGGCGAAGGCGGTCAGCGCCGCCGCGTCGTCATAGGGGGCGGTGGTCACGGCATGGGCGACGTCGGCCGCCGGCGGGTTGGCGCCGGGCTCGTAGATATGGCAACGGAAGCCGAGCCGAGCGGCGGCGACCGAGAGCATGCGGCCGAGCTGTCCGCCGCCGAGAATGCCGATGGTGGCACCGGGGGCGAGCATCTCAGTCATCCGAGGGCTCCTGCGGGATCGAGGCCGAGAGCGCCGCGCGCCAGGCGTCGAGCCGCGCAGCCAGCGCCGGGTCGTTCAGCGCCAGGATGCCGGCGGCCATCAGCCCGGCATTGGCCGCCCCGGCGGCGCCGATCGCCATGGTGGCGACGGGGAAGCCCTTGGGCATCTGGACGATGGAATAGAGGCTGTCGACGCCCGACAGCGCCCGGGTCTGGACCGGCACGCCGATCACCGGCACCCGGGTCTTGGAGGCCATCATCCCGGGGAGGTGGGCGGCGCCGCCGGCGCCGGCGATGATGACCTGGAGCCCGCGCTCCACGGCCTCCTTGCCATAGCGCCACAGCCGGTCGGGGGTGCGGTGGGCCGAGACGATCCGGGCCTCGTAGGCCACGCCCAGCTCGTCGAGCACGCTGGCCGCTTCCTTCATCGTCGGCCAGTCGGACTGGCTGCCCATGATGATGCCCACTTTCACGTCCGCCATGGTGCTGTCGCGCCCCCCTCTGGATGGAGCGCGCACTATAGCCGGGCAGGCGTCGGGAGCAAGGGCGCGGACCGGGCGGGCGCGGCGCTGAAGGTCGCGGGGCCGTTCAGGCGATGATGTCGGGGGTCAGCTTGTCTTCCAGCCGCGAAATCCGGTCCTTCAGCCCCAGCTTCTGCTTTTTCAGCCGGCGCAGGGTCAGCTGGTCGCCGCGGCCCGAGGTCTGGAGCGCGTCGATCGCCTCGTCGAGATCGCGATGCTCGCGCCGCAGCACTTCGAGCTCGACGCGCAGCACTTCCTCTGTGTTCAGTTCTGACGGGGCGTTCATCGGGATGCCGGAGGCAGTGATTCCAAGGAATTCCAATATAGACCGGTTCGGTGCGAATAAGAAGCGATCTGAACCCGGTATCGCCCTCGAGGGCGGTTCCGGGACCGGGGGCAGCCCTTGCGGCGGCCCGGCGCGCGACCCATATTAGGAATGCGGTCGCCGCAATGGGGCCGCGTTGCACTGTCGCTTCACGCAAGGGCATGGCCTGATGACCAAACTGACCTTCGGATCGCATCCGTTCCTCCTCGGCTTCGAACAGCTCGACCGCCTGGTCGAGAGCAGCGCCAAGGGCGCGAACGAGGGCTATCCGCCGTTCAACATCGAACAGTCGGGCGAGAACGCCTATCGCATCACCCTGGCCGTGGCCGGCTTCCGCGAGGAAGACCTGGCGATCACCGTCGAGGACCGCCAACTGGTGATCCGCGGCCGCCAGGGCGAGGATGCGGAGGACCGCGTCTTCCTGCATCGCGGCATCGCCGCACGGGCGTTCCAGCGCAGCTTCGTGCTGGCCGACGGGGTCGAGGTGTCGGGGGCCGCGATGGAGAACGGCCTGCTGCATGTCGATCTCGAGCGGGCGGTTCCCGAGGCCGTGGTGCAGAAGATCCAGATCACGAAAGCCTAAGGAGGTTTCGATGGATGTGAAATATGAATTCGGACCGGAAACCGAGGAAGGCCGGCAGATCGTCTATGTCCGCCCGGTGGCGGTGGACAGCCTTCCCGCAGAGGTGCAGGAGCAGGCCGGCGGGCTGGAAACCCTCTATGCCGTGCATGACAGCCATGGCGAGCGCATCGCGCTGGTGCGCGACCGCAAGCTTGCCTTCATCCTGGCGCGCCAGAACGACATGGCGCCGGTGAGCGTGCACTGAGCCCGCTCTCCGCGCCTGGCGTCCCCGTGCCGCGTCATATCTGCAGAAGTCATATCTGCAGAAAACGAAACGCCCCGGCCGTTGCGGACCGGGGCGTCGGTATTTCCGGGGGTATTTCCGGGGCAGGGGCCGTGGTCAGCCCTTGATCAGCCCCATCGCCTCGAGCTTGAGCAGCACCTGGTGGGCGCAGTGGTCGACCTCGACATTCTCGGTGTCGAGCACCAGTTCGGCATTGCCCGGCGCCTCGTAGGGGTCGGAGATGCCGGTGAACTCCTTGATCTTGCCCTCGCGCGCCAGCTTGTAGAGACCCTTGCGGTCGCGGCGCTCGCACTCTTCCAGCGAGGTGGCGACGTGGATCTCGACGAAGGCGCCGTATTGCTCGATCATCTCGCGCACCGCGCGCCGGGTGGCGGTGTAGGGCGCGATCGGGGCGCAGATGGCGATGCCGCCGTTCTTGGTGATCTCGCTGGCGACATAGCCGATGCGCTTGATGTTGATGTCGCGGTGTTCCTTCGAGAAGCCGAGCTCGGACGACAGGTGCTTGCGGACGACATCGCCGTCGAGCAGCGTCACCGGGCGGCCGCCCATCTCCATCAGCTTGACCATCAGCGCGTTGGCCACCGTCGACTTGCCCGAGCCGGACAGGCCGGTGAAGAAGACGGTGAAGCCCTGCTGGGCCCGCGGCGGCCGGGTCTTGCGCAGCTCGGAAACCACTTCGGGGAACGAGAACCAATCGGGGATTTCCAGCCCCTCGGCCAGGCGGCGGCGCAGCTCGGTGCCCGAGATGTTGAGCACGGTGACGCCTTCCTCGATCTCGTCGGCGGGCTCGTACTGGGCGCGTTCCTGGACATAGACCATGTGCTTGAAGTCGACCATCTCGATGCCGACCTCGTCCTGGTGCTTGCGCACCATGTCCTGGGCGTCATAGGGGCCGTAGAAATCCTCGCCCGCCGAGTTCTTGCCGGGGCCGGCATGGTCGCGGCCGACGATCATGTGGGTGCAGCCGTGGTTGCGGCGGATCATGGCGTGCCACAGCGCCTCGCGCGGGCCGGCCATGCGCATCGCCAGGTTCAGCAGGCTGAGCTGGGTGGTCTGGGCCGGGTACTTGTCCAGCACCGCCTCGTAGCAGCGCACCCGGGTGAAGTGATCGACATCGCCGGGCTTGGTCATGCCGACGACCGGGTGGATCAGCAGGTTGGCCTGGGCCTCTTTCGCGGCGCGGAAGGTCAGCTCCTGGTGGGCGCGGTGCAGCGGGTTGCGGGTCTGGAAGGCGACGATGCGGCGCCAGCCCAGCTTGCGGAAATAGGCCCGCAGCTCGTTCGGCGTGTCGCGCCGGGCCTTGAAGTCGTAATGCACCGGCTGCTGGATGCCGGTGACCGGGCCGCCGAGATAGATCTTACCGGCCGTGTTGTGCAGGTAGTTGACCGCCGGATGGGCGAGGTCGTCGGCGCCGAAGACATTCTCGGCCTCCTTCGCCTTGTTCGGCTCCCACTTGTCGGTGACCGAGAGGATGGCGAGGATCACGCCCTCCTGGTCGCGCAGCGCGATGTCCTGGCCCGGCTCGATGCCCTCGGCGAATTTCTCGCTGACGTCGAGGGTGATCGGCATCGGCCACAGGCTGCCGTCGGCCATGCGCATGCTCTCGACGACGCCGTCGTAATCGGCCTCGGTCAGAAAGCCCTTGAGCGGGTAGAAGCCGCCGTTCATCAGCAGTTCGAGGTCGCAGATCTGGCGCGGGGTGAGATCCCAGGACGGCAGGGCGCCGGCTTCGGCCTTCAGTTTCTGGGCGGATTCGGCGGAGACGTAAAGTTCTGGGATCGGCGTAAGATTCGACATCGACATCTGTGCTCTCGGCTTTCTCAAACGGAAATGCGGTGCGTTCGCTTCGCGGCATATGCCCCGGGGCTTAGCCCCGCTGTCTGGACCTTTTCAAGGCGAAACAGGGCGTTTGGCAAGAAATGAGGCAATTATGCCCGGCTGCGGAGGCGGGTTGGAACCTCGTAGTCTGTGTCGCGGGCATGTCAGGCCTATTGTTCGCGAAAAAGGGGGCCGCAAAGGAAGTCGAGGCGCCCTGAGGGCGCCCCGTACCACGGCGTTGGAGACGGGTTTCAGGCCGTCGCCGGCTCGGGCGCCGCTTCGGTTTCGTTCTCGGCCAGCCAGCGTTCGGCATCGAGCGCCGCCATGCAGCCCATGCCGGCCGAGGTGACGGCCTGGCGGTAGGTGTGGTCGGTCAGGTCGCCGGCGGCGAAGACGCCGGGCACCGAGGTCCGGGTGCTGCCCGGCTCGACCTTGACGTAACCGCCCATGTGCAGCTCGAGCTGGTCCTTGACCAGTTCCGAGGCCGGGGCATGGCCGATGGCGACGAAGAAGCCGGCGCAGGGCACCTCGGTGATCTCGCCGGTCTCGACATGTTTGGCCCGGACGCCGGTGACGCCGAGCGGCTCCTCGTCGCCGACGACCTCCTCGACGACATGGTTCCAAAGCACCTCGACCTTGGGGTTCTTGAACAACCGGTCCTGCAGGATCTTCTCCGAGCGCAGGCTGTCACGGCGGTGGATCAGCGTCACCTTGGAGGCGAAGTTGGTCAGGAACAGCGCCTCTTCGACAGCGGTGTTGCCGCCGCCGATCACCACCACTTCCTTGCCGCGGTAGAAGAAGCCGTCGCAAGTGGCGCAGGCCGAGACGCCGAAGCCCTTGAACTTCTCTTCCGAGGGCAGGCCGAGCCAGCGCGCCTGGGCGCCGGTCGCCAGCACCAGCGCCTCGGCGCTATAGGTGGTGCCGCTGTCGGCGATCGCGGTGAAGGGCCGCTTGGACAGGTCGAGCGACGAGATATGGTCGGAGATCACCTCGGCGCCCATCGCCTTGGCATGGGCCTCCATCCGCACCATCAGCTCGGGGCCCTGGACCTCGGTGTCGCCGGGCCAGTTCTCGACCTCGGTGGTGATGGTCAGCTGCCCGCCCGGCTGGACGCCCTGGACCAGCACCGGCTCCAACATAGCCCTTGAAGCGTAGATCGCAGCGGTATATCCGGCCGGTCCGGACCCGATGATCAGAAGCTTGGTATGGCGTGTCTCGCCCATCTCGGTGCCCTCGCTATTCGTTGCCGCTTCCCGATATAGGGCGCCGGGGCGGCAATCGAAAGCCCCGGCAGGGGTGGATGGCCCGCACCGGACGCGACATCTGGTCCCAAATGCAAAATTGCGCAGCCGTGAAATAATATTGCGCACGGATTGGCGATTGCGTAAGTTCTCGCCGAATGACAGGGGAACTCGAATGGCTGGGGCAAAACTCGATCCGATCGACCGCAAGATACTGGCGGAGCTTCAGGCCGACGGTCGGATGACGAATGTCGAACTGGCCAAGCGGGTGGGCATCTCGGCGCCGCCCTGCCTGCGCCGGGTGCGGACACTGGAGGAAGCCGGCTATATCCGCGGCTACCACGCCGATATCGACGCGCGCGAGCTGGGCTTCGAGGTCCAGGTCTTCGCCATGGTCCGGCTGCACAGCCAGGCCGAGGCCGACCTGTCGAATTTCGAGCAGCGCTGCCGCGACTGGCCGCTGGTGCGCGAGTGCCACATGCTGAACGGCGAGATCGACTTCATCCTGAAATGCGTCGCGCCCGACCTGTCGACCTTCCAGAGCTTCCTGACCGAGCAACTCACCGCCGCCGAGAACGTGGCCTCGGTGAAAACCTCGCTGGTGATCCGCTGCGCCAAGGACGAGCCGGGCGTGCCGTTCGACGTTCTGGAAGAACGACTCGGCCGTCTGGCCTGAGCAGCCGGCGCCGAGTTCTCCCCGTCTCGACTTTTCTGTCGCGGCCCGGATCGTGTCTGGCGCGACGTTGTCTCATATGTGTCGATCTGTGGCGACCGGGAGACGTTGCAGGCGTCTTTACCCCTGTTCCGTACCCCTGTTCCGTATGTCTGATGACGGGGAGGAGGCGCCGCAGCCCCGCCCGTCGCCAGAGGAGCGACGAGCGGGTGAGGGGCCTGACGTCCGGCCGAATTTGCCGAGGGCGTGGCCCGCACCACCTAGGGCGCGCGGGGACTATCCACTCTTCAAACCTGCCCGGATTGTGGGAAAAAGTCAAATATTTCATGTATATATTCCGAATTTGTCGGAATGCGGCGAGATCTGCGCAATTGTTTCTTCTGGCGAGACATCGTGGAGCCGGAACGGCCGCATGACATGCGAAACGGCCGGGAGGTTTCCCTCCCGGCCGCGAGAATCGGTGCGATGGCTGGAGACTCAGCGGGCGGCGCCGGTCCGCGTCGGCTTGGGCCGGGGCGCCGTGCGCAGGCTGGCCGTGCGCAGGCTGGCCGGGCGGCGGCGGTTGCCGCGTTGCCAGGGCAGGGCGGGGGCACCGGGGCCTGCCTGTGCGCTTTCGGCCAGGACCCATTTCATCCAGCGGCGTTCGGTCTTCATTCGGCGGCTCCTTGCTGTGCCGCACGGGCGGGGCGCGGCGTCTTTCCTTGGCGGCAGGATACACCGTCCAATGGGGCGCCGGGATGGCGCGGGTTCGGAAAATTTGCGGAGCGGCGGGCGCCGGCGGGACCGGAATGTGGCAAGGCGGCGGGGCTGTCTTGTCCCGGAATTGTTGGCGCGGCTGGCTCAACCCGCCAGCTGCCAGCGGTATTGTTTCCGGGATTGCGGCAATTCCGTGGCCGCTAGAGGCGGATGACCGAGATCAGGCGGCCATAATCGGCCTCGCCCCGATGCACCGAACGGCGGTAGGAATAGAACCGTTCGGGCGCGGCATAGGTGCAGTGGCGAATCCATTCCGCTTCGCCGATGCCGGCTTCGCGCAGCCGGTGCAGGCCGAAAGCCGGCAGGTCGAACTGCACCCGGTCGCCTTCGCCGCCGGCGAAGAAGCGGCCGTAATCCGGGTCTTCGGCGAGGAAGGTCTCGAGGAATTCGGGCCCGACCTCGTAGGCCGCCTGGCTGATCGTCGGGCCGATCACCGCCACCGTGTCTTCCCGATGCGCCCCGAGCGCCTCCATCGCGTCCAGAACCGCCTCGAGGACGCCATTCAAAGCGCCGCGCCAGCCGGCATGGGCGGCGCCGATCACCCCGGCCTCGGCATCGGCGAACAGCACCGGCTGGCAATCGGCGGTCAGGATCCCCAGCGCCAATCCCGGCGTCGCCGTCACCATCGCGTCGACGCGCGGCCGTTCGGCGAACGGCTCGGTGAGCGTCGCGACCTCGGCGGAATGGACCTGGTTTGCGGTCAGCAGGTGGTCGGACGACACCTCCATCGCCTCGGCCACGCGCTGGCGGTTGATTTCAACCACCGCCGCCTGGTCGGACGAGCCCGGGCCGCAATTGAGCCCGGCGAAGATGCCCGACGAGGCGCCGCCCCTGCGGGTAAAGAACCCGTGGCGCAGCGGGGCGAGGGCATCGGCTGTCAAAATCTCCAACGTCATTCAATCATTTCCGGGCTCGAAACCGGCGGGCGGCGGGGCCCCCTTGGGAAACAGGGCGAGCGTCTTGAACAGCGTTCCCATTTCCTCGGGGTGGGTCAAGCGGCGATGTGCGGCGATATGGGCGGTCAGCGCCTCGCCGCCCATCCGCTGGGCCAGGGCCTGGGCGCGCGGGGTGATTCCCAGCCGTTCGAGCCAGACCCCCTGCGGCGTCAGCTTCGAATGGTTCAATTCCGGCGCGGCGCGGGCGAGGGCCTCGAAATCGACGTGGGCGGTCAGGTCGGCCTCGCCGGGATGGGCGAGGACTGGATCAAATTCATGTGAGCGCAGCGCCTGCAGCGTATCGCCCAGCGAATGCCAGTCGCCGTAATCGACGATCAGCGCCACCCCGCCATGGCCGGCGATGCGGGCGGCGAGCTGTTCGACGATCGGCGCGGCGGCCGGGCAGGTCTCGACCAGATCGCCCGGCCGGGTGTCCGCCAGCCGCTCCTCCAGCCCCGCCGGCGCCACCGGGCCGGAGAGGCCGAAGCTCAATGCGCCGTCGCTCAGCCCGACCATGCGCTCGCGCCAGCCGGTCTCGTCGCGCAGGAACTGGCGGATCGGCAGGGCGTCGAAGAACTCGTTGGCGACCAGGAACAACGGTGCCTCGGGCAGCGTCGCGATGGTGTCGTGCCAGGTGACGGCATGGCCCTCCAGCGCCGCACGCTGCGCCTTGCGCAGCACCGGCGAGGCCTCGACCAGGTGGACCGACAGCGCGGCGTGGAACCCCGGCACGCCCTTCGTCGCCCGCAGCGCGTCGGCCATCAGCGTGCCGCGGCCGGGGCCGAGCTCGGCCAGGACGAAAGGCGCCGGCGCGCCCTGGTCGAGCCAGCTCTGGGCGAGGCAGAGACCGACCATTTCGCCGAACATCTGGCTGATCTCGGGCGCGGTGGTGAAATCGCCGCCGGCGCCGAGGGGATCGCGGCTGACGTAGTAACCGTGCTGCGGGTGCAGCAGGCATTCGGCCATGAAGTCGGCCACCGTCATCGGCCCCGATGCGGCGGTGCGCCGGGTCAGGATCTCGGCCAGCGGGGTCAATCCGCCCTCCGCGCCCTGAACAGGAAGAAGAGGCCGAGCGCGATCATCGGCAGCGACAGGACCTGGCCCATCGAGAACCCGCCGAGATGGCCGAACTGGATCACGTTGCCCATCGGATCGCTGGCGGTGATGAACTCGGCATCGGCCTGGCGGAAGAACTCGACGACGAAGCGGGCGATGCCATAGCCGGTCAGGAACACGCCCAAGAGCCGCCCCGGCGCCCGCAGCGCCCCGCTGCGCCAGGCCAGCCACAGCAGCAGGAGGCCGAGCAGCACGCCCTCCATTCCCGCCTCGTAGAGCTGCGACGGATGGCGGGCGCAGATGCCGACGACGCCGGGACAATCCTGCGCCGCGGCTCCGGGGAAGGCCACGCCCCAGGGCATCGTCGTCGGCCGGCCCCAGAGTTCGCCGTTGATGAAATTGGCGATCCGGCCCAGCATCAGCCCCGGCGGCGTCGCCACCGCCATCGCGTCGGCGGCCGACAGCATCGGGATGCCCTGCCGGCGGCAGAACAGGTAGCCGGCGGTGAGCACGCCCAGCAGCCCGCCGTGGAACGACATGCCGCCATGCCAGACCATCGGTATTTCCCACGGGTGGCTGAAGTAATAGGCCGGCTCGTAGAACAGCACGAAGCCCAGCCGGCCGCCCAGCACGACGCCCAGGATCACCCAGGTCAGCAGGTTCTCGACCTGCAGCGGCGTCATCGGCGCCGTGTGCCCGGGCCACAGTCGCGGCGTCTTGACCAGCCCGAGGACGATGCGCCAGCCGATCAGCAGCCCGGTGATATAGGCCAGCGCGTACCAGCGCAGCGCGAAGGTGAAGCCGCCGACGGTGATCGAGAAGATCTCGGGCGAGATGTTCGGGAACGGGATGTAGTGCTGCATGGCGCCTCCTTGCGCCGCTACCTGTCTTTGCCGCAGGGGCGAAGTCAACCTTGAGATTCGCCGGCGATGGCGCCATATGGGGGCCAGGCACACCGGAGGCAGCCATGCAGACCCGCAACAAGATTCTCGACGACTTCTCGCAACTGATGACCAACGCGATGGGAGTCGCCCAGGGTGCCCGGACCGAGGCCGAGACGGCGATGAAAAGCCTGCTCGACCGCTGGCTCGCCGATCGCGACTTCGTGACCCGCGAGGAGTTCGACGCCGTCCGCGCCATGGCCCAGAAGGCGCGCGAGGAGAACGCCGCGCTGCAGGCCCGGATCGAGGCGCTGGAAGCCGCCGCACCCAAGGCCGCCACGCCCAAGCCGAAGGGCTGAGCCATCGACGGGCCGCGCCCGGCCGCGCCGCCCGATCGCCTCCGGCGGGAGTATTTGGGCAAAGAAGAAGCTGCAGGGCTTCTTTCCCATTCACCTGAGTGAAAATATCCCGGGGGAGCCGCGCCAAGCGCGGCGGGGGCAGCGCCCCCATGGCGCCCCGTGGCGGCGGCCCCTCGCTCACGGATTGTCCGCGCCGTCATCGCCCGCTACTCTGCCCCCCGCGGCGTCAGGCCGCGCAAACGGGGAGAGAACCATGGGCCCGGGTAGCCTGCTCATCATGCTCATTGTCGGTGCGCTGGCCGGGTGGCTGGCCGGGCAGATCGTCAAGGGGGGCGGTTTCGGCCTGATCGGCAACATCGCCATCGGCGTCGTCGGCGCGGTGCTGGCCGGGCTGCTGTTGCCGCGGCTGGGGCTGGGCATGGGCCAGGGCTTCGTCGCCGCGGTGCTGCGGGCGACCTTCGGCGCGGTGATCCTCCTGGTGCTGATCCGGGTGGCCAAGCGGCTCTAGCCGCCGGCCTCGGCCAGCCGGGCGGTGATGCGGAAGCCGGGCGCGCCGGGCTCGAAGGCGATGCGCCAGGCGCGGGCGGCGACGCGGGTCCCGGCGGCGGTGAGGTGCGGGCGGAGGCTCAGCCGGTCGCCCGACAGCGTTCCCTGCGCCCGGCCGCCATCGGCGAAGGCGAGCGTCACCGGCCCGTCCGTTGCCCGCCCGTCGCCGGGCGCCCCTGCCAGCACCCGGCCGCGGGCGCCGGGATAGAGGTGGCTATGGCTGCACTCCAGCTCGAGCATCTCAGCGCAGGAAGTGGCGGATCAGGGCAAGGAGGGCGGAAAGCACGACCGAGACCAGGATCGCCGAGGTGACGGGGATGTAGAGCCGGAAACCCTGCCGCTCGATGACGATGTCGCCGGGCAGCCGGCCGAGGCCGAGCCGCGTGATCGGCCCCCAGAGCAGACCGAACAGGATCAGGACGACCCCGGCGAGGATCAGGGTGCGGGACATGCGTCGAAGATAGGGCGGGCCGGCCTGTGGCGAAAGGGGGGGAAGGGGGGGCGAAAGGATTGTGGCGCGGCAGCGACGGCGGCGGGCCGCGGCATCGGGGCGGCTTGCCTTTGCCGGGTGGCGGCAGATGATGGGACCAGCGCCGGGGAAATCCCGGCCCGGTTCAGGAGGTTGTAGCCATGAAAATGCGTCTGGTCGTGCTGTGCGGACTGGTCCTTACCACCCTTGCCGCCTGCGGCTTCTCCGGCGGGTCCGGGCCGTCCTCGTTCTTCTGAGGAGACCGGCCCGCGCTCCGATCCGGCGCGGGCCCTACGCCTTCTGTCCCGCATCCGACGACGGTGCGCCGCCCTCGAAGCGGTTGCCGTTGGCATAGTCGCAGGGCGCCTCCTGCATCTCCAGGTGCAGCTTGTCGCCGTCATAGGGATGGGCGCGGGCGAGATCCTCGTCGAAGGCGATGCCCAGCCCCGGCGCTTCGGGCGCGATGATGAAGCCGTCCTCCCAGGTGATCGAATGCTGGATCAGGGCGAGGTGGAAGGCGCCGCCGGTGTCGATCGTCTCGGCGATCAGAAGGTTGGGGATCGAGGCGCTCAGGTGGATGTTCGCCGCCCATTCCACCGGCCCGGCATAGAGGTGCGGCGCCATCTCGGCGTTGAACACCTCGGCGATCGCGGCCAGCTTCCTCGCCTCCCAGATGCCGCCGACCCGGCCGAGCGCCGGTTGCAGGATCTTCGCCCCGCCCGAACGCAGCAGGGTGGCGAATTCGGCCTTGGTGGTCAGCCGCTCGCCGGTGGCGACGGGGATCCGCACCGCGCGGGCGACCTCGGCGAATTCGAGCAGGTTGTCGGGCGGGATCGGTTCCTCGAACCACAGCGGGTTGTAGGGCTCCAGCGCCTGGCCCAGCCGGATCGCGCCGGCGGTGGTGAACTGTCCGTGGGTGCCGAACAGCAGGTCGGCCCTGTCGCCGATCTCGTCGCGGATCGCGCTGCAGAAGGCGACCGAGCGGCTGATGTCGGACATCGCCGGCTGGTGGCCGCCGCGGATCGTGTAGGGGCCGGCCGGGTCGAACTTGACCGCGGTGAAGCCGAGGTCGACGTAGTGCCGCGCCGCTTCCGCCGCCATCTCGGGGCTGACCCAGAACTCGGCCCCGTCCTGGCCTGGCTGCGGGTAAAGATAGGTGTAGGAGCGGATGCGTTCGTTCATCTTGCCGCCCAGCAGCGCCCAGACCGGCCGCTCGCGGGCCTTGCCGACGATGTCCCAGCAGGCGATTTCCAGCCCCGAGAAGGCGCCGATCACGGTCGGGTCGGGGCGCTGGGTGAAGCCGGCGGAATAGGCGCGGCGGAACATCAGTTCGACGTTCTCGGGGCTCTCGCCCTGCATGTGGCGGGCGAAGACATCCTCGATCACCGCCTTCATCGCCCCGGGGCCGACGGTCGAGGCGTAGCATTCGCCGTAGCCCACGATGCCGTCATCGGTGGTCAGCTTGACGAAGGTCCAGTAGCGGCCGCCCCAGCCCGGGGCGGGCGGGGCGACGGTGAAGATCTCCAGATCGGCGAGGCGCATGGGACGGGCCTTTCGCGGGTTGGAGAGCGCCGGGGGCTTTGCGCCCCCGGACCCCCGCAGGATATTTGGCTGAAGATGAAAGGGCGGGGCCCCTTCAGAAGGTGATGACGTTGCGGCGGGCGGTGCCGGACTTGGTGCTTTCGAAGGCCTCGTTGATCTGGTCCAGCGTGAAGCGGTTCGAGACCAGTTCGTCGAGCTTGAGCCGGCCCTGCTGGTAGAGATCGACCATCCAGCGGATGTCGCGCACCAGCACGGTGTCGCCCATCAGCGAGCCGACCATCTGCTGGCCGGTGGCGGCGAGGATGACCGGCTCGTAATTCGACTTGGCGCCGGAATGGGGCATGCCGACGGCCACCAGCCGGCCGCCGGGGGCGAGGTAGCGCGCGGCGGTGTCGTAGGCGGGGATGGCGCCGACGGTGACGAAGACGGCATCGGCGCCGCGGCCGGTGATCTTGCGTGCCGCCGACCACGGCTTGGGATCGGTGGCGAGGATGCCGTCGGTGGCGCCGAAGTCGCGGGCGGCGTCGAGTTTCTCCTGGCTCATGTCGACGGCGATGATGCGGCCGGCGCCGGCGATGCGGGCGCCCTGGATGGCGTTGAGGCCGACGCCGCCGGCGCCGATGACGACGACGGTCTCGCCGGCGCGGACGCCGCCGGTATTCACCACCGCGCCGATGCCGGTGATCACGCCGCAGGACAGCAGGCAGGCGGAGGAGGCCGGGATCTCGGCCGGGTAGGGGGCGATCTGGCTGGTCTTGACCACCATCTTCTCGGCAAAGGCGCCGCAGTTGAGGCCGCGGGCGAGGGTGCTGCCGTCGCCCATGCTGAGCGGGCCGTTATCGTTGTCGCGCGGGGTTTCGCAGCGCACCGGGTGGCCGGTGGCGCAGGCCGGGCAGGTGCCGCAGGACTGGATCAGGGTGGCGATCACGCTGTCGCCGGGCTTGTAGCCGGTCACGCCTTCGCCGGTGGCCGAGATCCTGCCCGCCGCCTCGTGGCCGTAGACCGCCGGCAGGGTGCCGCCCCATGCACCCTCGGCATAGGAGATGTCGGAATGGCAGATCGCCACGGCGTCGAGCGTGATCTCGACCTCGCCGGGGCCGGGCGGGGCCAGGTTGACCTCCTCGATCACCAGCGGCTCGTTGAAGGCGTGGCACACGGCGGCGCGGATTTTCTGCATCTCGGTCTCCTCTTTCCGGGGGCAGATGGTTTCGGCTCAGGCTAGGTCTTTCTCGGGGGCCGCTACGCGCGGGCCGGCGACATGAAGCAGGATGCAAACGACCAGCAGGACAGCCGCCAGCAGGAAGGGCGCCCCGGGAGCATAGACCGCCGCGCCGGGCCGCGTGAAGGCCGAGAATGTGGCGGTCATGATCAGCGGCGACAGGATCATCGAGACGGCCGACAGGCTGGCCAGCACGCCCTGCAGCTCGCCCTGGGCATCGTCGGGGGCGGCGCGCGAGGCCAGCGCCTGCAGCGCCGGGGTCGAGAGGCCGCCGAGCGCGGCAAAGGGCGTGAAGGCGAGCGCGGCGACGGGGCTGGTGACGACGCCGTAGAACAGGGCCGAGACGAGGTCGACCGCCATCCCGGCCGAGGCGGCGCGGGCCTCGCCGATACGGCGGATCGCCGGGCCGACCAGCAGCGCCTGCACCGCCATCATCGCCCCGCCATAGAGCGCCAGCGACAGCCCGACGGTGCCGGCGCCCCAGCCGAAGCGGGTGCGGCCGTAATAGGCCCAGATCGCCGGGTAGACGTAGCCGGCGACCGAGAGCAGCAGGAAGACGGCCATCAGCCGGGTCAGGCCGGGCAGCTTGCCGGCGGCGCGGAAGGCGCCCAGCGGGTTGGCGCGGGACCACCTGAACGGGCGGCGGATGCGGTCGGTGACGGTCTCGGGCAGGACGGCGAGGCCGAGCGCCAGGTTGGCCGCCGCCATCAGCGCGGCGCCGTAGAAGGGCGCGCGGGTGTCGAGCGCCGCCAGCAGCCCGCCGATCAGCGGCCCGAGGATGAAGCCCATGCCGAAGCCGGCGCCGATCAGGCCGAAGTTGCGGCCGCGGTCCTCGGGGGCTGAGATGTCGGCGACATAGGCCGCGGCGGTCGAATGGGTGGCGGCGGTGATCCCCGCCAGCAGGCGCCCGGCCAGCAGCAGCCAGACCGAGCCGGCCAGCGCCATCACCAGGTAGTCGGCCGCCATCACCGCCAGCGCCGTCAGCATCACCGGGCGGCGGCCGTAGCGGTCCGAGAGGTTGCCGACGACGGGGCCGAAGAGGAATTGCATCACCGCGAAGGAGGTCGCCAGCACCCCGCCCCAGACCGCCGCCTGCGACAGGTCTCCGCCGGTCACTTCCTCGATCAGCTGCGGCATGACCGGGAAGATCAGCCCGATGCCGATGGAATCGAGCGTGACCGTGATCAGCACGAAGATCAGGGCGGCGCGGTTTTGCATGGCGTCCTACGCAGGCCGGGCAAGTTCGGGGAGCCTAGGCGGCCCGGGCCGGGCTGTGAAGCGGTCGGGTGGGGCGCGACGCGACGTCAGTTTCGCCGGGTCAGGACGGCCGGGGCAGGGCGGCGGCCATCGCGGCGAAGGCACGGGCCTCGGCCGGGGCCTGGCCGAGCTGGGCCTCGGGCGCCAGCGCGGCGGCCCAGTCGGTGCCGGGCCAGCGTTGCGCGGCCAGCTCGGCCAGCGGCGTGCCGGTTGCGCGCGCCTCCTTCGCCAGCGCCTTGACCGCCGCCTGCGCCTCGGGCCGGGGCATCTCGCGCGCCAGCAGGAAGGACAGCGCCTCGGCATGGATCAGGCCGAGCCCGCCTTCCAGCGTTTCCAGCATCCGGTCGGTGCGCGGGGCGATCCCCTCGGCCAGCGCCAGCGCCACGGCCAGCCCGCGGGCGGTGCCGAGCACGAGCTGCGGCAGCGACATCCATTCGACCAGCCAGGCGGTGGCGTCGCGCTGGGCCTGATGGACCGCTGCGCCCTGCACATTGGCGTTCAGCCCGACCGCCTGCCGCGCCAGCGCCACCAGCAGCGAGGGCGCCACCGGGTTGACCTTCTGCGGCATGGTCGAAGAGCCGCCGCCGGTCGGCAGGGCGATCTCCTCGATCCCCGATTGGGTCAGCGTCACCAGGTCTTCGCCGAGCTTGCCGAGCGTGGCCGAGACGCCCGCCAGCCAGCCGGCGCATTCGGCGATGCCGTCGCGGGTCGCGTGCCAGCTCGCGCCCGGATCGGCGAGGCCGAGCAGGCGGGCGAGTTCCGCCCGCACCTCCGGCCCCTTCTCCCCCATCGCGCCCAGGGTTCCGGCGGCGCCCGACAGCGAGACGGTCAGCAGCCGGGGCCGCAGCTCGTTCAGCCGCTCGAGGTGACGGATCAGCGGCATCCCCCAGGACGCGACCACGGCGCCGAAGCTGGTCGGCGTCGCCGCCTGGCCGTAGGTGCGGCCGGTCATCGGCGTCCCGGCATGGGCCTGGGCCAGCTGGCCGAGCGCGGTGACGGTGACCACCAGCCGCGCCTCGCAGATCGCCAGCGCCTGGCGCAGGCGCAGGATCAGGGCGGTGTCCATGATGTCCTGGCTGGTCGCGCCCCAATGCAGGTATTGCGCATGCTCGGGCGCCTCCAGCGCCTTGCGCGTGGCCGCCACCAGCGCCGGGACGCAGACCGCGTCATTGCCGGTCTGGGCCGCCAGCCCGGCCGGGTCGATCTGGACCTCGTGGCAGGCGCGGTGCAGGAAGGCGGCGCTGACCTCGGGGATCACGCCGAGGCCGCCCTGCGCCTTGGCCAGCGCGCCCTCGACCAGCAGCATCGCCCGGACCTCGGCCGTGTCGGTGAACAGCCGCCCGGCCTCGGCATCGCCGAACAGCTCGCGGAACATCGCGCTGTCGAGGGGCGAGGCCGGCATCAGGCGCTCCGCAGCCCGAGGATTTCGCGCGCCTGCGCCGGGGTGGCGACCGGCCGGTCGTACTTGGCGCAGAGCGTCGCCGCCCGTTCCACCAGCGCCGCGTTCGAGGGCGCCAAAGTGTTGCGGTCGAGCCGGACATTATCCTCGAGCCCGGTGCGGGTGTGGCCGCCGGCGGCGATCGACCATTCGTTGACCAGGATCTGCCCGGCGCCGACCCCGGCACCGCACCATTGCGCGTCGGGCGCCAGCCGCTTGAGCGTGTGCACGTAGAAGTCGAAGACCTCCTTGTCGACCGGCATCGCGTTCATCACGCCCATGACGAACTGGATGTAGAGCGGCTTCTTCAGCCGGCCGTCCGCGCTCATCTTCACCGCCTGGAAGATGTGCGACAGGTCGAAGGCCTCGATCTCGGGTTTGACGTCGTATTTCAGCATCTCCGAGGCCAGCCAGTCGACCAGCTCGGGCGGGTTCTCGTAGACCCGGGTCGGGAAGTTGTTCGAGCCGACCGAGAGCGAGGCCATGTCTGGCCGCAGCGGCAGCATGCCGCCGCGCGCCTGCCCGGCGCCCGAGCGGCCGCCAGTCGACAGCTGGACGATCATGCCCGGGCAATGCTTCTCGATCCCCTCCTTCAGCGCCGCGAACTTGTCGGGGTCCGAGGTCGGCGTCTGGTCGTCGTTGCGGACGTGGCAATGGGCGATCGACGCCCCGGCCTCATAGGCGGCCTGGGTGCTTTCGACCTGCTCGGCGATGGTGACGGGAACGGCCGGGTTGTCCTCCTTGCGGGGGACCGATCCGGTGATGGCGACGCAGATGATGCAGGGATTCGACATGGTCTTCCTTCACAGCGCGGCCAGGATCTCCGAGAGGGCCGCCGGTCGTGTCAGTTGCGGCAGGTGGCCGCAATCGAGCGTGAACCTCTCGGCACAGGGGCTCGCGGCCTCCATAGCCTGCTGCAACGGATATGTCACGGTGCGGTCCTCGGTGCAGAAGACATAGGCCCGGGGCAAGCTGCCGAAGCGGGCCTCGGTCAGGTCCACCCGGTCGGTCTGACCCTTGTTCGGCTGGGGCACGAAGCGGGTCATCGCCTGCGCCCGCTGCTCGGGCGTGGCATCCTGGAACAGCGCGTCCGCCGCCTGCTCCGGCACCAGAACGGTGGCGCCGGGCTGGTCGGCCGGGCGCACGGCATCGGCAACGCCGCGCGTCTGCTGCGTCTTGATCAGGTCGAGCAGAGACTGGCCCGAGCGCGGCAGCAGGGCGGCGACATAGACCAGCTTGCGCACGGCCTCGGGCGCCAGATCGGCCGCCGCCGAGATCACCATGCCGCCCATCGAGTGGCCGACCAGCAGCGCCGGCGCGCCCTCCGCCGCGATGCCGGCGACATGGGCGGCGTAATCGGCCATCCCGACCTCGCCCGGCGCCTTTCCGTCGGCGCCGTGGCCGGGCAGGGTGACGGCGGTGACGTCATGGCCCGCCGCGGTGAGCAGGGGCGCGACGGCCTCCCAGGTGCGCCCGTCGCTCCAGGCGCCGTGAACAAGGATGATACGCATCGGACCTCAGATGTCGAAGAACACGGTTTCGTCGGGGCCCTGCAGCACGACGTCGAAACGGTAGGCGCCGGGGCCGGTCTTTTTCGCCAGCAGGGTCGGGATGCGTCCCTTGTGCTCGATCCGGGCCAGCACCGGGCATTCGGCGTTGGCCGCCTCCTCGTCCTCGAAATAGATCCGGGTCTGCAGCCCGATATTGATCCCGCGCGCCACGACCCAGAGCGAGATATGCGGCGCCATCAGCCCGCCGGAGGGATGCGGCACCCGGCCCGGCTTGATCGTTTCCAGCGTCCAGTCGCCGCTGTCGAAATCGGCGATGATCCGGGCCCAGCCGGTGACGTTGGGATCGGCCTGTCCGCGCTTCTCGTTCGGCGCCGGGTAGAGCCCGTCGGCATCGGCCTGCCAGCTTTCGATCAGCGCGTCGCGCAGCAACATGCCGGCGCCGTCGCGGACATGGCCGGTGACGGTGATGCGCTCGCCCTTGGCGCCGTCGCGGATCGGCGAGGTGCCGAGGTCGGACGGGTAGATGCCGGCATTGCCCAGGGCGTTCGGTGTCAGGCCGATATGGACGTAAGGCCCGGCGGTCTGCGACGGCGTCTCGGGCAGGTAGGGGAGTTTCTGGACCATCACATGCCCTCCGGCCGGTTTTCGAAGAAGGTCTGGCGGCGGCCGCGCAGCACGATGTCGAAGCGGTAGGCGAGGCAGTCCATCGGGATCGCCGCGCTCATGTCGAGCGGCGCGACCAGTTGTTCGACCGCCGAGCGGTCCTTGATCGTGTTGACGATCGGGCAGCGGGCGATCAGCGGGTCGCCCTCGAAATACATCTGGGTGATCAGGCGCTGGCCGAAACCCGAGCCGAAGACCGAGACGTGGATATGCATCGGCCGCCAGTCGTTGACCCCGTTGGGCCAGGGATAGGCGCCGGGGCGGATGGTGAGGAACTCGTATTCGCCGCGCTCGTTGGTCACGGTCCGGCCGCAGCCGCCGAAATTGGGGTCGAGCGGGGCGGCATAGCCGTCCTTCTTGTGGCGGTAGCGGCCACCCGCGTTCGCCTGCCAGATCTCCAGCAGCACGCCCGGCACCGCCCGGCCCTGATCGTCGGTCACGCGGCCGTGCATGATGATGCGCTCGCCGATCGCCGGCTGGCCGGTGAAGTTGAGGATCAGGTTGTTGTCCATCTCGCCCAGCATGTCGCGGCCGAAGACCGGGCCGGTCTCCTCGCTCAGCGTCGAGCCGGTGGCGATCAGGGCACGCGAGGGCGCGCGGGTGACCGAGGTCTTGTAGCCCGGCGTGTAGGCCGGCGGGTGCCAGAGCCGGTCGCGGGACACCAGCGGCCCGGTGGTGGGGGCGTCAGTCATCGGTTTCCTCCATTTCGGCCAGGATTTCGCGCGCCAGCTTGAAGGCGTGGTTGGCGCGCGGCACCCCGGCATAGATCGCGACATGCAGCAGCACCTCGCGGATGTCCTCGGCCGAGGCGCCGGTATTGGCGGTGGCGCGCAGGTGCAGGGCGAATTCTTCCCAGTTGCCCAGGCCCGCCAGCAGCGCCAGCGTGATCATCGAGCGTTCGCGCGGCGGGATCGTGTCGCGCGACCAGACATGGCCCCAGGCCGCCTCGGTGATCAGGTCGACGAAGGGGGTGTCGAAATCGGTCCCGGTCTGCTGGCTGCGGTTGACGTGGTCGTCGCCCAGCGTGCGGCGGCGGGTGGCTTCGCCCTGCTTGCGGCGCTCAGACATGGCCGGTCTCCTTGAGGAATTGGGTCAGCACCTCGGCATATTCGGCGGGCTTCTCGACGCAGGGCAGGTGGCCGGCGCCGCGGATCAGGTGGAAGCGGCTGCCCTTGACCAGATCGGCGGTCTCGCGCACCAGGTCGGGCGGGGTCGAGCCGTCCTCGGAGCCGGCGATGGCCAGCGTCGGCAGGGCGAGGCCCGAGGTCGGGGTGTAGAAATCGGTGCCCGAGATCGCGGCCGAGCAGCCGGCATAGCCTTCCACCGGCTGGCGGATCAGCATGTTGCGCCAGCCGGTGAATTCGGGCGTGTCGCGGAAGGGCTTGGTGAACCAGCGTTCGAGGATGCCCTCGGCCAACGCCTCGATGCCGCCGTCGAGCACGCCCTGGATCCGGCTCTCCCACATTTCCTTGGTGCCGATCTTGGCGGCGGTGTTCGACAGCACCATCGCCCGGACCTGGTCGAGCCGCTTCACCGCCAGCCCCTGGGCGATCATGCCGCCGATCGATAGGCCGACGAAGACGCAGTCGCGGATCTCCAGCGCGTCCAGCAGCCGCTCGGCATCGCGCACCAGCGTGCCCATCGCATAGGGGCCGGGCGGGCAATCGGTCAGGCCGTGGCCGCGCTTGTCGTAGCGGATGATCCGCAGGCCGGCGGGCAGCAGCGGCACCACCTTGTCCCAGAGCCGCAGGTCGGTGCCCAGCGAGTTGGCGAAGACCACCGGCGCGCCTTTCGGGTCGCCGTCCTCGCGGTAATGGATGCGGATGTCGTCGAGATCGCAGATCTGCATGGGCGTCTCCCTTGGAACCTTCAGGACGGCGTCAGAATGGCAGGCCGATATAGTTCTCGGCCAGCGCCGTGCGGGCCGCCACCGAATGCTCAAGATAGTCCATTTCGCTGTCGCGGATACGCTGGTCGAACTCGGTCTGGTTCGGGAAGCGGTGCAGCAGCGTCGTCATCCACCACGAGAAACGGATCGCCTTCCACACCCGGGCCAGCGCGGTCGCCGAATAGCCCTCGATCAGCGTGTCGTCGCCGGTCCTGTAATGGGCGATCAGCGCCTCCGACAGGTAGTGGACGTCGGACACGGCCAGGTTCAACCCCTTGGCGCCGGTGGGCGGCACGATATGGGCGGCGTCGCCGGCCAGGAACAGCTTGCCCCAGCGCATCGGCTCGGCGACGAAGCTGCGCAGCGGGGCGATGGATTTCTCGATCGACGGGCCGGTGACCAGGGTTTCGGCCGCGTCATGCGGGATGCGGCGTCTCAACTCGTCCCAGAAGGCATCGTCGGTCCATTTCTCGACCGTGTCCTCCAGCGGCACCTGCAGGTAGTAGCGGCTGAGATTGGCGTTGCGCATCGAGCAGAGTGCGAAGCCGCGGTCGTGGTTGGCGTAGATCAGCTCGTCCGAGACCGGCGGCGTTTCCGACAGGATACCGAGCCAGCCGAAGGGATAGACCTTTTCGTAGGTCTTCAGCAGGCTTTCCGGCATCGCCGCCCGGCTGGGGCCGTGGAAGCCGTCGCAGCCGGCGATGTAGTCGCAGTCGATCCGGTGCTCGGTGCCGTCCTTGATGTAGGTGACGTGGGGGCTGTCGGGCAGGCCGTGCAGGGTCACGCCCTCGGCCTCGTCGATCACCGTGCCGCCCATCGCGTCGCGCGCGTCGTAAAGGTCGCGCGTCACCTCGGTCTGGCCGTAGACCATCACCGGGTGGCCGGTCAGGCCCTTGAAGTCGACGCGGAAGCCGCGATTGCGCGAGGCGAGGTAGGTGCCGTCATGGACGAAGCCCTCGCGCTGCATCCGTTCGCCGAGCCCGGCGGCGTCGAGCATCCGCACGCTGCCCCATTCCAGCACGCCGGCGCGGATCCGGCCGAGCACGTAGGCGCGGCTGCGCCGTTCCAGCACCACCGAATCGATCCCGGCCCGGTGCAGGATATGCGACAGGAGCAGACCCGACGGCCCGCCCCCGATGATACAAATCTGGGTGCGCATTCCATTCCTCCCGCGGCAACTCTGTCGCAGGTAGTTGGCGATGTCAACTATATCGCGGTCACGGTTTCAGGCGTGATCCGCTCAGCCGCCGCGGCGCAGGGCCGAGCGGAAGTCGGACAGCCGGAACGCCCCGATCGCGGCGCCGATGCCGAAATAGCTGACCACGCCGACGCCGATCAGGATCAGCAGGGCGAGGTATTTCAGCGCCCCGGCGGCCAGCATCCCCTCGAGCTCCATCATCGTGACGAACAGGCACAGCCCCATCCCGGCCGAGGCCAGCACGATGCGCGGCGCGCGGCGGCGGAAGCGTTCGTCGAGGCCCGCCGCCGGCCCCATCGCGCGCGAGCCGGACCAGAGCTGCCAGACCATCGCCCAGCCCGCCAGCGTCGTCCCCAGGGCGGCGGCGATGAAGCCGAGGAAGGGGGCGAGGCCGAGTGCCAGCGCCGCGTTCACCACCATCGCGACGACGGCATAGTAGAACGGCCGCCGCGTGTCCTCGCGGGCGAAGAACAGCGGCTGCAGCACCTTCTGCAGCACGAAGGCGGGCAGCCCGGCGCCGTAGACCGAGACCGCCAGCGCCGTCGGCGGCACGTCGGCGGCGGTGAAGCGGCCGCGCTCGAACAGGACGTGGATCAGCGGCATCGGGATGACGATCAGGGCGACGGCGGCGGGCACGGTCAGCGCCAGCGCGAACTCGGTCGCGCGGCTGAACGAGGCCCGGCCGCCGGCGACGTCGCCGGCCTTGAGCTTGCGGGCGAGGTCGGGCAGCAGCACCACGCCGATGGCGATGGCGACGACGCCGAGGGGAAGCTGGTAGAGCCGGTCGGCATTGTAGAGCCAGGCGACGGCATTGCCGAAATAGCTGGCCACCTGGCGGCCGATCAGCAGGTTCACCTGGACCACGCCGCCGGCCAGCATCGCCGGCGCCGCGATCCGCGCCAGCCGCTTCATCTCGGGCGTCAGCCGCGGCAGCCGCGGCGTCAGCCGGAACCCGGCCCGCGCCGCCGCGATCCAGACCAGCCCGAGCTGGGCGACGCCGGCCACCGGCACCGTCCAGGCCAAGGTCAGGCCGAAGGGCCAGCCCAGGATATCGGCCCCGGCCAGGGCCGAGATGAACAACACGTTGAGCAGCACCGGCGCGGCGGCGGCGGCGGTGAAGCGGCCGGCGGCGTTGAGCACGCCCGAGCACAGCGCGGCGAGCGAGATGAACAGGATATAGGGAAAGGCGATGCGACCGAACTGCACCGCCATGGCGAAGCGGTCGTCGCCGGCGAAGCCCGAGGCCATCGCCAGCACCAGCCACGGCATCGCCAGCTGGGCGAGCAGGGTGAAGGCGATCAGCAGCGTCGACAGCCCCGAGAAAGCGTCGCGGGCGAAGCCCTCGGCATCCTCCTCGCCCTCCAGCCGCTTCGAGAACATCGGCACGAAGGCCATGTTGAAGGCGCCCTCGGCGAAGAAGCGGCGGAACATGTTGGGCAGCGAGAAGGCGATGATGAAGGCCTGCGCCACCGGCCCGGCGCCGAGATAGGCGGCGATCAGGATGTCGCGGACGAAGCCCAGCAGGCGGCTTGCCAGGGTCCAGCCGCCGACGGTGACGAACCCCTTCACCAGACGGATCGGCTGCATCAGCCCTGGGCCCTCTCGGCGCCCTTGGCGATGGCTTCGCGCAGCTTGCGCTCCAGCGCCTCCTGCTTCGGCTTGGCGTGCAGTTTCAACCCGAACATGTCCTTGACGTAAAAGCTGTCGACCACCTGAGCGCCATAGGTCGCGATGACGGCCGAGGCAATGTAAATGTTGTTGCTCGCCAGGGTCCGGGTCAGGTCGTAGAGCAGCCCCGGCCGGTCGCGGGTGTCGACCTCGATGATGGTGTAGATCTCCGAGCCCTCGTTGTCGAAGGCGATCGAGGTCGGGAAGCGGAACTCGCGCTCGCGCTTCTTCAGCTTGTCGCGATCCTTCAGTGCCTCGCGCGCCACCACCTCGCCCTTCAGGGTCTTGTCGATCATCTGCTTGAGGCGCGGCAGGCGCTCGGTCTCGTAGGGGTGGCCCTCGGCGTCCTGGATCCAGAACACCGCGGTGGCATAGCCGTCCTTCGAGGTATAGGTGCGCGCGTCGACGACGTTGGCGCCGACCAGCGCCAGCGCCCCGGCGAGGCGCGAGAAGATGCCGGGATGGTCGGCCAGCGCGAAGCAGGCGCGGGTGGCGTCGTGATCGGCGTCGAGATGCAGGTCGATGCGGATCTCGCTCTCCGGCAGGTCGCGCAGCAGGTTGGCGAAGACGACGTGGGTGTCGGTCGACAAGCCCTGCCAGTAGGGGCCGTAATGGCGCGCGGTCTCGGCCCGCAGGTCCTTGCGGTCCCAGTCGGCCAGCGCCTCGCGCAGCTGCCGCTTGGCCTCGTTCTCGCGCTTGTCGCGGTTGAGGTCCTCGAGCCCGGTTTCCAGCGCCTGCGCGGTGTCGCCGTAGAGCTTGCGCAGCAGCATGGCCTTCCAGTTGTTCCACGTCCCCGGGCCGACGCCGCGGATGTCGCAGACGGTCAGCACCGTCAGCAGGTCGAGCCGCTTCTTGGTCTTCACCAGCTTGGCGAAGGCGCGCACGGTGCGCGGGTCGGAAATGTCGCGCTTCTGCGCCATGTCCGACATCAGCAGGTGATAGCGCACCAGCCATTCGACCGTGTCGCTCTCTTCCGCGTTCAGCCCCAGACGCGGCGCCAGCCGGCGGGCGATCTGGGCGCCGATCACCGAATGATCCTCGGGCCGGCCCTTGCCGATGTCGTGCAGCAGCAGCGCGACATAGATCACCTTGCGGTTCACGCCCTCCTTGAGGATGCGGCTGGCGATCGGCAGCTCCTCGACCAGTTCCCCGCGCTCGATCTGGGCCAGGGTCGAGATGCACTGGATGGTATGCTCGTCGACCGTGTAGTGGTGGTAGACGTTGAACTGCATCATCGCGATGATGCGCTCGAATTCCGGGATGAAGGCGCCCAGCACGCCGAGCTCGTTCATCCGCCGCAGCGCCCGCTCGGGGTTGCCGTGCTTGAGCAGCAGGCCGAGGAAGATGCGGTTGGCGATCTTGTCCTCGCGCATCTCGTCGTCGATCATGTCGAGATGGGCCGAGACCAGCCGCATCGCGTCCGGGTGCAGCAGGTGGCCGGTGCGCAGCCCCTCCTCGAAGATCCGCAGCAGGTTGAGCTTGTCCGACAGGAAGGCTTCCTCGTCGGCGATGGCGAGCCGGTTCTGCACCAGCACCATGCCCTCGCGCAGCTTGCGCCGGCGGCGGAAGAAGCGGGTCAGGGCGGGGGCGGTCTTGACGTGCTGGGCCTCGAGCTTGGTCAGGAAGATGCGGGTGATCTCGCCGACCTTGGTGGCCTGGCGGAAATAGTCCTGCATGAAGATCTCGACCGCCCGGCGGCCGCCGGCATCGGCGTATCCCATGCGTTCGGCGACCTCGACCTGCAGGTCGAAGGTCAGCTGGTCCATCGCCCGGCCGGTGATGTAATGCAGGTGGCAGCGCACCGCCCAGAGGAAATTCTCGGCCTGGGCGAAGGCGGCGTATTCCTCGGGCAGCAGCACGCCGAGATCGACCAGTTCCGCCGCCTTGTCGACGCCGTGCAGGTATTTCGCGATCCAGTAGAGCGTCTGCAGGTCGCGCAGCCCGCCCTTGCCCTCCTTGACGTTGGGCTCGAGCACGTAGCGCTGGCCGCCCTGGCGCTTGTGGCGCTCGGCCCGCTCGGCCAGCTTGGCCTCGATGAACTCCGGCCCGGTATTGCGGAACAGGTCGCTCCAAAGCTTGTCCTTCAGCTCCTGCGCCAGCGCCGCGTCGCCGGCCAGGAAGCGGTGTTCCAGCAGGGCGGTGCGGATGGTGATGTCCTCCTTGCCCAGCCGGATGCAGTCGGCCACCGTGCGGGTCGAATGGCCGACCTTCAGTCGCAGGTCCCACAGGATGTAGAGCATCGATTCGACCAGGCTCTCGGCCCAGCCGGTCAGCTTCCACGGGATCAGGAACAGCAGGTCGATATCGGAATGCGGCGCCATCTCGGCCCGGCCGTAGCCGCCGACCGCCAGCAGCGCGATGCGCTCGCCCTCGGTCGGGTTGGGGCGCGGATGGAGGTGGGTCTGGGCGACATGCAGCGCCGCGTTCACCAGCCCGTCGGTCAGGTAGGCCTGGCCCGAGATCAATTCGCGCGCCGCGCGCGGGCGCTCGGCGAAGGCCGCCGACAGCGCCGCGTTGCCGGCCTTGCGGGCGGTCGTCAGCACGCGGACCGCCTCGGCCCGCAGCGCCTTGGGGTCGGTGGTGTCGGCAGCGGCCAGCGCCGCGTCGATCTCGGCGATCACCCGCGGGGCGTCGAAAATCTCCTCGGCCGGGCGGATCAGCGCGTCGGGCGCCGGCTGGCGGGCGGGGGCCGGGTCAGAACCCGGCGCCGGCGCCAAAGCTTCTTGGGGCGGGGTCAATCACGTTTACCTGGTTATTGACGATCTGGGCGACGGCGAGGCCGCGCTCGTTGGTGCCGTCGGGCAGCAGCCGGAAGATGCCGCCGACGCCGACGAAGCCGGCCGACTGGGTCAGCGCCCGGGCGGTCAGCGCGTCGGCCTTGCCGGCCTTGACCAGCGCCCCGATCGCGGCGATGCCGTCATAGGCCAGCCCGGTGATCGGCAGCGGCGGGCCGCCGAAGGCGGTGGCGTAGCGGCTGGCGAATTGCTGGCTCAGGCCCGGATCGGGCAGCGCGAACCAGCCGTTCTGGACGCCGGGTAGCGACAGGGTCGAGGCCGGGATGTCCCAGCGGGTCAGGCCGATGAACTGGGTGACCTTGGGGTCGACATGGTTCTCGGTCAGGATCTGGGTAACCAGCGGCAGGGCGCCGGCGGTATTGGCGGTGAAGAACACCGCCTCGGCGCCGCTGTTCTGGATGTCCTTGGCGATGCCGGGCGCGGCGTCGAGCACGCCCTTCTGCGAGAACGCGTAGGAATCCGAGCCCGCCAGCGTCGCCCCGTTTGCCTGGATCGCGCCCGAGATCGCCGCCTGCCCGGCCATGCCGGCGGTGGTGCCGTCATGGACGATCATGATGTTGCCGCGCCCCTGCGCGACGGCGTAGCGCACCAGCCGGTTGGCGGTGTTGCGGAAGGTCGGGCCGAGGATGAAGACATTGCCGCCGGCGATGGCGGCATTGTTCGAGAAGCTGAGCACGTTGACATTGCGGCCGGCGACCGCCAGACCCGCGGCATTGGCCGACTGGGCATAGACCGGGCCGAGGATGATCTTGGCGCCCTCGTCGACCGCCTTGGTCGCCATCGCGGCGGCCTGGGCCGGCTGGCCGGCGGTGGAATAGACGCGCAGGTCGATCTTGACGCCGTCGAGATCCGAGATCGCCAGCCGGGCGGCGTTCTCGAGGCTCTGGGCCAGCACCTCGTCGCCGGCCTGGCCCGAGCCCGAGGGCACCAGCAGCGCCACCGGCACCGGGGCGCCGGTATTGATCATCTGGCCGCCGCCGGTCGTGCCGGGCACGCAGGCGGCCAGAGCCAGGACCGAGAACAGGGCGGTGACGACAAGGGCGAGACGGGCCAATGACTTGCGGGCGAAACCCAGAACGGCGAACATCAGACTTTCGGCTCCCGGAATTGGCGGATGGTCGGCGGCAGCCTAAGCGCAACAGCGGGTGAAGTAAACGTGCCAGAGGAGCGGACGGCGATGACGGGCAAGGACAGGGACGAGAGCAGGAAGGGCGCGCCGGCGCCCGCGCCGGGGCTGTATTTCATCGCCACGCCGATCGGCGCGGCGCGCGACATCACGCTGCGCGCGCTCGATCTGCTGGCCGGGGCCGACGTGCTGGCGGCCGAGGACACCCGGACCCTGCGCCACCTGATGGAGCTGCACGGGGTGGCGCTGGGCGACCGGCCGGTGGTCGCCTATCACGATCACAACGGCGCCCAGGCCCGGCCGCGGCTGCTGCGCGCGCTCGAGGAGGGCAAGTCGGTGGTCTACGCCTCGGAGGCGGGCACGCCTCTGGTCGCCGATCCCGGCTACCGCCTAGCCCGCGCCGCAATCGAGGCCGGGCACCCGATCCATGTCGCCCCCGGTCCCTCGGCGGTCCTGGCGGCGCTGACGGTCTCCGGCCTGCCGACCGACCGGTTCCTCTTCGCCGCTTTCCCGCCGCCCGCGGCGGGCGCCCGGGCGCGGTTCCTCGACGAGATCGCCGCGGTGCCGGCGACGCTCGTGCTCTACGAATCGCCCAAGCGCGTTAGCAAATTGTTAGGGGAATTGGCACAGCATCTCGGCAAGGAGCGGCCGGCGGCGGTCTGCCGCGAACTGACCAAGCGATTCGAGGAAGTGACGCGGGGAACGCTGGCCGAGCTGACGGAGGCGTTCGCTGAGCGCCACGTCAAGGGCGAGATCGTGCTGGTCATCGACCGGCCGGGCGCGCCGCAGAATGATGCCGAGTTTCTCGAGGAGGCGTTGCGGGCGGCGTTGACCGAGAAATCGCTGAAGGATGCGGTGGCCGACGTGTCGGCCGCGCTGAAGCTGCCGCGGCGCCAGGTCTACCAGGCGGCGCTGAAGCTGGACGGGAAGGATTGAACGCGGAGGGATCGGGATGCGGCAAGCGATCGGGATGCGGTGCAGAAACGGGGCGGAGCCGGTGACGGGCGTGGCTGCGGTGGGCGTGGCTGCGGTGGGCGTGGCTGCGCGGCGGGCACGGCGCGGCGCCCGTGCCTACCAGGCCGGCCAGGCGGCCGAGGCGGCGGTCGAGCGGCACTACGATCGCGCCGGCCATCCGGTTGCCGCCCGGCGCTGGCGCGGGGCGGGCGGCGAGATCGACCTTGTGTTGCGCGACGGGGAGGGGCTGATCTTCGTCGAAGTCAAGACGAGCCGCGACTTCGCTCGCGCCGCCGAACGGGTGAGCCCGCGGCAACTGGCACGCATCCAGGCCGCGGCGACCGAGTTCATGGCCCGGGAGCCGGCCGGACAGAACACGCTGGCGCGCGTCGACGTGGCGCTTGTCGACGGGGCCGGGCGGATCGACATACTCGAGAATGTCATGGCGGCGTGAACCGGCGGATCTGCATGCCGGCGATTGCAACGCGCAGGCGCATGGGCCATCTAGGAGCAGTAGCTTCAGGGGATGGCCATGGGTTTGAAAGTCGCGTTGCAGATGGATCCGATCGGCGCTGTGGATATCGAGGCCGACAGCACCTTTCGCCTGGCCGAGGAAGCCCAGGCGCGGGGCCACGAGTTGTTTTTCTACACGCCGGACCGGCTGGCTTACCAGGAAGGCCGGGTGACGGCGCGGGGCTGGCCGATCACGGTGCAGCGGGTGCGCGGCGATCACGTTCGATACGGCGCGGAGCGGGAGATCGACCTGGCCGAGTGGGACGTGGTCTGGCTGCGCCAGGACCCGCCTTTCGACATGGGCTATATCACCACGACCCACCTGCTCGAGATGATCCATCCCGGCACGCTGGTGGTCAACGACCCGTTCTGGGTGCGCAACTCGCCCGAGAAGCTCCTGGTCCTGCGTTTTCCCGAGCTGACGCCGCCGACCACCATCGCCCGCGATCTCGCCACCATCCGCGCCTTCAAGGAGCGCCATGGCGACATCATCCTCAAGCCGCTCTACGGCAATGGCGGCGCCGGTGTCTTCCGGCTCGATCCGAATGACCGCAACCTGTCCTCGCTGCACGAGCTCTTCACCTCGATGAGCCGCGAACCGTTGATCGTGCAGAAATTCCTGCCCGCCGTCGCCGCCGGCGACAAGCGCATCATCCTCGTCGACGGCGAGGCGGTCGGCGCCATCAACCGGGTGCCGGCGGCGGGCGAGACGCGCTCGAACATGCATGTCGGCGGCCGGCCCGAGAAGATCGAGCTGACCGCGCGCGACCGCGAGATCTGCGCCACCATCGGCCCGGTGCTGCGCGAGAAGGGCCAGGTCTTCGTCGGCATAGACGTCATCGGCGAGTGGCTGACCGAGATCAACGTCACCTCGCCCACCGGCATCCAGGAACTCGAGCGCTTCGATGGTATCAACGTGGCCGAAAAGATCTGGCAGGCGATCGAAGCCCGGAGGGCGGGGTGAGCCGCCGGCTCACCGCTCTCAATACCCTGCTGCGGCTGATCGCCCGGCCGCGCCTGTCGCATGTCAGGGATCCGCAGGAGGCGAGGCGGGACTTCGCGCGTACCGCGCGGCTGGTCTTCCGTGCTCCGCCCTACAGCCTGTGGCTGCCCGGCGCGGTGCGCGGCGAGGCCGAGGGCGCGCCCGAGATCCCGGGGCTGTGGATTTCCTGCGGCCCGGTGCGCCAGCGTCACGTGATCCTCTATCTCCATGGCGGCGGCTACACCACCGGCTCGCCCGACACCCATCGTGGCATGCTGGCGCGGCTGTCGAAGCTCTCGGGGCTGCGGGTCTTCGCCCCCGATTACCGTCTGGCCCCCGAGCACCCGGCGCCGGCGGCGCTGGAGGACGCGCAGGCGGCCTGGGACGGGCTGGTCGCGCTGGGCTACGAGCCCGAGCGCATCGTGCTGGCCGGTGACAGTGCCGGCGGCGGGCTGGCCTTCGCACTGCTGGCCCGGCTTTGCGCCGCCGGCACGCCGCCGGCGCTGGCGATCGGGCTGGCGCCCTGGGTCGACCTGGCGGGCGGCGGCGCCTCCCTGGCCGAGAATGCCGGGCGCGACGCCTTGCTGCCCGCCGCCCGCTTCGAGGACCTGGTCCGGCTCTATGCCGGGACGCTGCCGCGCAACGATGTCCGGCTATCGCCGCTTTACGCCGATTTCCCGGACCCGCCGCCGGTGCTGCTGCAGGTGTCTGAAAGCGAGATCCTGCGCGACGATACCTTGCGGCTGGAGGCGCGGCTGCGCGACTTCGGCGCCGAGGTGACGCTGCAGACCTGGCCGGACGCGCCGCATGTGTTCCAGATCTTCGACGGCTGGGTGCCCGAGGCGCGCGATGCGCTGGAGGGGGCGGCGGCCGAGATAAGGCGCCGGCTGGCCGAGATCGCGCCGGCCGATCAGGGCTGAGCGCCGCGGCTCAGCTTTCCGCCGCCGCCACGGTCAGCCGGTAGCTCACCGCCTCGGCGACATGGAGCTTGCGCACCGTGTCGGAGCCGTCGAGATCGGCGATGGTGCGGGCGACGCGCAGGACGCGGTGATAGCCGCGGGCCGACAGGCCGAAGCGGTCGGCTGCGCGGGCGATCAGGGCCTTGCCCTCGGCATCCGGCGTGGCGATCTCTTCCAGCAGCGTGCCCTCGGCATCGGCATTGACGCGGATCTCCGGGCGGCCTTCGAAACGCGCGCTTTGCAGGGCGCGGGCCGCCGCCACCCGCTCGGCCACCTCGGCCGAGCCCTCGCCCGCCGCCGGCAGGTCGAGGTCGCGATAGGCGACGGGCGGCACCTCGATGCGCAGGTCGAACCGGTCCATCAACGGCCCCGAGATGCGGCCCAGGTAATCCTCGCCGCAATGCGGGGCCTTGGCGCAGGCGCGGGCCGGGTCGGTCAGGTGGCCGCATTTGCACGGGTTGGCGGCGGCGATCAGCAGGAAGCGGGCGGGATAGCGGACATGGGCGTTGGCGCGGGCGACGACGACCTCTCCGGTCTCGATCGGCTGGCGCAGGGTCTCCAGCACCGGGCGCGGGAATTCCGGTAGCTCGTCGAGGAACAGCACCCCGTTATGGGCGAGGCTGATCTCGCCCGGCTTGGCGCCGCGGCCGCCGCCGACGATGGCGGGGATCGAGGCGGTGTGATGCGGCTTGCGGAACGGCCGCACGCGCGAGATGCCGCCCTCGTCGAGCAACCCGGCGAGCGAATGGATCATCGAGGTTTCCAGCGCCTCGGGTGCCGAGAGCGGCGGCAGCAGCCCGGGCAGGCGGGCGGCGAGCATCGACTTGCCGGCGCCGGGCGGGCCGGTCATCAGCAGGTGGTGGCGGCCGGCGGCGGCGATTTCCAGCGCCCGCTTGGCCCGCTCCTGGCCCTTGACGTCGCGCAGGTCGCGGGAGGACGGAAGGGGGGCAAGCTCGCCCGCCTCGGCCGGGGTCAGCGGCGCCTGTCCGGTATAGTGGCGCACGACTTCGGACAGGCTGCCGGCGGCGAGCACCTGGGTGGCGCCGACCCAGGCGGCTTCGGCGCCGCAGGCCTCGGGACACAGCAGAGCCCGGTCGGACTCGGCCGCCGCCAGCGCGGCGGGCAGGGCGCCCAGCACCGGCACCAGCTTGCCGTCGAGCGACAGCTCGCCCAGGGCCATGACGCCGTCGACCGCGTCGGCGGGCAGGATCTCGATCGCCGCCAGCAGCGCCAGCGCGATCGGCAGGTCGAAATGCGAGCCTTCCTTGGGCAGGTCGGCGGGCGACAGGTTGACGGTGATCCGGCGCGAGGGCAGGGCGATCGAGAGCGCGTTGAGCGCCGCCCGCACCCGCTCGCGCGCCTCGCTGACCGCCTTGTCGGGCAGGCCGACGATGCCGAAGCCGGGCAGGCCGGGGCTGAGCGCGCATTGCACCTCGACCGGCCGCGCCTCGATTCCCTCGAAGGCCACAGTATGGGCCCGCGCCACCATCTCTCCCCCTCCCGCCGGATGGTTAACCGCTAGGCCAGAGGAGTTGACGAATGGTAAACGCCCGACCTTGCGGCCGGGCGCTCTGGGCAATCGGACGTGGGGGCAGGGTCAGGCCGAGGGCCGCACCACGTAGACCGAGCAGTCGGAATGGCGCACCACCCGCGCGGCGTTGGGGCCGAGCAGGTAGTCGCTCAGCTCCGGCCGGTGCGAGCCGATGACGATCAGGTCGGTCCCCGCCGCCCGCGCGGCGTGGAGGATTTCCTCGTAGGCCTTGCCGGTGGCCACGATGTGGCGCATCCCGGCATCGGCCTCGGCGCCGAGCGTTTCCGAGACGAACTTGCTCAGCGCCTCGCGGGCGTGCTCGACCGCCTTGTCGTGGAAACCCTTGTCGAAATAGCTGCCGACGACGCTCATGCCGAAATCGGGGACGACGGTGATGACGTCCAGCCGGGCCTTGTCGAGCGTGGCCAGCTTCTGGGCGGTCAGCAGCACCTCGCGGTCATGCGCGCCTTCGCTGACATCGATGGCGCAGAGGATCGAACGGCTCATGCCGGCACTCCTTCTCTCTCCTGGCGTTCCGCACGCCGCTTCTGCAGGAAGGCGACCCCGGCCAGCAGCAAGAGCGCCGGGATGTAGATCAGTTCCTTCGGCGGCTGCGGCGCGGCGGCTTTCACCGCGCTCACCACCACCGGGTCGTCGCCGTAGAAGTCGAACTCGGACAGCTTCTTGAAGTAGGGCGTCGCCGGGAACGGCTCGTCAAGCAGCAGCTTGCCGCCGTCCTCGTGCACCGCCAGCCCGAGTTTCTGCAGCCGCGCCTCGCCGGTGCCGGGGGCGCCGGCGGGGACGATGATGTGCAGCTCGCGCGGCTTGCCGGTGTCGAAGTCCGGGCCGGCGATCACCAGCCGCAGATCCTCGCCCTGCTTGAGCGCGCCCATGGTCTGGGTCAGCTGCGCCGGCGGCACGTCCCTAAACGGCGCGACCATCTGGTCCATGAAGAAGCCGGGCCGGAACAGGGCGAAGGCGATCAGCACCAGCGCGACGCTTTCGTAGATCCGGCTGCGGGTGATGAACCAGCCCATCGTCCCGGCGGTGAAGATCAGGATCGCGACGGTGGCGACGATGAAGACGATGATGCCCTGCCACCAGGTGACGTTGATCAGCAGCAGGTCGGTGTTGAAGATGAACATGAAGGGCAGCGCGACGGTGCGCAGCGAGTAGAAGAAGGCGATGAAGCCGGTCTTCATCGCGTCCCCGCCCGAGACGGCGGCGGCCGCGAAACTCGCCAGTCCGACGGGTGGTGTCACGTCGGCCATGATGCCGAAGTAGAACACGAACAGGTGGACCGCGATCAGCGGCACGATCAGCCCCGATTGCGCGCCCAGGTTCACCACCACGCCCGCCATCAGCGAGCTGACGACGATGTAGTTCGCCGTCGTCGGCAGGCCCATGCCGAGAACGAGGCTGAGCAGGCCGACCATGACCAGCATCAGGATCAGGTTGCCGCCCGACAGGAACTCGACCAGGTCGGCCATCACCTGGCCGACTCCGGTCAGGGTGACGGTGCCGACGATGACGCCGGCGGTGGCGGTGGCCAGGCCGATGCCGATCATGTTGCGCGCGCCGTCGACGAGGCCCGAGACCAGGTCGGCGACCCCGGCGCGGAAGGCGTTGGCCATCTCGTTCTCGCCGCGGAACAGCGCCTTGAGCGGGCGCTGGGTCAGCAGGATCACGAACAGCAGTGCGGTGGCCCAGAAGGCCGACAGGCCGGGCGATTTCAGCTCGATCATCAGGAAGTAGACCAGCACGACGATCGGCAGCAGGAAGTAGAGCCCGGTCTTGTAGATATGGGCGACGTCGGGCAGCTCGACGACTTCGGCGGTCGGATCGTCGGGTTCGAGGTCGGGCTCCTGCGCCGCGACCCAGAGCAGGCCGAGATAGGCGATGCCGACCAGCGCGGCGAGGATCCAGCTGGCGCCCTCGGGCACCAGGTCGCTGATCCAGCGCACCGGGTATTGCACCGCGTAGCACAGCAGGCCGAAGCCGATGAAGAAGCCGAACATGCCGCCGACGGTCTTGCCCAGCGAGGTGGTCTTGTTGCCCAGCGTCGGCATCTTGCGTTTGATCGCCTCGAGATGGACGATGTAGACCAGCGCGATGTAGGAGATGATCGCCGGCACGAAGGCGTGGGTGATGACCTCGACGTAGGGGATGCCGACATATTCCACCATCAGGAAGGCGGCGGCGCCCATCACCGGCGGCATGATCTGGCCGTTGACCGAGCTGGCCACCTCGACCGAGCCGGCCTGTTCCGGGGTGAAGCCGACCCGCTTCATCAGCGGGATGGTGAAGGTGCCGGTGGTGACGACGTTGGCGATCGACGAGCCCGAGATCAGCCCGGTCGCGGCCGAGCCGACGACGGCGGCCTTGGCCGGCCCGCCGCGCAGGTGGCCGAGCGCGCCGAAGGCCATCTTGATGAAGTAGTTGCCCGCCCCCGCCTTCTCGAGCAGGGCGCCGAACAGCACGAAGAGGAAGACGAATTTCGTCGACACGCCGAGGGCGATGCCGAACACCCCCTCGGAGGTGATCCACATGTGGCTCATCGCCTTCTTCAGCGAGGCGCCCTTCCAGCGGATCACCTCGGGCACCCATTCGGAGGAGCCGAAGAAGACATACATCAGGAAGATGATGGCGATGATCGCCATCGCCGGGCCGAGGGCGCGGCGCGCCGCCTCGAACAGCAGGATCAGGCCGAGCAGGGCGAACCACTTGTCGGTGTCGTCGGCGAGGCCGCCGGAATTGACGATCTTCTGGTAGAAGAAATAGCCGTAGAGCGCGACGAAGGCGCCGACGACGGCGAAGATCCAGTCCTGCACCGGGATCCGGTGGCGCGGGCTCGACTTCAGCGCCGGGTAGGCGGTGAAGGCCAGGAACATCGAGAAGGCGAGGTGGATCTGGCGCGAGTTGTTGATCAGGTCGGAGGGCAGGACGAGGTTCGACACCGGCGAGGCCAGCAGCACCTGGAAGACCGACCAGGCCAGCGCGACGACGGCGAGGAAGGTGCCCACCGGGCCGATGGGGTTGCGGGCGCCGGAATCGCTGGCCGTGACCAGCTCCTGCAGTTCGCTTTCCGACAGGGCGCGGCCCTGGGACGAGGTATCAGACATTGATGTATTCTCCCTGACGACCGCCCGGCGGTCGAAGCTCCGGTGCCGGGGCAGGCAATGCCACCCTCAGGCTACACCGAAACGGCAGAGAGCGGCGCGCGCTCTCTGCCTTTGCTGGTTGGCGGTTGGCTTATTTGATCCAGCCGCGCTCTTTGTAGTACTTGACCGCACCGGGGTGCAGCGGGGCCGACAGGCCGTCCTTGATCATCTCTTCGGGCTTGAGATGGGCGAAGGCCGGGTGCAGCTTCTTGAAGTCGTCGAAGTTGTCGAACACGGCCTTGACCACCTCGTAGACTACCTTGTCCGAGACGTCGGCCGAGGTCACCAGCGTCGCGCCGACGCCGAAGGTCGGCGTGTCGTTGGGCGAGCCGCGATACATGCCGCCGGGGATGATCGCCTTGCGGTAGTAGCTGTTGTCGGCAACCAGCTTGTCGACCGCCGGGCCCTCGACCGGGACCAGCACGGCGTCGCAGGAGGTGGTGGCTTCCTGGATCGAGCCGGACGGGTGGCCGACGGTGTAGACCATGGCGTCGATCTGGTTGTCGCACAGCGCCGCCGACTGCTCCGAGGCCTTGAGCTCGGTGGCCAGGGCGAAGTCGTTATTGGTCCAGCCCAGAGCGTTCATCAGCACTTCCATCGTGCCGCGCTGGCCCGAGCCCGGGTTGCCGATGTTGACGCGCTTGCCCTTGAGGTCGGCGAAGGTCTTGATGCCGCTATCGGCGCGGGCGACCACGGTGAAGGGCTCGGGGTGGATCGAGAACACCGCGCGCAGCTTGGTGAACGGGCCCTGGTCGGCGAATTTCGAATCGCCCTTGTAGGCGTGGTACTGCCAGTCCGACTGGGCGATGCCGAATTCCAGCTCGCCGTCGCGGATGGTGTTGATGTTGTAGATCGAGCCGCCGGTCGATTCGACCGAGCAGCGGATGCCGGTGGTCTTGCGGTCCTTGTTGACCAGCCGGCAGATCGCGCCGCCGGTCGGGTAGTAGACGCCGGTCACGCCGCCGGTGCCGATGGTGATGAAGTCCTCGGCATGCGCCATCGGCGCCGCCATCAGACCCACGGCCATCGCCGCCGCGGTGAACTTGAGTTTCGCAAACATCAGTAACTCCCCTGTTGGATGTTGCAGTTGGGTTTACGGTCAGCCGCGCCAGAACTCGTCCAGCAAACGGTTACGGGCCTCGACCTCGCCGATCCGCGCCTGGGCCTTGCGGCCGCCGCGGGCCACCAGCATGCCGATCATGGTTTCGATCAGCACAAGGGTGGCGGCATAGGACGAGAAGAACTGCGGGCTCTCCGACGACAGGATGAAGCCGGCGGAGGCATGTTTCAGGGCCGGGCAGGTATGGGTGTCGGTGATCGCGACGACATAGGCGCCCTGCTTGGCCGCCATCTGCGCCGCCATGATCGCGCGGCGGGCGAAGGGCGGCTTGGTGATCACGATCAGCGCGTCCTCGGGCCCGATATCGACCATCGCGGTCGACAGCGCGGTGCCGACCCGGCCGGCGATCGACCAGTTGGCGCTGAAGAAGCTGCCCATATAGGCCATGTATTCGGCGATCCCGGACGAGCTGAAGCCGCCGAACAGCACCACCTGGCGGGCGCGGTGCAGCCGGTCGACCGCTTCTTCCAGCCGGTCCTGGTCGATCTGCTGGCTCAGCCCCTCGATATTGGCGACGCAGGCGGCGGCCTGGCGGGCCAGGAAGGGCGGCCCGGCGCCGTCGGCGGCTTCGGCCTGCAGCCGGCCGGCCTTGTCCGAGAAGCTCTCGTAGCTTTGCCCGACGGCGTCGCGCGACAGTTCGCGCAGTTCCTCGTAGCTGTCGAAGCCGAGCGCGCGGGCAAGGCGCGAGAAGGTCACCGGGGCGAGGCCGGAAGAGGCCGAGACGGCGCGCAGCGAGCGGCTGGCCACGTCGAGCGGGTGGGCGGCGACATAGTCCGCCGCCTCGCGCAGCTTGGCGCTCAGCCCGCCGTATTCGGCGGCGATCCTGTCGGTGATCGACACGTTTGTCGTCACGCGATACTCCCGGGGTTGTGATCCCGGGACCGTTTCATGTGTTTCAGTTCTTGTCAATCACTGAAACGTATGTTTCTTGTGAGTCACACGGCGCAGCTTCCGCCGGGCGAAACGCAATGAAAGGATCGCCCCATGACGTCCCCCAGCACTTCCGGCTCGCATATCTTCCCGCGGCACACCAAGGCGGTCCTGCCGACCGTGGCGCGTGGCGAGGGGGTCTACCTCTACGACTCGACGGGCAAGCAGTATTTCGACGGCTCGGGCGGGGCGGCGGTGTCGTGCCTCGGCCATGGCGATCCCGAGGTGACGGCGGCGATCAAGGCCCAGCTCGACAAGGTGGCCTTCGCCCACACCTCCTTCTTCACCTCCGAGCCGGCCGAGCAGCTGGCCGACAAGCTGGTCGCCCATGCGCCGGCCGGGATCGACCGGGTCTACCTGGTCTCGGGCGGGTCGGAGGCGATGGAGGCGGCGCTCAAGCTGGCGCGGCAGTATTTCCTCGAGATCGGCCAGCCCGAGCGGCGCCGGATCATCGCCCGGCGCCAGAGCTATCACGGCAACACGCTGGGCGCGCTGGCGACCGGCGGCAATCTGTGGCGGCGCGAGCCCTTCGCGCCCTTGATGATCGAAACCACCCATATCTCGCCCTGCTACGCCTATCGCGGTCGGCAGGAGGGCGAGAGCGCCTTCGACTACGGCCAGCGGGTCGCGAACGAGCTCGAGGCCGAGATCGAGCGGCTGGGGCCGGAGACGGTGATGGCCTTCGTCGCCGAGCCGGTGGTCGGCGCCACGGCGGGCGCGGTGCCGCCGGTCGCGGGCTATTTCAAGCGCATCCGCGAGATCTGCGACCGCCACGGCGTGCTGCTGATCCTCGACGAGGTGATGTGCGGCATGGGCCGGACCGGCAGCCTGTTCGCCTGCGAGCAGGACGGGGTGGCGCCGGACATCACCGCGACCGCCAAGGGGCTGGGCGCCGGCTACCAGCCGATCGGGGCGATGATGTGCTCGGGGCTGATCTACGACGCCATCGCCCAGGGCTCGGGCTTCTTCCAGCACGGCCACACCTATGTCGGCCACCCGACCGCGGCGGCGGCCTCGCTGGCGGTGCTGACCAAGCTGACCGATGGCGGGCTGGCCGAGCGGTCGCGGGTGATGGGCGACAAGCTGCAAGCGGCGCTGGAGGCCGAGTTCGGCCAGCACCCCCATATCGGCGATATTCGCGGCCGCGGCCTGTTCCGCGGCATCGAAGTGGTCGAGGACCGCGAGACCAAGCGGCCCTTCGCGCCCGAGCGCGCGGTCCACAAGGCGCTGAAGAAGGCGACCTTCGAGGCCGGGTTGTGCTGCTACCCGATGGGCGGCACCGTCGATGGCCAGAACGGCGACCACATCCTGCTCGCCCCGCCCTTCATCCTCGAGGACGGCCATATCGATGAGATCGTCTCCAAGCTGTCGATCGCCTTCGGGCAGGTGCTCTAGGAGGCGCCCGGCGCTGGATCGCAGGCGAAGAGGGCGGCGCCCGACCCTGGGTGGGCGCTTGCTACGAAACTGTTGTGCGCGAGGGGCACGGCATTCGGATGGGCTGAGCCCCTTGGCAGATCGAGGAATGCGCCCTCCCGGGGGGAGGGCCGGGCGCCGCCCGGCGTTGCCGCCCGGCGTTGCCGCCCGGCGTTGCCGCCGGGCGAAGCAGCGTCAGGCGCGGCGGGTCACACCGCCCGCACCATCTTCATGAAAGCCGGCCAGGCCTCCGGATCGGCCACGGTCTTGTCGCGGCAAAAGGCGTTGCAGAAGCCCCAGACGCGGCCGTCCATCTCCAGGAAGTGGGTCACCGGATCGCCTGAATAGGGGCAGGCGGCGTTGACCGAGGGCCCGGCCACCACCGCCTGCGCCGCCAGCGGCTCCGGCCCCGGCCAGGCGCGGGTCGGGTAGGGCTTGGCATAGACCGGCTGATCCGGGCCGTCGACCAGCCCCATCGCCCGCCAGCGCCGGAAGGACGGGTGGTGCAGATGCGCCTCGACATAGGCCGCCGCGGCTTCGCCGACCGGCAGGTTGTAGCCCGCGAGTCGCCCCGCCACCGGGGCGAAGAAGGCATCCGCCGCCGAGTAGGCGCCGCTGAGCCAGGGCGTGCCGCTGTCCGATTCGGCCCGCGCCCAGGCCCAGACCGCTTCCAGCCGCGCCAGGTCGGCCAGCACCGCCTCGGACGGTGCACTTTCGGTATAGGAGACCCGCAGGTTCATCGCACAATCGCCGCGCAGGGCGGTGAAGCCCGAATGCATCTCGGCCGCCAGCTGCCGCGCCACCGCCCGGGCCCGCGGCGCGGCCGGCCAGATACCGGCCTCGGGAAAACGGCTCGCCAGCTCCTCGGCGATGGCCAGGCTGTCGGCGACCACGGTGCCGTCGTCGAGCTTCATCGCCGGCACCGTGCGCGCCGGGGCATAGTCCTGCAGCAGCGCCGGGAAGGCCTCGGTATAGAGCCGGGCGAAATGCGTCCGCACCGGGATGCCGAAGGCGTCGAACAGCAGCCAGCCGCGCAGCGACCAGCTGGAATAGGCGCGGTCGCCGAGGGCGAGGTCGATGGGCATTGGCACCTCCTGTGAACGGGTCGCGGCAGGCTAGACCGCGCCGCCGCGCCGGCCAAACGACATTTTGCCCGCCGGCCGATCACACCTCGTGATTGACCTGCCGCAGCTGCCACTCGACCCCGTCGCCGTCGATCCGCGTCACCGAGAGCGGCGCGATATGCTGGGTGATCGCCTCGGCCGCCGTCAGCTCGCCCGCCCGCCGCAACTGGGTCAGGATCACCCCCAGATGGGCGACGGCGACGATGTCGCGGCCGGGATGGGTGCGGGTGAGACCGTCGACGAACCCCGTCACCCGAGACGCGGCCTCGTTCCAGCTTTCGCCGCCCGGCGGCGCCGCCTCGCCCGGGTGCTTCCAGAAGGCGCGCGCCGCCTCGGGCTGGCTGTGCAGCACCTCGTCGAAGGCGCAGCCGTCCCAGTCGCCGAAATCGAATTCGCGGATCGCGGCGGCATGGGGCAGCCGGGTGCGGCCCTCGGCCAGCACGTCCGCTGTCGCCACCGCGCGCAGCAGGTCGGACGAGACCAGCAGCGCGTCGCGCGGCAAATGGGTGTCGAGTCGGGCAATGTGGTCATGGTCGCTGAGATCGGCCGGCACATCGCGCCAGCCGGTGAAACATCTCTGATGCGTGGGGCCGTGCCGCACCCACCACCAGCGGGTCAGATGCCTGTTCATTGGGCGCCTCCGCCGATTCGATGCCGATTCGAGCGGGGCGAATCGGGGCCAGTCGGAAAAAACACGCTGTCAAATAGTATATCTCACGTGAATGTTTTGATCCGGCCCGGGCTCCGCCCCATATACTTGAGTGTAGCAGGGCCGCGCAGGCCGGAAAGGGGGCTTCATGGCGCTCGACAACGGAAACCGCGATCAGACTGTCTCCCGCCAGGCGATGAAGGCGGAGCTGCTGGATGCCGAGACCGAGCTGCGGCTGGCCTATGCCTGGCGCGACCGGCGCGACGAGGCGGCGCTGCACCGGCTGATCAACGCCTACATGCGGCTGGCGATCTCGATGGCGGCGAAATACCGCCGCTACGGCGCGCCGATGAACGACCTGATCCAGGAGGCCGGGCTGGGTCTGATGAAGGCGGCCGACAAGTTCGACCCCGATCGCGGCGTCCGTTTCTCGACCTATGCCGTGTGGTGGATCAAGGCCGGGATCCAGGATTACGTGATGCGCAACTGGTCGATGGTCCGCACCGGCTCGACCAGCAGCCAGAAGGCGCTGTTCTTCAACATGCGCCGGGTGCAGGCTAAGCTCGAGCGCGAGGCGCAGCAGAACGGCGAGGAACTGGATGCCCACCAGCTGCGCGAACGGATCGCGCACGAGGTCGGCGTGCCGCTTTCGGATGTCGAGATGATGGAGGGCCGGCTGGCCGGCTCGGATTTCTCGCTCAACGCCACCCAGGCGGCCGACGACGAGGGCCGCGAATGGATCGACGCGCTGGAAGACGACCGGGCGCAGGCGGCCGAGATCGTCGAGACGACGCATGACGTCGGCACCCTGCGGCAATGGCTGGTCGAGGCGATGGTCGGGCTCAGCCAGCGCGAGCAGTTCATCGTCCGCGAGCGCAAGCTGCGCGACGTGCCGCGCACGCTCGAGGACCTGGGCGCCGAGCTGGGCCTGTCGAAGGAGCGGGTGCGACAGATCGAAGCCGCGGCCTTCGCCAAGATGCGCAAGAGCCTTGAAGCCAGGAACCGGGATCTGCATCACTTCCTTGCATGAAGACGCTGGCCGCCGCCCTCTGCGCCGCGCTCGCCCTGCCCGCTGCGGCGGCCGAGGTGACGCCCGATGCCCTGACCCACCTGCCCCCCGCCGACGTGGTGATCCTCGGCGAGGTGCATGACAACCCGACCCATCACGCCAACCAGGCCGCGGCCGTCGCCGCGCTGAAGCCGCGGGCGCTGGTCTTCGAGATGCTGACGCCAGAACAGGCGGCGCGGGCGACGGCCAAGGTCCGGGGCAACGAGGCCGCGCTGGCAAAGGCGCTCGGCTGGGCCGGCAGCGGCTGGCCGGATTTCAAGCTCTACTACCCGATCTTCGCCGCCGCCCCGCAGGCGAAGATCTACGGCGCCGCGCTGCCGGTCGCGCAGGTGCGGCGCGCGGTGAAAGAGGGCGCGGCCAAGGTCTTCGGCCCCGGCGCCGACCGCTACGGCCTGACCACGCCGCTGCCGGCCGCGCAGCAGCAGACGCGCGAGGCGAACCAGCAGCGCGACCACTGCAACGCGCTGCCCGACAGCCTGTTGGGCGGTATGGTCGCGGCGCAGCGTCTGCGCGACGCCGCCTTCGCCCGCACCATCGTCCAGGCGATGAAAGAGACCGGCGGCCCGGTGGCGATGATCACCGGCTCGGGCCATGCCCGGCGCGACTGGGGCATCCCCGCCGCTCTCGCCCTGGCCGTGCCCGATCTCACCGTGCTCTCGATTGGTCAGCTCGAAGCCCCCGCCGATGCACAGGAACCGTTCGACCTCTGGCTCGTCACCCCGCCGACCCCGCGCGAGGATCCCTGCAAGGCCTTCCGCAACTCGCAGATGCCCAAGGGCTGACGCCTCCGGCGGGGGCTTGCCTGATCTTGCCTGATAGAGGGGGACTTTTCCCTTTCCTCTCAGTCCAAATATCCCGGGGTCCGGGGCCTGACCTAACCGTTGGTTGCGGCACCGTCAGGCCGTGGATGCTGGCTCGGAGCCCGAACATGAGAAAGCCCGCCAATGTGGCGGGCTTCCTCATCGAGCGGGCGTGCTCGGGGCCGAGGGGCGAGGTTGGGGGACGCCCTCGCCTTTAGGCGCTCCCCTGCTTGCTGTGGGTCCCCTCCGGCGACTTTCGGGAGGCCGCGAGCACCTGCTCGCTCGCGGCCTCCGTCGCATCAGGCTCCTCCTCCGGCAGGTGCTCGAGGTAAGCGGCGATGCGCTTGCGGTCGGCGACGGTCGCCACTTCGGAGAGTCGCTCAAGGAAGGACAGGATTTCGACGCGCGGGGCAGCGTCGAGCCATTTGCCGAAGGCGTCGAGCACATGGCGCCGCCGCTTGAGTTGCGCCTTGTGTTCCTTCTCGGCGACCCCGGCGACCTTCGACTGGAATCGCAGATACTGGCTGTAGAGCGCGTCTTGTTGCTTCTGGGGGATGTGAACCGTCATGTCATGATCCTTTCGGTTGGTGTGGGTTCACGGCGACAAATGGTCCGCACCCGACGGAGTGAAAGAAGATTTTTGCCCCTCATCGACGCTCATCCTCTTCGCCAGGATTCCTGCCTTTCTTCAGGGCCCGGATCGCCTGGTTGGCCTCCCGCGTCTCCGCCAGCGTGTCGGCGATGAAGTGCTTGCGAAAGCGCTCGGGGAGAACCGCGATCATCCTGCTGCGCAGCGCAGAGACAGCCTTCTCCGCGTGTGCGACCGCCGCGACACGGGAGGAGACTTCTTCGTTGGCCCGGGCCGCCGCTATGCGGTTGAACACTCCGTAGGACTGCCCAAGGCGGGCGATCAGCCGCCGCGCAGGCACACCGGGATCCGAGAGGAGTTGTTGGACTCGGCGCCGCATCGGCGAGCCCGTGGCCAGGCGCTGCGAGACGGTGATCCCACCCTTCGGACCGGGAACCAGATGTCCTTCAACGAGATGTTCGGCAACCTGCAGAACCTTGTCCGCATCGCGCTTGCGCTCGCGGGAGCGCTTGAAAACTGCGAGCGCCTTCGCTGATTGAAGCTCGGCCTGCTTGCGGGCGGCAGCCGCCTCGACGCGCTCGGCCTCCACACGGGCCCTCTTGGCTTTCAGATCCTCGGCCTCGCGCGCGAGGCGCCGCTCTTCATCGGCACGCCAGACATGCGCCGGCACGTGGACCCGAGGCTCTGGCGCGGCCACGTCCTCCCCGCGCTTCCTCGCGGCCTTCGCCTGTCGCCGGGCAAGGGCGCGCTGCTCACCCCGCACCAGCCCCATCTCGGCGAAGAACGCCCCGATGTCATCCTGGGCCTTCTCGTAGTCCTTGAGGAGAGGATGGGACGACGGCTGGAGCAGCTTCTGCCGCCCGCTCCGTTTCGAGTGCTTCTCGGTCCATGGCGCGATGACGCCATGGATGTGGAAAGTGGTCTCGTCCCGATCGGCGCGGGCGTGGACGACCATGTCGCCGAAGCGGGTATCCAGCCACTCAAGCACCCGGGTCTCGAACTGCCGTTCGCGCTCCTCGATCTTCTGCGCGCGGGCCTCCTGCTCTTCTTGCGTCAGGGGCTTGCCTCCATCGGCGCCCGGCGGTTCAAACCAGTCGCGATGGGCGGTGACGATGAACTCCCGCAAGGGGCCACCTTTCGACGGACGCCAGGGAGCCCTCGGCCCCTCCAGGAGGCGCCTCTTGGCCTCCCCGATCCTCTTGGCCCGCTGGAGCCCTTCGACCTCCTGGTTGATATTGGCGAGGCTGGCGACGCGGATGTCAGCGGCCAAGGACTCGAACCAGTCCGGCTCGCCGATCAGAGTGCGATTGAGGTGGGTGCGGCCATGATCGACATGGTCCATGTCGCGCTGCTTGCGGTCGTTGTGCAGCCGGTAGCGGCGAAGCTGGTGGGGGAATAGCTCGGCGAAGCGGAGCACGACCGGGTGGGCGCCGCGCGCGGGCGTAGCCCGGGTGCGGTTGAACGATCTTTGATACGACATGGCGGCCTCCTGCTTGGATCTTCGCCATGAAGATCGTCGGAGGTCGGCAGAAGCCAAACAAGGCAGGAAGCGAGAAGTCGATGTCGGCACCGAGGCGGCCGAGAATGCACATGTTCCTGGAGCGGTATTGTCTCGGGCCTGCCGATAGGCGTGGCCACCGTAGCGCCCACGCCTGTGAGATCTTAGGCCGCCAAGGCTAGGATCAGCTTGCGGGCGCGATGGGCACGCGTCTTCAGGGTCGTGACTTTTGCCCCAGTTTGTTCGGCCACCTCAGCGAGCGTGTACCCCTGAGCTTGCCGGACAAGTAGACTGAAATCTCGCGGCCCACAGGCTTGAGCGCACTTGATGAGCATGAGACGGCTCTCAGCCGCGTCCGCGACTCCACAGCTTTCACGTTCCATCGAAATGTCATCACGGCCCACATGGATCATAGCGCGACGGCGGCGCTCTTTCCCGGTGCGGTTCACGATGAGGTTGTTGACCTGCTCGACGTTGGGAACTTCACCGCGCCCGATCCTTTCAAGAAGGTCGGTCATCGCGGCCTCGATGCCTGCGGCCTTGTATGCGTTCGTCGTGCGACCAAGCATCGACTGAAGGCGGGCATACTCCGCCCATGGATCTGCATCCATAGTACTTCTCCTGTTGTTTGTGCGGGCGGTTGTCGCCACGCGGAGGATTTGGCGAGGTACGCATCGCGTCCGATCTGCACGCCTCATCGCGGTCGCTGTGCCCGATGATGGCGCCAAGTTCAGATCGGCACGGTGGCCCTCAATACTATTGTAACCGAAATGGGGTCCCGGTTGCACAAAAAATGCCGAGCGCCGCATGGGCAGCGCTCGGCATAGGTTCATAGGGCTGTTAGTTGGGTCTTGAGCGTCTCCGACCATTCGCGCCGAAGATCTTCAAACAGCTTGGCGCGCTCGGGGTTGTCTCCCTCCAAGCTCATCTGGCTCTGAGCGCGACCAAGGCTGAATAGGAGCATCTGCAATGCCACCAAGATCTCGGAAGTATCAGCACCGGCGTCGTATTCATCCGTATCCGAATGGCTACCCAGGTCAGCTCCGCCGTTTGCCGTGAGCTGAGCGATCGGATCGTACAGTTTCGAGAAGAATGGGTGAGCCGTGTTGATTGTGAGCACCACTTTCCCAAACTGATAGTCCACATGATAGAATGGCCAATACTCGTCGTGCCGGAACGTGGTGATAAACTTCGAGTTCTTGATCCGCTCGAACGCCTCTTCGTTGGTTTCGTCCTTTCGCTTCAGTGATACGGCGAGCCCGCGCAGGTTTGCTTCCAGAGCGGCAGCCTCTTCCTTCGTGGTCGGGGACGGGCTGGGAAGTGGCTTCGCCTGCAAAGCATCAGCTTCACCAGCTCGACGTTCGGCGTCGCTCACCTTTGTCCCAGAGTCCACTGCGCGCCGCTCTTTGCGAAACTGCGCGGTGCGATTGCGAACCCTCGTAACCTCTTCGCGAATGTGTTCCCGGATGCAGTCGAGGGCATACTTCTTGGGACGCACGCCCTGCTTGTTCATTGCGACGCCGAATGCTTCATCCAGTTCACCACCGAAGTCGACTTGGATACGCAGCCAATCGTTGTCACCGTGACCAGCACCGGCCAGTTCCCGAACTGTTCCGCTGAAGACCTCTCGATCGTTCCGCATAAACGAGACTGTGTGTCCGTCGAATACATGCAGATCATTTTTCAGCGTCTTCCGAGGGAGGTCGTACCATTCCTCAATCGGAAGCATATACAGTCGAACAGCCACTGGAGCTGTGCTGTCACTGTTTTCACTTACCGGCACCTGGATCTCTGGCCAGGACTTGATCAACCTGCTGCGCTTTTCCTTGATACCTTCGACGTGGGTATGGCGAGCGTTCAAGTCCCAGTAGGTCGGATCAAACGCGTAGACGCGCCTGTTGTTAACGTAAAGCCGGAGACCTTGGCTCAACTGAACCCGGTAGATGCGAGACATCTCTCGAATAGCATCTTCAGCAAGCGTCTGTGCTTTCTTGTAGGTTACCCTATCACAGTCTGGGATGTGAATGATGGTGCCCGAGCGCCCCATCCGATCGAGAAGCTCATCCTCATCATCGGCTAGCAGATCTTGCTCTGCGTGCGAACGAGGAAAAACCATCGGCTTGGTCAGTATGCGCGCAACGCTCGATGGCAAAGCATCAAGAAGTTGTGGCTCCGGCAACTCCAAGAGGTTGGACATTTTTGAGCTGATGTCTTTGACATCCAAAGTCATAGTGTAGATCGCCCCAGGTTCGGTCCACGAATAGACTTCTACTGCTGGCGACATGCTCAAAGCTGCCGTCTTCATTCCCACGCCAAAGCGGCCAATGCCTTCACGATTGTCGTAGTACATCGACCCGCCGAAGGACATTGCGACCTGCAGGACATGCGGTTCCATGCCACGCCCATTGTCAAATACAAGCGCATCAATCGAGTAGGCACCCGGACGACCGGTTTGGTGGAAATAGACGCGGATTTCGGTGGCACCACCTTGAATCGAGTTGTCCACGTGTTCGCACAGTGCGGAAGTGGTGGTGTTGTATCCAACATCTCGGAGAGAGTTGATAAAGGTCTGTCCGAGAAAAAGAGGGACTCGCGTACCCTCCTTTAGGACGCGATTCAGGACCGCCTTACCTCCGCGCGGAGCGTGTCCGCCCCATTTCGGTTCAAATGCAAAGTCGTCTTCGGGGTCGATAGCTTCATACTGTTCGTTCATTGCTTTTCTCCAGATTGCTGTGGCAATCGCTGTGATTGCCTGGGTGAAGAGGCGCTAAGCGCCTACAACCTTATTGTCGGTCAGCCGCCCCCATGGTTTCAGTCTCCTTCAGAAAATATCTTCATAGCGCCGCCGCCTGCCGCCCTGATCGACAAACGTCAAGTTGCCGATGGTGCAACGCAAATACTCACTAAGCAGTTGACACTTCGGGCCTTCGGCCCCGCGTATCAACAGCCGTTCGCCGGGGCGCTGCCCCGGACCCCGCGCCTTCCGCGGGACCGTTGGGGCGTCGTTCGCCACTCCCCCTCCGGCCACCCCCTGGCGTCTTCCGACGGACCATAGAGGCGCTCGCCACCCCCTCTGGACTTCCCCGGCCGCTTCCGCGGGACCGAGGGGCGTCGCTCTGCGCTCCCCCTCTGGACACCCCCTGCGCCCGGGGGAGGGGCCGCTGGGCGCGCCTCCCCCGAACCCCCTCCAGCCTCTTTGCGGCATCTGACCTGACGGCGGGCTGGTGCCCGATGAGCTGCGCAGGAATGGGCCGCCAATGCATCCGGTTTGCGGTCGCGCGGTCTGGGTGACGCGCGACCGCAAACCGGATGCCCGAGCGGGCCCCGACGGGAGCGTGTCGATGATCCTCAAATGGAGAACCCCCATGTTCCACACACCCACCATCGTCCCGGCTCAGGCCGACGCCCCCTGGTCCGAGACCGTCCGCTCCGGCGACATCGTCGCCTTCCGCTTCCCGGCGAACGAGGGCACGACCGGCCACGAGCCGAAGGTCCGCCCCTGCCTCGTCCTTGCGACCGCGACGATCGCCGGTCAGCGCTGGCTGACAATCGCCTACGGCACCTCGGTCACCGAGAAGGCTCGCAAGGGCTACGCCATCCCGCTCGGCAATCGCGACGCCATCGCTGCCGGCCTCGATCGTGCCACGGCCTTTCGTGGCGATCGCGTCGTCATCGTCCGCCCCAACAACGGTGGCTTCGCGGTCAGCCCGACGTTTCGCACGCCGGTCCTCGGCCGGCTGACCGGCCGTCCGCTCGAGCGGATGCGGGCCGTCCAGGCCCGTCTGCAAGCCGAGGCGGACATGGCCGCCGAGCGCCGCGTCGAACGGCGCCGCGCGCGTGTCGACGAGCGCAAGTCGCTGATCAGGGCGCGGGCCCGGGCGGCAGCGCGGGCGGTCATCACCGGCTGAAGACGCTGGACCTTGCGGCAGCGTCCTCTGCCGGCGCTGCCGCCCTTAACCGATCCAAAGGAGATCCTCATGACCAACACCTACTTTCCGACCACCTTCCCCGTGAACAACACCCACCGGGTCCTGCTGTTCTCGCCCGACCAGAAGGTGCCCGACTACAAGCGCATCCCGGACCTCGGGGCCGATGCCCTCGCGGCCTTGCGCGCGGCGCTGCGCCTGATCCCCGAGATGTCGCCTGGCCTGGCGCGCGATCTCTCCGACGAGATTGTCGCACTGCAGGCTCGGCTCGACCGGCGCGAGAGCTTCAACGCGGAAGCCCTGGCCGAGATGAACCACTGCAGCGACCGTCTGAAGCACCTCGAGCGGGACGAGGCGGCCGACGCCTTCGCCGGCCATCTCTCGGATGCCCTGACGCATGCCACCCGCGCGGCGGACCTGATCGCTGCGCATCGCGAGTTCACCCAGCTGCGTTGGCACTATACGTAAGGCCCCCCGATGCCGGGCCGCGGTTTCCAGGGTGGAACCGCGGCCCACCTTCGGAGCCATACGAAGAGGCGGGGTTTGATTAGGGGAAGGGCGTTTCTTTCCTGATTTCTCAATGCATTACCTCCATTGCGGCAAGAACTTGCAGGATTTTTCCTTCTGAAGTTCTGGGAGGCCTCGATCTTTCTGCGTTCCAGAAACCCCGGACCGCGAGGACAGAACATGCAGGCCCCCACCACGCTCACCACCGCCAACGACAACCCCGGCGGCGCCACCCAGATCGACACTGCGCTGATCGGCCTTGTCCGGCTCCTTGCCCGGGCCGAGTTGCGTCGCGCCGCCAACACCAACGCCGCCCCGGGTGCCGACACCAAGGAAGCCAGCCAATGACCCTCCGCGCCGCGATCTATGCCCGCTACAGCAGCGAGCTGCAGAAGCCGACGTCCATCGACGACCAGATCGCGATGGCCGAGAAGCATTGCGAGTCCAAGGGCTGGACCGTCGTCGCCAGGCATTTCGATGCCGAGATGACCGGCAGGAATGCCCGCCGCCCCGGCTTCCAGGCGCTCCTCGAGGATGTTCGTGCGGGCCGCCTCGACGTGATCGTCATCGAGTCGATCAGCCGGATGAGCCGGCGCGTGACCGACAGTCTCACCACCTTCGAACGGCTCGAGTTCAGCAAGGTAACCCTCGTCTCGCTCTCCGAGGGAGTGCAGACCCAACTCTCGGTGATGATGCTGGGCTTCGCCGCGCAGACGCAGAGCGAGGCAACAGCGGCCCAGACCGAGCGCGGTCGCCGTTCCGTGCTCAAGAAGCAGCATCGGCTCCACAGCCTCGCCTACGGCTATAGCCGCAAGTATGTCGAGACCGGCATCAATCGCGAGATCGACCCGGAAGAAGCGGCGATCGTGCGCCGCATCTTTGAGGAGACCGCCGAGGGCCATGCCAGCGAGGCGATCGCGGCCGGTCTCAACCGCGACGGCATCCCGTCGCCGACCGGCGGCAGCTGGGGCGGCTCCACCATTCGCGGCAACGTCACCCGCGGCGAGGGCATCCTGCGTAACACGCTCTACATCGGGAAGGCACGCTACGGCGCCACCCATCGCGAGAACGACCCGGAGACCGGCGCCAAGCATGTCTCGACGACGCCGGAGAAGATCCTCGAGGTCGAGATCCCGGAACTGCGGATCATCCCGCAGGAGCTCTGGGATGCGGCACAGGCGCAGCTCGACCGAAGCGCGAAGAAGGTCCATGCGGCCGGCAATCCCCGCGCTGCCCACCGCAACCTCTATTTGCTCTCCGGTCTGCTCGTCTGCGGCTGCTGCGGCGAGCCCTACGTCATCCGCGCCCAGAACCGCTACGGCTGCAAGAACTTCCGCAAGGGGATCTGCCGGGACAGCAAAGGCATCCGCCGGGATCGGATCGAGGCCCGCGTCTTCAACCGTCTCCGCCACGCATTCCTGACGCCGGAGCTGACCGAGAGCTTCGAGGCCGCGATCCGCGCCGAGCGCAAGAAGATGCGGCCAACCGAGCGCGACCAGACCCTCAAGGCCCTGCGACGCCATCGCGGGGACCTCAGCCGCAAACTCGACAACAACTTCAAGGCCATCGAGGAGGGCGCCCCGTTCAAGCGGCTCCAGCCGCGCATCGAAGCCCTGGAGGCCGAGATCGAGGCCCTGGAGGCCCGGATCTCCGAGACCCTGGCGGCACAGCAGGCAGCCGCGGCACCGCCTCCAGATCCCGTCATCGCCTACGCCGAGGTGCTCCGACGACTTGAGGACCTCCTTGGCCACCCGGACTTCGTCGATCAGGCCCATCAGCATCTGGCCGCCCTGATCCAGCGGATCGAGCTCAGGCCGGACGACACAGCTCAAGACGGCGTCGCTGCCGAGATCCACTGGGGTCTCGGCAGTTTGCTTTCGGCAGGAGGCTATGCTTCACACTGGGCCAATCGCTTCGCGACAAACCCGCAACTGACAGCCAGGTCCGGGGCAGCGCCCCGGCCGGTTGCCGTTGTGCGCATCGCCCCGGCGCCCTAGAACCGGAAGGGAAGGACAGGAGGGCCTCTGATGTTGACGGGCAAGCGTATTCTTCTGATCGTCGGCGGCGGCATCGCCGCCTACAAGGCGCTCGACCTGATCCGCCGGCTGCGCGAGCGCGGCGCGGCGGTGGTGCCGGTGCTGACCCGGGCGGGGACGGAGTTCGTCACCCCGCTGTCGCTGTCGGCGCTGGCCGGTCACAAGGTCTACACCGAGCTCTTCGACCTGACCGAGGAGGCCGAGATGGGCCATATCCAGCTCTCCCGCGCCGCCGACCTGGTGGTGGTGGCGCCGGCGACGGCGGACCTGATGGCCAAGATGGCCGGCGGCCATGCCGACGATCTCGCCTCGACCCTGCTGATGGCGACCGACAAGCGGGTGCTGATCGCGCCGGCGATGAACCTGCGCATGTGGCAGCACCCGGCGACGCAGCGCAACCTGGCGACATTGCGGGGCGACGGCGTGCTGGTGGTCGGCCCCAATGACGGCGACATGGCCTGCGGCGAATACGGTCCCGGCCGGATGGCCGAACCGCTGGAGATCGTCGCGGCGATCGAGGCGGCGCTGGGCACGGGGCCGCTCAAGGGCCGGCATGTGGTGGTGACATCGGGCCCGACCCATGAGCCGATCGACCCGGTGCGCTACATCGCCAACCGGTCCTCGGGCGCGCAGGGCGCGGCGATTGCCGCCGCGCTGGCGGCGCTGGGGGCTGACGTGACCTTCGTTTCCGGTCCGGCAACGGTGCCGCCGCCCGAGGGCGTGCGGGTGGTGCAGGTCGAGACCGCGCGCGAGATGCTGGCGGCGGTCGAGGCGGCGCTGCCCGCCGATGCTGCCGTCTTCGCCGCCGCCGTCGCCGACTGGCGCGTCGCCAATGCTGCGGAGCGCAAGATGAAGAAGGATGGCTCGGGCAAGGCCCCGGCGCTGGATTTCGCCGAGAACCCGGACATCCTGGCGACTGTTTCGAAAATGGAAACGGGGCGGCCGGAACTTGTGATCGGTTTCGCGGCCGAGACCGATGACGTGGTCGCGAACGCGACCGCCAAGCGGGCGCGCAAGGGGTGCGACTGGATCGTCGCCAACGATGTCAGCGCCGGCACCGGGATCATGGGCGGGGCCGAGAACGCGGTCACGGTGATTACGGCCGAGGGCTCGGAAAGCTGGCCACGCATGGGCAAGGACGAGGTCGCCCGCTGGCTGGCGGCGCGGATCGCCAAGGCGCTGGTGGAGTAGGGGCCTTTGCCCGGATGTCGGGAATGCGGCGAGGGCGCGCCGCCTTCGGCGAGGATATTTGGATGAAGATGAAAGCAGGAGCCTTCGCATGACGGTGCCGGTCGTTCAGGTGGTATGGGAGGATTGGGCCGACCGCGCCATCGCGCTGCCGTCCTATGAGACGGCGGGGGCGGCCGGGGCCGACATCCGCGCCAACCTGAAGCCCGAGGACCGGGCGGCGGGGCTGGTGCTGGCGCCGATGGCGCGGGCGCTGGTGCCAACCGGGCTGCGGGTCGAGATCCCGCCCGGCTTCGAGATGCAGATCCGGCCGCGCTCGGGCCTGGCGCTGAAGCATGGCATCGGCCTGGTCAACGCGCCGGGCACGATCGACAGCGACTATCGCGGCCCGCTGGGCGTGCTGCTGGTCAACCTGGGCGCCGAGCCTTTCACCGTGCATCATGGCGACCGCATCGCCCAGATGGTCGTCGCCCCGGTGGTGCAGGCGCGGCTCGAGCCGGTGGCGGCGCTGGGCGAGACCGCGCGCGGCGCTGGCGGCTTCGGCTCGACCGGGCGGCGCTGATGGGGCTGGTTCTTGCGCTGGCGGCCGGGCTCTGGGCGCTGGGCTGGCTGTTCAAGGCGCCAGTGTGGGCGCGGGTGGGGATGGTCGGGCTGCTGCTGGCCGGGGTGATCCTGGCCCAGCTGGGGCTGCCCGACGGCCACCCGTTCCGCGCCGCCACCGGCGGCAATGCCCAGAACTGGGTGCTGCTGATCGGCGCGGCGGCGCTGGTGCTGGGCTACCGCGCGCTGCTGGGGCGGCTGCGGATGCGGGCGGCGGCGCGGGTGATCCCGACGCAAGCGAAGGAGAGGACGATGGCAGACAGGCCCGCGGGGACGTTTGGGAGCGAGGAACTCGAACGCTATGCCCGCCACATCATGCTGCGCGAGATCGGCGGGCCGGGGCAGAAGGCGCTCAAGAACGCCCGCGTGCTGGTGATCGGCGCCGGCGGGCTGGGCTCGCCCGCGCTGCTCTACCTCGCGGCGGCGGGGGTGGGGACGATCGGCGTCGTCGACGACGACGTGGTCGACAATTCCAACCTCCAGCGCCAGGTGATCCACGCCCATGAGCGGATCGGGACACCCAAGGTCGCCTCGGCCGAGCAGGCGATGCGGGCGCTCAACCCGCATATCGAGGTCGAGGCGCATCAGCTGCGGCTGGAGGCGGCGAATGCCGAGGCGCTGTTCGCTGGCTACGACCTCGTGCTTGACGGCTCGGACAATTTCGACACCCGCTATCTGACCAACAGGACGGCGGCCAAGCTGGGCATTCCGCTGATCGCGGCGGCGATCACGCAATGGGAAGGGCAGATATCGCTCTACGATCCGGCCCATGGCACGCCCTGTTACGAATGCATCTTCCCGGCCCGGCCGGCACCGGGGCTGGTGCCGAGCTGCGCCGAGGCCGGCGTGGTGGCGCCGCTGCCCGGCGTTATCGGCGCGATGATGGCGCTGGAGGCGGTCAAGCATATCACCGGGGCCGGCCAGACGCTGAAGGGCGAGATGCTGGTCTATGACGGGCTGTGGAGCGAGACCCGGAAATTCACCCTGGAGAAGCGGGCGGATTGCCCGGTCTGCGGCGGGATGGGACAAGGGTAGGGGCGACCGCCCGCTCTGCTGATGCCATGATTGCCGTGCTGGCGTTGGGCCAGCCCGTTTGCGCGGCGTCAAGGCCAACGGCCACCGCGCAAGCGCCGGACCGTGCCGGCGGTCTGGCGCTCTGGTGAAACTGGCGCAACGCTCGTATAGGCGTCCGGACGCGGCAGCGATAGAGCGCCCCGCTCGTCTGTCGCGGCGCCAGCCCACGGTCCGGCGCTTGCGCGACTTGCTCTGGGCCCCCAACCGCGCACATCTTCGCGCGGCCGCTTTCGCCGCACTGGACCTTCGCCGCGCCCGCGCCTAGCAATGAAGGCAAAGGAGAGCGCCCATGACCAATCCGCTGCTGGCCCCCTTCGCGGGGCCGTTCGAGCTGCCGCCCTTCGCCGAGATCCGCGACGAGGATTTCGCCCCCGCCTTCGAGACCGCGCTGGTCGAGGCCCGCGCCGCCGTCGCCGCCATCGCCGAGAACCCCGACCGGCCGACCTTCGCCAACACGATCGAGGCGCTGGAACAGTCGGACGAAACGCTCGACCGGGTCGCCGGGGTGTTCTTCAACCTCGCCGGGGCGGACAGCAACCCGGCGCGGCAGGCGCTGCAGCGCGAGCTGGCGCCGAAGCTGTCGGCCTTCTCGTCGGAAGTCACCATGAACCCGGCGCTGTTCAAGCGGATCGAGACGCTGTGGATCGAGCGCGAATCGCTCGACCTGACGCCCGAGCAGCGCCGGCTGCTGACCCTCTACCGCCGCATGTTCGTCCGCGCCGGGGCCGAGCTGGTAGGCGAGCAGGCCGAGCGGCTGCGCGCGGTGAAAAGCCGGCTGGCGGTATTGGGCACCGAGTTTGCGCAGAACCTGCTGGCCGACGAGGCCGAGTGGTTCATGGAACTGGCCGAGGCCGACCTCGACGGCCTGCCCGATTTCGTCACCGCCAGCGCCCGGGCGGCGGGGGCCGAGCGCGGGTTGCAGGGGCCGGCGATCACCCTCAACCGGTCCCTCATCGTGCCGTTCCTGCAGTATTCGCCCCGCCGCGACCTGCGCGAAAAGGCCTACGAGGCCTGGGTGTCGCACGGCGCCAACGGCAACGCGCATGACAACCGCGCCATCGCCAAGGAAGTGCTGGAGCTGCGCGAGGAGCGGGCCCATCTGCTGGGCTATCCCAGCTTCGCCGCCTACAAGCTCGAACCCGAGATGGCCAAGACGCCGGAGGCGGTGCGCGAACTGTTGATGAAGGTCTGGCGCCCGGCCCGGGCCAAGGCCAATGCCGATGCCGAGGTGCTGACCGCGATGATGCACGAGGACGGCATCAACGGCGATCTCGAGGCCTGGGACTGGCGCTACTATGCCGAGAAGCGGCGCAAGGACCTGCACGATCTCGACGAGGCCGAGCTGAAGCCCTACCTGTCGCTCGACGCCATGATCGACGCCGCCTTCGACACCGCCAACCGGCTGTTCGGGCTCGACTTCCACGAGATCGACGCCGATCTCTACCAGCCGGATGTCCGCGCCTGGGAGGTGACGCGCAAGGGCCGGCACATGGCTGTCTTCATCGGCGACTACTTCGCCCGCGGATCGAAACGCTCGGGCGCCTGGTGTTCGGCCATGCGCAGCCAGCGCAAGCTGGGCGGCGAGATGCGGCCGATCGTGGTCAATGTCTGCAACTTCGCCAAGCCGGCAGAGGGCGAGCCGGCGCTGCTGAGCTATGACGATGCGCGGACGCTGTTTCACGAATTCGGCCATGCGCTGCACCAGATGCTGTCCGACGTGACCTATTCCTTCATTTCCGGAACATCGGTGGCGCGCGACTTCGTCGAGCTGCCGAGCCAGCTCTACGAGCATTGGCTCGAGGTGCCGGAGGTGCTGGAAAGGCATGCCCGCCATGTCGAGACCGGTGAGCCGATGCCGCGCGAGATGCTGCAGAAGCTGCTCGATGCCGCGACCTACGACCAGGGTTTCGCCACCGTCGAATATGTCGCCTCGGCGCTGGTCGACCTTGCCTTCCACGAGGGCGAGGCGCCGGAAGACCCGATGGCGAAACAGGCCGAGGTGCTGGCCAGGATCGGCATGCCCAAGGCGATCCGGATGCGCCACGCGACACCGCATTTCGCCCATGTCTTCTCGGGCGACGGCTATTCCTCGGGCTATTACAGCTACATGTGGTCCGAGGTCATGGATGCCGACGCCTTCGAGGCCTTCGAGGAGGCGGGCGGCGCCTTCGACCCGGAAGTGGCGGAGAAGCTGGAGCGGTTCATCCTCTCGGCCGGCGGTTCGCAGGAGGCCGAGGAGCTCTACACCGCCTTCCGTGGCCGGCTGCCCGGGGTCGAGGCGCTGCTGCGCGGCCGGGGACTGGCCGACGCGGTGTAAGCGCGGTGGCATGCCGGGAATGCCCTGACCACCCGTCCCACCCGGCGTTCGCGCCGGGTGGGTGCTTTTCGCGAGCAGGGCTAGCCCTCCGTCGCCAATTGACCTGCGCGGGCATGCTGTTTCTGGCCTCTCGCCTCCGGTCAATGGGCTAGGACAAGCGGTGCAAGCGCCGGACCGCCGTGACGGTCCGGCGCTTGCGCGGCGGCCTGTGGCCTTGAATCCGCGCAGAGGGGACCCCTTCCATCTTCATCGCAGGCGGGACGTGCGGGGATTCAGGCGCTGCCCTAGCCGGTCTTCCCCGCCGGCGCGTCGTCGCCGTGCCAGACATCCTTGTGGATGATGACATCGGCCTGCGGATAGGCGTCAAGGATCGCCCGGCGCAGCGCCGCGCCGGTCTCGTGCGCCTCGTAGAGCGTCTGGCTGCCGTCGAGCTCGATATGCAGGTGGACGAAGACCCGGCTGCCCGCCGTCCGGGTCTTGAGGTCGTGAAAGCCGCGCACGCCGGGCCAGTCGCGGGCGATCCTGGCGATGCCCTCGGTGATGGCGGGATCGGCGCGGCGGTCCATCAGCGCGTCCCACGCTCCCTTGCCGATCGAGGCGGCACCGACGATCAGCATCCCCGCCGCCCCCAGCGCCACCACGCTGTCGATCTGGGTCAGCCCCCAGCGCGCCGAGGCGAAGAGCGAGACGATGGCGCCGATATTGGGCAACAGATCGCCGAGGTAATGCAGCGAATCCGCCTTCACCACCCGGCTGCCGGTGCGGGCCGCGACCCGTTGCTGCCAGAGCACCAGCGCGACCGTCAGGACGATCGAAACCGTCATCACCGCCATGCCGGCGCTTTCGTCGGCCAGCTTCATCGGCTCGGGCGACAGTAACCTGCTGACGGCGGCCCAGCCGATGACGCAACCCGAGACGGTGATGAACAGCGCCTGTCCCAGCGCGGCGAGATCCTCGGCCGAGCTGTGGCCGAAGGCGTGGTCCTCGTCCGGCGGCCGGGCGGCATAGATCATCGCCGCCAGCCCGCCCAGCGAGACCATCAGGTCGAGCCCGCTATCGGCCAGCGAGGCGGCGACCGACAGCGCCCCGGTCACGCCGAGCGCCCAGAGCTTGAGCGCCACCAGCACGGCGGCGACACTCACCGAGGCGATCCCGGCCGAGACGTTGAGATGGGTTCCGCGCTCCGCGCTCATATCGGGCCTGCGTCCTTGCATCGGGCAGGGCGGTAGCCGCAGGGTGCGGCCGCTTGCCATGACTGGTTCGTTCCGGCGTCCGGCGCTGGGTCAAACACCGCCTGCCGACATCGGGACGGCGCTCTTAGCCGATCGGCCGACCGCCGGGCAAGCCCATATCAGCCGATGATCTCGTCCGGGTCCACACCCCAGACCGCGGCCTTCGGCACCCAGCCGCGGCTGCCGTCGGCGCCGACCCGGCACCAGTCGCGATTGGCCTCGAGCAGCCGGGCGACGACGCCCTCCTCGGCCTTGGCGTCGAGCGGGGCTTTCGAATCGGGTCGGTCGTGCAGGTCGGTCATCGGATCGGTGAACAGCACCGTGCGGATGCCCGACAGCAGCGTGTAGTAGATCCAGCCGCCCAGCCCGTCCTTGTCCTCGACCCGGCGCCAATGCTCGAATTCGGCGGTGACCCGCAGCGGCATCCCGGCCCGGGTATAGACCCAGTCGATCCGGTTCGACAGGCCGGGGCCGCGCCGGACATTGCCGCGCGTGCCCTTGAGCGAGACGTAGCGCGGCAGCGGCAGGCCGGTCACCGGCCCGGTGCCGGTTTCGGGGACCGAGGCCGCCAGCGGCCCGCCAAGGGTGAAGGAACCGACGGTCGCCGCCGTCAATGCCATGAAATCGCGCCGTTTCATCGCTGCCTGCCCGTTTTGCCCGTACCGTCTTTCGCGGTGTTTTTTCATGCGTTGCCGGCCGGTCTTTTTGTCGCCCTTGCCGGCAGTGCTTGTGCCTTGCCGCTCTATCCGCCACTTTGCCATCATGAGCTTGCCACGGAAAGCGTAGGGAGGATCCGAATGCCCGCTCAGCGTCTGAGTGTTGTCGTGACGCGACGGTTGCCCGAGGTCGTCGAGACCCGGATGAAAGAGCTGTTCGATGTCGAATTGCGCGATCCGGACACCAAGATGACGCGGGAAGAGCTGGCCGCGGCGATGCGCCGGGCCGACGTGCTGGTGCCCTGCGTCACCGATCAAATCGACGCGAGCCTGCTGGCCCAGGCCGGCGAGAAGCTCAAGCTGATCGCCAATTACGGCGCCGGCATCGACCATATCGACATCGCCAGCGCCCGCCAGCGCGGGGTGCTGGTGTCGAACACGCCCGGCGTGGTGACCGAGGACACCGCCGACATGACCATCGCGCTGATGCTGGCGGTGACCCGCCGCATCCCCGAGGGGCTGGCGCTGATGCAGTCGGGCAAGTGGGAGGGCTGGGCCCCGACCGCGATGATGGGCGGAAGGATCGGCGGCAAGCGGCTGGGCATCCTCGGCATGGGCCGGATCGGCCAGGCGGTGGCCCGGCGCGCGCGCGCCTTCGGCATGCAGATCCACTATCACAACCGCAAGCGCGTCCGGCCCGAGATCGAGGAGGAGCTCGAGGCGACCTATTGGGAAAGCCTCGACCAGATGGTCAGCCGGATGGACATCGTCTCGGTCAACTGCCCGCACACGCCGTCCACCTTCCACCTGCTCAACGCGCGGCGGCTGAAGCTGATGAAGCCCTCGGCGGTGATCGTGAACACCTCGCGCGGCGAGGTGATCGACGAGAACGCCCTGACCCGGGGCCTGCGCGCGGGCGAGATCGCCGGCGCCGGGCTCGACGTCTTCGAGCACGGCCACGAGATCAACCCGCGCCTGCGCGAGCTGCAAAACGTGGTGCTGTTGCCGCATATGGGCTCGGCCACGGTCGAGGGCCGGGTCGAGATGGGCGAGAAGGTGATCATCAACATCAAGACCTTCGCCGACGGGCACAGGCCGCCGGACCAGGTGGTGCCGGGGGTGATGTGAGGGGGAGGCTACCAGTGGCAGGTCTGACGCAGTTCGCCTATTGCGTTGTCCAGCCCCTTGATGTCGAAGCTCACCGTATAGGTATTCTCGTTGTAAGGGGTGGCGCGCAGGACAAGGCGGTCATGGCCCATCAGCTTCTTGATGAATGGAATTGACCGTCCACCGCTCCACAAGCCCAACATCGAGTTGTCCGTGCTTTCGTTCATGTTGACGCGACCCATTTTTTGATCGTCGATCCGGTATTCGACGCGTCCGTATCCTTGAATGTCTGCCATGAACTGATTGTTCATGCTGAAGAGCAGCGCGGTGGTGTTTTCCATACAGCGGAGGACCAGTGTGGCCGGCCCGCCTCCACCACCAAAGCGCCCCGGAACATCGTTTTCGCTTTCCAGAGACAGGAACACGCTTTTCTGATCGGTCATCTTGGAAGTGTCCGTGCGCATCTGCCACTTGCCGGTATCACCTGCATCGGCGGCCGGATCGGTGTCGGAAGACGGTGCCGAGACGCTCTTGTCTTCGGTTCCGTCTTTCGGTTTTCCGAAGATCGCGTCGTAGCAGGCCAGTCGCACGGTGTCGTTGGCGATCTTGGCGCAGTCCCGTGGGTCTGCGTGGCCTGGAGCCGCCGCAAGGATACAGGCGACAAGGAAGGCGGTTCGCGAATATTTCATGTGGTTCCCGATCAGAAGGATACTACCTCAAGTAGTTTTGCAGAAAGCCTGAGATCGGGCAACTAAAGGGCACGGAGCAGTCGGCCTTGCATGACAACGGCGCGTCACGCCCCGATGTCGCTTTTCTCCACCCAAGCGTCGGGCGCACATTGCCAGTCCCCCCGGCTTCGGCCCCATAAGGAGCAAAACGCCACACGGGGAGGGAGTCGCCCGATGAAAACCCATGTCAAAGCTCTGGTCGTCGGCGGCGGGGCCGTCGGCGCGTCGATCCTCTACCACCTGGCCAAGGCCGGCTGGGACGTGATGATGGTCGAACGCGACGAGCTCACCTCCGGCTCGACCTGGCACGCCGCCGGGCTGCTGCCGCTGTTCAACATGAACTTCGCCACGACGCATATCCACAAGTACAGCGTCGATTTCTACAAGGGGCTCGAGGCCGAGACCGGGCTGAACGCGGGCTTCGCCGTGGTCGGCAACCTGCGCATGGCGCAGACCGACGAACGGATGGACGAATACAAGCTCTATTCCTCGATCGCCGAGACCGCCGGGGTCTATCACGAGTTCCTGACCCCGCAGGAGATGAAGGATCGCTGGCCGCTGCTGCGCACCGACGACCTCAAGGGCGCGCTGTTCCACCCGCAGGACGGCTACATCAACCCCGCCGACGTCACCCAGGCGATGGCCAAGGGCGCGCGCCAGTTCGGTGCCACGATCGAGCGCAAGTGGCAGGTCGACGGCTACGAGTGGACCGGCTCGGAATGGAAGGTGACGCTGACCAGGATGGGCGAGAAGGGCGGCAACCTGGTCCCGACCGAGGAGCAGATGGTCGTCACCGCCGAGCATGTCGTCACCGCCACCGGCAACCACGCGCAGCGCACCGCGCGGCTCTTGGGCATCAAGATCCCGGCGATCCCGGTCGAGCACCAGTATATCGTCACCGAACCCGACCCGGCGCTGGTCGAATGGCGCAAGGCGGGCAATCCCGAGCACCCGGTGCTGCGCGACGCCGACGCCAAGTGGTACGTGCGCGAGGAACGCGGCGGCTGGATCCTCGGCCCGTATGAGCGGAACGCCCCGGCCCGCTTCCTTTACGACGTGCCGGAAAGCTTCCGCGCCGATCTGTTCCAGCTCGACCTCGAGCGGATCGAGGCGGAATACATGAGCATGATCCACCGCCTGCCGTCGTCGGAGGAGGTCGGCCTCAAGGACGATTTCAACGGCCCGATCTGCTACACCCCCGACGGCAACCCGCTGGTCGGCCCGGCGCCGGGGCTGCGCAACATGTGGCTGGCCGAGGGCTTCAGCTTCGGCATCACCGCCGCCGGCGGCACCGGCTACTACCTCGCCCAGCTGATGACCGAGGGCGAGGCCGAGATCGACATGGCCGCGCTCGATCCCAAGCGCTACGGCAACTGGATGACGACCGAATATGCCGCGCGCAAGAACGAGGAATGCTACGAGCACGTCTTCATCCTGCACCACCCGGACGAGGAGCGCGAAGCCTGCCGGCCGCTGCGGACCTCGCCGGCCTATGACCGCCAGGCCGAGCGCGGCGCGCAATTCGGCCAGGTCAACGGCTGGGAGCGGCCGAACTACTATGCGCCGATGGAGTTCGACGACCACAATGCGCGCAGCTTCCGCCGCGGCGGCTGGTGGAAATATGCCGAGGAGGAAGCCAGGGCGGTCCGCGAGACCGCCGGCCTGATCGACGCCACCGCCTTCACCAAGCACCTCGTGCGCGGCCCCGGCGCGACCGCCTTCCTCGACTGGTTCACCTGCAACAAGCTGCCGGCGGTCGGCCGCATCAACCTGACCTACGCGCTGACCGACGCCGGCACGACGCGGACCGAATACACCATCGTCCGGCTGGCCGAGAACGAATACTACCTCGTCTCGGCAGGCGCCTGGCAGGCCTATGACCAGGATTTCCTGCTCAAGGCCGCGGCCGACAAGAGGGACGAGTTCGGCTGGATCGACATCCATGACGTCACCAACCAGTGGGGCGTCTTCGCCATTGCCGGGCCGAATTCGCGTGCCATCCTCAACGAGCTGGTCTGCGATGCCCAGCCCGAGACGCGGCTGTCGAACAAGCGTTTCCCGTGGCTGACGATGCGCGACATCGAGCTGAAGATGTGCCCGGTGCGGGCCATCCGCGTCGCCTATACCGGCGAGCTGGGCTGGGAGCTGCATCACCCGATCGAGATGCAGAATTACCTGTTCGACCGGCTGATGGAGGCGGGCGAGACCCATGGCATGCGGCTGGTCGGCGCCCGGGCGCAGAACTGGCTGCGGCAGGAGAAGAGCTACCGCGCCTTCGGCAACGAGCTGGGGCGCGACGCGACGCCGCTCGAGGCCGGTCTCGACCGGTTCGTCGACCTGTCCAAGGAATTCCACGGCAAGCAGGCGATGGTCGAGACGGGCATCCGCTCGAAATGCGTCACCGTGCTGATCGACGGGCCGGCGGATGCCGATCCGTGGGGCCGCGAGGCGCTGGTGCTGGACGGCCGCAAGGTCGGCCGGCTGACCTCGGGCGGCTACTCGGTGGCCTTCGGCAAGTCGATCGGCATGGGCTATGTCGAGCCGGGGCTGGCGGAAGTCGGCCAGAAGCTGGAAGTGCGGATGCAGGGCAGGCTGTTCCCGGCCGAGGTGGTCGAGGACAGCCCCTACGATCCCAAGAACGCCCGCATCCGCATCGACGGGTAGGGCGCGCGGCGCCGGAGAGGAGGAAGCCCCCGAGCCGAGGGTCCGGGGGCTTTTTCGTTGACCGATAAGGCGGCCATGGCCCCACAATCGGCATTGATCTCGAGCGCAACATGAGCGGGGCGCTCGCCAGCCCGCCGGGACGGGCAGGCGCTCGCCCTGCGCGGTTCCCGCGCGTACCGGGCGGTATGGCGCCTTGCTCCGGCGTGCGCTGAAACGCAGAGCGGACCTGAAGCGATAGCTTTTCCTGATCGACGCGCCGGAGCGGCCTACGCGCCCTCTTCCGCCGTCATCTGGTCCCAGGCCGCCAGCGCCCGTGCCGCCGTCATCAGCGCCGGGCCGCCGCCCATCTGGATCCCCATCGCCAGCACCTCGGCCAGTTCCTCGCGGGTGCCGCCGGCGCGGATCAGCTGCTCGACATGCCAGCCCAGGCAATCCTCGCAATCCTGAACCAGGGCGATGCCGATGGCGATGTATTCCTTGGTCTTGAGGTCCAGCACTTCGGCGTCGTGCACCGACTTGCTGAGGCCGCCGAAGGCCTTGGTCGTCTCGGGGATCGCCTTGTTGAGAACGCGGATCTCGTTCTTGAGATCGTGCATGCGGGTCTTCCAGTCGTCCATCGGGACCTCCTGTGCTGAAATGGGCGCGTCAGCGCGGCTGCTCTGCCACCAACATAAGATTGTTGGCCGGCATCTCCATGCGGCAAACCATTTTCAGACCTGCCTTTTTCAGTTCAGCCTCGACCCAGGCGACATCCTTGTAGCCCAGGTCCGGAGCCTGCGCCTGCAGGCTGGCATGGAAGCGGGCGTCGCCCGGGCTGGTCGCCTGTCCGCCACGCAGGAAGGGACCGTAGAGCAAGGCGCGGCCGCCCGGCGCCAGCGCCGCGCCGATCTCGGCCAGGATGGTTCTCGCGGCCGTGGTGCTGACGAGATGCAGCATGTTGACCTCGACGATCAGGTCGAACGGCCCGAGCTCGGCGCCCCAGCCGGGCTGCGCGGCGTCGAGTTGCCTTGCGGGCCGGATATGCGCCATCTCGGCGGCCATGCGCCACGCCTCGATACTGTCCAGGTTGGCGGGGTTGAGGTCGGTCGGCTGCCAGACCAGCCCGGGTCGGCGGGCGGCAAAGCGCACCACTTGCTGGCCGGTGCCGCTGGCCAGTTCCAGCGCCCGGCCGCGCTTCGGGGCATGGGCCTCCAGCTGAGCCAGGATCGGCCCGACATTGCGCATCGCCGAAGGGGCGATGCGGCAGGCGCCGCAGCCCGTGGCGCGGGCGGCCGCGCTGTCGGGCAGGACGAGGCCGCTCATCCGAAGCGGCTGGGCGAGAGGGCGGCGACGATGTCGGCCTCCAGCGCCGTCGCGCGGCCGGCGACGAGGTCAGCAAGCAGCTGGCTGGCCCCGGCCGAGGTCTGGAAACCATAGCCGCCCTGGCCGGCGGTCCAGAAGAAATCGGAGACGGTCGGGTCGGCGCCGATCACCAGCACCCGGTCGGGGGCGAAGGTGCGCAGCCCGGCCCAGTTGGCCAGCATCCGCGTCACCGGCTCTGTCACCCGCTCCTCGTAGCGCGCCAGCCCCTCGGCCAGCACCATGTCGTCGGCCCAGGCGTCATGCGGGTCCATCGCGTGTTCCTCGGCCGGCGAGACGATCAGGGCGCCGGCATCGGGTTTGGCGTACCAGGTCTCGCCGGCGCCGAAGATCATCGGCCAGGCCGAGATGTCGTGGCCGCCGGGCGCCGGGATCCGGGCCATCGAGCGGCGATAGGGGGTGAAGGAAATCTTCGTCGCCCCGGCCATGGCGGCGACCTGGCCGGCCCAGGGACCGGCGGCATTGACCAGCGCCCGGGCGGCGAAACGGCCCTGCGGCGTGTCGACCCGCCACTGTCCACCTTCGCGGGCGATGGCGGTTGCCGGCGCCCTGGTCAGCGCCTCGGCGCCGTTGTCGCGCGCCGTGCGCAGGAAGTTCTGGATCAGCAGATCGGTGTCGATGTCCCAGGCGTGATCGGCCAGCGCGGTGTGGGCGACGGTCTCGGGGTTGAGGATCGGCACGATCTGGCGCGCCTCCTCGACCGGCAGCGGGGCGAGCTCCATGCCGGCGGCGTCCTTCTCGAACGCGTCCTTTTCCTCGGGGCCGGCGACCATCATCAGCCCGCGCGGGGACAGCACGCCGCCGTCTTCATGGCGCAGGTGTGCCTCGCTGGCGCGGCTGAGCGCGACAACCGGGGGCAGGCCGTAGCTCGGCTCGAACAGCGCGGCCGAGCGGCCCGAGGCGTGATGGGCGAATTGATCCTCGGACTCGAGCAGCAGCACCGAACCGAGGGACGAAAGCCGCGCCGCGGCCGAGATGCCGGCGATACCGCCGCCGATGATGAGGAAGTCGTAGGTCATGGCGCGCATCTTGGAAGTTTGCGCGGCGATGGCAAGGGGGGCGGCGGGGCGCGGCAGGGAATTTACGGCGGCGCAAACGAAAAGGGCGGGGGGCTGTCTGCCCCCCGCGCCCCCCGAGGATATTTGTCAGCAGAAAGTGGGGGTCTGTCCCCTTCCCGCCGGCCGGTCAGCCCTTCTCGACGGTCTTGAGCTTGTCGATGCCGAGCATCTTCATCGTCGCCTTCTCGTAGAACGGCTCGGACGTGCCCTTGCGCACCTTGCGCATGAAGTATTTCTCGAAGCCGATCTTGGCGAGGTGGACCCACTTGCCCGAGGACGACCAGTTGACGTTGCGCGGCGGCATCTGCGGCTGGGCGACGAAGGCGATGCCGCTGTCGCCGAAATCGGCCAGGCAGACCGCGTTCCAGGTCCCCATCTCGTCGGGCTCCTGGCCGCGCAGGACGTTGCCGATGTTATGCGCCGTGGCGGTGACCATCGATTCGATCATGAAGCCGGTCTTCGGCACGCCGCAGGGCACCGGGGTCGGACCCATCGGCGGGATGGCGATGCAGACGCCGACGCCGAAGATGTTGGGGTATTTCGGGTTCTGCTGGTGGCGGTCGACGATGGTGAAGCCGCGCGGGTTCGACAGCCCCTCGAGCCCCATCAGCGGCTTGATGCCGCGGAAGGCCGGCAACATCATCGAGAAGCCGAAGGGCAGCTCGACCTCGGCCTTGACCGAGCCGTCGTCGTTGATCTGCTCGACCGTCATCTTGCCTTCCTCGACCTTCTTCACCCGGGTCGAGGTCATCCACTTGATGTGGTGGTCGCGCATCTCGGATTCGAGCAGCCCGTTGGTGTCGCCGACGCCGTCGAGGCCGAGATGGCCGACGTAAGGTTCCGAGGTGACGAAGGTGATCGGCACCTGGTCGCGGATCTTGCGCCGCCGCAGCTCGGTGTCGAGGATGAAGCAGAATTCATAGGCCGGGCCGAAGCAGGAGGCACCCTGCACCGCGCCGACGACGATCGGGCCGGGGTTCTTGCAGAACTCCTCGAAGGCCTGGTTGGCCAGCGCCGCGTGCTCGACATGGCAGATCGACTGGGTGAAGCCGCCATGCGGGCCCAGCCCCTCGATCTCGTCGAAGGCGAGTTCGGGGCCGGTGGCGATGACCAGGTAGTCGTAGGAGACGGAGCTGCCGTCGACCAGTTCGATCCGGTTCTCGTCCGGGTGCACCTTCTCGGCCGCGACCGGCTTGAAGGCGATGCCCTTGCGTCTCATCGTGTCGGCGAGGTCGATCTCGATGTCCTGCTGGCTGCGCCAGCCGACGGCGACCCAGGGATTGGACGGCACGAAATGGTATTTCGGGTCCTTGGTGACGACGGTGATGGTGTCTTCCTTGCGGATCTGGTCCTTGAGTTCGTAGGCCATGATCGACCCCCCGAGACCCGCGCCCAGCACAACGATGTGAGCCATTTGGTTCCCCTCCTAGCGGGGCTGGAGGCCCCGGATTGATCCCGCAGATTTATCATATCCTGCGAATATGTTTTTGATCGGAGTCAAATTGGCGCAGTTAACCTGTGCATATTCGCCGCCGCGCGCGGGCAAGGTTCAGCCGGGGCGGTGCAGGGTGAGCGCGATCCAGGGCCCCTGCACGCCCGGGTCGTAGCCGCCGCCCATGTGCTCGACGACCGACAGCGCCTGCCAGGCGCCCGAGGCGGCGTAGAAGCGGCTGATGTCTTCGCGGGACGGGTAGTTGTAGTAGCGCCCGTGGCGGTCGCGGCCCGCGCTGCCGCCGCCCTTGTAGCTGGCGAAATGCAGCCCGCCCGGCTTCAGCGCCCGGCGGATGCGGGCGAGGATGTCGGGCAGTTCGGGGCGGGGGACTTGCAGCAGCGAGGCGCTGGCCCAGACCGCGTCATAGGCGCCTTCGGCCTGCAATTCATCGAAGCGCATCACCCGGACGGGGCGGTTCAGGCGCGCCTCGGCCCGGGCGGCGATCTCGGGCGTGCCGTCGGTCGGCTCGACCGCGAAGCCGGCGGCCAGCATCGCCTCGGCGTCGCGGCCGCCGCCGCAGCCCAGTTCGAGGATGCGCGCCCCGGCGGGCAACCGCTGCAGGAAACCGTTCAGGTGCCGGTTGACCCCGCCCGGGCCGCTGCCGGCATAGACCTCGGCCGAGGCGGCGTAGAATTCCAGCGTTTCGGCGTCGCGGGACGGGTGCATGGCGCGCGGTCCTTCCGGTCGGGCTGCCTGGGCAATAGCACGTCGGCCGGGAAAAGGGCATGCGGACCGGCCGCGGCAACGCAAAAGGCCCGGCGCGGGGCCGGGCCTTTCGGTGGAGCCCACGGCAAGTTTACTTCGGGATGTCGCCCTTGATGCCCTCGACGTAGAAATTCAGCCCGGCCAGCGTGCCGTCGTCGGCGCTCTCGCCGTCCTTGAGCCAGACCGAGCCGTCCTGCTTGTTCAGCGGGCCGGTGAAGGGCTTGAGCGCGCCCGAGGCGATCTCGTCCTTGACCTTGAGCGCCTCGGCCTTGACCTCGGCCGGGACGGCGTCGGTGATCTCGCCGATCTTCACCATGCCCTCGTCGATGCCGTACCACGAGTTCTTGCTCTTCCAGCTGCCGTCGATCACGGCCTGGGTGCGCTCGATGTAGTAGGGGCCCCAGTTGTCGATGATGGCGCTGACCCGCGGCGTCGGCTTGTACTGTGCCATGTCCGAGGCCTGGCCGAAGGCGATGATGCCGGCATCCTTGGCCTTGGCCATCGGCGCCGTCGAGTCGGTATGCTGCAGCAGCACGTCGACGCCCTCGTCGATCAGCGCCTGGGCGGCGTCGGCCTCTTTCGCCGGGTCGAACCAGGTATAGGCCCAGACCACCTTGATCTCGACATCCGGGTTGACCTTCTTGGCCGCGATGTAGGCCGCGTTGATGCCGCGGATCACTTCCGGGATCGGGAAGGAGGCGATGTAGCCGATCTTGTTCGACTTGGTCATGCGGCCGGCGATGGTGCCGATGACGGTGCGGCCCTCGTAGAAGCGGGCCGAGTAGGTCGAGACGTTGGGCGCCAGCTTGTATCCGGTGGCGTGCTCGAACTTCACCTGCGGGAATTTCTTGGCGACGCTGATCACCGCGTCCATGAAGCCGAAGGAGGTGGCGTAGATCAGCTTGTTGCCGGCCAGCGCCAGCTGGGTCAGGGCGCGCTCGGCATCGGCGCCCTCGGGAACGTTCTCGATCACGCTTGTCTTCACCGCGCCGTCGAAATGCTTCTCCAAGTCCTGGCGGGCCTGGTCGTGCTGGTAGGTCCAGCCGCCGTCGCCCGGCACGCCGACATAGATGAAGCCGACCTTCAGCGGATCGGCGGCCATGGCCCGGCTGGCGAGGCCCGAGGCCATCGCCGCGCCGGCCACCGCGGTGTTGGCAAGGAACGTTCTGCGTTTCATTTCACTCTCCCCATTGGACGGGCGCGTTGGCCCGGTTGGCGTGCCTCAGTTCGAGGCGTGGAATATGCGGCCCAGCGATGCCGGCGCGCCCAGCGCGGCGCGGCCGCGGCGGGCCGACATGATGACAAGCACGAGTATCGTTATCAGATACGGGGCCATCGACAATATCTGGACCGGGATGGCGATGCCCGCCGCCTGCAGCCGCAGTTGCAGAACGGTGACGCCGCCGAAAATATAGGCGCCCAGCAGAACCCGCCACGGCCGCCACGAGGCGAAGACGACGATGGCCAGCGCGATCCAGCCGGCGCCGGCGGTCATGCCCTCGGTCCACTGCGGCACCCGGACGAGGCTGATATAGGCGCCGCCGACCCCGGCGCAGGCGCCGCCGAAGGCCAGCGCCAGCATGCGCACGGTGCGCACCCGGTAGCCCAGCGCGTGGGCGGCGTCGTGGTTCTCGCCCACCGCGCGCAGGATCAGGCCGATCCGGCTGTAGCGCAGCACCGCCCAGACCGCGGCGACCACCGCCAGCGACAGGTAGACGACCCAGTCGTGGTGGAACAGGATCGGGCCGATGACGGGAATGTCGCTCAGCGGGCCGAGGTCGAGCTTCGCCGTCGGCGGCGGCTTGACGCCGTTGTAGCCCTGGCCCAGCAGCGACGACAGGCCGAGGCCGAACAGGGTCAGGGCGAGGCCGGTGGCCACTTGGTTGGACAGCAGCAGCTGGGTCAGCAGGGCGAAGAGCAGCGCCATCACCACCCCGCCGACGGCGGCGGCGGCAAAGCCCAGAACCGGGCTGCCGGAATGGACCGCGACGATGAAGCCGCAGATCGCGCCCATGATCATCATCCCCTCGACGCCGAGGTTCAGCACGCCCGATTTCTCGGCCACCAGCTCGCCGATCGCGGCCAGCAGGATCGGCGTCGAGGCCACCATCAGAGAGGCGATCAGGACGACGAGGTCGATTCCACCGATACTCATAGCGCGGGCTCCCCGATGCGGATGCGGTAATTCGACAGCAGGTCGAAGGCGAGAAGGAAGAACAGCAGCATGCCCTGGAAGGCCTGGATCGCCGAGGCGGGCAGGCCGAGCGAGAGCTGGGCCAGCTCGCCGCCGATATAGGTCAGGGCCATCAACAGGCCGGCCAGCAGGATGCCGACCGGGTGCAGCCGGCCGAGGAAGGCGACGATGATCGCGGTGAAGCCGTAGCCGGAATTGAAGTCCGGCGTGATCTGGCCGCCCGGGCCGCTGACTTCGAAGATCCCCGCCAGACCGGCCAGCGCGCCCGAGGTGCCCATGCAGAAGGCGAACAGCCGCGCCGGGCTGACCCCGGCGAAGCGGGCCGCGCGCGGCGCCTGGCCGGCGACCCGGATCTGGAAGCCCAGCAGGTGGCGGTTGAGCAGGATATAGGCGCCGATCACGGCCAGGAAGGCGGTGACGACGCCCCAGTGCAACCCGGTGCCGGAGATCAGCTCGGCATTATGGGCCGCCGGGTAGTTCTGGAAGTTGCGGCTGCCCGGGAAGCCGTAGCCCTCGGGATTGCGCAGCGGGCCGAAGGAGACCCAGGACAGGATGTTCTCGGCGACATAGACCAGCATCAGCGAGACCAGGATCTCGTTGGTGCCGAAGCGGATCTTGAGCAGCGCCGGGATCATCGCCCAGGCCCAGCCGCCCAGGCCGCCGGCGATCACCATCAGCGGCAGGATGTACCAGTGATCGGCCGGGTAGAAGGCAAGGCCGACGGCGGCGCCGCAAATGGCGCCGATGATGTATTGCCCCTCGGCGCCGATGTTCCAGATCGCGGCGCGGAAGCCGAGCGACAGCCCGATCGCGATCAGCACAAGCGGCCCGGCCTTGACCAGCAGCTGGGGCCGCGAATAGCTGGCGTATTGGCCGAAGAGCGGCTCCCAGAAGATCGTGCGGATTGCCTCGACCGGGTCCTTGCCGAGCGCGGCGAAGAGCAACCCGCCGGCGAGCATCGTCGCGATCACCGCGATCACCGGCGTCGCCGCCGCCCAGGCGCGCGACGGCGCCGGTCGTTTCTCAAGCCTCAGCATGGGCCACCTCCATTCCGTGCGAGCCGCCCATCATCAGCCCGATTTCCTCGACCGTCAGGCCCTTGACCGGGCGCGGCGTGCTCAGCCGGCCCTCGTTGAGGGCGGCGAAGCGGTCGGCGACCTCGAGCAGCTCGTCGAGGTCCTGGCTGATCACCACCACCGCCGCGCCACGCGCGGCGAGGTTGAGCAGCGCCTGGCGGATCGCGGCGGCCGCAGCGGCGTCGACACCCCAGGTCGGCTGGTTGACGACGATCACCGAGGGCTCTTGCAGGATCTCCCGCCCGATGACGAATTTCTGCAGGTTGCCGCCCGACAGCGCCCGCGCCGCGACGCCGATGCCGGGGGTGCGGACGTCGAAGCCGGCGACGATCTCTTCGGCGAAGGCGCGGGTGCGGCCCCAGTCGATGAAGCCGCTCCTGGCCAGCGCCTTGCGGGTGGCGGCCGAGAGCAGGGCGTTCTCGGTCAGGCTCATGTCCGGCGCGGCGGCATGGCCCAGCCGCTCCTCCGGTCCGGCCACCAGCCCGGCGGCGCGGCGGGCGTTCGGCCCCATCTGGCCGCAGGGCGCGCCGGCGATGCTCACCGCCTCCTCGGCCGACAGGACCTCGCCCGACAGCGCCAGCAGCAATTCGTCCTGGCCATTGCCGGCGACCCCGGCGATGCCCAGCACTTCGCCGCCATGGACGGTGAAGGCGATGTTCTTCAGCGCGGTGCCGAACGGGTTGGGCGAGGGCACCGACAGGCCGACGACGTCGAGCAGCACCGGTCCTTTCTCGGCCGCCGCCCGTTCCGGCGGGGTCAGGGTCTCGCCGACCATCATCTCGGCCAGCTCGCGCGCCGATTTCTCGCGCGGGGTGCAGGTGGCGACCACCTTGCCCCGGCGCAGGATCGTCGCCTCGTCGCACAGCGCCCGGATCTCTTCCAGCTTGTGGCTGATATAGAGGATCGCGGTGCCCTCGGCCGACAGTTTCCGCAGCGTTTCGAAGAGGATATCGACCTCCTGCGGCGTCAGCACCGAGGTCGGCTCGTCCATGATCAGAAGCTTGGGGTCCTGCAGCAGGCAGCGGATGATCTCGACCCGCTGGCGCTCGCCCGCCGACAGGTCGCCGACCAGCCGGTCGGGATCGAGCGGCAGGCCGTATTCCTCGCTGACTTCGCGGATGCGATGGGCCAGCTCGCGCTGCGGCGGCGGGTTCTCCATCCCCAGTGCCACGTTCTCGGCCACGTTGAGGGCGTCGAACAGGCTGAAATGCTGGAACACCATCGCCACGCCCGCTGCCCGCGCCGCGCGCGGCTCGGCCGGTTCGAAGGCGCCGCCGTGCAGGGTCATGCGCCCGGCATCGGGCTTGATCAGCCCGTAGATCATCTTGACCAGAGTGGATTTGCCGGCCCCGTTCTCGCCCAGCAGGGCATGGACCTCGCCCTCCCGGATCGAAAACGAGACGTCGCTATTGGCGACCACGCCCGGATAGGCCTTGGTCACCCCTTCGACTGTCAGAAGCACCTTTTCCGTCCCCGTTGTCATTTTGCGCCCTCCTTAGCGGATTGTTCTGCGCTGTCACGTCTTATCAGTGCCGCCGCCACGCCAAGGGCAATGGCCTGCGGGTGTTTTCCCAGCCCCGGATCGCCGATCGGGCAGGTGATGCCCGCGATTTGGGCATCGCCGTGGCCGAGCGCCCGGAGGCGGCTGCGGAATCGCGCCCGCTTGCTGGCCGAGCCGATCAGGCCGAGCCCGGCATGGCCGTGGCTCAGCAGGCGGTGGCACAGCTCGAGGTCGAGCGCGTGGGAATAGGTCAGCACCAGGTGCTCGGCCGTCGCCGGCGCATGGGCAGCCAGGTCGGCCGGGTTGGCGGCCCAGAGCGTCGTGACGCCCTCGGGAATTGCATCGGGGAACCTTTCGGCGCCACTGTCGACCCAGGTGATCGCGAAGTCCGGCAGTGGTGCGAGGATGCCGACGATCGCCCGCCCGACATGGCCCGCGCCCCAGATCCACAGGGCGCGCCGCGGCCGCGCCATCGGCTCGACCATCCAGCCCTGGACCAGTTTCGCCGAAGGCATCTCGCCCGCCCCCCGCGCCCGGTTGAGCAGCCGCCGCACCGCCAGCGGCATCTCGGCCGGGCCGGAAACCGGCCGGGCGATCACCTCTCGCCCCTCCTGCGCCGCCACCGCCTCGGCATCATAGACCTCGCTCAGCAGCGTCACGGCGCCGCCACAGCATTGCCCCAGCGCCGGGCCGAGCGAAACCCGGTCGAGCCGCGGCGCGCCGTCGCCCGCCAGCATCCGCCGCGCCCGCGCCATCGCCTCCCATTCCAGCGCGCCGCCGCCGATGGTGCCGCAGCTGCCTGTTTGCCAGACCAGCATCGCCGCCCCGGCCTCGCGCGGGGACGAGCCGTCATGGCCGGCGATCACCACGCGGGCGACGCGGCAATGTTCCGCCACCGCGGCGCGGAGGGCGGCGAGATCAAACATCGCCCCGCACCCGCTTGACCGCCGCCAGCACCCGTTCGGGCGTCGCCGGGGCGTCGAGCGCGGGGTAGACCGTGCCGTCGCCGCAGGCCGCCACCGCGTCCGACAGCGCCAGGAAGGCCGAGATGCCCAGCATGAAGGGCGGCTCGCCCGCCGCTTTCGAGCGATAGATCGTCTCCTCGCGGTTCTCACCGTCCCAGAGATCGACATTGAAAACCCGCGGCCGGTCGGAGCAGGCCGGGATCTTGTAGGTCGAGGGCGCATGGGTGCGCAGCCGGCCGGTGTCGTCCCAGACCAGTTCCTCGGTGGTCAGCCAGCCCGCGCCCTGGACGTAGCCGCCCTCGACCTGGCCCCTGTCCAGCGCCGGGTTCAGCGAGGCGCCGGCGTCGTGCAGGATATCGGCGCGCAGGATGCGGTTCTCGCCGGTCAGCGTGTCGATGACGACCTCGGTCAGCGCCGCGCCATAGGCGAAGTAGTAGAACGGCCGGCCCTGGCCCTTGACCCGGTCCCAGGTGATCTTGGGCGTGGCGTAGAAGCCGGTGGCCGAGAGCGAGACCCGCGCCTGGTAGACCATCGCCGCGACCTCGTCGAAGCCGTAATCGGCATCGCCGACGAAGACGCGGCTGTTCTCGAAGAACACCTCGGCCGGGCTCACCTGGTGACGCTCTGCCAGGAACCCCGCCATCCGCTCGCGGATCGTGTCGCAGGCCGCCTTGACCGCCATGCCGTTGAGGTCCGAGCCCGAGGACGCCGCCGTCGCCGAGGTGTTCGGCACCTTGCCGGTGTCGGTGGCGGTGATCTTGACCCGCCCGACATCGACCCCGAAGGCCGCCGCCGCCACCTGCGCCACCTTCTGGAACAGCCCTTGTCCCATCTCGGTGCCGCCATGGTTCATGTGGATCGAGCCGTCCTGGTAGACATGGACCAGCGCGCCGGCCTGGTTGAGATGGGTCAGGGTGAAGGAGATGCCGAATTTCACCGGCGTCAGCGCCAGCCCTTTCTTCAGCACAGCACTGGCCGCGTTCCAGTCGTCCACGGCCTGCCGCCGGGCCCGATACTCGGCAGTTTCCTCCAGCCGCGCCGTCAGCCCGTGCAGGATGAAATCCTCTACCGGCATCTGATAGGGCGTCGTCTGCCATTTCTTCTTTGCGGGAATACTCTCGGGGGGGCTCGGGGGGGCAGACAGCCCCGCCGCCTCGGGACATTCGTCGTAGAAATTCAGCCGCCGGACCTCGAGCGGATCGCGGCCGACGGCATGGGCGACATGGTCCATCACCCGCTCGATCCCGATCATCCCCTGCGGCCCGCCGAAGCCGCGATAGGCGGTGGCGGACTGGGTGTTGGTGCGCAGCCGGTGGCTCTCGATGCGGATGTCGGGCAGGTGGTAGGCATTGTCGGCATGCAGCATCGCCCGGTCGGCGACCGGCAGCGACAGGTCCTGGGCCCAGCCGCAGCGGGCCAGCTGCAGGAACTCGATCCCCTGCACCCGGCCGTCGGCATCGAAGCCGCAGCGGTAGTCGATGCGGAAATCGTGGCGCTTGCCGGTGATGGTCATGTCGTCGTCGCGGTCGTAGCGCATCTTGCAGGGCCGGCCGGTGGCCCGGGCCGCCAGCGCGCAGGCGACGGCGAGGGCGTTGCCCTGGCTCTCCTTGCCGCCGAAGCCGCCGCCCATGCGCCGGACCTCGACCCGCACGGCGTTCATCGGCACTTCGAGCGCCTCGGCCACCTTGTGCTGGATCTCGGTCGGGTGCTGGGAGGAGGAATGCACGACCATGTCGCCGCCTTCCTGCGGCAGCGCCAGCGCGGCCTGGCTCTCGAGGTAGAAATGCTCCTGGCCGCCGATCTCGAAACTGCCTTCGACGACATGCGCGGCTTTCTCGATGGCCTGCGCCGCGTCGCCCTTGGCCCAGATCACCGGCCCGTCCTCGAAATGGCTGTCGGCCGCGAGCGCGTCGTCGATGGTCAGGAGCGCCGGCAGTTCCCGGTAGTCCACCTTGCCCAGCCGGGCGGCCTTGCGCGCGGCGAGGTGGCTGTCGGCGACGACGAGGAAGACCGGCTGGCCGACGTAATGCACCGCGCCGTCGGCCAATAGAGGCTCGTCATGGATCGAGGGCGAGACGTCGGGCACCGTGTCGAAATCCTCGGCCGCGAGCACGGCGACGACACCGGGCGCGGCGCGCACCGCCGACAGGTCGAGCGCCACGATCTCGCCATGGGCCACGGCCGAGAGGCCGAAGGCGAGGTGCAGGGTGCCGCGCGGGGTCGGGATATCGTCGATATAGCGCGCCTGGCCGGTGACATGGAGCGGCGCGGCGTCGTGGGGCAGGGGTTTGGTCACGCTCACGGCTGCACCTCCAGCACATCGACCGGGGTTCCGGCAAGGTCGTGGAAATAGCGCAGAGCCATGTTCTGCGCCGCCTCCAGCCGGTAGCCGGCGCTGGCGCGCATGTCGCTCATCGGCGTGAAGTCCTCGGCGAAGGCGGGCAGCGCGGCGCGCACCGCCTCTTCGCTCCAGGCCCCGCCGGTCAGCGCCGCCTCGACCGCCGCGGCCCGTTTCGGCACCCCGGCCATGCCGCCGAAGGCGATGCGGGCGGCGGCGACCTTGCCGTTGCGGACGGTGACGTTGAAGCAGCCGCAGACGGCCGAGATATCCTGGTCGAAGCGTTTCGACAGCTTGTAGCAGCGCAGGGCGGGGGCCTCGGCCGGGATGGTGACGGCGGCGACGAATTCGCCCGGTTTGCGGTCCTGCCTGCCGTAGTCGAGGAAGAACTCTTCCAGCGGCAGCGAGCGCATGTCGTCGCCGTGGCGCAGGTAGAGCGTGGCGCCGAGCGCGATCAGCGCCGGCGGACCGTCGCCGATGGGCGAGCCGTTGGCGATGTTGCCGCCGATCGTCGCCGCGTTGCGGATCTGGACCGAGGCGTAGCGGCGCAGCAGTTCGGCGAAATCGGGATGGGTGTCGACCATCGCCAGCCGCAACTGCTCGACGGTGACGCCGGCGCCGATGCCGATCAGCTCGCCGCGGCGTTCGATATGCTGCAGGTCGGCGACGCCGTTCAGGAAGGCGACCGGGGCGAGCTCGCGCAGCTGCTTGGTGACCCAGAGGCCGACATCGGTGGCGCCGGCGATCAGGGTGGCGTCGGGATTGGCGGCGTACCATTCGGCCAGCTCGTCCGAGCTGGTGGGGCGGACCGGGCCGGGGGCGCTGCCCCCGGACCCCCGGGATATTTCCGTGAAGATGAAGGCGGAAAGGGCCTTGCGGTCGGCTTTCATCCAGTCGGGGATCGGGGCGTCGACGGCGGCTTCGGCGGCGCGGAGGATCGGGGCGTAGCCGGTGCAGCGGCAGAGGTTGCCGGCAAGCACGTCGTCGTGGTCGGTGCGGCCCTGCAGGTGGGCGGCGGCGAGGGAGACGGCGATGCCGGGGGTGCAGAAGCCGCATTGGCTGCCGTGATGGTCGACCAGCGCCTGCTGCACCGGGTGCAGGCTGCCGTCGGGGCCGGCGAGGCCCTCGACGGTGCGCACCGCCTTGCCGTGCAGCTGTGGCAGGAACAGGATGCAGGCGTTCAGCGCCCGGCTGCCCTCGGCGTCGGTGACCATCACCGTGCAGGCGCCGCAGTCGCCCTCGTTGCAGCCTTCCTTGGTGCCGGTCAGGCCGCGCGTCTCGCGCAGCCAGTCGAGCAAGGTCCGCGTCGGCGCCTCGTCGGCAACGCGAACCGGCGTTCCATTCAGCAGAAACGCGATCTCGGACATGTCATTGAACCTGCCGCCTTCTCCCCGTCCAAGGCCATTGCGCAACCGCCCGATGCGGCGTAAAGCGACTTGCGCGCCCTTGTTCCCTTCTGTCATGAAGCCGTGACGAAAGCCAGTTGGCAAGCGGAACGTTTCTGCGACTGGCTGAAGGAGTTTCGCCTTTTGCCGAACAATCGGGCGCCGGAGCGTCCCTCGGCCTCAGGGCGGGCACGGGCGGAAACGGGCAGGCGGATGAGCGAGACCACCCCGGAAATGCAGGCGGCAGGCGCGGGCAGCGGTCCCGCGGGCTGGGCCGCCTATGGCGCGATCGTCGCCCTCGGGGCGCTGCTGTTCACCGTCTCCTGGCGCTACCCGGCCGAGATGCCGGTCATCGGGCCTTACGAGTTTTCCTGGCCGATCTACCTGACCGTGGCGCTGTCCGTCTTCTGGTACCTGCGCGGGCTGGCGCGGCTGGCGCCCGGGGCGCGGCCGGCGCTGTGGCGGCGGCTGGCCTTCGCGGCCGGCGTGCTGCTGATCTGGATCGCGGTGCAGACCGGCTATGAATACGTCGCCCAGCGGATGTTCTTTCTCAACCGCATCCAGCATGTCGTCATGCACCATGTCGGCCCGGTGCTGATCGGGCTGAGCATGGCCGGGCCGGTGATCGTCGCCGGCGGGCCGGACTGGCTGGGCCGGGTGACGCGGTCGCGGCCCGTCGGCGCGGTGATGGCGGTGATCCAGCAGCCGGCGGTGGCGACCATCCTGTTCGTCGGGCTGTTCTATTTCTGGCTGATCCCGCCGGTGCATTTCGTCGCCATGCTCGACCAGCGGCTTTACCAGGTGATGAACTGGTCGATGGTGGTCGACGGCATCCTGTTCTGGGCGATGGTGCTGGATACGCGGCCGCGGCCGCCGGCTTCGGCGCGGTTCGGGGTGCGTGCGGCGCTGTCGGTGGCGGTGATGTTCCCGCAGATCGTGCTGGGGGCGCTGATCACCTTCGCGACCACCGACATCTTTCCCTACTACGCCTATTGCGGCCGCTACTTCCCCGGCATCGACGCGGTCACCGATCAGCAGATCGGCGGTATCATCATCTGGATCCCGCCGGCGATGATGAGCGCCATCGGGTTGCTGGTGGTGCTGGGCAACATGCGGCGGGCCGAGGTGAAGGTCTGAGGCGAAGGGTTGAGGCCCTACCAATGCGGCGGCTTCTGGTCGGCGAGCGGGATGGTGCCGCCGGCATCGAGCTCGCGCTCGGCCTCGCGCTCCAACAGCATCCCCAGCCGCCGGCTCAGCGCCTCGATCTCGCGGGCGTGGCGGGCGGCCACTTCCGACAGGTCGTCGACCGTCCGGGTCAGATGGGCGATCTGCTCTTCCATTGCTTCGGTCTTGTCGCGCATCGTCCTGGCCTTCGTTTCGCTTGATCGGAGGAGACCACTCTACCCCCGGGCGGCGCCGGGCTCAAACGCTCGTTCGAATCGGAGTGGCGCCGGGGCGACGTGACCGGGGCGTGACCGGGGCGTGACGCCCCCGCGCCTTGCCCCGGCGGCGCCCATCCGCTAGACGACCGGCGACTGCCGCGCACGCGGCCTCAGCAAGGCGATGGAACCATGGCGAAGGCAAAGGGCCCCCGGCGTCCCCGGGCCGAGACCCCCAAGGGCTTCCGCGACTATTTCGGCGCGGATGTGACCGAGCGCAGCGAGATGCTCGGCGCGATTGCCGGGGTCTATCATCGTCACGGTTTCGAGCCGCTGGAGACCTCGGCCGTCGAGACGCTCGAGGCGCTGGGCAAATACCTGCCGGATGTCGACCGGCCCCATGCCGGCGTCTTCGCCTGGCAGGAGGAAGACGGCGACTGGCTGGCGCTGCGCTACGACATGACGGCGCCGCTGGCCCGGGTCGCGGCGCAGTTCCGCAACGATCTGCCCAGCCCCTACCGGCGCTACACGATGGGCCCGGTCTGGCGCAACGAGAAGCCGGGGCCGGGGCGGTTCCGCCAGTTCTATCAATGCGATGCCGACACGGTCGGCTCGGCCTCGGTGGCCGCGGATGCCGAGATTTGCGGCATGCTGGCCGACACGCTGGAAGCGGTCGGCATTCCGCGCGGCGACTACCTGGTGCGGGTCAACAACCGCAAGGTGCTCAACGGCGTGCTCGAGACCATGGGCCTGACCGAGGAGGGCGAGCGCCGCGAGGAGGTGCTGCGCACCATCGACAAGTTCGACAAGGCCGGCGAGGCCGGGGTGCGCGAGCTGCTGACGACGGGCCGGCTCGACGCCTCGGGCGCCTTCATCGACGGCGTCGGCCTCAGCGCCGACCAGGCCGAGCCCGTCATTGCCTTCCTGACCTCGCGCGCCGCGACGGCCGCCGAGACGCTGGCCAACCTGCGCGCCGCGGTCGGCGGCTCCGAGATCGGGGCCCAGGGGATCGACGAGCTGGAGGCGATGGCGAGCTTCATGGCCGCGCAGGGCTACGGCGCCGACCGGATCGAGATCGACCCCTCAGTCGTCCGCGGCCTGGGCTACTATACCGGCCCGGTCTTCGAAGCCGAATTGACCTTCGAAATCCTCGACGAGAAGGGCCGCAAGCGCCAGTTCGGCTCGGTCGCCGGCGGCGGGCGCTATGACGATCTGGTCAAGCGCTTCACCGGGCAGGCGGTGCCGGCGACGGGCGTGTCGATCGGCGTCGACCGGCTGCTGGCGGCGCTGCGGGCCAAGGGCCGGATCGGCGGCGAGGCGGCGCGCGGGCCGGTCGTCGTCACGGTGATGGATCGCGACCGGATGGCCGATTACATGGCGATGGCGAACGAGCTGCGCAACGCCGGCATCCGCGCCGAGGTCTATCTGGGCAACCCGAAGAACTTCGGCAACCAGCTCAAGTATGCCGACAAGCGCGCCTCTCCGGTGGCGATCATCCAGGGTGCCGACGAGGCCGCGGGCGGCGTCGTCCAGATCAAGGACCTGGTGCTGGGCGCCAGGATCGCGCAGGAGGCCAGCCTCGAGGAGTGGAAGTCGCAACCGGCCCAGACCGAGGTGCCGCGCGCCGATCTGGTCGCCGCCGTGCAGCGCATCCTGAACGGGGCCTGAGCCGATGCCCGACATGACCAGCGACAAGGCAAGCGTCCGGATCGAAGCCGAACGCTTGTTCGCCAAGTTCCGCGAAGCCGGGGCGCGGCCGGTCGAGGCCGACATCCTGCAGCCGGCCGAGACCCTGCTCGATCTCTATGGCGAGGATATCCGCGCCCGCGCCTATGTCTCCGACGACCCGCTGGCGGGCGAGATGATGCTGCGGCCCGACTTCACCGTGCCGGTGGTGCAGATGCACATGGAAGGCGGGGCCGAGCCGGCGCGCTATTGCTACATGGGCGAGGTGTTCCGGAAGCAGGAGCATCTGGGCCCGCGCCATCGCGAATACCTCCAGGTCGGTTTCGAGCTCTTCGCCCGCGAAGAGCCCGAGGCGGCGGATGCCGAGGTCTTCGCCCTCTTCGCCGAGGTTCTGGCGCCCCTGGGGCTGCGCCCGGCGACCGGCGATATCGGCATCCTGACGGCGGCGGTGCGCGGGCTGACCACCAGCGACCGGCGCAAGGCGGCGCTGCTGCGCCATGTCTGGCGGCCGCGCCGCTTCCGGGCGCTGCTCGACCGCTTCGGCGGCCGGGTGCCGATGGCGGAAAGCCGGAGCCGGCTGCTGGCGGCGCTGAAGAAGAGCTCGGCCGAGGAGATGATGGCGGCGGCCGGCCCGGCGATCGGGCTGCGCGGCCCCGACGAGGTCGCGGCGCGGGCGCAGGCGCTGATCGACGAGGCCGAGGTGCCGGCGATCGCGGCGGGCGAGGCGGCGATCCTCGACGACATCCTAGGGTTGCGGGCGGCGGCGCCGGTGGCGCTGGGCCAGCTGCGCGACATCGCCGTCGACATGCCGGCGATCGCCGCGGCGGTCGAGCGGCTGGCGCGCCGGCTCGACGCGTTGGCGGCGCGCGGCGTCGATGTCGACGCGCTCGATTTCGAGGCCAGCCATGGCCGCAGCACGCTGGAATATTACGACGGCTTCGTCTTCAGCTTCCATGCCGAGGGCCGGCCCGAGCTGCCGCCGGTGGCGACCGGCGGGCGCTACGACGCGCTGACCCGGGTGCTGGGGCAGGGGCGCGAGATCCCGGCGGTCGGCGGCGTGATCCGTCCCGGCCTCGTCGCCCAGCTGAACGCCGCCAGGGAGGGCCGGGCATGAGCCTCAAGATCGGCGTGCCGTCCAAGGGGCGGCTGATGGACAAGACCTTCGACTGGTTCGGGGCGCGCGGCGTGACCATGCGGCGCAGCGGTTCCGAGCGCGAATATGCCGGCCGGATCGACGGCGCCGACGGCGTCTCGATGGTGCTGCTCTCGGCCGGGGAAATCCCGCGCGAGCTGGCGGCGGGGCGGATCCACCTCGGCGTCACCGGCTCGGATCTGGTGCGCGAGAAGCTGGCCGACTGGGACCAGCAGGCGACCGAGCTGGCGCGGCTGGGCTTCGGCCATGCCGACCTGATCCTCGCCGTGCCGGCCTTCTGGATCGACGTTGACACGCTCGACGACCTCGACGCCGCGGCGGCCGCCTTCCGCGCCCATCACGGCCACCGGCTGCGCATCGCCACCAAGTATCACCGGCTGGTGCGCGAGTTCCTGCGCGAGCGGGGCGTGGCGGATTACCAGCTGGTCGACAGCCAGGGCGCGACCGAGGGCACGGTGAAGAACCTGACCGCCGAGGCGATCGCCGACATCACCTCGACCGGCGAGACCCTGCGGGCGAACCACCTGAAGATCCTCGCCGACGGGCTGATCCACCGCAGCGAGGCGACCCTGTTCGCCAGCCGCGCCGCCGACTGGTCCGAGGTCCGCCCGGCCTATCGCGGGCTGCTGGAGCGGCTGGGGCTGCAGGACGCCGACGCGGACTGAGTGGGGCGAGCTGCTGGGGGGCGGGGGCCCTCTCTACCTGTTTTCCGGGGCTTCAGCCCCGGATCGCGCCCGACCTCGCCCCCCCCAGGGCAGGCGCGATATGGTGCAACCGGTGCAGCGAACACGACGGCTGGGGCTTCGTCGAGATGCCGGTGCAAACGTCCCCGCGCCCAGCCTCGAGGTCGGGCGCGATCCTCGCTCTGCCTATCGTGACGGCGTTTGAGCGGGTTTCTGGCAGGAAGGGCCGATGCCCCTTCACCGCACTCCGAATTCGGCCAGCGCCTCGGCCATGCCCGGCGGCAGCGAATCCTCGCCTTCGCGCGGGGCGGCGAGGTCGCGCGGGGCATCCTCGGGCGCGAGGTAGCGCCAGCCCTGGAACGGCCGGCGCGGGGCCCCTTCGGTGCGGACGATCTGGGGATCGAGGATCAGGGCGCAGCGCCGGATGCCATCCTGGCCGATCCGTTCCTCGAGCCCGACCACGCGCTGGCGCGCACCGATCACCCCCTTGAAAACCCAGTATAAAGAGCCGCCGTTCAGCAGTTCGGCCTCGCGCTTGGGCCACATCCGGGTGACGTGCTCGGGCACATAGTCCGGCCGCTCGCCCCGCCGGGCCGCCTGCCAGGCTTCCATGTCCTCGACCCGGTCGGCTCCGACGCAAAGTTTGATCAGATTCACAAAATCGGCCATGTCGACTCCTTGCCGTCACAATATACTGCGGCCGAACGGCCTTCAATGCGTTGACCCCTCTGAGCGGCCGGCGTATCGTGGGTTCCCTCACCGGTGCCGCCGGAGAGCCTTTTCCAATGATGCCGAAGACCTGAAGGACGCCCGTATGAGCCGTTTCTCCGCCCCGATTGCCGAACAGATCTGGGACATGAAATATCGCCTGAAGGAGGCCGACGGGACGGCCATCGACGGCACCGTCGAGGATAGCTGGCGCCGGATCGCCCGGGCGCTGGCCACGGTCGAAGAAAAGCCGGCGGAGTGGGAAGAGAAATTCTACCACGCGCTGGAGGATTTCAAATACCTCCCCGCCGGCCGGATCACCGCCGGCGCCGGCACTGCGCGCTCGGTGACGCTGTTCAACTGCTTCGTCATGGGCACGATCCCCGACAGCATGTCGGGCATCTTCGACATGCTGAAGGAGGCCGCGCTGACCATGCAGCAGGGCGGCGGCATCGGCTATGACTTCTCGACCATCCGGCCGCGCGGCGCCATCGTCCATGGTGTCGCCGCCGACGCCTCGGGCCCGCTGAGCTTCATGGATGTCTGGGACGCGATGTGCCGCACCATCATGTCGGCCGGCAGCCGCCGCGGCGCGATGATGGCGACGATGCGCTGCGACCACCCGGATATCGAGGCCTTCATCGAGGCCAAGCAGGATCCGGCCCGGCTGCGCATGTTCAACCTCTCGGTGCTGGTGACGGACGCCTTCATGGAGGCAGTCAAGGCCGACGGCCCGTGGGAGCTGAAATTCGACGGCAAGGTCTATCACACGGTCGAGGCGCGCGACCTGTGGAACAAGATCATGCGCTCGACCTACGACTATGCCGAGCCGGGCGTGATCTTCATCGACCGCATCAACCAGATGAACAATCTGAACTATTGCGAGACGATCTCGGCCACTAACCCCTGCGGCGAGCAGCCGCTGCCGCCCTACGGCGCCTGCCTGCTCGGCTCGATCAACCTTGCCAAGCTGGTGACCAAGCCGTTCCAGAAGGGGGCCTGCATCGCCACCGAGGCGCTGGACGACCTCGTCCGCATGGCGGTGCGGATGATGGACAACGTCGTCGACGCTTCGAACTTCCCGCTGCCGCAGCAGGCCGAGGAAGCGAAGAACAAGCGCCGGATCGGCCTCGGCGTCACCGGCCTGGCCGATGCGCTCCTGATGATGGGGCTGCGCTACGGCTCGGAGGAGGCCGCGGCCCAGACCGAAGCCTGGATGAAGCAGATTGCCCGCTGCGCCTATCTCGCCTCGGTCGAGCTTGCCAAGGAAAAGGGCGCCTTCCCGCTGTTCGACGCCGAGAAATACCTCGCCTCGGGCAACATGATGCAGATGGATGACGACGTCCGCGAGGCGATCCGCGCCCACGGCATCCGCAACGCCCTGCTGACCTCGATCGCGCCGACCGGGACGATCTCGCTCTATGCCGGCAACGTCTCCTCGGGCATCGAACCGGTCTTCGCCTATGCCTACAAGCGCAAGGTGCTGCAGAAGGACGGCTCGCGCACCGAGGAGGAAGTGGTCGACTACGCGGTGCAGATGTGGCGCGACCTCAAGGGCGACGCGCCGCTGCCCGACTATTTCGTCAACGCCCAGACGCTGGCGCCGCTGGAACATGTGCGGATGCAGTCGGCGGCGCAGAAATGGATCGACTCGAGCATCTCGAAGACGATCAACTGTCCCGAGGATATCAGCTTCGACGATTTCAAGGAGGTCTACATGGCCGCCTGGGATCAGGGCTGCAAGGGCTGCACCACCTACCGGCCGAACGACGTCACCGGCTCGGTCCTCTCGGTCAGCGAGAGCGACGAGAAAGCGCCCGAGGCCGATCTGGGCGCCGATGTCGTCTACCTGTCCGAGCCGCTCGACCGGCCGCAGGCGCTGGAAGGCCATACCTACAAGCTCAAGTGGCCCGACAGCGAGCACGCGATCTACATCACGATCAACGACATCATCATCTCGGGCCACCGCCGCCCCTTCGAGGTCTTCATCAACTCGAAGAACATGGAGCATTACGCCTGGACCGTGGCCCTGACCCGGATGATCTCGGCCGTGTTCCGCCGCGGCGGCGACGTGTCCTTCGTGGTCGAGGAGCTGAAGGCGGTGTTCGATCCGCGTGGCGGCGCCTGGATGCAGGGCAAGTACATCCCCTCGATCCTGGCGGCGATCGGCGGCGTGATCGAGCATCACCTGATCTCGATCGGCTTCATCGACGGCGAGGGCATGGGACTGAAGACCGACCCCAAGGCCGAGGTCATGGCGGTCGGCGAACGCCCGCGCGGCAAGTCCTGCCCGAGCTGCGGCAGCTACGAGATGCGGATGGTCGAGGGCTGCATGACCTGCGGCAGCTGCGGCTATTCCAAGTGCGGCTGAAGGGCGCGGACGGGGGGTGTTTGTTCCGTTGAGCACAGTTTAGCCAAAACGACGCTGTTTGACGTCCAAAGTTGGGGGGTCTCAGAGCCAAGGTTCGTAACCGTCTGAAATTAAACGTATATTTGAGAGCGCGCTGTTCCCCTCCAGGACCGGCGCGTTTTTCTTTGAATCCTGGCCAAGCAGGTGCGGGATATCTCGACAATCGTCGCGGCATCTACGGTGAAGCCGCGCCGTCCGTCGTAACATCCCATGAGATTGGAAAACAGCACGACACAGAGAGGACAGCATCCAAGGAGCAGAGAACATCACGCCAGTGGCGCAAACGGGCAGGTTGTCGGTAGGCCCAGGACTGAGCGAAGGGTGCCAGATCGGGAATTTCTTGACGCGATCCAAGCGTGGGATCGCACACACCAGAGAGGTGAAACATGCAACACACTCCCGAACTTCAAGCTCTGCTTCGCAATCTGAACAAGACCAGCCTCTTCCTGGGCTGGCTTCGGAAGGAGGGCGATAGCCTGATTGCCGCGGCTACCCTGCTCGGCGGGCACAAATGGTCCAAGCGGGCCCATATCGTGGTGGCCTGTGCGCGGGCGGGTCACGACATTACGGCGCGGCGTCAGGAGCTTGATGCCCTGCGGCGTCTTCTGAATCTCGAACTCGTGGATGACATCGAGAGTGAAGAGGCCGCCCGCTTTACCGCCATTCACCCGGACGATCCGAGGGCGGACGAGGCCCGACTCTGCGCTGAAGCTCTGGACCGAGGCATCCGTGCCCTTGAAGCACTCCGGCTCGCGGGCCTTTCCAATGTGCGGGAGGCCGCGTGATGAATATTGGCGCGAGTAAGGATGCCGGGCGAGGGCACGCCCTTGCGCGAATGGCGGCTCAATGGCTGACGCTCATTCGATTCCAAGCCAATAAGGCGGCGCCCATTTTCTCTCCGAGCGTGTCACACTACCACGATATGCTCGACCCCAGCGCCGACGAAACCGCGTGCTTCAAAGCATGCAAGAACATGCGCCGGCATGTTCAGCGTCATATGCAACTGGAGCAGATGAAGGGTGAAGAAGCCTACATGCGCGCGCGACCTGTGGACCCCTACAGTGCACATTGGAAAACGACGCGCCACGGAGCGGAACTGACAGCAATTGCATGGCTTCTCAAGGAAGCGATGCAAGAGTTCGAGTCGACCACGGACAATGTGGACAGATAAGCTGCTCATTGGGCGGGCCTTAGCCCCGCCCAATGATACCTTGTAGTGCCCCAAGGCTATCCAAAGCGCAAAGCGGCAAGTCGCGGGAAGCCTATTGGAAGTCTCATTTCGGCCCCCCCTTCGATGGTCTCCGGCGGAATAGCAAGGTCGGTGTCCAAGTCTTCGCTTGGGAGTGATTGTTACGCCTTCCTTAGAGTGCTGGCATTGGTGCGCGTGACGGCGGCGACCGCAGCAAGATCGTTGACACGAAGGGCGGAGAGCGGATGATCGCAGATCACTTGTGCTAACGCTGGAGTTTCCAGTGCCGAGGATCGGAAGTTGCATGGGACCTAAACTCAGCTATCGCGCAGGAAGCGCCAGCAGTTCAACAAGCTCCGACAGGGCCTATACACTTTCCACAATATCTAAAGTTGGCAAAGATCTCGGGCAATGACTGCGAGATTCTCGGCGCGTGACTTAACGAAGGCTTCATAGTTATCGTCCCAAAGTAGCTCATTCGCTACCGCAGACGTCAAAATTGACTCCAGAACCGCTTCGTCAGTTGGCATCTTCTGTTTGTAGTCCGAGGGCGCTTCACCTCCGAGCTTGCGATTATCGGCTCGCGAAAGGAAGCAGAAGTTTGCAAGAATGCTATCGCCAATTGGCTCTTTCTGGCCACTCCTTTCCAAAAAACTCCGCGGCATCATGTGATGAAACTCTGAGCGATTTGCTCTTTTAAGGGTGTCCGCCAAGTCTACCTTTTGGCCGGAAATAAATGATCTTGGAGATTTCGTGGAAAGTAACAGAAGAAACGTCTTAGTGTTAACATTGCTTATCCTGAAAACGTGCTGAAGGAAAAAATCTGAAGTAACGTTTGTTGCGAAGCCTCCAAGACTTGAATCTGCATCATTTCTGAGATTGTTCATTTGCTCAATGTCGGCTTTCAAGTTTCTTAGAACTCCAGAACTATACCTCCGAGAAAAAGATGAGCGCCAGAACCACCGATTTATTACTTTTCTTTGAGCATCGCTCACCGAAGCCTCTTTTTCACCATCAATAGCGAAGAAAACTGAAAGAGGCACAAGCTGCGTGACGTAGGGGAGATTGTCGAGCTTCTGGACAGAGAACTGGTTTCGCAGGTAATCAACCGCGTACTGTACTCCATTTTTAATTAGATCAAATTTCTTTCTAACCTCGGCGCCATTCAACTTCATCAGTGCCGAGGGAGATGCGTCTCCAGTGAGGATCGCTGCACAGCACCTCAGTAGGAGGTCAGTATCACTACCCACGCCCTGGAAGCCGAATGGAGCTAAGACCTCCGAAAGTTCCTCAAATTGATCGGCGAGTTGGAAATCTTCACTCCACGTCCACGCAGACAGAAGTTGAAGTGTATCTAACTCGACGCCTTGGCGATTAACGCGCTCAAAAATTATCGCGACCGTTTCCTTCTCTTCGGTTTTAGTTACCTGAACTGGTATCTTCGTTTCTTTGAACCTCGCTTGAAGGTCATCAACGATCTTTATCGCATCCCCTTCGAGTGCCTCAGTGGCAGCGCGATAGGCGGTGGTGTCAAAAAGGGTTCTTAGTGGGAAATGGCGGCCGGGATCGACCTGATCTGGTTTCAGGGCTATGAACTGGTTATCTTGCGCCGTTTCATCCGCGCCCAGATCGAAGAAAATATCCATCCAATCGGTGTGCTCGCCCTGGATAGGTTCGTAATCAGTCTGAAATACACCAAAAATTGACGTCACGCGTTGCTGTCCGTCGAGGACATAATCAACTGGATAGTCCTCTTTGGGATCTGGAAGGGCGAAAGGTCCAAGTTGGCGATCAAACTTTAACTGCTCTTTTGTCCGCCAAAACATTAATGCCCCAAAGGGATATCCTTTATAAATACTGTCCATCAAATACGCGACACGCTCAGAGTCCCAAACAAACCCTCTCTGAAATGCTGGAATCCTAATTTGCCCGCTTCCAACCGATTCGATTATCCCTCGGATACTGTAGTCTTCCATCACATGCGTCCCGCAATCCTAATTATCGCTTCCGAGCAATGAATAGTCAGCCCGTCTGCGCAAAGCCAGTACATCGAAATTTCTCTTGTTACGCAACAGCGGACTTTCTTGGTGGCAGCAAGGAGGCTGGTCATACTGCATACTGGGCTGGTTGCGATGATAAACAACAGGAGGACTCTGGCCATCCGCTGTGGGCGGCATGAAGGTCGGCGAAGGGCCGTTCGCGACAGCTGGGCAGGAAGGGCGGAGAGCGGACGTTCGCTGCATCAGGCACGACCGTCCGCTATGCCCAGAAAGCTCCATCTGTGAAGTCCGGGGACTGAACCTGATAGTAGGGCACGACAGGCCTCATCAGACATTCGATGGGTGATGTCCCGGGTGGTGGTGTAGGTGTCGGTGGCCATCGGGTTTCTCGGTAGGGTCGGGTTGCTGAGCCAACCTGAACCGAGGGATAGACCCGATGACCAAACCGATGATGGACCTCCGAGCGCTGGTGGAGAAGAGCGGAGATGCCGATCTGCTGCGTGAGATGATCGGCTTCGCCGCCGAACGTCTGATGGAGCTGGAGGTCGGCGCCAAGACAGGCGCCGACTACGGCGAGAAAAACCCCGAGCGGCTGGCACAGCGCAACGGCTATCGAGATCGCGATTGGCAGACCCGGGCCGGCAGTGTCGAGCTGCGCATCCCGCGCCTGCACACCGGCTCCTACTTCCCGTCCTTTCTCGAGCCCCGGCGCTCGGTGGAAAAGGCGCTGACGGCTGTCATTCAGGAAGCCTATGTCCATGGCGTGTCGACACGGTCGATGGATGACCTTGTGCAGGCCATGGGCGGCACCGGCATCTCGAAGAGCCAGGTCAGCCGGCTCTGCGAGGAAATCGACGAGCGGGTCGATGCCTTTCTCACCCGTCCGATCGAGGGCGAATGGCCCTACCTCTGGATCGACGCGACCTATCTCAAGGTCCGCCAGGGTGGCCGGATCGTGTCTGTCGCCGTGACGATCGCGGTGGGCGTGAACACCGATGGCCGCCGCGAAGTGCTGGGCATGGCGATCGGCGCTTCCGAGGCGGAGCCCTTCTGGACCGAGTTCCTGCGCGATCTTGTCCGCCGCGGCCTCTCGGGCGTGAAGCTGGTGATCAGCGATGCGCATGAGGGCATCAAGGCGGCCACGGCGCGGGTGCTGTCGACCACGTGGCAGCGCTGCCGGGTGCATTTCCAGCGCAATGCCCTGGCCCATGCCGGCAAGAGCAGCCGCAGGGTGGTCTCGGCCTTCATCGCCACGGCCTTTGCCCAGCCGGACCACGCTGCGGCCAAGACCCAGTGGCGGCTGGTGGCGGACCAGATGCGTCCCAAGCTGCCGAAATTGGCCACGCTCATGGACACGGCGGAGGAGGACGTGCTGGCCTACATGACCTTCCCCGCCCAGCACCGCGCGAAGTTGCACAGCACGAATCCGATCGAGCGTCTGAACGGCGAAATCAAGCGGCGGACCGATGTCGTCGGGATCTTCCCCAACGAGGCCTCGATCCGGAGATTGGTCGGCGCGATCCTGATGGAGCAGACCGAGGAATGGACCGTCCAGCGCGGCCGTTACATGACGCTGGAAACGCTCGCGCCGGTCTGCGATGATGTCATGGTCAGCCTGCCTGCCGCGCAGCGCGACTGACCTGCTCGGCCCGCATCAGAGCGCGAGGCCCGCCGCCAGCTACACCATCAGCTGGGACATCATCCAGCGAGACACCTTTGATAATCTCCTGCTTGGAGAGGGAGGGTGTTTTCAATGACAGAGGATCAACGGGAGAACTGGCGGAAGCTTCGGGTGCTGGAGCACGCGGAACGATCCGGCGATGTGAGCAAGACATGTCGATCTCGGATTTCCTCCAGGAGCTCCTGCGGCGAACCGGTCACCACGATCTCTTCATCAGACGGGACATCGAAGAACTGCGCGTCCTTCTCGATGCGAAGCCTGGCCACCGCGAACTCGGTCCCCGGTGGCACCCGGTTCTGCTTCTCTTCCGCTGACAGGTCTCTCGTGACGTCGGAAATGTTCTGCGGCGTAGCTCACGTCGATGAACTTGCGCTTTTCCCAGCTTTCCCCGTTGATGATCTCCTTATTCATGACGACCGCGCTCCTCGACGGGACTGACCCATCATTGCGACATTATCGAAACCGGGAATGAGAGCTGGCGCTTCAAAACCCGGGAGTAGTTAAAACCACGCCGGCCCGACGCGGCTGCGCTGTGTGGAGGCTACACCAAATCGAGCCAGTTCCCGTCCCGCCAAGGGGGGCACTCCAATAGGGGGGCAAGATTCGGTGGCGATTGACAATCCACGAAGCCAGGAGGCTACCTAATCAGCGCTCTCCTGCGAACACCGTCATCTTGGTTGTCGTCCAGTGGGCTTGTTCTTGGCGTATGCGAGCCGGCCCACGCCATCGAGACCGACCCCGAGACCACATTTCTGGCGCTGAGCGAAGAAAGCCTCTTCGCCTGGGCCGGGCACCTTCATGGCGTCTGTGAACATGGCGAGCCAGAAGCTTTTCTCTTCCTCGCTCAGATCGCTCATCTCGAGCAGGACGTCGGAGAGTTTTGCAGACTGGGCCATCTTGATCACCTCCTTCTGTCGTTTCAGGCGACTACGCTGCAAACGCCACTCCATGCGAGTTATCAGAACACTCCTCCTCACAATAACACGCAGAGCGCCGTCCATCCGTCCTAAAATATCGAAGCTCGAAGATGCGGGCCTCATGCACGACCTGCCGCCAACTGCCGCATCCATGTTGCTCAGGTAGCTGTTCGGGATACCGCTCGACAATCCACCTTACGACCTCCGCTTCGGTTGCCCACCCATCGACGGCAAACTCACCGGCTGCTTCGCGCAACGCGCGCGCAGAACCAGCGTCAGTCCAGAACAAAGACGGCATCCGTCACCGGCGAAGTTGGGGGACAGAAAATCAGGATTTTGCAGATGGCAGCCAGAACGCACTACTTCAAATTGACTGCAGTATCGATCCCGCGGAGAGGTTAGCCCCTGCGAAATGGCACAACGTTGTCGCCTCGCATGAAGCCAATGGCTCCCTCGCTTTCGAGAGTCTGGATTGCGGTGTCGCGAGCGTCCCGATCGGAGCCAAACTGGTCGTCCCAGACATGGCTGGCCCCTTCGTGGTCGACGACCTCGAGTGTCCAGGTCTTGTCAGCTTCAAGCCGGTAGATCTCGATCGAGAAGGGATAGCCGTCGACGACGACCCTTTGGCTTTTGCTCGAAGTGACCAGGTTGGGTTCATCCTCGGCCATTTTGATCGTTGTCCCCTGCAGAGTGTTTCGTTCCGACTATGTCCTGCCCAACACCGTGGTCAACCAGCGAGGCGTACAATTGGGGTACGCGTTTCCGGTGGTTCGCGTTCGCTCCGTCGTCATGAGGTCAGCTGTGGGGGCGAGTTTGAGCCGCCCGCACAAGAAGCGTCGAGAGTACCACTCCAGAACACGCGGTCATATGTCGGCGGTGCGATAGCTGGGACCGTGGCTCCGATCGCGGAAGCATTCCGATCACCGAGGGCAGCACTGGGGAAGTGGTCTAAGGCGCTCCTCAGGAGTGACGAAACATCCAACTCGTTGCCGCCCAGACCCCGAGGGAAAGGGTGCCTGCGGTTCCGACGGGAAGGTGGAAAAAGATCTGCACACCGTAGAAAAATGCGCCGGTGACCACGATGGCTGTAAGCATACCAAGACCTACTACGAACGATGGGCTGCCTGTCAGATCGCATGCTGATAGGGTATCATTTGGGCAAATCTGTGGGGATAGCCGGACAAATAGGACATTCAGCTTGTTACCCTGGAGATCCGATATCGGTAGGGAGCGACTTCATCGATAGCCACCTGATCTCCCGCGGCCACTCCGTTCCGCTCAAAGAAGGACCGTACCCAGCCTCGCTTGCGAAAGAACTTCTTCTTGCCGTCGAGGTCCGTCACGACGACTGTCTCACCGCCCCAATCCACCGAAATCTCCCGCGGGGCAGCTTCCGCGCGGTTGGAGCCTCCGATCGCATCGGCTGGGAACTTCTCGAAAAATTCCCTCAGATAGATATGCGAATTGTCGAGGTTGCCCTGCGTGACCGTTGATATGCCCAGGCGACGTTCAGGGCCTGCGGAATACCTCTCCTGCGGCGTTTTCTTGGTTTGCTTGGAAGCGCGGGCCACGCTGCCGTCGCTAAATTCCTCCAGCACGTCGAATTCGTCGATCTGGATGTCAGGTGCCTTTGCAGGCTTCGCTCGCACCGCAGGCTGGAAACCCTCCGCCCTCAGGACGACCTCGGCGGCGGCTCGTGCATCGTCGCAAGCGTCGTGATGGGTGAAGTCGAGGCCGAGATGGACCTTGAGGCTGGCCAGCCCATGACCTCCGTTTCCCTTCAATTCCGGCCAGGCGTTCCGGGCGACACGCACACTGTCACGCCACTCCCACGGCGGCATTGCCCGACCTGCATGACTGCAGGCCGCCGCGAAGGCGCTACGGTCGAATCCGGAATGCTGATAGATGATGTGGCCGTTAAGAGCCTCCTCCAGGACAGGCAGGACCTGTGCGAAAGTCGGGGCACCCTGAACCATGTCTTTCGTAATCCCGTGCAGGCCACTCCATAGCCAAGTATCTACTTGGGGATCGACATAGGTCATCCAGGTTTCGATGCTGTTGTCTTCGCGCACACAGGCGAGACCGATCTGGCAAATGCTTCCCCGGTCGTTGTTCGCGGTCTCAACATCGAGCGCGATGAAGCGGAATGGCCCCTTTGGCATAGAAGAAACTGGCGGTCGTCTGCTCGACGGCGGGGCAGGGTGGATATTCTCACCCAAGCTGCGGCGGCGCTGCCGCTCGAGCGCGGCGAGTTCGGCATCGCTCAGCCCGAGCCGGCGAAGCGTGGCGTCAACCAGTTCGCCAGGTTCGGCGTAGGGGGCCATCCCGCGATTGTTCCACGCGATCGCATCAGGCGGTGCAATGGCTAAGACTTCGGCTTCGAGGGCAGCAATGTTCCGATCATCGGAGAGCGCCACCCAGACGGCACGGCAGTGATCCGAGATGAATTCGTTGCGCAGACGTTTGGCGATGTCGCCATCCGACTTTGTCGTCGCGTCGTCCCGGTCACGCCACATTCGACCGGTGTTGTACATGTGCGAAAAGTAGTGGCTGGTATTCTCCGAGCCAGTGCGATGGCGTTGATGTATGCGCTTGTGCAGGGTTTCGTTGGCGGAACTGGTCGAGCCGATGTAGCGCAGAAGGCCTTCATGATCGATCAGTCCGTATAGTCCGCGGCAGTCCCGGGGCGCCTCGGTTGTCAGGCGTGGTTCGGCGGACAGGAGGGCGTCCAACAGGGCTTCAGGAGTGAAACGCATAGGTGAGGCCTTTCAATAGTTACTGTGCGGCGCCGCTGCGCTCGACGCGTTGCCACGCAACCCCCGAGACGATACCCCAGTTGCCATGTTCGTTCGGGCGCCGCCAGCGCGGGATCGGCATTGCGTTCAATGCGGCAAGCGCCTCGTCGAAACCGTCGAAATGCTGTTCTTCACCTTTGGCCCCAATCTGGTAGCTGCCGCCTCGTCTGAGGCCGGGATGAAACGTCGATCCATCACGTGCGACAGGGACGAAGATCATGCGCTCGGGGTCGATGTGTCGGGTGGTTTCGGCGATATCGGAGCCTTCTTGTTCCATCCAGATCGAGGCAAGGAAGTCTTGTCGCTTCTGCAGCCAGGCCAGAGCGCTCATGGCGGACACGCCTCCGTGTGGTCCTCGTTCCAGCGTCGGCTCGCTACCAGCCAGCAGGTTGCGTACCCGACCTTCCGACACGCCGCCAAGTGTCGCCATGGAGCGAATATCGACCTCACCCGTGCCGGTGTCGAGCGCGTGGCGCGAAGAAGCCATGTTGGCAATGCGGAGGATCGCATTGTTGCCATCACCCAAGGCGCGCACGTCGGACCGTTCGGCGAATGCAGAAACGGTGGCCACCATGTCTGCGATCCAGTCGGCTCTCTCATGCTGGGGCACAGCCTCGGGTGTCACGCCATAAAGGCCATACAGACCGGCATGATTGATCCGCTCAGACATGGGCCAGACCATTCCTGCGGACATGACGTCCTCAAGCACCTCGCGCCAATCCGCGCCACCTTCGCCTCCACTTTCGGCAACAGGCGCTGCGAGATCGAGCAGGGGTTGAGCGGCATGTTCGGCCCCGACCAAGCCTTCGACATATTCCAAGGCGTTGTACAGAAGTTCGGCATACCACTGGGCAAAGTCCCACGTGTGGCTGCCATCGCTGACGGCAAACAGGTTAACCCAGGTGTCGCGGCGTTCTTCCGCACTCATGTGTTCGCTGGTTTTCATCTGTCCCGGTCCTTTCGCTCAGCGGTGCAGGCGCCTGATCGCGCTGCGGACATTCAAGTAGTTTCGATGGTCGGACGGTGAGCTCGCTGCAACCGCAAAGCCGGCCTTAAAAAAGCAGCAGACAATGTTTCCGGTTCCTTTCGATCCGAAGCAGATTGCCCCCTCCTGACGGCAGAGTGCCTCGTAGTCTTTCGAAATCCCGGCCATGGCAAATCACCTCATTCGTGCATCACGCATGAGCGTGTTTAGCCGCCCTGAGCGAGTATGGCAATAGTAGTTATTCGTGAATGATGCTATCACATATATCAGATACCGGCGGGACGCTCACAGGGCCGATATCTCAGCGAGGAATCACTTCGGCGGCTCCAGTTGAGAAATCCACCTCTCTCTCTTTTCGCCTACCGCTGTCCTTGGTTGCGAACACGCAACACCCATCCCGGCCATTTTGGGTTCTTCGAAGTCACGGCTCCAGAGTGCGGATGAACGGCCCCAAAGCCCAGGAACCCGTGTTTTCAAAAATATGCAATATTATCAATGGTATGCCTTTTTGCTTGGAAGCCCCATTGGTTCATTCGTCTTCGCGCCAAAACATTTTCTGAAGATTTATTTGGCCTGAAATCGGCGCTTGCTGGAGGCGCGGCGAAAGGCAATCTTCGTCTTCGAAGCCGCAAGCGGGCTTCAGAAAAGCCGGGCTCGGCGGGGAAAACTTCTTCGTCTGAACTCAAAGTGACCAATATCGATGGTGACGACGCCGAGAGACCACAACCGGTAACACGGCGCGCCACATCGGGATGAAGAAGGAACCAACGAGCCATGGGCCGTTCGACCTGATGAAAGCCGGCGGGACTGAGTTTTCCGCCACAGGAAGGCAGTCGGCCTGATCGGGCGCGCCTCCTTCCACGAAACCTAAACATCGTGACCGGTGCCTTTGGGCAGTGTCGGGAGCCTTCCCGGCAAACGGTCTCCTCATGCGAAGAGGTCTTGAAATGCCGATTTTTTCGGAGGGTAGAGTATTGCCCGCTCCTTCCTTAGCAGAACGCGAAATTGGGCTCTCGTCAAAGGAGCACTGCACCGCGCTCACGCTAATCGGGGATGGTCCCGGAAACCACGCTCATGCGGAATCCTATCTCGAACTTTGCCACCAAAGACTGCTGCAGGTGCAACCCGGCATCATTGCGCTGAGGGAGCAGGCCAAGTTCCGCTTTGGCTACAGAGATGAGTGGGAGCACAACTTCGACATCCTGGCGACCTACCAAGGCGGTGCTCGGATTGCCTACACGGTCAAGCCTGAAGTGCGGCTCTCTTCCGGGCGCTTCCTCGAAGAGATGCAGCTTGTCGCCTACTGGGTCCAACGCAAGAAGTTCGCCGATGCGGTGCAACTCCTAACGGAGGCAGACATCGACCGGACGGCGCTGCACAACGCTGAACTCCTGACCTCGCTCCGCGACACAGACCCCCAGGCCGACGCCATAGCGCGCGAGATCGCGTCAGGCTTCCGGGGCGCCGTCAGCCTTCGTGACCTCACTATCAAGCTCGACCTCAAGGAGCGCGGTTATCGCGCGCTTCTGAGGCTTATCCGCTCCGGCGAACTCGCACTATTCGCCCGGGATCGCATCACTCCCTCCACCCTCGTCATCTGGAAAGGCATGACACAATGAACACCCATACCAACAAACAATTCTTCCTGGCTCGGCCCGGCGCGGCAAGTGGGGCCAAGGCTTTCCCCCGGCAGCCGCGTGATCGGTTCGAAAACCCCAACGCAAGGCGGCGGGGCGACGCCACGCCCGCCGAAATCAGTGCCAACTCGGCAGGTCGATACCAGCAGGAAGCGCAAGAACGGTCGGAAGGCCCTTACGAAAGCTTTGCCGAAGGCTCCATCGCGAAAGCTACACGCGCCTACCTGGAGACACTCTATTCGGAGCGCGCCGTGTTGGAGGCGGTCATCGGCCTCATCCAGGAAGGCGAAGTCAGCCTCGAGAACCTGGAGGAGAGCAGGGAACGGATCCTCGAGCGAGCCGCCTTCAATCTTCGCCGGGAACTCGCAAAGGCGAGCGGCCCTCACCAAACGTCCAACGCCTGAAAGGATAACCAAGATGAACGCTTTTACCGGAATTCAGGAATTCCAGTCGCCGACACCCGTCAAGTCGGGATTCCGCATCGATGCCCATGATCGACTCACGATCGAAGGAAAGGCTTACCGCCTTATCGGAAAATCGGGTCCCAACGTTGTTCTGCGACCTGCCGAGGGTGAGGAGCTGGCGGAGCAATTCGCGATGTCTAACCTCGCGAGGCTGAGCGCCGCGGGTAAGATCAAGCATGAGGTGGGATACTACCTGCCAGACGACCAGAAAAAGGTGACCCTCGACGGAAACGTCGAGCTCCTTCTCGCGGAACTCCCGCCCGACGCCCTCAAACGCCTCAAGACCCGGCATGCCCTCGTGCAAGCGGTCAAGGACATGATCTCGGAGATGGGCATTCGCAACAACGACGATGATCTGAGGGCCCATCTCGACGAGATCCGCCGGCGGGCGCAATCCTACTTCCAGGACCACGCCTTGGAACGGGAGATGCGACAGCACGATGCCGCCCGAAACGGCGAAAAGGCACGTCGTGCGCGCGGAAACAAGGTCTCTGAGGCAATCGACGTCCCCAATCCCTCGACCATCCGAAAAATGGTCAAAGCCTACGACACGAAGGGCATCGCGGGGCTGGCAGACCGCCTCACGAGATCGGGGAATTTCAGCAGCTACTTTCGTCCGGAAGAACTGGCCCTGCTCACCCAGACGATCCGGGAAAGCTATCTCACGCTTGAACGCAAATCGATCAAGGCAACCACCGAAGACGTCAAGCGGGTGTTCAAGAAGGAGAACGCTCAGCGCAAAGTGGATGGGCTGAGTAGCCTCCGGACCCCGGGGCGCGACGCCGTGCGAGCACATATCAATAAGATCGACAAACTGACGGTGATGATCGCCCGCTATGGCCGCGAGGAGGCCATCAAATCGCTGCGCCCGGTCAGCACGGGATTGCAGGTCGAGCGTCCCCTCCAACGCGTCGAGATGGACGAATGCAAGATCGATCTAATGGGCCTCTTTGCCAGCACCGGGCTGAAGGGAATCCTGAGCCCTCAACTCCTCGAAGCCTTTGGGCTCGATGGTAGCAAAGGCAGATGGTGGCTTGTGGCGGCAATCGATTGCCGGACACGTGTCTTCCTCGGAATGAAACTCACTCGCGATCCCAAAACCAGTTCGGCGCTGGAGTGCCTTCGCATGGTGTTGACCGACAAGGGCGAGTGGGCGGATGCCGTTGGTGCCCTTACCCCATGGTCACAGGCAGGTGTTCCCGAGAACCTGGTCACCGACAACGGCGCCGCGTTCAAGGCGTGGTTGTTCAACAGCACCTGCATGGATCTCGGGATCAGCCTGACCCGGACCATCGCCGGGATGCCCTCGATGCGCGGAATCATTGAGCGCGCTTTCGGTACCATCAATGGTCAGCTTATGGAACGGCTCAGTGGTCGTACCTTCGGTAGCGTCGCGGAGCGTGGAGACCATCCCTCGGAAAAGCGGGCGTGCCTCGATACTGACGCTCAAGCCTATGCGCTCGTGCGCTACATCGTCGACATCTACCATAACACGCCCCACGAAGGGCTCGGTGGGCGCACCCCTCTCGAACAGTGGGAGGCGGATATGGAAGACGGAAACTTTCCGGCGCGCGGCTTTCCCGACACCCGGACCATGCGCCTTGCATTCGGAACGAGGCTGCAACGCAACCTGCGCAAGACGGGCGTCACGGTCATGGGGGTGAACTACCATTCCGAGGCACTGGCAGCCCATTACGCGATGACGGGGGCACGAGCACTCGACGTCCGCTGGGACCAGGCCAACCTCGGAGCGATCGAAGTGTTCGTCGATGGGAATTGGTATGAGGTCCCCGCCGTCCATGACCGTTTCGAAGGGGTCGACGCGCACACCTGGTTGCGGGCCCGCCGCGCTCTTCGGGCGCGCTCTGCCAGCCGTAGGCATTGGGATGAGGAAACCGTCTTCAAGGCTCTCGATGACATCGAGGCCCTGGTCGCGAAGCAGTCCCTCACTCGAAATCTCGTCGATACCACCCTGACCGAGAAGAACATCAGGAATATCGAAACATCGCTCTTCGCTGGATTTCACGTGGGCGGGAAGTCGACAACCCAACCCGCCGGCATTGGCTGTGGCCGTGTGATCTCGCCCAGGGCAGAGGAGACGAAACTGCCGCAAAATGCTCCGCAGAGCCGCCTCGCGATTGGTGCGGCCAAGCCCATCGAAGCTGCGGAAACGCTTCCCAAGCGCAAATCGGGAAAAGCGTCACAAAAGCCTTCGCCCTCCAAGCCCCGGACCAACCTTCAAGACACGCGCATGCCGCGGATGAAATTCAACACCAACTTTCTCCAGAACAAGGACAAGAACTGATGACCATCACCCTCAACCCCTCGAAAGTCGTGCAGGAACTCCGTGGCTTTCACGTCGAAACGGAACGCGACCGGGATTTCCGGAAACAGCTGAACCGTATTCTCATCGTGGAGGATGACGGCACTGGGAATCCGAGTTGTGTTCCGGCCAAGTATACAGCGGACCTGGAAACCCGCGGCGTCCTCGTCATCGAGCCGTCCGGTGGCGGCAAGACGACCGCGATCCGCCGCGTCCTCGAAGGGACCGCGGCGCTGGGTATCAACCCGGACACCCAGATGCCTCGGTACCTTCAGATCCAGGTGCCGAGCCCAGCAACCCTCAAGAGCGTTGGTCTCGCCATTCTGGACGCGACGGGCATGAGCGGCGTCAAGGAGAAGACCCCGGTCTGGGAAATCTGGGACATGGTGCGCCACAGGCTGAAGCTGCTGGGCATCGTCGTTCTCTGGCTCGACGAGGCCCAGGACCTGATCCTCGCGAAGTCGATCCAGGAAACCGAGAACGCGATCCGCATGTTGAAGTCAATCATGCAGGGCGAGAACGGCGTCGTCCTTGTGCTCAGCGGCACCCAGCAGTTGGCGCAAATGGCAAACCTCGATCCGCAGGTGTCGCGCCGCTTCACCAAGATCGTGCCTCGCGCCCTCGAGATGGGCGCAGACGAGGAAGGGCTGGAGAGCCTGATCGGCAGCTATTGCGAAGCCGCGGGGCTCGCGCCGAAAGTCTCGGACGACCTCGCCAGTCGGCTCATCAGGGGTAGTCGGCAGCGTTTCGGGCGTGCGGTCGAGACGATCGTCAATGCGATCGAATGTGCGTTGCTCGACGAGGATAGCAGCCTGACTGACGCCCATTTCTCCGAGGCCTGGGCGATGCAGGAGGGCTGCGAGATCGTGGATAACATCTTCGACACACCCGACTGGCTTTCGGTCCCGCTCGATGTTGCTGCCGAGGAGTTCGAGGACGCCCGGGTGCGCCGTCAGAAGAAGAAACTCGAGAAGGCCTGAGTCATGCACCTTACCCCGCACCTTCCGATGCTCGATGGCGAAAGTACGATCTCCTGGGTGGCACGTCTGGCGACCTTCCACAGCGGTCGTGAGAGCCGCGACTGGCTTGCCGCTATCGGACTCAGCCAACAGGACGTCGTGAAATGCTCTACTTCCTCTGTCGAGCGCCTGCGCGACATGACTGGCGTTTCCAAGGAACGCATCCGCGAGGGGGCGTATGTTCACGAACGCGACCGCACCTTCGTCCACCGGGGAGAACGCTTCGGCACGCATTTCAGCGCGAGTGCCTTCACGACCTTCTGCCCGGCCTGCCTGCTCGATGACACCGGGCCGGGCAACCTCTCGGCCAGTATGCGCGTGGGTCGCGTGAACTGGTTCTTCATGCCGGTCAGGAGTTGCCCGAAACATGGGATCGAGCTCTCCCGTACGCGCAACACCCACTACTCGCAGGGTTTTCAGGATATGGCCATCGTCGCTCCGAGCGATGTTGAACTCGCACGGCTGGTTGATGAATCTGATCAGAGGAAGGTCTCTCCTCTGCAGCTCTATGTCGAGAACCGGTTCGACGGCGCCCACGGTCCGGCATGGCTCGATGGCCAGACGATAGATCAAGCCGCCAAGGCCTGCGAAATGGTCGGTGCCTGCCTCGAGTTCGGCGCCCACTGCAAACTCGACCACCTGACCGACGCGCAATGGGATCAAGCAGGCGCTGCCGGATTCGAGGCTGCTGCGAAAGGCGAGGAGGGCCTCCGTTTGGCGATGGATCAGATCCGTCAGGACCACCGTGAAGGCGACAAGAAAGGTGGCCCCCAAGCAGTCTTCGGACGGCTTTACCAATGGCTGCAATTCAACAAGAGCAACCGGGATCGCGGGCCGATCCGCACGGTCGTTCGCGAGTACATCTTGGATACCATGGCCATTGAGGCCGGGACAAATCTCTTCGGTGAGATCGTCGACCGCCGCCGGTTTCATTCGGTCTGCAGCCTTTCCAAGGCAACGGGTCTGCATCCGAAGACGCTGAACCGTGCGCTATCCCGGGCGGGCCTCCTATCCATCGAGAACGAAGATACGATCGATAATTCGGCTTGTGCCGATGCTTCCGAGGCTGAAGCATTGGCCCTGCGCATCCGGAATTCGCTGCCGATCAAGAGGGTGCCCGAGTACCTTAACTGCAACCGGACCCAAGCGCAGGCTCTGGTTCGACAAGGGATCGTCCGTCAGTTGTGCCCCGATCTGGGCGATCGCGGCGGCGTTCTGACTGGCGTCGCAATCGACGAGCTCGAGACTTTCCTGGTGCGGTTCCGGACCCGAGGTCAGGCTGTCGCGGTTGCGAGCGACGGCATGCTGGATCTGATCGCCGCCTCAGAGATCGCGCGGTTGCCGGTCGTCGACATCGTCCAACTGGTGCTGGACGGAAAGCTGGAAAGGCTTGAGCTTCTCCCGGAAGAACTCCGCTTCCGCTCCGTGCTCGTCGATCCGGATGAGGTGCGCGAAGTCTCATCAAAGAACGGCGAAGATCTTGGCTTCGCCCAAGATAAGGTTGCATCGCTATTTGGTCTGACGTCGTCGCATGTAAACGCCTTGCGAACGCAGTGCGACGATACCGGACGCCCGTTCCTCAATGGAACGCCGCTCGCGAACGCGCGGGGGACTATTCGGTTTCGGTATGCCTCCGAAGAGGTCGAGCGCTTCGCGCAGGACTATGTGAGCTTGGTGGAACTGGCGGAAAACCAAGGGAAGACGCCGCGCGAGGTGAAGAAGGAACTTCTCGATCAAGGGATCGCGCCGATCGCAGAATTGAGCCGACTTCCGCGCGACTACTACCGGCGCGTTGATTTGTAGATCACCCAAATCTCGTTAGTTCACGGAAGGCCGCCCCTCGGGGCGGCCTTTTTCATATCCGGAACACCGCGGCGCATTTGGGCCCGGGCCGCTGACCCTGCAAGAGTTCGGCTCGCTGTTCTTCGACTCTTTGGCAATTTTCGCCGCCGAAATCGGGTCCCGCGAAATTTCATCATTGATTTTGTTGGAGAATTTTTCCTCCTCGGGGAGGATTTGGCTAAACTGTAGCCGACGGGACAGTGTTGATGTGTTGAGCCAACCGTAAATCTGCAATTCTGCGCCTTCCGGCTGCAATTCTTGCACCAATAAAATTGCAACAGCAGCTCCAGTCGGGGCTGCTGTTGCTCGTTTCTCGGGAGCATCAGGGTATCTCGCTCCGGGCGGATGTCATTGAGACGACGGCCAGTCCGTATGGGACAAGAGCATTGTCCCCCTGGCGCGCATCAGGGCCGCCGTCACGCGCGCCACATTACCCGGGCCGGTCTTCCGCTTCGCCCTGCGGCCGCCCGTCCGCTTGCGCCGGGACAATCAGCCTGGTCCGGCAGGCACCCGCCCCTCTGCGCCTACCCCTTGTTGCGATCCCGTTCGCCGATCGACGCAGGGGCCGTCAACCTAAACAACTGGTATACGCTGCCGCTGCTCGGCAGAGGCGTGAGCCGCCAACCGGCCTGCGCCAGGTTTTCTCCGATGCATCGCCAGAACGGCTGTTCCAGGATCAGCGCATAGTGAACTCTGCCTTCGCGCGCGATGTGATCCAGCGCGCGCGACCATGCGCAGGCTTCCTTGGTGAACTTCTCGTGCCACGAGATGCTGCTCGGGGTCTCCAGTCCGACCGCATCGACAAGATGCAAGCGCGGCGCGGCCCAGGCGACCATGCCGGCATCATGTATCAAGACCCGTGCCCCTGCCGGCAGTGGTGCCGTCATCTGGCCGACCAAGGCCAGCTGCCTCTTGTCAAATTGCCGCTCGGACTGAAGGCGATGCAAGTCAGAAGGGGCCCAGAACAGCGTCCAGGCTGCGACCAGGACAATCGCGCTTTCGGTCCGACGCCAGGCAGCAAGACCAGCTACGAATATCGGCATGAGAGGCGCAAGATAGCGCGCATCGTTGAAGTCAACCGAGTGTGGCAGCTCCGTCATGGAAACGCCAAGCACCCCGGCGACGAAGACTTTGCAAGGCCATCCCCCGCTTCGCAAGAAACCAACGCTGCCAAGCGCAACCAACGGCGCCAGCTTCGACTCGAGCAGTGCAAACCCGAGTGCATGGAGGCGCTCGAAAAGCGGCGTGTCGGTATCGGCATAAAAGGCAATCTTCGCGCTCGCGGTCGTCGGCAAGGGGTGGCCGGTCACGAGCCAGACCCATATCGTCCACGGCATCGCGGAAGCCATCGCGAGGGCCACGATCTTCACGCTTTCCGCTGGAGGCCGCCCAATGATCCGCCGCAAGATGACCGCCGCGGAAAGCAGGCCGAGTTCCGGGCGTATGAAAGGCGCAAGGCCGGCAAGCAAGGGCAATCTCCTGTCGTCCTCGAGGGCGACCAGCCATGCGACGGTGGCCATCGCGAGCCCGGTTTCGAGACCGTTTGCCAGCTGAATTGGGAGTGTGCCGATGAGGAGGCCAATGCCGACCAGCACCGGAATCCTCCATCCTCTGGCACCGGCCTTGACGACGAGCGCTTCCAAGCCCGCCGCGTATAGAATGGCGGCAATGCCGCATAAAACTATCGCCGCGAGAGGAAGCGGCAAAACCAACCCGAAAAGTGACAGCAAAGCCAGATGCACTGGGCTGGTTGCTCCGACGAGAGGATCGGTATCGAAGGTGTAATCCCATCCGGCGAGCAGAGATTGCGCGTTGTGAAGGCTTATGTAGGCGTCATCGAGTGGGAACGAGCCCGGCCAGGTTAGAAATATTGCCGCAATAATAGATAGATATCCGGCCCAGCGCAGGCGCTCGACAGGTATCCCCGGGAGCCATGCAAGCATCAGTCTGACACCCTGGTGCACGTGGCCGCCGGCACGCTCGAAAAGGAGACTTTCGCCGCGCCCCTTCCATCCAAGCATCCAATGCAAAATGAAAGGGCTAATCCCAGATCAAACTCGATACCTTGCACAGCGCCGGCTCCAAAGCGTCCACATACGGGTTACTCGCTTAAGAACACTGGGCAATCTCGGCAAAGATGTAAACGACGGCGCCATCAATTCTCTACCTGGAGCCGGTCAAAGTGGCTCTGCCACCGGGCGTTGTGGCACTTGTCGGTGATCCGGGCTCATCCCGCGAATCCTGCGTGCAGGTTCTGATCCATGCCGAAGCCCTCTGCCCCCCGCCACCGCACGACCAACCGGTCAGAACAGAACCGGTCTCTCCGGTGCTGCGGCTCGATCTGTCCCGGACCAGTGCAACAACGCCCGCCGAAACAAGAAACGGAACAAGAAACGGCGGGAGTTCTCCCCGCCGTTTCCGTCGTGCCCGGTTCCCGACGGGCGTCGGGAGATTTTCGCGGCGCCCTCGCTGCGGAAGGGCCGCGTGTCGGGGCCTAGCGCAGCGCGGCCTCGATATTGCCGCCGTCGACGGTCATCACATGGCCGGTGGTGCGCTCGGCCTGTGCCAGCATGACGAAGGCCTCACCGACATGGCGCGCCTCGACCTCGCGCTTGAGCAGATTGCCGCCCAGATAGGTCGCCTCGTCGACCTTGCGGGCCGCCGCGCGCGACGCGATCATCTCGGGGGTCAGCAGGCCCGAGCGGATGCGGTCGGCGTTGATGCCGTTGACGCGGATGCCCTCGGCTCCAAGCTCGAGCGCCAGTTGGCGCAACAGGAAGAAGGTGGTCGCCTTGGGCAGGCCGTAGGCGGCGAAGCCCTTGCCCGGATTGACCGCCTGTTTCGAGACGTTGAACAGGATCTGCCCGCCGCGCCCCTGCGCCCGGAACACCGCCGTGGCAGCCTGGGCGAAGGCGAGATGCGAGAAGAAGTTGAGCTCGAAGGAGGCGCGCAGGGTTTCGTCGGGCAGGGTGGCGATGTCGCCGGTCATCGCCGCGCCGGCATTCGAGACCAGGATGTCGAGCCCGCCGAACCGCGCCGCGCAGGCGGCCGCCGCCTCGGCCGGAGCGCCCGAGCGGGTGATGTCCGTGGCGATTCCGCCATGGCCGCGGCCAAGCTGGTCGAGCGCGGCTTCCAGCGCCGTGCTGTCGCGGTCGACCAGGAAGAGCGTCGCGCCACGGGCGGCGAAGGCTTGCGCCGTGGCCAGCCCGATCGCCCCGGCACCACCGGTGACCAGCACGACGCGGCCCTGCATCTCGGGTTTCTTGCCCTTGCCCAGCTTGGCCTGCTCGAGCGACCAGTATTCCATGTCGAACAGGTCGTCTTCGCCGATCGGTCGGAAGCCGCCGGCGGCCTCTCCGTCGCCCATCACCTGCAGCGTCTGTTCGCCGATATCGGCGGCGACCGAGGCCGCCTTGGCGTCGGCGCCGATCCCGACCAGCCCGATGCCGGCCATCCAGGCCAGGTTGGGCAGCGGCGACAGCATCGTCTTGGCCCCGCCGAAGCGCGGCGCCTGGCGTTCGAAATAGCCGGTGTAGTCCTGCACGAAGCTGTCGACAGCCGCGCCGATCGGGCCGGCCCCGCCGGCCACCGCCGCGGCGTTCAGCACCAGCGGGTGCCCCTTGGTGCGAATCACATGGTCAGGCGTCGCCACGCCGCGCGTCGCCAGATTGTCGAGGTCGGGTCGGGCCAGGAAGGACATCACCTTGCTGCCGGCGCGGATGTCGAAGACCGGCATCGCCGCCCCTTCGGGCAGATGCGCGCCGAGCGCCCCGCGCAGGGCCGACAGGGCGGCGGCGCGGTCGGTCTCGGGCTGGGCCGCCACCGGGCGCAGCGGCTCGGGCCGGCGCTGGGCCAGCCAGTCCTCGACCATGTTGGTGTGTTCGACGATCCGGTCGTAGGATGACCTGGCGTCCGGTCCCCAGGCGAAATGGCCGTGGTTGATCAGCAACAGCCCTTCGACGTCGGGATGGGCCTCGTAGGTTTCGGCGGCGAGCTTGGCCAGGGCGAAGCCGGGCATGACATAGGGAACCAGCGCGAGGCGGTCGCCGAAGATCTCGCGCGTCGCCTCGGCCACTTCGGGCAGGTTGGCGAGGGCGAGGAAGGCGGTGGCATGGGTGTGATCGACGTATTTATGCGGCAAGTAGGCATGCAGCAGGGTCTCGACCGAGGGGTTGGGCGCGGTCGAGTCGAGCAGGTTGGAGCGCTGGACATTCACCATGTCCTCATCGGACAGCGCCGCCAGCTCGCGCAGCCGCATCAGCGGCGCCAGCCGGACCGCCGGCAGGCCGGCGGCCTCGATCGTGCCCAGGTCCCAGCCCGACCCCTTGATGTGAATCACTTCGACCTCGTCGCCATAGACGTCGCACGCCGTCAGTTTGACCGAGGTGTTGCCGCCCCCGTGCATCACCAGGTCGGGGTCGGCACCGATCAGCCGCGAGCTGTAGACTCGCAGCGCCAGCTCGCTTGCCTCGGGGGCCGGGCCCGCTGCGTCCTGCAGTGCGCGTGCGTCACTGTCTTGCCAACGATTTGCGATCATTCCAAAGCTCCTGTTGCGGTCAGCCGGCGGCACAGCGCGCCGCTTGTTGATTTCTCGCGGCTGTTATACAAAAGTCAAAGGCATCTGTCATAAATAAAATGAGGGGAGGCGATGGCCGGCACAAAACGCAGGACGACGGGGCGGATCAGCGGCGAGAATGTCGTGATCGAGGTCGCGTGGATGTATTACCAGCAGGGGCTGAACCAGAAGGAGATCGCCGACCGCCTGGGCATCTCGCGCGCGACCATCGTCAACTATCTTCAGGAGGCGCGCGAGCAGGGCTTTGTCCGCATCTCGCTGAATTCCGAGGCCTTCACCACCCATCGCTCGGCGGTCGAGCTGTGCCAGGCCTTCGGGCTCAAGGCGGCCTATGTGGTGCCGGACGAAAGCGCCGATACCGAGACCGCCTTCTACCGTGTGGTGCAGGGCGCGGCCGATTGGCTGCCCGAGCTGCTGGCGCCGGGCGACCGGCTTGGCGTCGCCTGGGGGCGGACGATCTACGAACTGGCAGAGGCCACCGCCGAGACCCGGATCGACGATCTGGCGGTCCTGCAGCTGGTCGGCTCGATGGCCACACCCTACGGCTTCACCGCCGAGGCCTGCTCGACCCGGCTGGCGCAGCGGCTGGGGGCGCGCTGCTACAACCTGCATGCCCCGGCGATCCTGTCACGGGCCGAGCTGGCGGCCGAGCTGCGCGCCGAGCCGATCATCCACGATCAGCTCGCCCGGCTCGAGACCTGCAACAAGTTCCTGTTCTCGGTCGGCACCTGCCTGCCAGACAGCCATGTCGTCGGCAGCGGCGTGGCGTCGCAGGAGGATCTGGAATGGTATGTCGCTCGCGGCGCGCAGGCGGTGCTTTGCGGCCGCTTCATCGACGGCACGGGCCGCGGCATCGACGGCCCGCTTGAGCCGCGGATGATCGGCATTCCGCTCGAACGGCTGGTCGGGCTGGAGATGGGTATCCTGGTGACGCCGGGGCTCGACAAGGTCGAGGCTTCTCTGGCCGCCATTCGCGGCGGCTATGTCAGCCATATGGTCACCAGCCTCGGGGTTGCCGAGGCGCTGCTTGCCAGCGCCTAGACAGCCCGCGCCCCGTGGCTCTTGCCGGATGTGCCGGAGCGCGCGCTGCCTTGGCCGGCATCCTGCTTTGAGACCGGCGGGAAGGCTGGCCGGCCTGCCTCCCGGCGGCCCGTGCCCCCAAGGCGGGCCTGACGGCTGCCGGCGTCACATGCGCCGGCGCCGTCCCACCCGCGCGCTCAGCGCCCCTTGAGGTCGGGGAACATCGCCGCCAGCCCCTCTTCCGTGGCCGGGCAGACGCCGCGTTCGGTGATCAGCCCGGTCACCAGTTCGGCCGGGGTGACGTCGAAGGCCGGATTGCGCGCCGGCGTGCCATCGGGCGAGATCTGCACCGAAATGATGCGTCCCTCGGGATCGCGGCCCTGGACATGCGTCACTTCCTCGCCGCCGCGTTCCTCGATCGGGATCTCCTTGACCCCGTCACTGACGGTCCAGTCGATCGTCGGCGAGGGCAGGGCGACGTAGAACGGCACCCCGTTCGCCTTGGCCGCCAGCGCCTTGAGATAGGTGCCGATCTTGTTGCAGACGTCGCCGCGCGCCGTGGTCCGGTCGGTGCCGACGATCACCAGATCGACCTCGCCATGCTGCATCAGGTGGCCGCCGGCATTGTCGACGATCAGGTCGTGGCTGACGCCGTGGCTGTTCAGTTCCCAGCTGGTCAGCTGGGCGCCCTGGTTGCGCGGCCGGGTCTCGTCGACGAAGACATGGACGTCGATGCCGTCCTCGACGGCGTGGTAGATCGGCGAGGTCGCGGTGCCCCAGTCGACCGTCGCCGGCCAGCCGGCATTGCAATGGGTCAGCACATTGACCCGGCCGCCGCCTTTCCTGCGGGCGATCTCGCGGATGATCTCGAGCCCGTTGAGGCCGATTTGGCGATTGGTCTCGACATCCTCTTCGCAGATCTCGTCGGCGCGGGCGAAGGCCGCCGCGGCACGGTCCCCGGCGGACAGCGGCGCCAGCACCCGGGTCATCTCGTCGAGCGCCCATTTCAGGTTGATCGCGGTCGGCCGGGTCTCGTGCAGGATTTCCCAGGTTTCCCTCAGCGCGTCATCCGAGGGATCGGCGGCCATCTGCACCGCCATGCCATAGGCCGCCGTCGCGCCGATCAGCGGTGCGCCCCGCACCCACATTTCGCGAATCGCGTCGGCGAAATCCTGTCGGGTTGCCAGCGTCACGATGCGCAGATCATGCGGCAGCCAGCGCTGGTCGATGATTTGCACCTCTCCCGTCGGCATGCGCCAGATCGAGCGGAAATGCTTGCCGTCGATTTTCATAGGTAGTCCTCTCCGTTGATCTGGCGGGCGAGTCCGAGCACTTCGGCCATCCCGTTGAAATTGGCGCGCCCCACGGCCAGGGCGCGGCCCAGCACCAGGCCGCGCGCCTCGCAGGCCGCGCGGCTGGCCTCGTCGGCAATCTGGTCGTACTCGGCGATATGGGCGAGGCTCAGGGTCCGGCGGTGCATCTCGATGCCGCAGAAGCCGAGCGTGTCGCGCCAGATCGCCGCCAGCCGCTCGATCCGCGCCTGTTCGGCGCCGAAGCCGTGGCCCTGATCCTCGAACAGGCTGGCCTGATAGAGGATGCCGGTCCGCTCGCTGCGCCACAGGCGGGTGAACTCGTCGCTGAAAGTCGCCCAGATTTCGTCGACGACCGAGAGGATCCATTCCTGATAGTCGGCGCGCGCGCCCGGGGCCTCGGCATGGCCGGGCTGGGCGTAATAGGCCATCAGGAAGTTGGCGATCAGCATCCCGATGTCGAAGCCCATCGGGCCATAGGTGGCGAATTCCGGGTCGATCACCCGGGTCTCGCTGTCGCTGACCATCACCGAGCCGGTGTGCAGGTCGCCATGCAGCAGCGTCTCGGCGTTGTTGGCAAAGGCCGCCTTCATGTGCTGGGCGGCGATCTTGAGGTCGATATCGGCGCGCAGCCGCGCCACGATCGGGTCGAGCCCCGGCGTATGGTGGTTCATCTCGGCCGCGAAATAGGGGTCGGAGAACACCAGATTCTCGGTGATGTCGCACAGTTCGACATTGCCGGCGAAAAGCGCCAGGTCGGCCTTGCGCTGGGCGGTCTTCATCGACAGATCCGAGCCGCGGAACAGGGTGCGGGCGCAGAACCGTCCCAGCACCGCGCCCAGATCGGGGTGGCGCCGGCCTTCCATCAGGCTTTTCCGCAGGATCACGTGCGGGCTGAGGAATTCCATCACCACCATGGCCTGGGCCTCGTCGAAATGGAACAGCTCGGGCACCGCGCCGGGATCGCGCGCCGCCTGCCGAACAAGCGCGTTGTATTCGAAGAAGGCGCGTCTGAGCGGCAGCGGCCAGGCCTCGCCCACCAGGCGGACATAGGGCAGGGCCTGCTTGACGATCACGCTGCCTGCCGCGCCGTCGATGATGAAGACCAGGTTGAGGTTGCCGTCGCCGACCTCCCGCACCTGCCAACTGGCGGGATCGCCGACTCGCTTGCGGATCGCGTCGATCGCCCCCAGCCGCTCGGCCAGCGTGTCCGGTCTCAGGGCTTCATAGCTTTCATCACTCATGGTGTCCTCCCTCGCGCGGCGCTTCGCGGACGCCGCCTGCGTGTCTTCGGGCGCAGAATTCCGAGTTTTCTCGCAATTGTCAAATTGTATTGACATTTGAAAGATTGCGGCGGTAGCTTCAAGCCGAGTGGAGGAGAATTCGTCTTGGAAAAAGCCGCAATCCGGCTGTCCGGTCTGCACAAGGCGTTCGGGCGCAACAAGGTTCTGCGCGGGATCGACCTCGAGATTCCGGCCGGCCAGGTCACCGTTCTGATGGGCGCGAACGGCGCGGGGAAGTCGACCCTGGTCAAGGTGCTCTGCGGCGTGCATTCGGCCGACGAGGGGACGGTGATGCTGGGGGATCGCCCTTTCGCGCCGGCCTCGCCGTCCGAGGCGCTGCGCGCCGGGGTGGTGACCGTGCACCAGAACATCAATGACGGCGTCGTGCCCGATCTCGACGTCGCCTCGAACCTGCTGCTCGACACGCTGGCGGACGGGGCCGGCTTCTTCCTGCGCCGTCGCCGGATGCGGGACGAGGCGCGCCAGATCGCCCTGAGGGTCGGGCTGAAGATCGACGTCGGCCATCAGGTAGCCGACCTCACGCTCGCCGACCGCCAGCTGGTCGCCATCGCCCGCGCCATGGCACGCGATCCGCAACTGCTGATCCTCGACGAGCCGACCTCGTCGCTGTCCGCCCTCGAGGCCGAGCGCCTGTTCGCGCTGATCGAGCGGCTGCGCGACCGCGGCGTCGCCGTGCTCTATATCTCGCACCGCATGTCCGACATCCGCCGCCTCGCTGACCGCATCGTCTCGATGCGCGACGGCCGGATCTCGGGCCTGTTCGAAGAGAAGCCGCTGGACTATTCCGGATCGGTCCGCGCCATGCTGGGCCATGAGATCACCGAGGTCGATATCGCCGTCCCGACGCCGGGCCGCACGGTCGTCGAGGTAAGCGATCTGGTGCTGCGGCAGGGCGCGCGGCCCTTTTCGCTGACCGCGCGCGAGAACGAGGTCATCGCGGTCACCGGCCTCGTCGGCAGCGGCAAGTCCGAATTGGCCTCGGTTCTGTTCGGGCTCGAGCGGCCGCTCTCGGGGGCCGTGACGCTGGACGGCAAGCCGCATCGGCCGGCCAGCGCCCGCGCCGCGATAGAGGCCGGCGTCTTCCTGTGCCCCAAGGATCGGCTGGTCAACGCCGTGGTCGCGGATTTCGACATCACCCGCAACATCTCCCTGCCGTTCACCCGCCGCCACAGCCGGATGTCCTTTGTCAGCAGGCGCTCGGAACGGGGCGCGGCGCGGCGGATGATCGACACGCTGGGCGTTGTCTGTCAGGGGCCGGGCGACGGCATCCTGACGCTCTCGGGCGGCAACCAGCAGAAGGTGATGGTGGCGCGCTGGATGGCCGAGGCCTCGCGCCTGCTGATCCTCGACGAGCCGTTCCAGGGCGTCGATATCCAGGCCCGGCGCGACATCGGCCACAAGATCCGCGAGACCGCCGGCAGCCGGGCGACGATCGTCTTCGTCGCCGAGCTGGACGAGGCGCTCGAGATCGCCGACCGGATCTTCGTGATGAGCGAGCATTCGATCGTCGGCGAACACCGAAACGAAAACATAGACGTGTCCGCGATCATGGCCGAAGTGGTCGATGCCGCCGCGACACGCGCCGAAGGGAATTGAGATGACGCAGGGCAGCACTCTCATCGACATCGCCATCAAATACGGCTTCCTCGCGCTGATGGCTGGGCTGATCGCCTTTTTCGGCACCATGGCTGACGGCTTCCTCACCCCGTTCAGCGCGGTGTTCATCCTGCAATCGGTGGCGATCACCGGCATTCTCGCGCTTGGCGTGACCGCGACCCTCGTTGTCGGCGGCTTCGATCTCTCGATCGGCGCGGTGGCGACTTCGGCGCTGATGCTGTCGGCCTATGTCATGGTGGTCTGGGAGCAGAGCGCGGTGACCGCGGTGCTGCTCTGCCTGGCCATGGGCGCCGTCGTCGGGCTGGTGAACGGGCTGCTGATCGTCAAGATGAAGGTGCCCGACCTGCTGGCGACGCTGGGGATGATGTTCCTGCTGGTCGGGCTGCAGCGCATCCCGACCCAGGGCCGCTCGATCTCGACCGGGATGACGCTGTCGGATGGGGATGTCGCCAAGGGGCATTTCTCGGAAACCTTCCTGATGCTCGGCCGCCACCGTGTCGACTTCTTCGCGCCGAACCTGGTGCCGCTGTCGGTGATCTTCCTGGTGGTGATCGCGGTCGGCGTCTGGCTGTTCCTCGAACTCACCCGCCACGGTCGGCTGATGTATGCCATCGGGTCGAATGCGCAGGCGGCCAGCCTGGCCGGCACCAATGTCGACCGCTACAAGATCCTCGCCTACATGATCTCGGGCACGCTGGCCTCTTTCGGGGGCGTGTTGCTGGCTGCCAGGCTGGGGCGGGGCGACGTCGCCTCGGGCAACAACCTGCTGCTCGACTCGGTCGCGGCGGCGCTGATCGGCTTCGCCGTGCTCGGCGCTTCCAAGCCCAACGCCTTCGGCACTGCCGTCGGGGCGCTTTTCGTCGGCATCCTGTTGCAGGGTCTGACGATGATGAACGCCCCCTACTACACCCAGGATTTCGTCAAGGGCGCCGTGCTTGTCGTCGCGCTCGTCTTCACTTTCGCGCTTTCCGGCAGAGGAGGCCGGGGGCGCGGCTGAATCCGAACAACAAGGACCTCGGGAGGAATACATGATTAACAGAAGAACATTTGCCGGCCTGATGGGGGCCGTGGCGCTGATGCCGTCGCTTGGCTGGGCGGCCGACATGCCCAAGCCGTTCGACAACCCGGGCAAGGTCAAGATCGCGCTGGTGCGCTACCTGTCCACGGGCGACTTCTTCGAGGCCTACCTGTCCGGCGTGCAGGCCCAGGCCAAGGCGCTCGGCGTCGATCTGCGCATCTTCGACAGCCGCCAGGACGCGGCGCTGCAGGCCGACATGGTCGATCAGGCGATCGCGCTGGGCGTCGACGGGATCATCATCCAGCACGGGCTGACCGAGTCGATGAAGAACGCCGCGCAGCGCGCGGTAGCGGCCGGGATCAAGGTCGTGGCTTTCGACGTCGATGTCGACAACCCGAAGATCCCGCAGATCGAGCAGTCCGACCGCGACCTCGCCCGGCTGGCGCTGGAGCAGGCGATCAAGGACAATGGCAACAGCTTCACCGCCGGCTATGTCTATGTGCCCGGCATCGCGCCGCTCGACCGCCGCAACGAGACCTGGGTGCAGGTCAAGAAGGACAATCCGGGGATCAAGCAGGTCGCCGAATTCGGCACGCTCGACAACCCGATCGCCAACTCGGTCGCCAACCAGGCGCGCTCGGTGCTCTCGGCGCATCCCAACATCAACGTGATGTTCGCCCCCTACGATGAATTCGCCAAGGGCGTGAAGATCGCGGTCGACGAGGCCGGCATGTCGGACCGGGTCTCGATCTACTCGGCCGATATCTCGACCGCCGACATCCAGTCGATGCGCGAGCCGGGCTCGGCCTGGAAGGCGACGGCGGCGACCAACCCGGCGGTGGTCGGCGAGGTCTCGGTGCGCTCGCTGGCGATGCTGCTGGCCGGGCAGGATCCGGGCCACAACGTGATCGTGCCGCCGACCCTGATCACCCAGAAGATGCTCAACGATCTGGATATCAAGAACATGGCCGAACTGGGCAAGAAGGTTCCGGCCTTCGCCCATGCCGATGTCTCGGTGCCGGCCTGGATGCCGCTGCCGCAGCGTTAAGACCACCGACCACTCACGGCAGCCGGGCCGGGGCCTTCGGGCCCCGGCCCATTCCTATCGGGAGGATATCATGCTCAAGGGGATCGACCCGCGGATGCCGGCAGAGCTGCTGGACACGCTGATGCGGATGGGCCATGGCGACGAGATCGCGGTGGTCGACTGCAACTACCCCGCCCATTCGACCGCCGCCGCCACCGTCTCGGGCCGGGTGGTCGAGCTGCCGGGCTTCACTGCGCCGCAGGCGATTTCGCTGATCTGCGCCCTGCTGCCGCTCGACCCTTTCGTGCCCGCCGGCGCGCTGTGGATGGAGGTGGACGGCAAGGGGGACCAGCCGGACCCGGTGCACGCCGAGGCGCTGGCGGTGCTGGAGGCCGAGATGCCCGAAGGCGGCGCCATCGGCTCGATCGGGCGGCAGGACTTCTACGCCCGCGCGGCCGGGGGCTTCGCCGTGCTGCGCTGCACCGAGACGCGGCCCTTCGGCTGCTTCATCCTGCGCAAGGGCGTGATTTTCTAGGGCACCTTGCACGCGCTTGCGGGCTGCGTGCTCCGGCGCGGCTTGCCTTTCCGGTCGAATGGCAACGAGAGGCCGGGGCAGATGGACGACCTTCTAGGCCCGCTCCGCCTCGGCCGCGTCGAGCGCGGCGCGCATCGCCGCGATGCCCTCGCCGATCCGCTCGCCCAGCCGCAGCAGCGAGCCGCCGAGCAGATAGACCACATCCGGGCCATACATCGCCGCCATGTCCGCCGCCCGCTCGACGCTCATGCCGCCGCCGGGGCTGGGCAGCATCGCCCGGCCGGGGCCTTCGGGCACGCGGCAGGCGTCGGCGATCTGGCGGCACTCCGCGACGCTGAAGCCGAAGCGGCCGCCGACATTGGGAAAGACCGAGATGTCGGCCCCCGCGATGCGCTGCAGCGTGCCGAAGATCACCCCGTGGTCGAAGCCGGTGTCGGGCGACAGCACATAGGGCCCGAGGAAGCTGGGATGGGTCATCACCGGCAGGTTCAGCGCCGGGTCGCGCGCGATCCGCGAAACCACGCCGAAGCCCAGCAGCCCCGGCATGATCAGGAGCCCGTCCGCCCCGGCCGCCTTGGCGAAGCGGATATTGGCCTCGAGCTCGTCTGCCTGACCGGCGAGCGACGGGAAATAGAGCGCCCTGCGCCCGGTCTCCGCGTTGGCCCGGGCGACCGCGGCGGCGGTCTTCTCGACCCGCTCGCGGAACGGGGCCATCGGCTGGTCGGTTATGCCATGATCTTCCTTGACGATATCGGCCCCGCCCCTGGCGCAGAGATAGCCGATGCGGGCCAGCGCCTCGGCGTCGAGCCCCTGGGGTTTCAGCACCGGCGCGATCATCCCGCCGGCGGGCCGGCCGCAGAGCGCGCGGATGCCGGCGCTGCCGAAGCGCGGGCCGGGATGGCGGCGGGCCATCTCCTCGCCCGGCTCGATCCCGATCACCCGCAGCCCGCGCTGGATCGATGAATTGCCGAAGATGACGTTGAAGAACTGGGTGATCTCGTCCCCGGCGCTGGCCGGGCTGTAGGAGATCGTGGCGCGGAACCGTCCTTCGCCCTCGCGCCCGATCTCCTCGATCCGGCCGAGGATCTCGTCCTCGACAAAGCCCGCCGGCACCACGTCGCGCGGGATCTCGACGGTCTGTTCCAGCGCGATGCCCTCGGCCCGCGCCCGCGCCTCGGCGGGATCGGCGGCGAAGATGCGGTAGCTGACGGCGAACCGCATCACAGCGCCTCGGCCTTCACCGCCGAATGGACCGCATCGACCCGCACCGCTTCAAGTGCCTCTTCTCCGATACCGGTCTGCTGCCCGGTCAGTTCTTCGATCGCGCGGACCAGGGCCAGCGCGTCCATGCCGTAGTATTTCATCAGATAGGGGCGCGAGCCGCCATGGGCGTAAGTGTCCTGCAGGCCGAGCCGGATCAGCCGCTTCGCCATCCCCGCCTCGGCCAGCGCCTCGGCGGTCATCGAGCCGATGCCGCCGGCGACGAGATGGTTCTCGAGGGTGACGATGCCGTGGCGGACCTCGGCGGCATGGGCGAGGATCGTTGCCGCGTCGAAGGGCTTGAGCGTGTTGAGATGGAGATGACGCACGGATACCCCGGCCTTCTCGAGCGCGCCGCGGGCGCGGATCGCCTCCTCGGTGGTGATGCCGGCGGTGATCACCAGCACGTCGGTTCCTTCGGACAGCACCCGCAATTCGCCCACCTTGAGCGGACTGTCGAACAACCGCGGCACCGACCCGCGCAGCACCCGGCAATAGACCGGCCCGTCGATGCTGTCGGCGGCCTCGACGATGCCCTCGACCTCGGTCGCGTCGCCGGCCTCCAGCACCGTCATGTTGGGGATGGTGCGCATGATCGAGATGTCCTCGATCGCCTGGTGGGTCATGCCGCCGGGAGTGGTGACGCCGGGCAGGAAGCCCATCAGCCGCACCTTGCGCCGGGGATAGGCGATCGAGGCCATCAGCTGGTCATAGGGGCGGCGGTAGAGGAAGACGCCGAAGGTGTGGATGAAGGGCCGGAACCCGGCAAGGCCGAGCCCGCCGGCGAAGCTCAGCATGTTCTGCTCGGCCATGCCCATCGACAGGAACTGCCCGGGATGACGGTCGCGGAAGCCGTCGATCTCGCAGCTCGAGGTGAGGTCGGCCGAGAGGCACAGCACCTCGGGATGCTGCACCGCGTATTTCTCAAAGGCGCCCGCATAGGGGCGGTTGACCATTTCGACCATCGCGTCTCTCCTCAGTGGCCGTAGTCGATCGGGGCGATGCCCAGCTCGGCGGCGATTTCCCGGTTCATCTCGGCACGCTCTTCCTCGCTCTTGAAGCGCACATAGTGTAGCCGCGGAAAGCGGCGCTGCAGGAAGCTCATGCCCTGCGTCGGCGAGGTATTGGCGAGGATGATCAGCGGCCGGCCCTCATGCGGCTCGGCTTTCGCCTGGCGCATCGCATCGAGGTCGTGGCCGTCGATCTCGACCACCACCGCGCCGAAATCGCGCAGCTTGGTGGCGATGTCGCCGACCTCCATCACGCTGTCCATCGCGCCGTCGCATTGCTGGCGGTTGACGTCCATGATCGCCCACAGATTGTCGATGCCGTGATGGGCGGCGGCCTGCACCGCCTCCCAGGTCTGGCCTTCCTGTACCTCGCCATCCGACATGAAGACGCAGACCTCGCCAGGCTCGCCCTTGCGCTTGCGGCCCCAGGCGAGGCCGGCGCCGGTCGACAGGCCGATCCCCAGCGTGCCGTTATGGACCTCCATGCCCGGCGAATGCTCGGCCCCGATCATTTCGACCGAGGAGCCGTCCTTGTTGAACATCTCCAACCCCTCGGGTGCCATCCGCCCGACCTCGATCAGCGTCGCATAGGCGACCAGAGCGTAATGGGCCGGGGCGATGAACAGCCGGTCGTAATGCGGCTCGAACGGGCCGTTATAGCCGGCGCCGGTGACATAGTCGGGATTGTCTGCCGAGGGCACGCCGCCAAAGGGGCGCGGCACTTCCGGCAGGGTCGGCTGTCCGAGATTGAGCGCCTCGTTGTAGAGGAAGGCGAGCTGCTCGGCGGCCGAGCAGGCCTGGCTGAGATAGCCGCCATTGTTGCGCATCGAATGCTCGAAGACGCGGCGCCGGATGCCGCGCGCGACTTCTTCGGTGGTCTTCTGGTTTTCCACGGCGGGGTCTCGCTTTCGGTCTTGCGGTCAGGGTCGGTTTCGTCGGTGAAGATACATATGTCATTATATTCTGACAAATGATATTTTGTTCATCTTGACTGTGCCGCCGCCCTCAGCGGCCTGCTGGTGGCGGAAGTCGTGCAAGTGTGGCGGATGGGCAACCGGGGCCCGCGCCAGGTGTCGAGACTGCCATGAGACTGCCAGGAAACTGCAATTCTGCGCCTTCCGGCTGCGGCTGCTGTAGCCAAGGGCGCCAGGCTCGAGGCCGGTGCACCGTCCGGGTTCGAGTTGCAAGCGGAAATCGGCGCTGCCCGGGCTCAGCTGCGTCTTGCCGACGAGGCCGGCGCGGTGCGTTTCCATTCGGCTCTCCTGCCTGCTGTGCGGGCGCAGGATGTCGCTGACCCCGTCGCCCCGGTCGCATTCCGGCGAACAGGGCCGCGCCTTCGATGGCAGAAAATCTCATGCTCGATTGAAGCGATCTCAACCGAGCGCGCAGCCGGAGCGTGAGGCCATGTCCCGCCGCTACTACCATCTGCCGCCGTTGACGACGCTCGCCGCCTTCGAGACGGCGGCGCGGCACCTCAGTTTCAAGAACGCCGCGCAGGAGCTTTCGGTGACGCCGGGCGCCGTCAGCCACCAGATCAAGGCGCTGGAGGGCGAACTGGGGGCGCAGCTGTTCCGGCGCAAGCACCGGGGGGTCGAGCTGACCGCCGAGGGCGAAAGCCTCTACGAGGCGCTGGCGTCGAGCTTCGCCAAGGTCTCGCAATGCCTGAAGAGCATCCAGGACCGCCATAGCGGCAACAAGGTCACCGTCGGCTCGACCTCGGCCGTCGCCTCGCTCTGGCTGTCGCCGACGGTGATCCGCTTCTGGCGCGCGCACCCGGATGTCGACGTCAACCAGAGCATCCAGGACGAGCAGTTCCTCAACACCAACGAGGTCGACCTCTATATCCGCTACGGCCGCGAGCCGGACAGCCGCATGACCCAGACCGAACTGTTCCGCGATCACCTGCTGCCGGTCGGGGACAGGGAACATGCCGACCGCCTGGCGGGCTGCGCGCTCGCGGCCCTGGCGGGCGAGCGCCTGATCCATCTCGAGTCGAACAACAAGAGCTGGGCCACCTGGCAGGACTGGTTTCTCGGGCTGGGCTATGACGGGCCGATCGCGCCCGGCATCCGCGTCAACAACTACTCGGTCGCGCTGCAGGCGGCGCAGGACGGCGCCGGGCTGGCGCTGGGGTGGCAGCGCCTCGTGCGGCCCTTGCTGATGACGGGGCAGCTCCACCCGATCGGGCCCCATGTCAGCGCCGCCGCCCACCGCTTCCATCTCGTCGGGCGGCCGGAAGAAGAGCTGTCCGAGGCCGCGCGACGGTTGCGGGACTGGATCGTGCAGGAGGTGAACAGCGGGCTCAGGTGAGCCGGGTTCACCCCAGATTTAGCTTTTCCCGTATTGAGAGGGGTCGCCCCCGTGCCGCATTTTTCCGGGCGTGCCCGCTCAGGAGGATGTCGGATGAACAAGCACGGCCCCCTTGGTTCCGTCCTGCAATCGGTCAATGTCGCCAATGGCCTGCCGAACGCGCATTACACCGACCCGGCCGTTTTCGCCGAAGAGAAACGCTCGGTCCTGTTCGCCAACTGGTCCGGCATCGGCTTCGGCAAGGACATTCCCGAGACCGGCGACGCCCGGCCGGTGGATTTCCTCGGCATGCCGCTGTTGATGGTGCGCGACCGCGACGGGTCGATCAACGTGTTCCAGAACACCTGCCGCCATCGCGGCATGATCCTGGTCGAGGCGCCGCGGACAATCCGCGGCGCCATCCGCTGCCCCTATCACAGCTGGTGCTACGGGTTGAACGGCGCGCTGCGCGGCACGCCGCATGTCGGCGGCCCGGGCCAGAACACCCATACCGATATCAGGCAGGAGGAGCTGGGCCTGATCCGCATCCGCTCCTTCGTCTGGCGCGACGTGGTTTTCGTCAATATCGACGGCACCGCGCCCGCATTCGAGGACGTGCATGGCGAGCTGATGGGGCGCTGGAAGGAATTCGACCAGCCGATGTATCATGGCGGCGAGGGCTCGACCGTGCGGCTCGAGCTGGCCGCGAACTGGAAGCTGGCGGTCGAGAATTTCTGCGAAAGCTACCACCTGCCCTGGGTCCATCCGGGCCTGAACAGCTATTCGCGGCTCGAGGACCACTACAACATCGAGAGGCTGGGCCGGTATTCGGGGCAGGGCACCCATGTCTATCGCCAGCTCACCGACGACGAAGGCCGGACGCTGCCCGATTTCGCCGGTCTGGGCGAGAAATGGGAGCAGGGCGCGGAATACATCGTCGTCTATCCCAACGTGATGCTCGGCGTGCAACGCGACCATGCCTTCGCCTTCGTGCTCGACCCGGTGGATTGCGAGCGCACGGTCGAGACGATCGAGCTCTACTACACCCGGCCGACCGGGAGCACGCCCGAGCTGGGCGGCCTGCGCGCCGCGAACGCGCAGCTGTGGAAAACGGTGTTCGAAGAGGACGTCTTCGTCGTCGAGGGCATGCAGAAGGGCCGCCATGGCGCGCTGTTCGACGGCGGCCGCTTCTCTCCGGCGATGGACGGGCCGACGCACAACTTCCACCACTGGGTCGCGACGCAGGTCGAGGCCGGCCGCAGGGCCTCGGCGCCCGGGTCCTAGGCGTGGGAGCGGGGCCGGTGGAACTGGCGGAGCTGGACCGCAAGCTGCTCGCGGCGCATGCCGAGGGCGATGCGGCCGCGCTGGTCGCCCTCTACACCCGGGCCGGGGACGCGCGCGAGGCGGTGGGCGACATCCCTGCCGCCTGCTTCTACCTGACCCAGGCCTTCGTCTTCGCCCTCGAGGCCGGGCTGGCCGAGGCCGAGGCGCTGAACCGGCGGCTGTTCGACCACGGCCGCGCCCATCTGCTGCGCTTCTGACCGGCGCCCGCCCGCCGGCGCGGCTGACGGCCCGGGACAGGAATTCGTTGCCATTCCCCGCGTTTTTGCCTCAAATCGGTTCGGCAAACGGATTTCTTTCAAGGGGTATGACGATGGCCGGAAAATTCGAGCTCTATCAGGACAAGGCGGGCGAGTATCGCTTCCGGCTCAAGGCCGGGAACGGAGAGATCATCCTCGTCAGCGAGGGCTACAAGCAGAAGGCAAGCGCCGAGAACGGCATCGCCTCGGTGCGCAAGAACGCCCCGGTGGACGAACGCTACGAGCGCAAGGAGACGTCGTCGGGCAAGCCGATGTTCAACCTCAAGGCCACCAACGGCCAGGTGATCGGCACCAGCGAATCCTACAGCAGCGAAAGCGCCCGCGACAACGGCATCGAGTCGGTCAAGAAGAACGCGCCGGAGGCCAAGCTGGACGACCAGACCGCCTGACCGCCGACACCGGGATCGACTGCGGGGGCCGTTCTTGCGAGCGGCCCCTTTTCCTGGATGCACCGGGTCTCGAGGCCCTATTGCCGGGTCAGCTGCCGCGTCCGCTGCAGGATCTCGCCCAGCTTGCGGAACAGCGCACCCCGGGCCGAGGTCGCGCGCCAGGCCAGGACGACGCGGCGCGGGCAGGCGTCGGGCAGCGGCGCAATCGCCACCTCCTGCCCGCCCAGCACCCCGGCATCCAGCGCCAGGTCGGGCAGCAGCGTGATCCCCAAGCCCTCGCTGACCATCGAGATCAGCGTCGCCAGCGAGGTCGCCGAGAAGCTCTCGTCCTGCTCGATATCGCGGTCGGGAAAGGCCGAAAGCGCGTGGCGCTGCAGGCAATGGCCCTTCTCCAGCAGCATCAGCTTGGCGCCGTCGAGCTGGGCGCCGCGCACCGGATCGGGGCCGAAGCTGCCCGGCGGCGCGGCCAGGTGATAGCCGTCGTCGAACAGCTCCATCACCTCGATCCCCGGCGCGTCGAAGGGCAGGGCGAAGAGGATCAGGTCGAGCCGCCCCTTGTGCAGCCCGTCGAGCAATTGCTCGGTCATCTCCTCGCGCAGCAGCAGCCGCAGGTCGGGGAAGGCGCTGCGGATCCCGGGCAGGGCGCGCGGGATCAGGTAGGGGCCGATGGTCGGGATCGCGCCCAGCCGCAGCTCGCCGCCCTCGGGCGCCGCCTGGACCTTGGCCAGTTCCTCGATCTCGCGTGCGGCCAGCAGCACGGCCCTTGCCCGCGCCGCGATCTCCTTGCCGACCGGGGTCAGGATCACCGAACGCTTGGTGCGCTCGGCCAGCACCACGCCCAGCCGTTCCTCAAGCTCCTTCAGCCCGGCGCTCAGCGTCGGCTGGGTGACGAAGCAGGTCTCTGCGGCACGCGAGAAATTCAGAGTATCCGCCACCGCGACAAGGAAGCCGAGCTGGCGCAGGGTGATGCCTGGAATCATATAGAAGGCCTCTATTACTGATAGATGTATAATCAATTTCACCAATCATACGCCAGCCCCTAAATCTGGGTCACCGCAAGACAGAAACCCGCATGAGGAACCTGAAAATGTCCGAAGTGATCCAACCGCAGATGCCGCAACTGAACGCCCCGGCGCCGGCCTTCGACGCCCCCACGACCGACGGCCGCAAGACCCTTGCCGACTACAAGGGCAAGTGGCTGATCCTGTTCTCGCACCCGGCCGACTTCACCCCGGTCTGCACCACCGAATTCATCGCCTTCGCCAAGCGCCAGGACGAGTTCGCCGCCCGGAATACCGAGCTGCTCGGCCTGTCGATCGACAGCCACTACAGCCACATCGCCTGGATGCTGAACATCAAGGAGAAGTTCGGCGTCGAGATCAAGTTCCCGATCATCGCCGACCTGAACATGGCCGTGGCCCAGGCCTATGGCATGATCCAGCCCGGCGCCTCGGACACGGCGGCGGTGCGCGCCACCTTCATCATCGACCCCGAGGGCGTGCTGCGCGCCATGGTCTACTACCCGATGAATGCCGGCCGCTCGGTCGACGAGATCCACCGGCTGCTGGTCGCGCTGCAGACCGCCGACGAGAACAAATGCGCCATGCCCGAGAACTGGCGGCCGGGCGACGCGGTGATCGTGCCGCCGCCGGCGACGCCCGAAGGTGCCCTTGCGCGCGCCGACGAGGGCTATGACACTGTCGACTGGTATTTCTCGACCCGCACCCTCTGACCGGTGCGCCCGGCCCCGGCAGCAGGATTGCCGGGGCCCTTTCCAAGGCCGTTCTGACACAACCCATTACCGACAAGGAGTGATCCCATGACCGCCAAGCAAGCCAATATCGACGCCCTGTCCCGCATCCTGGGCGGGAGCTTCGGCCTCTATGCCCAGACCCATGCCTATCACTGGAATGTCGAAGGGCCGGAATTCCGCCAGCTCCACGCCACCTTCGAGGAGCAGTACCAGAACCTGTGGGAGGCGCTGGACGAGATCGCCGAACGCATCCGCAGCCTCGGCGCCTATGCCCCGGCCTCGCTGGCCGAACTGGTGGCGCTGGCCGGAGACGCCCCGGCGCCGGCGCAATCGGCCGACGCCATGGTCGCCGCCCTGATCGCCGGCCACGAGGCGCTGGCCGACGAGCTGCGCACCGCCATCGCCACGGCCCAGGAGGCCGGCGACGAGCCCTCGGCCGGGCTGCTGACCGACCGGCTGGAATGGCACGAGAAGGAACTGTGGATGATGAAGGCCAGCCGGAAGTGATGGGTGGGTGACGGGTGGGGGCGCTTGGCGTCCCCGCTTTTGTATTGGGGAGGGGAGTGAAAACGTATCTGATCGTGTTGTGCGGAATGGTCCACGAGTTTGAAGGGCTACTTCACGATCCTGAGATAGCTGGGAAGCCTCTTTTTCCCAACCCACTGTGCCGGTGGTTCATACAAAAACTCGGATCGGGCTGAATCCAAGACTGCAGACAGTTTGCGGATATATTCGGAGCACAGTTCATCGACTGTCTTGCCTTGGATTGGCCTATACAGATCATCGTCAAGATCAGAAAATGTTTGTTCTACGCTTCCAATCTCACTTGGTAACTCAACATAGTATTTTACTGTCTCTCCAGAAGGCAGCTCAACCTCCCACCCGGAACCTCCGAGCTGATCACCGATAAAGAAGCCTACGGTGCCGGGCGGCCGAGGTCCAAACTTCTCAATGTCGGACGATGAAAAGGATGTAATGCTTGCGGCCGTTGTTGTGTTCAGGCGCCCTTGTTTCTCCAGTTTGTTTCGTGCGTTGAGGAAATACCGAAACACTGGATCGCTCTTCATTTGTTCAACAATTGGTTCATACCAAGCATCAAACCTAGCTTCTTTACCGCGAAGGTTTTGAAGCACGAACGTCACAGAGCGCCCGAACACAATAACATTGCGCAGCCCAACCATTCGCCGCCTTTTATCCTTCGAAGAGAGGTCTGTCAGACCAAATTCGGCTGTCATCAAGGTTTCTTCTGCCCGACGGAGAACGTCTTTGGTTTCGTCTGTGCTCACGCGTCTTACCGCCCCCGCTTCCTCTTAACCCCACCTCTCTGCCCCGGCCGCCCGGCGGTGCTCCGCCCTTTCGCCGCGCCGGCGGCCTCGACCGCGTCGTCGACGGCCGACTGCCGGGCCAGCGGATCGTCCGAGACGGCGAGGTCGACCGCTTCCAGCCGCTTGATCTCGTCGCGCAGCCTTGCCGCCTCCTCGAATTCCAGGTTCTCGGCCGCCTTGCGCATGTCGGCCCGCAGCCCGTCGAGATGGGCCTCAAGATTGGCGCCGTGCATCGGCTTGTCGATCTTGGCCGTCACCCGGTTCATGTCGGTGTCGCCCTGGTAGAGCCCGGCGAGAACGTCCTCGACATTCTTCTTCACCGTCTCGGGCGTGATGCCGTGTTCCTCGTTATAGGCCATCTGCTTGACGCGCCGGCGCTCGGTCTCCTTCAGCGCCCGCTCCATGCTGCCGGTGATGCGGTCGGCATACATGATGACACGGCCGTCGGCGTTGCGGGCGGCGCGGCCGATGGTCTGGATCAGCGAGGTTTCCGAGCGCAGGAAGCCCTCCTTGTCGGCGTCGAGGATCGCCACCAGCCCGCATTCGGGGATGTCGAGGCCCTCGCGCAGCAGGTTGATGCCGATCAGGACGTCGAAGGCCCCCAGCCGCAGGTCGCGCAGGATCTCGATCCGCTCGATCGTGTCGATGTCGCTATGCATGTAGCGCACCTTGATGCCCTGCTCGTGCAGGTACTCGGTCAGGTCTTCGGCCATCCGCTTGGTCAGGGTCGTCACCAGGGTGCGGTAGCCGTTGGCGGTGACCTTGCGGACCTCGTCGAGCAGGTCGTCGACCTGCATCTCGACCGGGCGGATTTCCACCTCCGGGTCGAGCAGGCCGGTGGGGCGGATCACCTGCTCGGTGAAGACGCCGCCGGTCTGCTCCAGCTCCCAGGCCGCGGGGGTGGCGCTGACGAAGACCGATTGCGGCCGCATCGCGTCCCATTCCTCGAATTTCAGCGGCCGGTTGTCCATGCACGACGGCAGGCGGAAACCGTGCTCGGCGAGGGTGAACTTGCGCCGGTAGTCGCCGCGATACATGCCGCCGATCTGGGGCACCGTGACGTGGCTTTCGTCGGCGAAGACGATGGCACTGTCGGGGATGAACTCGAACAGGGTCGGCGGCGGCTCGCCCGGCGCCCGGCCGGTCAGGTAGCGCGAGTAGTTCTCGATGCCGTTGCAGACGCCGGTGGCCTCCAGCATCTCGAGGTCGAAGCTGGTGCGCTGCTCCAGCCGCTGCGCTTCCAAGAGCTTGCCCTCGGCGACCAGCTGGTCGAGGCGCTGGCGCAGCTCCTTCTTGATGCCGATGATCGCCTGCTGCATCGTCGGCCGCGGCGTGACGTAATGCGAGTTGGCGTAGATCCGGATCTGCTTGAAGGTGTCGGTCTTGGCGCCGGTGAGGGGATCGAATTCGGTGATCGCCTCCAGCTCCTCGCCGAAGAAGGAAAAGCGCCAGGCCCGGTCCTCGAGGTGGGCGGGCCAGACTTCCAGGCTGTCGCCCCGGACCCGGAACGAGCCGCGTTGGAACGCCTGGTCGTTGCGCTTGTATTGCTGGGCGACCAGCTCGGCCATGACCTGACGCTGGTCGTAGGCCTCGCCCGTCACCAGGTCCTGGGTCATCGCCGAATAGGTCTCGACCGAGCCGATGCCGTAGATGCAGGAGACCGAGGCGACGATGATGACGTCGTCGCGTTCGAGCAGCGCCCGGGTGGCCGAGTGGCGCATCCGGTCGATCTGCTCGTTGATCATCGATTCCTTCTCGATATAGGTGTCCGAGCGCGGCACGTAGGCCTCGGGCTGGTAGTAGTCGTAATAGGAAACGAAATACTCGACCGCGTTGTCGGGGAAGAAGCCCTTGAACTCGCCATAGAGCTGGGCCGCCAGCGTCTTGTTCGGGGCGAGGATGATCGCCGGGCGCTGGGTCTCCTCGATCACCTTGGCCATGGTGTAGGTCTTGCCGGTGCCGGTGGCGCCCAGCAGCACCTGGTCACGCTCGCCATCCGTCACGCCGGCCGCAAGCTCGGCGATCGCGGTCGGCTGGTCGCCGGCCGGCTTGAACGGCGTCTGCATCACGAACCGCTTGCCGCCCTCCAGCTTGGGGCGGGTGAGCACGTCAGGCCGCGCGACGGGGGCGTTGGTATTGTTGTGGGGCATGGCTGATTCCTCGGGGCTGCCCCAGATTTGATCTGTTTTTGTTCCGGTTCAACCCCGGGACACGGAAACGGCCGGAAGGACCGGGGCTCTGCCCCGGACCCCGGGATATTTTCGCTGAGAGGAAGGGGGGTGTCTCTCCTTCCTCTCAGGAAAAGTATCCTCGGGGAGCGCGAGGGGCAGACAGCCCCTCGCCGTCGCGGCGCGCAGGGCGCGGCGCAGCCGGAGGGCCGGGCGCGGCCGCTCAGCCGGCTTGCAGCCAGTCCTCGAGCTTGGCGGCGTCGGGCAGGCCGCCGGCATGGACCAGCTTGCCGTCGATGCTGATGCCGGGGGTCGCCATCACCCCGGCGCGGGCGATGGCGGCCATGTCGGTGACCTTCTCGACCGCGACCTCGACGCCCAGCCTGGCGGCCGCGTCCTTGACCATCTGTTCGGTCGTCTGGCAGCGTTTGCAGCCGGGACCGTAGACCTTGATGTCCTTCATTTCTCTCTCCTCAGAGCAGGGCGTTGAACAGGAAGCCGACGCCGAGGATGCCGCTGGCGACCACGGCGATGAACACGGCGATCAGGCGCAGCTTGAGAACCTGGCGCAGGATGATCATCTCGGGCAGGGACAGCGCGATCACCGACATCATGAAGGCCAGCACCGTGCCAAGCGCCGCGCCCTTGCCCAGCAGCGCCTCGACGATCGGGATCACGCCGGCGGCGTTGGTATACATCGGCACCCCCATCAGCACCGCGGCCGGCACCGACCACCAGGTGCCCGCCCCCATGATGCGCACCATCAGGTCCTGCGGCACGTAGCCGTGGATCAGCGCCCCCATGGCGATGCCGAGGATGATCCAGAGCCAGACCTTGGCGAAGATCTCGCGCACTGCTTCGATGCCCTGGCGATAGCGGTTTGGCAGGGTCAGGGCCTCGCTTTCGACCGCGCCCGGGGTGGCGGCGCCGGAATGGATGTCGCGGACCCAGTCCTGGAGCCAGCCCTCGACATGCAGCCGGCCGATCACCCAGCCGGCCAGCACCGCGATGGCGAGGCCGAAGCCCAGGTAGACCAGGGCGACGGGCCAGCCGACCAGGCCGATCAGCAGGATCAGCGCCACCTCGTTGACCATCGGTGCGGCGATCAGGAAGGAGAATGTCACCCCGAGCGGGATGCCGGCCGAGACGAAGCCGATGAACAGCGGCACCGCCGAGCACGAGCAGAACGGCGTCAGCACGCCCAGCCCGGCGGCCATCACGTTGCCGACGCCCTCGCGCTTGCCCGAGAGCAGGGCGCGGGTCTTCTCGGGGCTGAAGAAGCTGCGCACCACGCCCATGGCGAAGACGATCAGCGTCAGCAGCATCATCACCTTGGGCACGTCGTAGAAGAAGAAGGCCAGGGCTTCGCCGGCATGGCCGGCGCGATCGACCGGCAGCAGCGAGACGATCCATTCGGACAGCGCCGGAAGCTGGCGGTAGACAACCCACCAGGCCGCGACGCCGGCGGCGACGGCCGCGCTCGAGGTCCATCCGGGCATCCCGCCCTGCGGGGTTTCCTGCGGGATCACGCTCATGCGGCGTTCCTTTCATTGTCGGAGGCGGCCGCCAGCACGGCCTCGAGCACCCGGCGCAGTTCGGGCGCGAGATCGGGATTGACGCGGTAGCGAACCCATTGCGCATCGCGGCGGTCGGTCACCAGACCGGCGGCTTTCAGCACCCCCATATGGCGCGACATCCGTGACTGGGTGGCGTCGAGCTTGGCCATCAATTCGCAGACGCAATGCTCGCCGCCGTCCCCTAGCAGCCGCATCGCCCCCAGCCGGGTGGGTTCGGCAAGCGCGGTGAGAATCGGAAGAATCATCCGTTGAACTCCTTTATATGCGCATATGCGCATAAGCGGGTGTAACTGTCGAGAGCCAGACTGTCGCAGGCCGGAGATCGGGGCGCTTCCGGCGGGGCGGCGGCCGGCGCGCGGAGCGGCGCATCGAAGCCCTTGCGCCGGTGGCGAACATTCACGATAACGGGCCGACCAAAGCCGAGAGGGAACCATGCGCGCACGCATCTATCAGCCCGCGAAAACCGCCATGCAGTCCGGGACCGCCAAGACCCATAACTGGGTGCTGGAATTCGATCCGGCGGCGCCGCGCAACCTCGACCCGCTGATGGGCTGGACCAGCTCGGCCGACACCCAGAGCCAGGTGCGGCTGCGCTTCGAGACGCTGGAAGAGGCCGAGGATTACGCGCGCGAGCACGGGCTCGACTACACCGTCGCCAGGCCGCACCAGCGCAAGCCCAACATCCGCGCCCGCGGCTATGGCGAGAATTTCGCCACCGACCGCCGCACCGTCTGGACGCACTGAGCCCGGCCGCCGGACCGGGCTGGACAAGCACCGGTCGGACCTCCAAGATCGGCCGGCGCGGCCATTCGGGGCGGCGCCGGTGATACGATTTCGGGAGGCGGTTTCATGAAAATTCATTCTGTCGCGGCGGGGCTCGGCCTTGCCGTGCTGGCAACGGTGCCGGCTTTTGCGGGCACCGCCACCGAGGCCGAAAGCCGGCACATCGAAGCGGCGCTGCAGACCTATCTGGGCAAGGCGCCGGGCACCGTCTCGGTGACGCCCGACGGCGACAGCTACCACCTGCATCTCGATCTGTCGCGGGCGCTCGCCACCCTGCCGGAGCCTGTCAGCGTCACCATCGCGCCCATCGATGTTGAACTGGCCGACCAGGGGAATGGGCTGTGGGGCGTCGATATGCCGGCGCAGCCGATAGACATCAAGCTGTCGCTCAAGGGCCGCCTGGCGCAGGAAATGCACATTGCCAGCGCGACCCAGACCGGGGTGTTCGATGCCAACCTGATGGCGATGACCCATGCCGTGGCCGACATGAAGAAGCTCTCCGGCGTGCAGCGGACGTTCCTGGACGGCAAGGAAAGCACCAAGACCGCCCATCAGGTCGCGGAGTTGCATGCTGAAACCGTGGTCACGCAAGGGGCCAGCGGACTCGACATCAGGTTCACCGAGACCGGCCACGATTTCCGTGAACAGGTTGCAAGCGGGCCCGCCACCGGCCCCGATGCCGCCTCCGGCCAGGGGGCAGAGCCGCTTGACATAACAGCCGACAGGTTCTCGGAGACCGTTGTCGGCACCGGTATGCGACAGGCCGAGATCTCTGCGCTGGTTCGCTGGCTCGTCGCGCACCCGTCGAAAGCCGAGATCAAGGCGGGGCGGGCGGAACTGCTGACCAAGGTCTCCGCCCTCCTGCCGGTTTTCGACCACTTGCAGCTGTCGGTCGGCTTGGACGATTTCACCACGAAAACGCCGCAAGGGCCGGTCAGCCTCGACAAGGTCGGGGTGAAGGTCGGCATGAACGGGATCGTGCCCGACGGCCGGCTGAGCGCGGCAGTGACCGCCGAGGGGCTGCATCCGCCCGAAGGCCTGTTGCCGGATTGGGCCTCCTCGCTGCTGCCGAAGACGCTGCGCGTCGACGCTACGGTGACGGGTTACAACCTCGAAAAGCTGGCGAAGCTGGCGATCGACGCGGCGAAGGCGGACGCCAAGGACCCCGGCGACGCTGCCTTCACCAAGGCGATCTTTCCGTCCGGCACGCTGACGCTCTCGACCAAGTCGAGCGGCGTGACGGGCGCGGGCTACTCGCTGGCGATGGCCGGCGACATGCAGGTCGGCCTGGCCAACGCGGCGCCGACGATTACCGGCCTGATCAACGCCACGGGCTATGCCAACGTGCTCGACAAGCTCAACGCCGCGCCGGATGCGGTCAAACGGCAGATCGTGCCGGCGATGATGATGGCCCGCGGGCTGGCCAGGCCCGATGCCGATGGCGGCCTGGAATGGAAGCTGGAAACCTCGTCCGCGGGGCATCTGCTGATCAACGGGCAGGACATGGGGGCATTGAACGCCAAATGACCGAGACCGAGCTGATGATTGTCCCCGACGATCCGCTGTCGCCCGAGGTGGGTGTGCTGCTCGACCGCCACCTGCAGTTGATGCGCGACACCTCGCCGCCCGAGAGCGTTCACGCGCTGGAACCGGCCGAACTGGCCGGGCCGGGCATCCGCTTCTTCACCCTGCGCGAGGGCGCCCGGCTGCTGGGCATGGGGGCGCTCAAGGAGCACGCCGGCGGGCTGGCCGAGATCAAGTCGATGCATATCGCCGCCGAGGCGCGCGGCCGCGGTCTGGCGCGGCGGCTGCTCGACCACCTCGTCGCCACGGCGCGGGCCGACGGCATGGTGCGGATCAGCCTGGAAACCGGCGCCGAGCCCGAATTCGCCCCGGCCCGCGCGCTCTACGCCGCCGCCGGTTTCGAGACCTGCCCGCCCTTCGCCGATTACCGCGAGGATCCCAACAGCGTCTTCATGACCCTGAAACTGGATTGACCGGGGCGCCCTGCGGGGCGCGCGCGGAGGTTTTGCTTGAACCAGGCCGGCCGCTCGCGCAAATAGAGGCCAGCGGTCCCATAGCTCAACTGGATAGAGCAGCTGACTTCTAATCAGCAGGTTCGGGGTTCGAGTCCTCGTGGGATCGCCAGTAACACTCTGAAATAGCTCGCAGAAATGCTCTTCAAGGAAACTGGCCCGTCCGACGTCAGAAGGCGTCCGTGTCGACCAATCCGCGAAGCAGTCGGCATCGCCCTGGCGGCAATAGTCGCACAGGCGGTTATGCGGGCCCTCTGAGGCGAAGATCTTCCGGCAGCACAGGCAGGCGTGATCGGTACTGGCGGCACGGCGGCGGCGCTTCTCGATCCCGATCATGGCGGCAACGGCGGTGCGCGACCGGGGTCCGCTTGCGCCCATCGCTGCAGTCGCCTTTGCCGACAATGGTCTCCTCGCCTCGAGATCAGGGATGCAGGCGTCACGGCCCCCTGGGCGATTTTCCCGCTTCATGTACGCCTTATGGGTTATTGTCAGCCCGCCACCTGTCTGCAGACTGGAAGAAATGGGCGCGGAGGGTGGCGGTGCAGCATCCGGAATCGACTGAGGGCATCAGGACGGCGCCAAGGGTGACGGTGATCCTGGCGGCGCGTCGCGTCGATTGCCCAGCCAGCCGCCGCCTGCTGAACGCGTTGGTCGGTGACCCGCGGTTTGTGTTGCAGCAGGTCTTCACCGGCCCTGAAAGCGCGGATCTGTCCGGTGCGCCCGGCTGGGCGCTGCGGCTCGAACGGCGGGCGGTCGCGGTGCCGGACCGCGCCGGCCCCCCGGAGTGGAAAGCGGGCCGGCCCGACCCGGTCCCGCTTCCCGCCGACGCCGCTGAGCTGGCGCCCTGCGATGTCGTCCTCGACCTCAGCGGCGCCTCGCCCGAGGGCCTTGCCGACCGTGCCACCACGGGGCTGTGGCGCCTGTCGGTCGACGACCCGGCCGATGGCGCGGCGAGCGGCGCGGTCCTGCGCGGGGAAACGCTGCTGCCCTGCGCCCTCGTCCGGCTGCCCGCCGCCGGGGCCGAGCCGCGCCTGGTGGCGAGGGCCGCGTTTCAGCCCAAGCTGCTGCTGGGGCGCAGCCTCGATTTCGCCCGCGAAAAGTCGATGCAGATGATCCTGCGCGAACTCGCCCGCCTGGCACTGACCGGGGCCCCGGCCGATCTCGGCCTCGCGGAGCGGCCGCCACGACCGCCCGGCGGCGGCAGCCTGCCCGGCTATGCCGCGCGCATCCTCGGCGAAGCCTCGGGGCGCGCGGCGCGCAAGCTGCGCCATCGTCTCGGCGGCGCCCCGCGTCCGTTTTCGCTGCGGCTGGGGCCGGGCCAGATCGAGGATTTCGATCCCGCCCGCACGGTCGAGGCTCCCAACCGCAACCGGCACTATCGCGCCGATCCCTTCCTGTTCGAACACGATCAGGCGCTCTACTGCTTTTTCGAATCCTATTCCTATCGCGACGGGCTGGGCCATATCGCCGTCGGCCGGATCGAGGACGACGGGCTGACCGAGATCGGCCCCGCGCTGACGCGCCCCTACCACCTGTCCTTTCCCTTCATCTTTCGCCATGCCGGCGAGATCTTCATGATGCCCGAGACGCATCAGGCCGGCCGGATCGAAATCTGGCGGTGCACCGATTTTCCGACCGGCTGGACCCTGCATGCGACCACCCTGGACGGCGTCGGAGCGGCGGATCCCGTCTTGCTGCAGCACGGCGCCGACTGGTGGCTGTTCGCCAACCTGTGCAACGACAGCATCGGTGACCTGTCGAGCGAGCTGCACTTGTTCCGCATCGACGGACCCGATCTGACATGGATCGAACCTCATCCGCTCAACCCCGTGGTCATCGGCTCGGAGGTCGCCCGCGGCGGCGGACGGGTGGTCGAGATCGGCGGCCGACTCCTGCGGCCCTCGCAGGACAACAGCGGCCGGAGCTATGGGCGCGGCCTGAACCTGATGGAGATCGTCGCGCTGAGCCCGACCAGCTACGAGGAGCGCCGTATTCGCCATCTCTCGGCCGATTTCCTCCCCGGTCTCATCGGCTGCCATCACCTCGACGCTGCCGCCGGGCGGGTGGTGATCGATGTGTGCCGGCGCTGACCGTGGAGATGCGGCAAAACCCTTGGACCCGGTCGGCACTATCCTCTAGCCTGCGGTCACGCTTCGCCTCTTCTCCGGCCCGGGCCGCTGCGGCCGGGCCTTCCATGATCCTTGCTCCTGCCGCTTCCCGTGCCTGAACCCTTCGAAACCCTCCCGGCCGACGCCCTCAGCCCGGACCTCGTCGCGCGGTGGCACGCGCTGCAGGCGCAGTCGCCTGCCCTGGCCAATCCGTTCTTTTCGCCCGGTTTCACCCAGGCGGTCGGACGCCATCGGCCCGATCTGCGCGTCGCGGTGCTGCGCGACGGCAATACCGTCACCGGCCTGTTTCCCTTTCACCGCAAGCCCGGCGGCTGCGGCGCCCCGGTCGGCGGGCAGATCTCCGACTATCAGGGCGTGATCGCCGCGCCGGACAGCCTGCCCGACGCCGGCGACCTGCTGGTGGCCGCGGGCCTCGGGGCCTATGACTTCAACCACGCGCTGGCCGAACAGGCCCCCTTCGCCGCCGGCGCCTTTTGGCACTCGGCCTCGCCCCGCGCCGACCTGTCCGACGGGATCGAGGCCTGGCGCGGCGAGGTCAGGGCCCGGTCGAGCGCGTTGAAGACCCTCGAACGCAAGCGCCGCAAGCTCACGCGCGAGCTTGGCGAGTTGCGCTTCCTGGCCCACGATCCCTCGGCCGCCGCGTGGCAGAGTTTCCTCGACTGGAAGGCGCGGTCGCTCGGCAAGCAAGGCGTGCGCGGCTTTCTGGCCGAACCCTGGCTGGCCGGGCTGATCGACGATCTGCGCGCCACGCAGGAGCCGGAGTTCGGCGGCTACCTGTCGACGCTCTATGCCGGCGACCGGCTGGTCGCGGTGCATTTCGGGCTGCGCTCGGCGCGGGTCTGGCACTGGTGGTTCCCGACCTATGACGAGGAACTGGGCAGCTACTCGCCGGGTCTGATCCTGATGCTGCTCTGCATCGAGGAGGCGGCGGCAACCGGCATGATCGAGCTCGATTTCGGCCGCGGCACCCAGCGTTACAAACGTGAATTCTCGAACCGCAGCCGGCCGCTCTGCGAAGGCTCGCTCGAGCGCTGGACGCGGCCCTGCGGCACGTTGCGGGGGCTGCGGAAATTCGGCCAGGGCGCCGCCAATCGCCTGCTGCCCCGGAAGGGCGCCGATTTCACCCGCCGCGCCGGGACCAAGCTGCTGCGCGCCGGGCTGATCTGAGCCTGCCGCCCCCATTTCGCCGGCAGGCTCCTTGGGCATAGTCAACCGCCGCACCAGCGCCGCGTCGCCATGGCGCTGCGCGTCGCCGGCCAGGGCCCGGATATCGGGCAGGCTGAACGGGGGGCAGCGCGGCGATCTGCTGCGCCCTTTCGCTCCACCCCGTCTCCTTGCCGCGCGACCCGGAGCCCGCATGGCCCTCCGGCACCGCAGGTCGCATCGGTGCGAGCGTCCTCAGCTCGCCCGTAACCGCTCGGCTGGCTGGGCTGTCGCTGCGTGTCGGGGCAGTCCGCTGGCCCCCGGCGCGAGCGGAGCGGCAGCTGCACCTCCCTGAAGACGGGGGGCCGCCATCGCCGTATAACGCTACAACGGGCCCGGCCGGGCTCGGCGAGAGTTTGCAGGGGCTGGAGAAAAGCTTTGAAATTCAAGGATGGAAGGCTATGCATTGTTGTGCCGCAAGCACCTGAAATCGCGCGATTGACGCAGAGCTCGTGGGATCGTCGCCGCTGCACGGGCCGGGGCCAAGGCCGGGAGGCCGCGGGGCTGATGTGATCCAGCGAATGCCGGGACTGAACGAATGACTTCCGAAAAATTCCTGCTGTGTCGTCCGCGAGGTGGATTGAACGATGCGCTGGTTCAGCTCGAGGCGTGCCGGGCTTATGCCGCGAAACACCGGCGCCGTCTTGTCGTCGACATGAGCCGGGGCGGGCTCAAGGACGACTTCCACCGCTATTTCAAGCCCCTGCCGCATTTCGGTCCGGAGCTGCTGCCATGGTCGAAGGACGTCGCCGCGGCGCTCGACCGGCTCCAGTATGTCGTCCCTCCCGAGGTGGCGGGGCGGTTGGCGAGCTATCGGACAAGTTTCGTTGACAACAGGTTCCGGCTCGATGGCGGCGATCTTCCGGTCCTGTTCGACTTCTCGCGCGACCACCGGGAGGACCTGCTGGTCTACGAGCAGGGCGGCGGCGGCGTGGCGGCGCTCAACCTGTTGCGCCATCTTGCCTTCAGCGAAGAGGTGGCGTCGGAAATCCTTCGAAGGCTCGAGAGGCTCGGGGCGGATTATGACGCGGTGCACGTTCGGCACAGCGACTACCAGACGGATTACCGCAGGTTCCTGAGACGGATCGCGCCGGCGTTGCGGGGGCGGCGCGTGCTGCTTTGCACCGACAGCCGGGCGGTGCAGGCCGAGGCGCCGGAACTGCTGCGGGGCTGTGCCCGGATCATGACGCTTTTCGATGTCCCCGAGACGGGCGGGCAATCGCTGCATTCCCTCGCGCGGGACAATGCATTCGACGCGAATCTGGACACCCTCACCGATCTGCTTGCGCTGGCCAGCGCGCGCCGGCTCTATTTCACGACCGTCACCAAGGGGGTGCTGTCGGGCTTCTCGATCCTGGCGGAAGGTCTGCGGCAGCAGCCGCAGCTGGTCCGCGGCCTGTTGCGTGACGGCCGTGCGGAGCTGCTGGCGGACTACGAGGCCCGGCACCGGCAGGACCGGCGGGCGCAGCTCTCTTTCGAGGCGCGGCTCGGGCGTCTTGCCGTGTCTCTTGGCCAGTTGGCGTGGAACAGCAAGGCCAAGCGCCAATCCAGGCGGCTGCGCAGGGACTTCATGAACTTCGAGGCGGCAGATCCCATCCCGGCGCTCGGGTCGGGGGCATGAGCGCGCGGCCTGCCTGAAGGATCGCAGGCGGGGCCAGCCGGCAACCTGCCGCGACGGGAGAGGCCACCCGGAGGCCGCCCCCTAGGCCGCTCCCTAGGCCGCGAGGTAGCTTTCGATGCAGGCTTGCGGGATGCCGAAATAGCGCGCGATCTCCGTCTCGGTCACGTCGAGGTCGAGAAAGGCGGCCAGGACGGCCTTCGGGTCCGGCGCCATCCGCTCCTCGATCAGGGCGCGGCAGGGGCAGGGGGCATGGTCGGCTTCCGGCGGGCAGGGAAGCGCGGGCTGAAAAGAACGGGGGGACAAAATCATCGGGCCGGGCTCGCTTGGGCGGGTTTCCAGGTCTCGCCGAAATCTGCCGGCGAATTGCGGCCTTTCAATGGCAGGTTGTGCGGCGACCGGCATTGATGCAGGTCAAGGCGCCGGGCCGGACGCGTGGGGCGCGGCTCAGCCGGCCTCGAGCGAGCGGTAGATTTCCTCTTCCTGGGCGAAATGCAGCCGGGTGATGGCGGCCAGCCCGTGCAGCAGGCGCTGCAACTCGTAACGCTCGATCTCGCTCGGTTCGCCGCCGATCGCCTCGCGCATCGTCTGCAGGGAGCGCACCATGCGGTGGATTTCCATATGCGTCCGGCTCATTCCGGCCAGCGCGTCGGCATCGGCCGTGCCCCGGCGGATGCGGGCATAGACCTCGCGGTCGTCCTTGACCTCATGCGGCAGCAACCGCTCGTTGAGCATCGTCTCCAGCGCCTCCAGCTCGAGCAGCAGCTCGGAGCCGGGGATGCGCCGGGCGCGCTCGGCGGCGGCATTGATCGCGTCGAGCACGTCCATCAGTTCGCGATGTTCCTCTTCCAGAGATTCGAGCTCGCCCGACGGCATCCGGGCGCGGCCGAAGCGGGTCCGGACCGAGGGGCCGAGGGCGCGCAGGGCGTTGAGGATGACGGCGACGTCGATGGCTTCCTGCAGGATCGCGCCCTCGACCGGGGTCAGGTAGCCGAAGGCGGCGACGATCATCGCCGTCACCGACAGCCCCATGCCGGCATAGACGCTTTGCAGGGCGATGCTGCGCGAGCGCCGGGCGATGCCGATGGCGGTGGCGACGCGGTCGAGCCGGTCGAGCACGATGACGACGTCCGCCGCTTCGGACGAGGCCGCGCCGCCGCGCGCGCCCATCGCCACGCCGACATCGGCCGCCGCCAGCGCCGGGGCGTCGTTGACCCCGTCGCCGACCATCATCACCGGGCCGTGGGCGCGCTTCTCGGCCTCGACATTGGCGATCTTGTCGGCCGGTCGCATACCGGCGATCACCCGGTCGACACCGAGGAACGAACCGACATTCTCGGCGATGTCGGCGCGGTCGCCGGTGGCGAGAACGATGCGCTCTGCCCCGGCGGCGCGGAGCTGGCGCAGCACGGTGCCGGCCTCGGGCCGGACCTCGTCGGCCAGGATGAAGGCGCCGACCAGATCGCCTTCGACGGCGACGAGAACACTGACCGTCCCCTCCTTGCGGATCCAGCTGCCGATCTCGTCCTGAAAGCGCGAGACGGGCAGATCGGCGGTGACGAAATCCCAGCCGCCGACCGCCACCCGCCGGGCGCCGATCCGGCCCGAGATACCGGCACCGGGGGTCTCGCGCGTCTCCGCCGGGGTTTCCAGCGCCAGCCCGCGCTCATGCGCGGCGGCGACCAGCGCCTCGGCCACGACATGCTGCGAGCCCTGGTCGAGTGCGGCGGCGAGGCGCAGGATCTCGGCCGGGTCCTGATCGTCGCGGACCTTGAGGTCGACCAGCCGGGCGCTGCCGCCGGTCACCGTGCCGGTCTTGTCCAGCATCACGGTGCGGACTCGGGCCAGCGTTTCCAGCGCGACGCCGCCCTTGACCAGCACACCGCGACTGGCACAGCGCGAAACCCCGGCGATGATGGCGACGGGGACGGCGAGGATCAGCGGGCAGGGGGTGGCGACGACGAGCACCGCCAGCGCCCGCGTCGGGTCGCCGCTGACCAGCCAGGCGCCGCCGGCGATCGCCAGCGTCAGCGGCAGGAAGGCCAGCGCGAAGCGGTCGGCCAGCCGCGCCATCGGCGCCTTGGCCAGCTGCGCCGCGCGGACCATGCGGATGATGCCGGCATAGGTCGACTGCTCGGCCCGTTCCGAGACCTCGAGGTCGAACGGGTCGCCGGAGTTGACCGAGCCGCTCATCACCGCCTGCCCGTCCCGGCGATGGACCGGCAGCGCCTCGCCGGTCAGGGCGGATTCGTCCAGCACCGCGCCACCGCCGCTGACCGTGCCGTCGGCGGGGACGATCTCGCCATGGCGGACAAGGACGCGATCGCCGACCGCCAGCGCCTCCAGCGGCACCTCCTCGATGGCGCCGTCGCGATAGCGCGCGGCGCTGCGCGGCACCCGGCCCAAGAGCGCCGTCAGCTCGCGCCGGGCGCGGCGCTGGGCATAGCTTTCCAGCGCCTCGCCGCCGGTGAACATCACCGCGATGATGATCCCGGCCAGGTATTCGCCCAGCCCCAGCGCCCCGGCCATCGCCAGCGCCGCGATCAGGTCGAGCCCGAATTCGCCGCGCCGCAGGTGGACCGCGATATCGACCAGCATGGCCAGCAGCGCCAGCACGGTGCCGGCGATCCACAGCAGCTCGGTCAATTCGGGGCGGGCGGCGAAATGGGCCACGCCCCCGGCCGCCAGCAAAAGGGCGACCGTGGGAAAGACGAGGCGGCCCAGGGCATCGGCCAGGGCGCGCGGGAAGGAACGGTCGTCTGCTGGGTCCACGGGGCACCTTTGTCCTTGATGCGGGCAGCCTATCGGCCCGGGGCGACATTACTTTGATTTTGCGCAAGAACCGCGACGGGCGTGGCCGCTATTCCGCGCCGGGTGCGCGGTTGCGGCGGTGGGTCTGCTCGATCGAGCGCACGGTGCGGATCACTTCTTCGTCGGCCAGCGGCGGGCGGCAGCGGGTCCGGTTCCAGGCCAGCAGCAGTTCCAGCACCACGTCGGGGTCGACGCCGTGCCACAGCAGGTGGCCGGTGAAGGAGGCCAGGGTCGCGTTGCGCTGGCCGGCGGCCACGCCCTGGTGGACCAGCTCGCGCCAATGGGCGACGGAATGGCCGGGCCGGTCCCCGGGACCGAAGCGCGGCCGCAGCAACCAGACCGGCATCGGCGCCAGCGCGACCTCGCCCGGGGCGTGGCCGGGGCGCCAGCGATAGGGATTGCCGCTGGGATGGATCGAGGGTGGGGCGATGATGATGCCGCCGTCGCCGCGCAGGTCGAGCCCCGGCGCCAGCCCGGCGCGGTTGCGGATCTCGCCGCCGGGATGGGCGAAGTAGAAATGCCGGCCGCCGCCGCCGGTCAGCGCCTCGATCGTTTCCGGCAGCGGGCCGTGGCGCGCCTCGATCGCCGCCAGCGACTCGGCGCCGCCATGGCCGGGGTCGAGATCCAGCACCACCAGCCCGGAAACGGCGCCGGTCACCAGCGCCACACCGGCCGCGGGCCAGCGGGCGAACCAGCCGCGCAGCTCCGCCTCGCCCGGGGCGCGGTCCTGGTAGGCCCGCCACGGCACCAGCGGCCGCTTGCTGCGCGGCGCCATCGGCACCGGCGCCCAGCCGCGCGCCAGGTAGTCGAGGGCCGCCGAAAGGGCGGAGGTATCGCCGGTTGGTGTCATGCCATCTTGTTAGCGCGGGGGCAGTGCCGGGGCCAGCGGTGCCGCTAGTCGGCCGCAGGCGCGACCGGCGGGGCGAGCAGGGCGCGGAACAGGCCGATATGCTGCTCGGCCATCTGCAGCCGCTCGTCGGGGCTGTAGTCGTCCCAATGGGCGACGATCCAGCGGTCGAGCGCCTCGCCCAGCCCCATCGCGCTGTCGATCAGCAGCGAGTCGGGCAGGTCGCGGCGAACCACGCCCAGTTCCTGGCCGCGGGCGACGATGACGCCGACCCAGTGCCGTGCCGCCTGGAACAGGCGCCCGGTCGGCGCCGATTTCTTGGGGTCGCCGCGCAGCCGGTAGAACATCCGCCCCATCTTCACGTACCAGGTACTCTTGTTCATCATCCCGACCGAGCGGCGATAGAGCGCCTCCATCTCGCTCCAATAGGTCTCGGCGGTCAGGTCGGCGGGATCGAAGCCGCCGATCTCGCGCAGCATGAAGCCGACCGAGCGTTCGACCAGCGTGGTGAACAGGTCCGCCTTGTCGTCGAAGTAGTAGTAGAGCGAGCTCTTGCTCATCCCCGAACGTTCGAGAATCCGGTTGAGCGAGGCCCCGTCATAGCCCTTGTCGCCGAATTCCTCGGCGGCGTTGTCGAACAGGCGCTGCTGGCGCGCGGGGTCGAGTTTATCGAAACGGGGGCGGCTCATGGCTTGACATGTAGCACTCGTCGGGCGTATCGACCAGAGGTGTGGACCACCCGGTCCACAATATTGGTGCGGATATTGGTAGACTGCTCGGGCCCGGCTGTTGCCGGGGCGGGGCATGGCAAGGAGGGCAGCGGATGAAACAGCTCATCGCGAAAGGCGCGGCGGCGGTGGTTCTGGGGGCTGCGACACTGGCCTTCAGCGCCGGGGCGGGATTGGCGGCGGATGCCACCGCGCTGCTGCGCGCCGCTTTCGACAACTGGCGCGCCAACTCGTCCGAATCCACGGTGACGATGACCATTCACCGGCCGGGCTGGGAGCGCCACCTGACGATGAAGGGCTGGACCCAGGGGCACGACAAGGCGCTGGTGCGCTTCACCGCCCCGGCCAAGGACGCCGGCAACGCCACGCTCAAGCTGGGCAAGACGACGCTGATCTTCAATCCCAAGCTCAACCAAGTGATCAAGCTGCCGGCCTCGATGCTGGCGCAGTCCTGGATGGGATCGGATTTCTCCTACAACGACCTGTCGAAGGCCGAGGACATCCTGACCGAATACACGCACAAGATCGTCGGCAGCGGCCATGCCGGCGGCCATACCGTCTATACGGTCGAGGCGCTGCCCAAGCCCGGCGCGCCGGTGGTCTGGGGCAAGCAGCAGGCCAAGGTGCGCGACGACGGCGTGCTGCTGCAGGAGACCTTCTTCGACCAGGACATGAAGGTCGTGCGCCAGATGACGACCGACAAGGTCGGCCGGATCGGCGGCCGCGACTACCCGGTGGTGGTGACGATGCGGCCGGCCAACAAGAAGGGGCAGTGGACGCAGCTGGTCACGACGCAGGCGCGGTTCAACATCCCGATCCCGGCCTACGTCTTCACCCGCTCCAACCTCCAGAACCCGCGGGACTGAGATGCTGTTCGAAATGGCATGGCGGAACCTGTGGCGGCAGCCGATGCGCACCGCGCTGAGCCTGCTGACCATGGCCTTGGCCGCCGCCCTCCTCGTCTTCATGCTGTCGTTCCAGCTGGGCGTCTATGACACGATGAAGTCCAACGCCCTGCGCATCTTCGACGGCTTCGCCCGGATCCAGCCGCCGGGCTATGCCGACGATCCCGATATCCGCAAGACCATCGCCGATCCCGAGGCGCTGGCGGCGAAGGCCGAGACGGTGAGGGGCGTCACGGCCGCCGCGCCGCGCGCGACCTCCTATGTCATCCTCGCCAACGGCGAACGCAGCTACGGCGCCGCCATCGTCGGCGTGTCGCCGGAGCGCGAGCAGCGGGTCTCGACCCTGGCGACGACGGTGAAGCAGGGCCGCTACCTGAAGCCGGGCGACACCGGCGCCGTGGTGCTGGGCGATGCGCTGGCCCGCAACCTCAAGCTCAAGCTCGGCGACAAGGTGACCCTGCTGGGCTCGGCCCTCGACGGCACCATCGCCGCCGACAGCCTGACCCTGGTCGGCATTTACCACACCGGCATCAACGAGCTCGACCGCCAGATCGCGGAGATGCCGCTGAGCCGGTTCCAGGCCAGCTTTGCCATGGGCGACACCGCCAATACCGTCGCCCTGGTCGGCCCCAGTCTCGGCGCGGTCAACGCCGCCTTGCCGCGGCTCGACCGGCTGGCCAGGGCCAGCGGCCTGACCGTCGAGGACTGGGGCGGGCTGCAACCCGGGCTGAAACAGGCGATCACCCTCGATTTCTCGACCTCGATGCTGTGGTATGTCAGCCTTGTCGTCGTCGTCGTCTTCATCATCCTCAACACCCTGCTGATGTCCGTGCTCGAGCGGACGCGCGAGTTCGGCATGCTGATGGCGATCGGGATGCGGGCGCCGCTGGTCGGGCGGATGCTGTGGCTCGAGCTGATCCTGCTGGCGCTGATCGGCACCGTCGCCGGGGTGATCCTCGGCGGCGGGCTGGCGCTGTGGTACGGCCATGCCGGCATCGCCGTCGGCGCCTTCGAGGGGCTGATGGCGCAATGGGGCCTGCCCGGACGGCTGTTCCCCGAGCTGAGCTGGGTCTCGGCGCTGGTCGGACCCGTAGTCATCGTCGCCTCGGTGGCGGTGGCGGGGCTGATCCCGATGCGGCGCATCCGCAGGCTGGAACCGGTAGAGGCAATGAGGGCGGCGTGATGGAAACCCTGAAACTCATCGCCCCGCTGGCCTGGCGCAACCTGTGGCGCAACCCGCGCCGCACCGCGATCACCCTGGTCGTCGTCGCCGTCGGGCTCTACTCGATCCTCGTCTTCGCCGCGCTGCTCGACGCCTGGGCGCAGTCGAGTCGCGACGCCCAGCTCAACCTGCTGACCGGCAGCGGCCAGATCCACGCCCGGGGCTACCTCGACGATCCGGTCGTCGACCGCCGGATGCCGCCGCCCGATGCCGGGCTGACCGCCGCTTTGAACGTGCCGCAGGTGCAGGGCTGGGCCGAGCGGGTGCGCGTGCCGGCGGTGATCCAGAGCGAATACAAGACCCTGCCGCTGACCCTGCTGGGGGTGAAGCCGAAATCCGAGCGGGCGATCTCGTTCCTGCCGAAGCAGATCGTCGAGGGCAGCTATCTGAGCGGCAACGATGATCCCGGAATCGTGCTGGGCCGCCACCTGGCCCAGCGGCTGAAGACGCGGGTCGGCAAACGCGTCATCCTGATGGCGCAGAGCGCCGATGGCAGCCTTGCCCAGCGCGCCTACCAGGTGAAGGGGCTGTTTGCCGGCAACCAGTCGGCCGAGGACAGCTATGCCTTCACCGGCATCGAGACGGCGCAGCAGATGCTGGGCATCGGCGATGGCATCTCCGAGATCAGCTTCCGCCTCGCCGATGGCGCTGCGCTGGCGCCCGAGATCGCCCGGCTGCGCGCCGCGGCGCCGAAGCTGGATGTCGAGCCGTGGAAGAAACTGGCGCCGCTGGCCGCCGCCGTCGACAGCTTCATGACCGCCTTCGTCTATATCTGGCTGTGGGTGATGTTCGTCTTCATGGCGATCGGCATCGTCAACACCCAGCTGATGGCGGTGTTCGAGCGCGTGCGCGAGTTCGGCCTGCTGCAGGCGCTGGGGATGCGACCGCGGCTGATCCTGGCGCAGGTGCTGCTGGAATCGGCGCTGCTGATCGGGGTCGGCGTCATCATCGGCATGGTCGCCTCGGGCGCCACCATCGCGGCGCTGAAGGGCGGCATCGACCTTGGTTTCCTTGCCCGCGGGGCCGAGTTCGTCGGCGCCGGCCATGTCCTCTACCCGCATCTCGCCCCGTCCGAATTCTTCGAAATGTCGCTCCTCGTCTGGGTCCTCGGCGTCGTCATCGCGCTGTGGCCCGCGCGCAAGGCGGCCCATTCCAGACCCGTGGAGGCCATGAGCCATGCAACCTGATCCCTCGCAGGCCCAAACCCCGGACCGTGCCATCGTCACCTGCCGCGGCGTGTCCAAGATCTATGGCGACGGTGCGATCGAGGTGCCGGCGGTCAACGGCCTCGACCTCGACATCGCGGCGGGCGATTTCGCCACGCTGTCGGGCCCGTCCGGCTCGGGCAAGACGACGCTGTTGAACATGATCGGCGGGCTCGACCGGCCGACCTCGGGCACGGTGGTGGTGGATGGCGAGGAGCTGGGCGGGCTCGATACCGCCCATCTGGCCGAGCTGCGGCTGCACAAGATCGGCTTCGTCTTCCAGGCCTACAACCTGATCCCGGTGCTGTCGGCGCTGGAGAATATCGAGTTCGTGCTGCAACTGCTCGGCGTCGGCGCCAAGGAACGCCGCGACCGTGCCGCCGCCGCCCTGGCCGATGTCGGGCTGGCGGGGATGGAGGACCGGCGCCCCTCGCACCTGTCGGGCGGTCAGCAGCAGCGCGTCGCCGTCGCCCGGGCGCTGGTGGCGCGGCCGGCGATCGTGCTGGCCGACGAGCCGACCGCCAACCTCGACAGCAAGACCGCCGACGACCTGGTGACGCTGATGGCCGAGCTCAATGCCCGCTCGGGCACCACCTTCCTGATCGGCACCCATGACGGCCGCGTCATCGAGCGTGCCCGCCGCCGGCTCGAGATGGTCGACGGCAGGATCACCGCCGATACGACCGGGAGCCTGGCCGATGCCGCGCAATAGCCTGTTCGCCCTCGCGCTCAGCCTCGTCGCCGGCTTGGGGCTGGCCGCCCCGGCCCGGGCCGACAATGGCCTGCACGGGCGGCTGGAATTCACCGGCCTCGGTGCCACGTCGAAGGCCGACAGCGTCGATGCCTTCCTCGGCACCCGGTCGCGCGCCGACCTGCACGGCAATCTGCGACTGACATGGGAACCGCATTGGGGGCAATGGGATTTCAGCCTGCATTACGTCCTGAGCGGTGCCGCCGGCCGCGGCGTGGCGCTGGACCGCAGCAAGGCCGCCCTGCTGCCCGCGCCGCCGCCCGCGACCCTGTTCGACCTGTCCGACACGCTCACCGACAGCGGCGACCGCCAGCTGACACAGCGCATCGACCGGCTGTCGCTGGGCTACTCGACGCCGAATTTCGTCCTCCGTATCGGCCGCCAGGCGCTGACCTGGGGCGCGGGGCAGGTGTTCCACCCGATGGACCTCGTCGATCCCTTCGCCCCCAACGCGGTCGATACCGAATACAAGCCCGGCGTCGACATGGTCTATGCCCAGCTGCTGTTCAACGACGGGTCCGACCTGCAGGCCGTCGCCGCCCCGCGCAAGCCGGCCGGGGGCGGGCCGATCAGCGGCAGTGCCAGCACCTATGCACTGCATTACCACCGCAGCATCGGATCGCTCGGCCTGTCGCTGCTGGCCGCCCGCGACCGCGGCGACTGGACCGCCGGGCTGGGCCTCTCCGGCCCGCTGGGCGGCGCGACCTGGAATGCCGAGATCGTGCCGACTTACGAGGCTGCCGGGCCGACCAAGGTTTCGGGCCTGCTCAATATCAGCGGCGCGATGACGCTCGCCGGCCGCAACGCCACTTACTACGCTGAGTATTTCCATAACGGCTTCGGCGTTTCCGGAACCGGGAACGCACTGGCTGGTCTGCCCGCCGACCTTTCGGCCCGGCTGCTGCGTGGCCAGCTCTATACCGTGTCGCGCGACTATCTCGCCGGCGGGCTGTCCTGGGAATGGACGCCGCTGCTGACTGTCTCGCCCGGCGTCATCGCCAACCTGAACGACGGCAGCTTCTACCTTACCGCCGAGGCCGACTGGTCGTTGAGCGACAACACCACGCTGATCCTCGGTGCCCAGGCGCCGGTCGGGCGGCGCGGCACCGAGTTCGGCGGCCTGCCCGCCAGCGGCAGCGGCGCCCCCTACAGCGCCGAGCCGACGACCGCCTATCTGCAATTGCGCCATTACTTCTGATCTCCGACGCCTGTCGACGCGGCCGCCTGTCGATCAAGCATGACACTCGTCCGCGGAAATGGTAGTTTTCCGTGACGTGAGAGCAGGAGCGAGGCGGTGATGCCGCGGAAGTTGGACGTGATCGGGGCCGCCCCGGCGGCGCTGCGCCAAGGGCTGGAGGGCGATCCGCCCCGGGCGGCGGGTCTGATCGTCACCATCTATGGCGACGTGGTCGGCCCGCGCGGCGGCACGCTGTGGATGGGCACCCTGATCGAGTGCTGCGCCGATCACGGCATCAGCGAAAGCCTTGTCCGCACCGCCGTGTCGCGGCTGGTGAGCGGCGGCCAGCTGGAAGGCGAGCGGATCGGGCGCAAGAGCTATTACCGGCTGACCCCGGCGGCGCTGGACGAGTTCGCCGGTGCGGCGCGGGTGCTCTACGCGCCGCCGCCGCTGCCGACCGGCTGGCTGCTGGCGCTGGGCGAGGGGGCGGTGCGGGCGGCAAGCCTGCCCGGCTGGGCCCAGACCGGCCCCGAGACGGCGCTGGCCCCCAATCGCGGCGACGTCGCCCGGCCGCCGGGCCTGCTGCTCTCGGCCGAAACCGTCGCCGGGGCCGAGCGGGTGCCGGACTTCGCCGCCCGCCACTGGCCGGTCGAGGAGGTCGCCGCCGCCTATCGCGCCTTCCTGGATGTCTTCGCGCCGGTTGCCGGGGCGCTGGCAGAGGGTGCCCGCCCGGCGCCACCGCTGGCCCTGGCGCTGCGCTTGCGGCTGGTTCACCTCTACCGCCAGGCGGCGCTGGCCGATCCGCGGCTGCCGCGGGCGGCCTGGCCCGAGGGCTGGTCGGGCGCGGCGGCGCGGCGGCTCTTCGTGCGGACCTACCTGGCGCTGACAGAGGCGGCCGACGCCCATATCGGCCGCAGTTTCCATGATTCGGCCGGGCCGCTGCCCGAGCAGACCGAGGAGACGCGGCTGCGTTGCGGCCGGCTTGAACGGGAACTCGCCAGCCAAGCCCCTGATTTTCCGGAGGAAGTCATCAATCTCGAAAAGCATCACGAGGGAATGCGAAAATCCTCTTAACGCGTGATATGTTTCTCTGTATAAGAGTGACCGACCGGTCGGTAAATTGTGGGCCGGAGGGAGTTCGGGAGGAAGAGAATGTCGGAAGCCTTTGTCTGCGACGCGCTGCGCACGCCGATCGGCCGCTATGGCGGGGCGTTGTCCGCAGTGCGGGCGGACGATCTGGCCGCGGTGCCGCTGCGGGCGCTGATGGAGCGCAACGGCTCGGTCGACTGGGAAAGCGTCGACGACGTCATCCTCGGCTGCGCCAACCAGGCCGGCGAGGACAACCGCAACGTCGCCCGGATGGCGGCGCTGCTGGCCGGGCTGCCGGTCGAGGTGCCGGGCACCACGGTCAACCGGCTCTGCGGCTCGGGCATGGACGCGATCGGGCTGGCGGCGCGCAGCATCCGGGCCGGCGATGCCGACCTGATGCTGGCCGGCGGGGTCGAGAGCATGAGCCGCGCGCCCTTCGTCGTCGCCAAGGCCACCGGCGCCTTCTCCCGCAATGCCGAGATGTACGACACCACCATCGGCTGGCGCTTCACCAATCCCAAGCTGCACGCCGCCCATGGCAGCCACTCGATGCCGCAGACCGCCGACAACGTCGCCGCGGACTACAATATCAGCCGCGCCGACCAGGACGCCTTCGCCGCCCAGAGCCAGGCGCGTTGGGGCGCGGCGCAGAAGGCCGGGGTCTTTGCTGAAGAGATTGTCCCGGTCAGCATTCCCCAGCGCAAGGGCGATCCCATCGTCGTCGATACCGACGAGCATCCGCGCCCCGGCACCAGCGCCGAGAAACTGGCCAGGCTCAAGGGCGTCAACGGGCCCGAGCTGACGGTGACGGCGGGCAATGCCTCGGGCGTCAACGACGGCGCGGCGGGGGTGATCGTCGCTTCCGAGGCCGCGGCCAAGGCCAACGGCCTGACCCCGCGGGCGCGCGTCGTCGCCATGGCGGCGGCCGGCGTGCCGCCGCGCGTGATGGGTATCGGCCCGGTGCCGGCCACGCGCAAGGTGCTGGCGCGGGCCGGGCTGACGCTGGACCAGATGGACGTGATCGAACTGAACGAGGCCTTCGCGGCGCAGAGCCTCGCGGTGCTGCGCGAACTTGGCCTGCCGGACGATGCGCCCCATGTTAATGCCAATGGCGGCGCGATCGCGATGGGCCACCCGCTGGGCATGTCAGGCGCGCGGCTCGTGCTGCACGCCGCCAATCAGCTCCACCGCAGCGGCGGGCGCTATGCGCTCTGCACGATGTGCGTTGGGGTCGGGCAGGGCATCGCCCTGATCCTGGAACGCATCTGAGGAGGATCGACCCATGTATGCGCAGATGGTGAAATCGGAAGGTTCGAAGCCGCGCGAGGAGATGTCGCCGGAAGAGCTGGCCTTCCAGGACCGCGTCGACAACGGCGAGAAGATCGAGCCCAAGGACTGGATGCCCGAGGGCTATCGCAAGACGCTGGTCCGCCAGATCGGCCAGCACGCCCATTCCGAGATCGTCGGGCAGCTGCCCGAGGGCAACTGGATCACCCGCGCGCCGACGCTGGAGCGCAAGGCGATCCTGCTGGCCAAGGTCCAGGACGAGGCGGGCCACGGCCTCTACCTCTACTCGGCGGCCGAAACGCTGGGGGTGAGCCGCGACGAGCTGCTCGACAAGCTGCACAGCGGCCAGATGAAATACTCGTCGATCTTCAACTACCCGACGCTGAACTGGGCCGATATCGGCGCGGTGGGCTGGCTGGTCGACGGTGCCGCGATCATGAACCAGGTGCCGCTGCAGCGCACCTCCTACGGGCCCTACAGCCGGGCGATGATCCGCATCTGCAAGGAAGAGAGCTTCCACCAGCGCCAGGGCTACTCGATCATGATGAAGATGGCCCAGGGCACGCCGGAGCAGAAGGCGATGGCGCAGGATGCGCTCAACCGCTTCTGGTATCCGTCGCTGATGATGTTCGGGCCGTCGGACAAGGACTCGGTGCACAGCGCCCAGTCGATGGCGTGGAAGATCAAGATCAACACCAATGACGAGCTGCGGCAGAAATTCGTCGACCAGACGGTGCCGCAGGCGGAATACCTCGGCCTGACCATCCCGGACGAGAACCTGAAATGGAACGAGGAAAAGCAGGGCTACGACTTCAGCCAGCCCGACTGGACCGAGTTCTTCGAGGTGCTCAAGGGCAATGGCCCCTGCAACCAGGAGCGGATGGAAGCCCGGGTCAAGGCTTGGGAGGACGGCGCCTGGTTCCGCGACGGTCTGACCGCCTATTCGGAAAAAGCCGCCAAGCGCCGCGCCGCGGGCGCTGTCGCGGCGGAATGAGAGGAGGAGAAGCGATGTCCAAGGAATGGCCGCTCTGGGAAGTTTTCATCCGCGGGCAGCACGGGCTGAACCACCGCCATGTCGGCAGCCTGCACGCGCCCGATGCCGAGATGGCGATCCTGCATGCCCGTGACGTCTATACCCGGCGCAAGGAAGGCGTCTCGATCTGGGTTGTGAAGTCGAACGACATCACCGCCTCGGCGCCCTCGGAAAAGGGGCCGCTGTTCGATCCGGCCGAGTCCAAGGCCTATCGCCACCCGACCTTCTTCGACATCCCGGATGAAGTGGGGCACATGTGATGACCGCCGTCTCTGACACGATCGCCCCGGCGGCCGATCCCCTTGTCGGCGATGCCGCCCTCAAGCCCGCCTTCTTCGACTGGCTGTGCCGGATGGGCGACAGCGCCCTGATCCTCGGCCACCGGGTCTCGGAATGGTGCGGCCACGCGCCGATCCTCGAAGAGGACATCGCGATGGCCAACACTGCGCTCGACCTGATCGGCCATACCCAGATGTGGCTCGGCCTGGCCGGCGAGGTCGAGGGTGCCGGCCGCTCGGCCGACGATCTGGCCTATCTGCGCGACGCGGCGCAGTTCCGCAACCTCAAGCTGGTCGAGCTGCCGAACGGCGACATGGGCCTGACCCTGATGCGCCAGTTCCTGTTCGACGCCTTCCATTACGACCTGCTGACCCGGCTGACCCGCTCGGCCAGCCCGCGCGTCGCCGAGATCGCCGCCAAGGCGCTGAAGGAGGTCTCGTATCACCTCGAACGCTCGTCCGACCTGGTGATCCGGCTCGGCGACGGCACCGAGGAGAGCCATGCCCGGATGCAGGCGGCGCTCGACCGGCTGTGGCCCTATACCGGCGAGATGTTCGCCGATGACGCGGTCGACGCCAAGGTGGCCGAGGCCGGCATCGCGCCGCTGCCGTCGGAACTGCGCGACGGCTGGCTGGCGACGGTGCAGGAGGTGCTGGGCGAGGCGACGCTGGCGCTGCCCGAGGCCAAGGCCGACGTCCACCTGGGCGGCAAGACCGGGCGGCATACCGAGCATCTGGGCTATATCCTGGCCGAGATGCAGTTCCTGCAGCGTGCCTATCCCGGCGCGGCCTGGTAAGCGCATGACCGCCGTGTTGCCCACTACCGATCAGGTCTGGCAATGGCTGGGCGAGGTGCCGGACCCCGAGATCCCGGTAGTCTCGGTCACCGAGCTGGGCATCGTCCGCGATGTCCGTTGGGACGGCGACACGCTGGTCGTCGCCGTGACGCCGACCTATTCCGGCTGTCCGGCCACCGCCTTCATCGACCTCGAGATCGAGCGCCACCTGCGCGAGAAGGGGATCGGGAAGCTGCGGCTGGAGCGGCGCCTGTCGCCGGCCTGGACCACCGACTGGATCGCGCCCGAGGCCCGCGACAAGCTGAAAGCCTTCGGCATCGCCCCGCCGGTGGAAGGCACCGCCTCGGACGGCCGCCTGGCGGCTCGGGCGGCGCGGCTGTCGGGCGAGACCAACCTGGTCATCGAGTGCCCGCGCTGCGGGTCGACCAATACCGAGAAGGTCAGCCAGTTCGGCTCGACCCCCTGCAAGGCATCCTATCGCTGCAAGGACTGCCTTGAGCCCTTCGACTATTTCAAATGCATCTGAGCCCCGAGGAGGAGAGGCCCGAATGTCCCGATTCCACCCCTTGGAAGTGACCGACATCCGTCGCGAAACCCGCGACGCGGTCGTCGTGACCCTGAAGCCGCGTGACGCCGACGCCGACGCGTTCGCATTCACGCAAGGCCAATACCTGACTTTCCGCCGCGATTTCGACGGGGAGGAACTGCGCCGCTCCTACTCGGTCTGTGCCGGGCTCGACGAGGGCTGCCTGCGCGTCGGCATCAAGCGGGTCGAGGGCGGCGCCTTCTCGACCTGGGCCAACGAGGAGCTGAAGACGGGCGACGTGCTGGACGCGATGCCGCCGATGGGCAAGTTCCACACCCCGCTCGACGCCTCGGCCGCCAAGCACTACCTCGGCTTCGCCGGCGGCTCGGGCATCACGCCGCTGTTGTCGATCATCAAGACGGTGCTGGCGCGCGAGCCGAAATCGAGCTTCACCCTGGTCTATGCCAACCGCGCCATCGGCTCGATCATGTTCCGCGAGGAACTGGAAGACCTCAAGAACGCCCATCTCGGCCGGTTGTCGGTGATCCATGTGCTGGAAAGCGAAAGCCAGGAGATCGACCTGTTCTCGGGCCGGATCGATGCCGAGAAGATGGAAACCCTGTTCCGGGTCTGGATCGACGCCGCATCGGTCGACACCGCCTTCATCTGTGGCCCCGAGCCGATGATGCTGACCATCGCGGAATCGCTCAAGGCGCACGGCCTGAGCGACGCCCAGATCAAGTTCGAACTCTTCGCCTCGTCCCAGCCGGGCCGGGCGAAGCAGCGGGTCGTCTCGCAGCAGGCGGCGGGCAGCGCCAACAGCTGCGCCGTTTCGGTGACGCTGGACGGCACGACGCGCAGCTTCACCATGCCCAAGGACGGCACGCGGCTGCTCGACGCCGCCATCGAGAACGCGATGGACGCGCCCTATTCCTGCAAGGCCGGGGTCTGCTCGACCTGCCGCGCCAAGGTGCTGGAGGGCGAGGTCGAGATGGAGGTCAATCACGCGCTCGAGGATTACGAGGTGCGGGCGGGCTACGTGCTGTCCTGCCAATGCGTGCCGCTGTCGGACAAGGTGGTGCTGAGCTATGACGAATGATGCCCCGGAAACCGCAGCAGAAACCGCAGCCGAGACGATGCCGATCGGGGATTACCTGGCCCAGGGCGGCAAGCTGACCGCGCCCGATAACGCACCGCCGCGCTACCGGGCCGAGCTTCTGCGGCTGATGTCCTCCTTCGTCGACAGCGAACTGGCGGGTTCCGCCGGTTTCGCCGATGCGATCAACTGGGCGCCGGGGATCAAGGAGCGCATCGCCGCCAGCCGGATCGTGCTGGAAAAGGCCGACCATGCCGAGCGCGTGCTCGACCTGATGGAGGGCTTCGGCACCGACAAGGCGCTTTACAACAAGGCGCATGACTGGGCCGCCCGCAGCCCGCGCGACGCCTATGTCGATGCCCGGCGGCAGGGCGGCGACATGCGGCTGTCGGTCTTCCACTACCCGCTCGAGGGCTGGACCGACGCGGTGGTGATGAACGTGCTGATGGGGCTGGCGACCGGCCTCCAGCTCGAGGAACTCAGCCATTGCTCCTACACGCCGCTAGCCGATGTGCTGCGCGAGATCGCCCCGCGCGAGCGGCGGCACATGGAGCTTGGCCTGGAAGGGCTGGAGCGGATCGCGGCCGACGCCGCCGGGGCGGACGAGGCCCGCGCCGCGATCGCCTATTGGCGGCCGCGCGTGGCCGAGACCTTCGGCGCGCCGCAATCCGAGCGCCACGCGCGGCTGGCCCGGATGGGCCTGCGCCAGCGCCCGAACGAAGCCCTTCGCGCCGCGTGGGAAGAGGCCGTTAACGACCGGCTGGCCGGCCTCGGGCTGGCCTGAAGCGCAACAGGAAGACGGGCGCCGGCTTGATCCGCGATCACGGCGGGCGCCCCAGGGACAGGAAGGAAACGCCATGTTGGATACGGCTCGCGAACCGCGCCGTCTGAAAAGCTATGTGCTGGGGGACTGGCGCGCCGGAGAGGGCGCGGGCAAGCCGCTCGCCCATGCAGCCACCGGCGAGACGGTCGCCTTCATCGGCTCGGACGGCCTCGACTTCAAGGGCGCGCTGGACTGGGGCCGCGAGGTCGGCGGCCCGGCGCTGCGCAAGCTGACCATCCACCAGCGGGCGCTGATGCTGAAGGAGATCGGCATCCGCCTGATGGAGATGAAGGACGCGTTCTACGACGAGAACTACGCCACCGGCGCCACCCGCAAGGACGGCTGGATCGACATCGACGGCGGCATCGGCACGATGCTGACCTTCGCCTCGAAGGCCCGGCGCGAGCTGCCCAACACCCGGGTGCTGACCGACGGCGCGGTCGAGCCGCTGTCGCGCGACGGCAGCTTCTCGGCCCAGCACATCCTGACCCCGCTGCAGGGCGTCGCCATCCATATCAACGCCTTCAACTTCCCGGTCTGGGGCATGCTGGAGAAGATCGCGCCGTCGCTGATCGCCGGCGTCCCCTGCCTGGTCAAGCCGGCTTCGCAGACCGCCTACCTGACCGAACTGGTGGTGCGCCGGATGCTCGAGATGGAGATCCTGCCCGCCGGCGCGTTGCAGCTGGTCTGCGGCGGGGTCGGCGACATGCTCGACCATGTCACCGGGCAGGACATCGTCACCTTCACCGGCTCGGCCTCGACCGGCCAGATGCTGCGCAGCCACCCGGCGGTGATCGCCAACTCGACCCGGTTCACGATGGAGGCCGACAGCCTCAACGCCGCGATCCTGGGCGCTGATGCCGGGCCGGGCACGCCTGAATTCGACCTCTTCGTCAAGGAGGTGGTGCGCGAGATGACGGTCAAGGCGGGGCAGAAATGCACCGCGATCCGCCGCGTCCTGGTGCCGCGGGAACACGAGCAGGCGGTGATCGAGGCGCTGTCGGCGCGGCTGGGCCAGACCCCGGTCGGCCTGCCGGACGACGAGAACGTGCGGATGTCGGCGCTGGCCTCGCTCAAGGATCGCGACAGCGTGCGCGACAAGATCCGGGCGCTGCAGGCCGAGGCCGAGATCGTCTCGGGCAACCCTGACGAGGTCAACCTGGTCTCGGGCGACGCCGAGACGGGCGCCTTCCTGAGCCCGGTGCTGCTGCGTTGCGACAATCCGATGGGCGCGACGGCGGTGCACGAGGTCGAGGCCTTCGGCCCGGTGGCGACGGTGATGGCCTATGGCGATGCCGATGAGGCGGTGGCGCTGGCCCGCAAGGGCAAGGGCTCGCTGGTCTCGTCGCTGTTCACCGACGAGCCGGCGGTGGCCGAGGAGATCATTCTCGGCCTCGCCCCCTGGCACGGACGGGTCCTGATCGGCAACCGCGCCTCGGCCAAGTCCTCGACCGGTCACGGCTCGCCGCTGGCGCCGCTGGTCCATGGCGGCCCGGGCCGGGCCGGCGGTGGCGAGGAGATGGGCGGCATGCGCGGCGTCAAGCACTTCATGCAGCGCACCGCGGTGCAGGGCGCGCCCGGGCTGCTCTCGGCCGTCACCGGGCAATGGATCGACGGCGCGCCGGTGCGGTCCGACAGGCACCCGTTCCGCAAGTCGCTGGCAGAGCTGCGGATCGGCGACCAGATCATCACCGCGGCGCGCGAGGTCACGGAGGAGGATGTCGAGCATTTCGCCCATTTCACCGGCGACACCTTCTATGCCCACATGGACAGCGAAGCGGCCAAGGCGAACCCGTTCTTCGACGACCGGGTGGCGCATGGCTACCTGATCGCCTCCTTCGCCGCCGGCCTGTTCGTCGACCCGGCGCCGGGCCCGGTGCTGGCGAATTACGGCGTCGACAACCTGCGCTTCCTGACCCCGGTCTATTTCGGCGACAGCCTGAAGGTCCGGCTGACCTGCAAGGAGATCAACCCGCGCGAGAATGCCGACCACGGCGAAGTGCGCTGGGATTGCCGGGTGACCAACCAGGACGACGAGGTGGTGGCGCAATACGACGTGCTGACCATGGTGGCGAAGACCTGGCCGCTGCCGGCGGAGGGATAGGGCCGGGGCGCGCCTCTTGTGCAATCGCCCGGTGCGCGCGGGACCCGCGCAGGGCGAGCGCCTGCCCGTTCCGGCGGGCTGGCGCTGTGGCCATCAGCGCGCTTCGCTCAGAGCCAGGAGGGGCCTGGCTGCCATAAAGCGCGAAGCTCGACGGTTGCGGGCGCCATCCCACGGGCAGGCCGCTTGCCCTGCTCATGTTGCGCCAAGTGGCTGGCGTAAAATGGGCAAGAAGCGGACGGAGAGGCCTTGTGCGAGATCGCGGCTACAGATCCGCCCGGAAGTCCTGCCCTATGCCCTGGCGGAGGAAGCTGCGAGCCGTCGGGCCTCACCGCACCGCCTTGACCCCTTCCAGGATCAGCGTCGTGGCGATGCCGGCATAGTCCTCGCGGCTGATCCGGCCGCCGTCGCGGAACCACATGTAGACCCAGTTCATCATCCCGAACAGCGACATCGTCACCGGCATCAGCAGCGGCCGCTCGGGTTGGTCGAGCTCGGGGTGCATGTCGCGCAGGGCGATCGAGAAATGGCGCACGATCTGGCGCTCCATCTCGGTGATCTTCGCCTTCTGCTCCTCCGACAGCGCCGGCCCGGCATTGAGCTGGACCTTGTGCTGGTCATCGGCGCCACGATAGGCCTCGAGCACCGTCGAGACCAGCCGGAGCAGCCGGTCATGCGGCGGCAGCGTGGGGTCGTCGGCGTCTTTCAGTGCCGCCTCCAGTTCCTCGAGATGGGCGTGGATGATGGCGAAGATCAGCGCGTCCTTCGACGGGTAATAGTGATAGAGCAGGGATTTCGACACGCCCGCCTCGGTGGCGATCTGCGACATCGAGGCCTTTTCCATCCCCTGGCTGGCGAAGACGCGCGCGGCATCCAGCAGCAGGCCGTGGCGCTTTTCCTCGAAATCGCTGGCGCGTGTTCTGGCCACCTGTCTCTCCCTGTCCGTGTTCTGTTCTTGGAGGGGCGTTGCCGCCCCTCTGTCCTTCGTTTCGAGGGCCGAGGCCCCTTTGGCCGTTTCGCGGGCCGAGGCCCCTTTGGCGGACCGCTTATTTCGGCCGGTTGTCGATGACGCGCTTGGCCTTGCCCTCGGAGCGGGCCACCGACGCCGGGTCGCGCACCTCGATCCGGGTCGAGACGCCAACCACCGACTTGATGTGATGGGCCAGCTCCTTGGCCGAGGCCGCGCGGCCCTCGCTCGACGCCTGATCGGGGGTGCATTCGACATGCACCGTCATCACGTCCATCCGGTCCTTGCGGGTCAGCTCGATCTGGAAATGCGGGGCGAGGCCGGCGCATTTCAGGATCTGCTCCTCGATCTGGGTCGGGAAGACGTTGACGCCGCGCAGGATGATCATGTCGTCGCTGCGGCCGGTGATCTTCTCGATCCGCCGCATCGACCGGGCGGTGCCGGGCAGCAGCCGGGTCAGGTCGCGGGTGCGGTAGCGCACCATCGGCAGGCCTTCCTTGGTCAGTGTGGTGAAGACCAGCTCGCCCATCTCGCCGTCGGGCAGCACTTCGCCGGTCACCGGGTCGATGATCTCGGGGTAGAAATGGTCTTCCCAGACATGCAGCCCGTCCTTGGTCTCGACGCATTCGTTGGCGACGCCGGGGCCCATGACTTCCGACAACCCGTAGATGTCGACGGCATGCATGTCGAAGGCGTCCTCGATCTCCTCGCGCATGGCGTTGGTCCAGGGCTCGGCGCCGAAGATGCCGACCTGGAGCGAACTGTCGCGCGGGTCGAGACCCTGGCGGCGAAACTCGTCGAGGATCGACAGCATGTAGGAGGGCGTCACCATGATGATCTGCGGCTTGAAGTCGGTCATCAGCGTAACCTGGCGCTCGGTCATGCCGCCCGAGATCGGCACCACGGTGCAGCCCAGCCGCTCGGCGCCGTAATGGGCGCCGAGGCCGCCGGTGAACAGCCCGTAGCCATAGGCGATATGGCAGAACTGGCCCGGCCGGCCGCCCGAGGCGCGGATCGAGCGGGCGACGACATCGGCCCAGGTGTCGATGTCGTTGCGGGTGTAGCCGACGACGGTCGGCTTGCCCGTGGTGCCCGAGGAGGCGTGGACCCGGACCAGCTGATCCTGCGGCACGGCGAACATGCCGAACGGGTAGGTGTCGCGCAGGTCGGTCTTGGTGGTGAAGGGGAACTTCGCCAGGTCCGCGAGCGTCTTGAAATCGTCGGGTTGGGCGCCGTGGGCGTCGAAGCGGGCGCGGTAGAAGGGCGAGTTCTCATAGGCGTGGCGCAGCGACCAGGCCATGCGCTTCTGCTGAAGCGCGGCGATCTCGTCGCGGCTGGCAACCTCGATCGGCTCGAGCATCTCGCGCGGTGGGGTCAGGTTTTTCATCGGGATCCTCCTCCCTCGGTGTCTGGGAAATCTGGGGCGGGGCTCAGCGGCCCCGGAATGCGGGCGGGCGTTTCTCCAGGAACGCGGTCACGCCCTCGGCATAGTCGTCGGTGAAGCCGGCCTCGCGCTGGCAGTCGCGCTCCATGTCGAGATGGCTGTCGAGGTCCTGACCGGCGGCGGCCTGGATCAGCCGCTTGGTCAGGCCGAGCCCCTTGGTCGGGCCGGCGGCCAGCCTGGCGGCCAGCGCCTCGGCCTCGGCCATCAGCGCAGCGTCCTCGACCGCCTTCCAGATCAGGCCCCAGTCGGCGGCGGTTTCGGCCATCAGCGGCTCGGCGGTCAGCGCCAGCGCCTTGGCGCGCGGCTCGCCCAGGATGCGGGCCAGCGACCAGCTGCCGCCGGCATCGGGGATCAGGCCGATCTTGGAAAAGGCCTGGATGAACTTGGCCGATTTCGCCGCCAGCACGATGTCGCAGGCCAGGGCGATATTGGCCCCGGCGCCGGCGGCGACGCCGTTGACGGCGCAGATCACCGGCTTTTCCAGGCTGCGCAGCAGGCGCAGGGCCGGGTTGTAGAAAGTCTCGATGGTGTGGCCCAGATCGGGGCGGGGGCCGCCCTTGCGCGGGTCGCGGTCGCCCAGGTCCTGGCCGGCGCAGAAGCCGCGCCCGGCGCCGGTCAGCAACACGGCGCGAATCGCCTCCTCGGCATGGGCCCGCCCGAGCTGGGCGCGCAGCGCGCGGTGCATCTCCTCGTTGAAGGAATTCAGCTTTTCGGGCCGGTTAAGCGTCAGTTTCAGGACGCCGGCCTCCAGCGTCGCGAGCACGGTTTCCGATGCGGTCATGCAGGTCTCCCTCGGCCCTCTCCTCACAGGGCTGTGAGATTTCTTATTGCATAAACCGGCCGGTCGGTCAATTATATGACAGAGAATCTGGCCGGCCGGTGCTTCACCTGTCCGTGTCGGGGTTCCAGGAGGAGGAAGGGCCGGAACTGCGATTGCCCTGTATGGGCCCGGTCCAGGACGATCCATAGGGAGGATGATCCATGAAGTTCGCAACCACCACCGCGCTGGCGACGCTCGTCGCCCTCGGGCTCGGCACCGCGGCCCAGGCCGAGATCCGGCTCGGCGCCAGCCTGTCGGCGACCGGCCCGGCGGCCTTCCTCGGCGATCCCGAGGCCAAGACCGTCCAGATGATGGTCGACGAGGTGAACGCCAAGGGCGGCATCAACGGCGAGAAGATCAAGCTGTTCCTCTATGACGACGGCGGCGATCCCAACAAGGCGCGCACCTTCGCCACCCGCCTGGTCGAGGATGACGGCGTCGTCGCCATCATCGGCGGCTCGACCACCGGCACCACGATGTCGATCATGTCGGTCGCCGAGGACGAGGGCATTCCCTTCGTCTCGCTGGGCGGCGCGATCAAGATCATCGACCCGGTGCAGAAATACACCTTCAAGACCCCGCATACCGACCGCATGGCCTGCGAGAAGATCTTCACCGACATGCAGAAGCAGGGCATCAGCAAGATCGGCATGATCTCGGGCACCGACGGGTTCGGCGCCTCGATGCAGGCCCAGTGCAAGGACGTCGCCGGCAAGTACGACATCGAGATCCTCGCCGACGAGACCTATGGCCCGCAGGACGCGGACATGACCCCGCAGCTGACCAAGATCAAGGATACCGCCGGAGTGCAGGCGATCCTCAACCCGGGCTTCGGCCAGGGTCCGGCGATCGTCGCCCGCAACGTCTCGCAGCTGGGCATTACCGTGCCGCTCTACGAAAGCCACGGCGTCGCCTCGGACGGCTTCATCAAGCTGGCCGGTGAGAAGGCGGCCGAAGGTATCCGGCTGCCGGGTACCGCGCTGCTGATCGCCGACATCCTCAAGGACGGCGACCCGCAGAAGCCGGGCGTGACCGCCTACAAGGCCGATTACGAAGGCAAGTTCGACCAGAAGGTCTCGACCTTCGGCGGCTATGCCCATGACGCCTTCCTGCTGGTGACCGACGCAATCAAGCGCGCCGGCAGCACCGACCCGGACGATATCCGCAACGCGCTCGAGTCGACCAAGGGTCTGGTCGGCGTCACCGGCACCTACACGATGAGCCCGACCGACCACCTCGGCCTCGACCTGTCCGCCTTCCGGATGCTCGAGATCACCGCGGGTGGCTGGAAGGATATCGACTGAGGCATCGGCGCGGCGCCCCTGCGGGCGCCGCGCATGCCTGCCGCCGGACGGTTCGCCCGTCCCGCCCCCTCTGCCATCCAGTCCTCGGGAGACGTCCATGGACGCCTTGCTGCAGTTCGTCTTTTCCGGCCTGACGGTCGGCGCGGTCTACGCGCTGGTCGCGCTGGGATTCACCATCATCTACAACGCTTCCGACGTGGTGAACTTCGCCCAGGGCGAATTCGTCATGCTGGGCGGGATGATCACCGTCTTCACCTACAATGCCGGGCTGCCGCTGCCGCTGGCCGCGGCTCTGGCCATCCTGATCACCGCCGCCGCCGGCGTGGCGCTGAACAAGCTGGCGATCGAGCCGGCCCGCGGCGCCCCGGTCGTGTCGCTGATCATTATCACCATCGGCGCCTCGATCCTGATCCGCGGCGCGGCGCAGCTGATCTTCGACAAGCAGCTCCACCGCCTGCCGGCCTTCTCGGGCGACGACCCGATCCACGTCATGGGCGCGACGCTGCTGCCGCAGAGCCTGTGGGTCATCGGCGGCGCGCTGGTCGTCTTCGTCGGGCTGTGGCTGTTCTTCACCCGGACCCTGACCGGCAAGGCGGTGCTGGCGACGGCCAACAACCGCGTCGCCGCGCAGCTGGTCGGAATCAATACCGGCTGGGTCATGACCCTGTCCTTCGCCCTCTCCGCCGCCATCGGCGCGCTGGCCGGCGTCCTGGTCACCCCGATCACGCTGGTCAGCTACGATGTCGGCGTCGGGCTGGCGCTCAAGGGCTTTGCCGCGGCGATGTTGGGCGGCATGGGCAATCCCAAGGGCGCGCTGGTCGGCGGGCTGCTGCTGGGGCTGCTGGAAGCCCTCTGCGCCGGTTACCTGAGTTCGCAATACAAGGAGGCGGTCGCCTTCGTGGTTATCCTCGCCGTGCTGTTCGTGATGCCCCAGGGCCTGTTCGGCGCCAAATCGACGGAGCGGGTGTAAGCGATGAAATCCCTGTCGAAATGGACCCAGTTGGTGATCCTCGCCGCGCTGATCGTCGTCCTGCCGTTCTTCTTTCCCTCGGGCTACTACTACCGCGTCGGCGCGCTGATCTTCGTCAACGCGCTGGCGGTGATCGGCCTCGTCATCCTGATCGGTTTCGCCGGCCAGATCAGCCTCGGCCATGCCGGCTTCGCCGGGATCGGCGCCTATGCCTGCGCGCTGGCGCCGGCGCAGTTCGGCATCCACCCGGCGCTGGCGCTGGTGCTGGGGGCGGCGCTGTCGGGCGTCATCGCGGCGCTGATCGGAAGGCCGATCCTGCGGCTCAAGGGCTATTACCTCGGCGTCGCGACGCTGGGCTTCGGTATCCTGATGGCGATGGTGCTGACCAACGAACGCGCCCTGACCGGCGGGCCGGACGGGATGGAAGTGGCGAAACTGGGCCTGCGTTCGGCGCTGCGGTCGATGGGCTGGCGCGTCTCGGGCGGCGAGTTCTGGTACGCGCTCTGCGGCATCGCGCTGGTGATCGGCGCCTGGCTGGCGCTCAACCTCTATGATGGCCCGACCGGCCGGGCGATGCGGGCGCTGCACGGCTCGGAAGTCGCGGCGCGGACGGTCGGCATCGACGTCGCCCGGATCAAGCTCCAGGCCTTCGTCATCTCGGCCGTCTACGCCTCGGTCGCCGGCTCGCTGCTGGCGCTGCAGAACCGCTTCGTCACCCCCGATATCGCCGGCTTCATGCATTCGATCGAGATGGTGACGATGGCGGTGCTGGGCGGGGTCGGCTCGGTGCTGGGCGCGGTGCTGGGGGCGGTGATCCTGACCCTGCTGCCGCAGGTCCTGACCGTCTTCGCCGAGTACGAGCAACTTGTGCTGGGGGCGGTGATGATCCTGGTGATGATCTTCCTGCCGCAGGGGCTGCTGCCCTCGATCGCGCGCAAGATCCGGGGGAGGGGCGAATGAACCTGCTCGAAGTCAAGGGGATCGGCATCAGCTTCGGCGGCGTCCGCGCGGTGCAGGATGTCGGCTTCGCCGTCAAGCCGGGCGAGATCGTCTCGGTCATCGGCCCGAACGGCGCCGGCAAGACGACGCTGTTCAACATGATCTCGGGCATCTACCGGCCCGAGACCGGCTCGGTGATGCTCGACGGTCAGGACGTGACCGCGACCGAGCCGCACCGGCTGGCCCGGATGGGGCTGACGCGAACCTTCCAGAACCTGCAGATCTTCCAGGAGATGACGGTGCTGGAAAACGTCATGGCCGGCTATCACCTGCAGGAGCGCGGGCCGCTGCTCGCCGACCTGCTGGCGCTGCCCGGCTCGCGCCGCCGCGCCGCCGCGGCCCGCGAGGGCGCGCTGGCATTGCTCGAAAAGGTCGGGCTGGGGCGCGCGGCGGGCGAGGCGGCGGGCAACCTGTCCTACGGCGCGCTCAAGCGGCTCGAGATCGCGCGGGCGCTGGCGCTCAAGCCGCGGGTCATGCTGCTGGACGAACCGGCGGCGGGCTGCAACGCCGTCGAGACCGAGGAGATCGACGCGCTGATCGCCGAGCTGGCCGCCTCGGGCATCGCCATCCTGCTGGTCGAGCACGACATGAAGATGGTGATGCGGATCTCGAACCACATCGTGGTGCTGGACCATGGCGAGAAGATCGCCGAGGGCGCGCCGGCCGAGGTCAGCCAGAACCCCGACGTCATCGCCGCCTATCTGGGAACCGGGGAAGGGGAGGCCGCCGATGCTGACGGTTGAGGGGCTGCGCACGCGCTACGGCCGGATCGAGGTGCTGCACGGCATCGATTTCGAGGTCACCTCTGGCGAGATCGTCACCGTCGTCGGCGCCAACGGTGCCGGGAAGACGACGCTGCTGAAATGCCTGTCGGGGATCCAGCCGGTGACCGACGGCCGGATCATCTTCCGCGGCGAGAACTTCGCCGCGGTCCCGGCCCACAAGCGGCTGCGGCGCGGGCTGGCGCAATCGCCCGAGGGCCGGCAGATCTTCACCAACCTCAGCGTCGAGGAGAACCTGCGCCTCGGCGCCTTCCTGTTCACCGACGATCGGGTCGAGACCGACATGGAGGACGCCTTCGCCCTGTTCCCGATCCTGCGCGAGAAGCGCAACCTGTCGGCGGGCGGGCTGTCGGGCGGCCAGCAGCAGATGCTGGCCATCGCCCGGGCGCTGATGGGCCGGCCCTCCTGCCTGCTGCTGGACGAGCCGTCGATGGGGCTGGCGCCGCTGCTGGTGGCGCAGATCTTCGACGTCGTCAAAAGCCTCAAGGCGCGCGACGTGACGGTGCTGCTGGTCGAGCAGAACGCCTTCGGCGCGCTCAAGATCGCCGATCGCGGCTACGTCATGGAGACCGGCCGCATCACCATCCAGGGCGCGGCGGACGAGCTGATCGCCGATCCGCGCATCCGCGAAGCCTATCTGGGACTCTGACATGCCTCTGCTGACCGTTAAGACCGAAGGCGGCATCGCCGTCGTCACCCTCGACAACCCGCCGGTGAACGCGCTTTCGCATGGCGTTCGCCAGGGGCTGTGGGACATGGTCGAGCGGCTCGATGCCGATCCGGAGGTCCGGGCGGTGGTGCTGACCTGCGCCGGCCGCACCTTCATCGCCGGCGCCGACGTGCGCGAATTCGGCAAGCCGCCGGAGCCGCCGCACCTGCCCGACCTCGTTGCCCGGATCGAGGCGGCGGAAAAACCGTGGGTCGCCGCGATCCACGGCTCGGCGCTGGGCGGCGGCTTCGAGATCGCGCTGGGCTGCCGTTTCCGCGTCGCGCTGGAAGGCGCTTCGGTGGGTTTGCCCGAGGTCAACCTCGGCATCATCCCCGGTGCCTCCGGCACGGTGCGGACGCCGCGCCTCGCCGGGGTCGAGGCGGCGGTCCAATTGGTGGCGTCCGGCAAGCCGGTGACGGCGGCCAAGGGGCTGGAGATGGGGCTGCTCGACGCGGTGCTGTCGGGCGACCTGACGGCCGAGGCCACCGTCTTCGCATGCACCGCGCTGAAGACTCCGCTGCCTGCGGCGGTCTCGGCCCGGCCGGTCGCGCCGATGTCCGACGCCTTCTGGGCCGAGGCCCGCAAGGTCGCCGCCAAGCCCGGCCACCAGGCGCCGCTGCGGGCGCTCGACTGCCTGCGCGCGGCCTCGGAACGGCCGTTCGAAGAGGCGATGGCGCAGGAGCGCGCGACCTTCCTCGAGCTGCGCGGCTCGGAAGAGGCGGCGGCGCTGCGCCATGTCTTCTTCGCCGAACGCGCCGCCCCGCGCCCCGCCGCGCTGGCCGGGGTGGAGCCGCGCCCGGTGGCGAAAGCCGGTGTCATCGGCGGCGGCACCATGGGCGCCGGCATCGCCGCCGCCTGCCGCGCTGCCGGCCTGCCGGTGGTGCTGATCGAGCGCGACGGCGAAGCCGTGGCGCGCGGGCTGGCCAATATCGACCGGGTCTTCGCCGGCGCCGTCAAGCGCGGCAAGTTGACCGAGGCCGGGCGGGCCGAGAAGATGGCGGGCGTCACCGGCACCACCGATTACGCTCAACTGGCCGACTGCGACCTGGTGATCGAGGCGGTGTTCGAGGAGATCGGCGTCAAGCGCGCGGTCTTCGCCCAGCTGGCCGCGCATTGCCGCCCCGACGCGGTGCTGGCGACCAACACCTCCTATCTCGACCCCCGTGCCATCGCCGAGGAACTGCCGCACCCGGAACGCTTCATCGGCCTGCATTTCTTCAGCCCGGCCCATATCATGAAGCTGCTCGAGATCGTGCCGACGTCGGACACCGCGCCCGAGGTGCTGGCGACGGCCTTCGCGCTGGCCAAGCGGCTCGGCAAGATGCCGGTGCGGGCGGGCATCTGCGAGGGCTTCATCGGCAATCGCATCCTTAGACGCTACCGTGCCGAGGCCGAGGCGCTGGTCGCCTCCGGTGTCGCGATCGCCGAGATCGACGCGGCGATGCGCGGCTTCGGCCTCAAGATGGGCCCGTTCGAGGCGCAGGATCTGGGCGGGCTCGACATCGCCTTCCTGCAGCGCGAGGGCGCGCGGGCGGCGGGGCAGGAGGTGCCCGAGACGCTGGGCGACATCCTCGTCCGCGCCAGCCGCAAGGGCCAGAAGACCGGCGGCGGCTGGTATGACTACGTCGAGGGCGACCGCAAACCTCGGGTTTCGCCGCAGGTGGCGGAGCTGCTGGCCGGCCGCATCGCTGCGGCGCGCGAGATGGCGCGCGAGGAGATCGCCGAGCAGCTGGTCGGCGCGATGGCGGCCGAAGGTCAGGCGATCCTGGACGAGGGCATCGCCGACGGCCCGGCCGAGATCGACCTGGTCGAAATCCACGGCTACGGCTTCCCGCGCTGGAAGGGCGGGCCGATGCATCACGCGGCGCGGGCCGCGGCGTTGCGCGCCGCCTGATCCGTCAGCCCGCCAGCTGCGCGGCCAGCTCGGCGGCGGCGGCGGGCACGGCGGCGACCGCCCTGTCGATGTCGAGCCCGTCCAGCGCCACCACGCCGAGCGAGCATTCCAGTGTCGGGTAGGCCTCGCGCGACAGCGGCACCGGGCTCGAGACCCCGACCGCGCCGGCCTGCAACTCGCCGCGCGTCAGGCTGTAGCCATCGGCGCGGGCGCGGCGCACCGGCTCGGGATCGTCGTCCTGCGGCGGCCGGCCGGCGAGGATGGCGATGCCGGCGGCGCCGCGGCTCAGCGGGTGGCGGGTGCCGACCCGGTAATGGATGTTGAGGAAGGTGTCGCGCGGCTCGGCCGTGAGCACCGCGACGCCGTCTTCGCCCTGGGCCACCGACAGGAAGGCCGTCGCCCCGGCGCGCTCGGCCAAGGCCTCGACCACCGGCCGGGCCAGCGCCCGCAGGTTGCCCTCGGCCCGCGCGCCCAGCAGCAGCGCGCCGCTGCCCAGCACGATCCGCCCGCCGGCCAGCCGGTGCACCATGCCATGATCGGCCAGCGTGTTGACGATGCGATAGGCGATGGCGCGGTGGACGCCCAGCCGCTCGGCCAGCGCGGCGATCTTCAGCCCGTCCGCGCTCTCCGCCAGAAGTCGCAGCACGGTCAGCCCGCGGTCGAGCGTCTGAAGCCGTCCCTGTTCCATTCCGTTTCCCATCCCGCCCGTTTCCCCTCCGATCGCGCCGCGCCGAATTGACTCGGGGCGGTTGTCACCATTATTGTCAATAAAAGTAACGTAGTGTGCGATAATAGTAAATACTTGCTTGGGAGGAGCACCATGGCGGAGGCCGCAGAATTCACCTCTCCGGGCGGCTGCCCGGTTTCGCCGCAGGCGGCGGCTTTCGACGCGTTCGAGGGGCCCTATCAGGTCGATCCGGCCGACGCCCTGCGCTGGTCGCGCGATCAGGAGCCGGTCTTCTACAGTCCCAAGCTGGGATACTGGGTGGTGAGCCGCTACGACGACATCAAGGCGGTGTTCCGCGACAATATCCTGTTCTCGCCCTGTAACGCGCTGGAGAAGGTCACCCCCTTCAGCGACGAGGCGATGGCGGTGCTGAAATCCTACGATTATGCCATGAACCGGACCATGGTGAACGAGGACGAGCCCGCCCATATGGAGCGGCGCCGGGCGCTGATGGAGCATTTCATCCCGGCAAACCTCGAGCCGCGGCAGGAGATGGTCCGGCGGCTGACGCGGGAGAAGATGGACGCCTTCATCGATGACGGCCGCGCCGACCTCGTCGCCCGGATGCTCTACGAGGTGCCGTTGACCGTGGCGCTGGAATTCCTCGGCGTGCCGCCCGACGACCAGGAAACGCTCAAGCGGTTCTCGGTCGCCCATACCGTCAACACCTGGGGCCGGCCGACGCCGGAGCAGCAGGTCGAGGTCGCCCATTCGGTCGGCAAGTTCTGGCGCTATGCCGGCGAGGTGCTCGACAAGATGCGGGCCGAGCCGGACGGGCCGGGCTGGATGCATTACGCCATCCGCCGCAATGCCGAGATCCCGGAGGTCGTCACCGACAGCTACCTGCATTCGATGATGATGGCGATCATCGTCGCCGCGCATGAGACGACGGCGCTGGCCTCGACCAACATGTTCAAGCTGCTCTTGACCCATCGCGACGCCTGGGCCGACATCTGCGCCGACCCGTCGCTGATCCCGAACGCGGTCGAGGAAAGCCTGCGCTATGCCGGTTCGATCGTCGCCTGGCGGCGGCAGACCACGGCGCCGGCGACGGTCGGCGGGGTCGACCTGCCGGAAGGCGCCAAGCTGATGATCGTCATGGCCTCGGCCAATCGCGACACGCGCCAGTTCGAGAATGCCGACAGCTTCGACATCTACCGCGACAGCGCCATCGACCATCTCAGCTTCGGCTATGGCAGCCATCAATGCATGGGCAAGAACATCGCCCGGATGGAGATGCGGATCTTCCTCGAGGAGATGTCCCGCCGGCTGCCGCACCTGCGCCTGTCCGAGCAGGAATTCAGCTACCTGCCCAACACCTCGTTCCGCGGCCCCGAGGCGCTGTGGGTCGAGTGGGACCCGAGCCGGAACCCCGAGCGCGCCGCCCCGGCATTGCGCGACCGCCAGCTGCATTTCCCGGTCGGCGCGCCGCAGCGCAAGGATATCGCCCGGCCGGTCCGGGTGGCGGCGCTGCGGCAGGAGGCCGAGGGCGTGCTGGGGGTGACGCTGGAGGACACGCGCGGCCGGCCCTTGCCCGACTGGAGCGCCGGGGCGCATGTCGAGCTCTGCCTCGACGGCTACGAGCGCAAGTATTCGCTCTGCGGTCGGGACGGGCGTTACGAGGTGGCGATCCTGCGCGAGGAGGCCGGCCGCGGCGGCTCGCGCCATTTCCACGAGGCCCTGCGCGAAGGGGCGGAGCTGAAGCTGCGCGGCCCGAGCAACCTGTTCAAGCTCGACGAGACCGCGCCGCATCACGTGCTGGTCGCCGGCGGCATCGGCATCACCCCGATCCTGGCCATGGCCGACCGGCTCAAGGCCCTGGGCAAGCCTTACGAGCTGCACTATGCCGGCCGGTCGCGGGCCAGCATGGCCTTTCTCGACCGGCTGCAGGCGGATCACGGCGCGGCACTGCGGCTCTATCCCAAGTCCGAGGGCGCGCGCGCCGACCTCGCCGCCATCGTCGATGCGTTGCCGGAGGGGGCCCGGCTCCATGTCTGCGGCCCGGAGCGGATGATCTCGGCGCTGGAGGACCGCACCCGGCACCTGCCCGAGGGCACGCTGCGCTTCGAGCATTTCGCCGCCGACGCCCCGGCGCTCGACCCGGCCGTCGAACGGCCCTTCGAGGTCGAACTGGCCGATTCCGGCTTCTCGGTCGCGGTGCCGGCGGACACGACTTTGTTGGAGGCGCTGCGCGTCGCCGGCGTGGATCTGCCCAGCGATTGCTGCGAAGGTCTCTGTGGCAGCTGCGAGGTCTCGGTGCTCGACGGCGCGGTCGACCACCGCGACAAGGTGCTGACCCGGGCCGAACGCGCCGCCAACCGCCGGATGATGGCCTGCTGCTCGCGGGCCCGCGACGGCAAGCGGCTGCGGCTGGCCCTGTAGTGGAGGGGCTGCTCACCAGCCGCGGGGAGGCGGCTGGCCAGTGGCGTAACCAACGGCGCGACAGCGCGAAGGGAGGAAAGATGACCAGGATTACGACGATGACGGTCGGCGACCTCGAGGTCACCGTGCTTCAGGATGGCGCGACCGAGTTCACCCCGGACCTGTTCCTCAACACCAGCGAGGACGAGATCGACAGCCTGCTCCGGCAGGCGGGCGAAGAGAAGATCCGGACCAATTTCAACGCTTTCCTTATACGCGGCAAGGATGGCGTGACCCTGGTCGATGCCGGCGTGCGCGACCTGTTCGGCCCCGCGGCGGGGCAATTGCCCGAGGCGCTGGCCGAGGCCGGGGTGGCGCCCGAGGAGGTGACGCGCCTCGTCGCCACGCACCTCCATCCCGACCATGTCGCCGGCATGGTCACCGCCGAGGGCGCCGCCGCCTTTCCCAATGCCGAACTGGCGTTGCAGGCGGCCGAGCAGGCCTTCTGGGGCGATGCCGCCCGCTTCGCCGGCATGGGCGAGCCGATGGAGGGCTGGCAGCAGCTCGCCGCCGCGGTGCTGGCCGCCTATGGCGACCGGCTGGTGCTGCTCGAAGGCGCCGAGGACGAGGCGGCGGCGCCGGGGCTGACCGCGATCCCGCTGCCGGGCCACACGCCGGGACACATGGGGCTGCGGATCTCGGATGGCGACGACCAGCTGGTGATCGCCGGCGACATCGTCCACGCCCAGACCCTGCAGATCCCCAATCCCGAGATTGGCGTCGGCTTCGATATCGACCCGGCGGCGGCCGCCGCGGCGCGCAAGCGCATGCTGGCGATGCTGGCCGGCGACGACCTGCTGTTCACCGGCGGCCACGTGCTCGGGCCGGACAAGTTCATCCGCGTGGTGGCCGACGGCAGCGGCTATGGCGTGGCCGGGTAATCCCGGCCTGAGGCCTGCAGCGGCGCCGCGCGGTTGATCCGGGCGGTTGATCGTGGTGTGTCGCTGCGGGTGTCACTTGTCGG
>NZ_JBHRSK010000018.1:0-139345 GCF_042643245.1 Acidimangrovimonas pyrenivorans
CTCCGGTCACGGCTGGATGAAAGACCCGTGGCAGGTCAGCGCTTCTCAGCTATCTCGATGCGCAGCCTGACAAGGATTACGTGGTCATCTTCGACGACCTCAAGCGCTTTGCCCGCGATACCGAGTTTCACATCAAGCTGCGGCGCGAATTCCAGCATCGCGGCGCGCGGATCGAATGCTTGAACTTCAAGCTCGACGATACGCCCGAGGGCAAATTCGTGGAGACGATCTTCGCGGCCCAAGGCGAGCTGGAACGCGAGCAGAACAGACGGCAAGTGGTCCAGAAGATGAAAGCACGGGTCGAGAAAGGCTATTCCGTCTTTCATCCGCCCGTCGGCTATCGCTACGCGAAGGATCGCGTCCACGGCAAGTTACTCGTCCGTGACGAGCCTGTTGCTTCGATCATCGCCGAGGCACTGCAAGGGTATGCAGACGGGCGGTTTGCATCCCAGAGCGAAGTGATGCGCTTCTTCGAATCCAAGCCCGATTTTCCGAAGTCATCCAAAGATGGCAGCGTTCGTATCACCAAGGTGAGAGAAATTCTCGAACGTCCGACCTATGCGGGATATGTCGAGGCTCCCAATTGGGGCGTCAGCCTGCGCAAAGGGCATCATGAACCCCTCATTAGCTTCGCCACGCATGAGCGCATCCAGGAGCGCCTCAAAGGCAACGCCAACGCTCCTGCGCGCAAGGATATCAACAAGGACTTCCCGCTGCGCGGCTTTGTGCTGTGTGACGATTGCGGCGAACCCATGACGTCCTGCTGGTCGAAGGGGCGCAATAAGCCCTACGCCTACTATCTCTGCGATACACGCGATTGCGTATCCAAGCGCAAATCGATCCCGCGTGCCAAAATCGAAGACGGGGCGGAAGCGATTCTTCGTTCCCTGCAACCCGCCAAGCAGCTCTACGAGTTGGTCAGGGCGATGTTCATCGACGTTTGGGAAATGCGTCTCTCTGAGGCGCGGAGCGCCAAGACGACGCTGGAGACCCAAATCAAGGAAATCGAGGGCCAGACTGAGGCGCTCATGGATAGGATCGTCGAAGCGACGAGCCCTTCCGTTATACAGGCGTATGAGGCGCGTATCGAAAAGCTGGAACGCCAGAAGATCAGGCTTTCCGAACAGGCTGCTCAGATCGTGCCGCCGAAAGGACGCCTGGACGAATTTATCGAACACGCCCTGACGTTTCTTGGAAGCCCTTGGATTCTCTACGAAAAAGGCGGGTTCTCTATCAAGAGAACTGTGCTGAAATTGGCTTTCGCAGAGCCTCTGCGGTACAGCCGTGATGGAGGTTATCGAACCGCTAAAATCACCTTTCCGTTCAAGGTGTTAGCGGATTTTTCAACACAAAAGTGCGGGATGGTGGAGCCTAGGGGGATCGAACCCCTGACCTCGTCATTGCGAACGACGCGCTCTCCCAGCTGAGCTAAGGCCCCATCGGCGCGCTATTTGGCGCATGTGCCGGACCTTGTCAAGCGGCGGCGGTGAAGATTTCGCATCGCGCGACGGCCACCGCCCTTCCTGGCCAAGGGACCGGGGCGCCACCCCGGCCCTCGGGACATCTAGGCCCGGAAGAATGGGGACAAACGCGCTCGATTTCCTCTCAGCCCAATATCCCCCGCCGGGGGCCGCGCGCCCGCCGCGCGGGCGCCACCGGCTCAGGCCGGCACTTTCACTTTCGAGCGGACGAAGGCCTCGATATCGGCGGCCGGGCGGGCGCCGGCGAGGCGAGCGACCTCGCGCCCCTTGTGGAACAGGATCAGCGCCGGGATGCCGCGGATGCCGTAGCGTTGCGCCGCCTCGGGGTTCTCCTGGGTGTCGATCTTGGCCAGCCTTGCATGCGGGGCCAGAGCCTTGGCGGCCTTGGCGAATTCCGGCGCCATCATCCGGCAGGGGCCGCACCACGGCGCCCAGAAATCCACCAGCAGCGGCAGGTCGTCGGTCTTGGTCAGCTTGGACAGCGTCTTGGCGTCGAGCGCCTTGACCGAGCCGTCGATCAGCCTGGCGCCGCAGACGCCGCATTTCGGACCCGAGGCGAGTTTCGCCGCCGGCACCCGGTTGGCCTGCCCGCAATCGGCGCAGACCAGTTTCACACCCTCGCTCATGAGGCTTGCTCCCGGTTACATTCGTGTCGCAGAATATATGGGAGGCGCGCACGGCCCGCGCAAGTCCGGGGGCAAATCGGCGCGTCAGCCCGCCCGAAGGAGGCCGCGATGACACCCTGGCGAGAGCTGCCCCCAGACCGCCAGCTGGCCCTGCGCGAGGCCTGGGCCGAGGAGATGGCGAAGCAGGCGCGGACCTGCGAGCTGAGCGAGAAGGTCGCCCGCTTCGCCGCCTGGCTGGCGCCGCAGGGGATCAGCTTCAGCGAAGAGGACCTGCCGCGGCGCAAGCGATGAGGCCTGTCGTCCCCTCCGGGGCTCCTCGTCGCGAAGAGCCGCCGGAGGCGAACGCTGCCCGCGCGCCCTACTCGGCCGCGTCGGCGTAGCTTTCCAGCGGCGGGCAGGTGCAGACCAGGTGACGGTCGCCGTAGACGTTGTCGACCCGGCCGACCGGCGGCCAGTACTTGTCGACCCGGAACGAGGCCGGCGGGAAGCAGCCCTGCTCGCGCGGGTAGGGCCGGTCCCATTCGGCGACCAGGTCCTCGACCGTGTGCGGCGCCCGCTTCAGCGGGTTGTTCTCGCGGTCCATCTCGCCCGCCTCGACGGCCCGGATCTCGTCGCGGATCGCCAGCATCGCGGTGACGAAGCGGTCGAGCTCGGCCTTGGTCTCGCTCTCGGTCGGCTCGACCATCAGCGTGCCGGCCACCGGCCAGCTCATCGTCGGGGCGTGGAAGCCGTTGTCCATCAGTCGCTTGGCGATGTCGTCGACGGTGATGCCGAAGTCGGCGAAGGGCCGCGTGTCAAGGATGCATTCATGGGCGACGCGGCCGCGATTGCCCATGAACAGCACCTTGTAGCCGCCGGCCAGCCGGGCCGCGATGTAATTGGCGCTGAGGATCGCCACCCGGGTCGCCTGGGTCAGGCCGGGCCCGCCCATCATCAGGCAATAGGCCCAGGAAATCAGCAGGATCGAGGCCGAGCCGTAGGGCGCGGCGCTGACCGGGCCCTCCTCGCCGCCGGTTTCCGGATGGCCCGGCAGGTAGGGCGCGAGGTGCGCGCGCACGCCGATCGGCCCCATGCCCGGGCCGCCGCCGCCATGCGGGATGGCGAAGGTCTTGTGCAGGTTGAGGTGACTGACATCGCCGCCGATCTCGCCGGGGCGAACCAGCCCGACCAGCGCGTTCATGTTGGCGCCGTCGATATAGACCTGGCCGCCGAAATCATGGGTAATCTTGCAGACCTCACGCACCGTCTCCTCGAAGACGCCGTGGGTCGAGGGATAGGTGATCATGCAGGCGGCGAGGTTGTCGCCGGCCTCGCTGGCCTTGGCGCGGAAATCCTCGAGGTCGATATCGCCGTTGGGGGCGGTGTTCACCACCACCACGGTCATCCCGGCCATATGGGCCGAGGCCGGGTTGGTGCCATGGGCCGACATCGGGATCAGGCAGATGTTGCGATGGCCCTCGCCGCGGGCGCGGTGATAGGCCTCGATGGTCAGCAGGCCGGCATATTCGCCCTGGGCGCCCGAATTGGGCTGCATCGAGAAGGCGTCGTAGCCGGTGATCTCGCACAGCTTGGCCTCGAGATCGGCGATCACCTCGGCATAGCCCGCCGCCTGCTCGGCCGGGGCAAAGGGATGGAGCGACGAGAACTCGGGCCAGGTGATCGGCATCATCTCGGCCGCGGCGTTGAGCTTCATGGTGCAGGAGCCGAGCGGGATCATCGCCCGGTCGAGCGCCAGGTCGCGGTCCGACAGCCGGCGCATGTAGCGCATCATTTCCGACTCGGCCCGGTTCATGTGGAAGACCGGGTGGGCGAGGTAATCGCTGTCGCGCAGCATCTCCTCGGGGAAGCCGAGCTGGGCCCGGTGCGGCGGCACGCCGTCGATGCCGAAGGCGCGCAACACGCGGACCAGCACCTTCTCGTCCGAGGTCTCGTCGAGGCTGATGCCGACGCGGTCGGTGCCGATCTTGCGGAAGTTCAGCCCCTCGTGGCGGGCGGCAGCAAGGATGCCGGCCTGCCCCACCCCGACCTCGACCGTGATGGTGTCGAAGAAGGTCGCGGGCGACACCTTCGCCCCGGCCGCCTTGAGCGCGCGGGCGAGGCGGTTGGTCAGGAAGTGCACCCGCTCGGCGATGGCGCGCAGGCCGACCGGGCCGTGGAAGACGGCGTAGAACGAGGCCATGACCGCCAGCAGCGCCTGGGCGGTGCAGACGTTGGACGTGGCCTTCTCGCGCCGGATATGCTGCTCGCGGGTCTGCAGGGCGAGGCGGTAGGCCTTGTTGCCGTTGACGTCGACCGAGACGCCGACGATGCGGCCGGGCATCGCCCGTTTCATGGCGTCGCGGCAGGACATGAAGGCGGCATGCGGCCCGCCATAGCCGAGCGGCACGCCGAACCGCTGCGCCGAGCCGATGGCGATATCGGCCCCCATCGCGCCCGGCTCCTTGAGCAGGCAGAGCGCCAGCAGGTCGGTGGCGACGATGGCGACGGCCTTGGCCTCGTGCAGCCCGGCGATGACGTCGGTGAAATCGGTGACGTGACCGTAGGTGCCGGGATACTGGAACAGGGCGCCGAACACCGACGCCGGGTCGAGCTTGGCCGGATCGCCGACCTGGACCTCGATCCCCAGCGGCCGGGCCCGGGTCTGGACCACGGCGATGGTCTGCGGGTGGCAGTTGCGGTCGACGAAGAAGGCCCCCGCCTTCGACTTCGCCACCCGCTGCGCCATCGCCATCGCCTCGGCCGCCGCCGTCGCCTCGTCCAGCAGCGAGGCGTTGGCGACCGGCAGGCCGGTGAGGTCCGACACCATGGTCTGGAAGTTCAACAGCGCCTCGAGCCGGCCCTGGGCGATCTCGGGCTGGTAGGGGGTGTAGGCGGTGTACCAGGCCGGGTTCTCCAGGATGTTGCGCTGGATCGCCGGCGGGGTGACGGTGCCGTAATAGCCCTGCCCGATCAGGCTGGTCATGACGGTGTTCTTCTCCGCCACCTCGCGCATCTTCGCCAGCAGCTCATGCTCGGCCAGCGGCACCCAGCCCAGCGGGTTTTGCTGCCGGATCGCCGGCGGCACGGTCTGGTCGACAAGCTGGTCGAGGCTGTCCACCCCGACCGCCTTGAGCATCTCCGCCATCTCGTCCGGCGAGGGGCCGATATGGCGGCGGTTGGCGAAATCGTAGGGATCGTAAGTGGTGGGGGTATAGGGCATCTTGCTTCCCTCGGGCGTGGCAGAGGATGGGAGCCGCCGCCCCGTCCGGGTGAACGAACGACGCGCCGGCGAGGCTGGAGTGGCGGACCGGGCTCCGGTCCGCCGGGCGATCAGCCGATCAGCTCTTTGTATTCGTCCTCGGTCATGAAGCCGTCGAGCACAGACAGGTCGTCGAGCTTCATCTTGAAGAACCAGGCCTCGCCGGTCGGGTCCTCGTTGACCAGACCCGGGTTGTCGACCAGCGCCTCGTTGATCTCGACGATCTCGCCATCGACCGGAGCGAGGATGTCCGAGGCCGCCTTGACGCTCTCGATCACCACGATCTCGTCGCCCTTGGCGACCTGGGTCTCGACCTCAGGCAGTTCGACGAACACCACGTCGCCCAGCTGGGTCGCGGCGTGTTCGGTGATGCCGACGACGACAAGGTCGCCATCGACGCGCAGCCATTCGTGCTCTTCGGTATATTTCATCTGGGTCCTCAGCGTTTGTAGGTGGAGGGACGGAAAGGAAGATCGGCGACCTTGGCGGGCAGGCGTTTGCCGCGCACCTCGCCGTAGACGACGGTATCGGTCGCGCTCAGCGCGCGCGGCAGGTAGCCCATCGAGATCGGCGCCTCGACCGAGGGGCCGAAGCCGCCCGAGGTGACGCGGCCGACGGGGGCGCCGCCCTCGGCTTCGGCATAGAGCGGCGTGCCCTCGCGCATCGGCGCCCGGCCCTCGGGGCGCAGGCCGACGCGCAGCCGGTGCGGGCCCGAGGCGATTTCGGACAGGATGCGCTCGGCGCCGGGGAAGCCGCCTTCGCGGTCCCCGCCGGTCCGGCGCGCCTTCTGGATCGCCCAGCCCAGGCCGCCCTCGATCGGGCTCGTGGTGGTGTCGATGTCATGGCCGTAGAGGCACAGCCCGGCCTCGAGCCGCAGGCTGTCGCGGGCGCCCAGCCCGATCGCCTCGACCGGGTCCAGCGCCAGCAGCGTCTCGGCCAGCTCGACCGCCTTGTCGTTCGGCACCGAGATCTCGAACCCGTCCTCGCCGGTATAGCCCGAGCGCGACACCCAGAGCTCGGTTCCGGCCCAGTCCAGCGTCGCGACATCCATGAAGCGCATCGCCGCCGCACCGGGGGCAAGGCTCTCCAGCGCCGCCTCGGCCGCCGGGCCCTGCAGCGCCAGCAGCGCGCGGTCGGCGATCTCCTCCACCTCGCAGGTGCCGGCAAGCTGGCTGCGCATATGGGCGATGTCGTCTTGCTTGCAGGCGGCGTTGACGACGACGAAGACGTGATCGCCGCGATTGGCGAACATCAGGTCGTCGAGGATGCCGCCATCGGGGGCGGTGAACAGGCCGTAGCGCTGGCGCCCCGGCCTCAGCCCCAGCACGTCGACCGGCATCAGCGCCTCGAAGGCCAGCGCCGCATCCTCGAACTGGCCCGAGACCGGGCGCAGGATCACCTGGCCCATGTGGCTGACGTCGAACAGCCCGGCCTTGGCACGGGTATGCAGGTGCTCGCGCAGCACGCCGAGCGGGTATTGCACCGGCATCTCGTAGCCGGCGAAGGGCACCATCTTGGCGCCAAGCTTGACGTGGAGGTCGTAAAGAACCGTGCGTTTCAGGTCGGCCATGCCGCCCTCCCCTTGCTCGCCGGTGCCTGGGTTTTCCGGGGCCGGCATCGTTGAGACGGACCGCGCCCGCCCTTTGTCGATGCCCCCTCTGTCCTTTCGCCTGAGATCGTTATCCCTTCGGCGGACGCGTCCCGCGCGCCTCTCTCCAGAGTTCCAGTGCCGGACCGGTCCCTTGCGCCTGAGAGTTTACCGGGGCGGTTGCTCCTTCGGCACCGGCAGGATCTCGACCTGCCGGATTCTCCCGTGTCCGACGCCTTCCGCTCTAGCGCGGCGGGCGGGGGGCATGCAAGGGGGTTGCACCGGAAGCGACCATCGGTCAGGACTGTGCGACATGAGCACCGACTTCTTCTTCGGCTACGGATCGCTGGTGAACCGGGCCACGCATGACTATCCCGAGGCCCATCCCGCCCGCGTCAGCGGCTGGCGCCGGGCCTGGCGCCACACCAGCCTGCGCCCCGTCGCCTACCTGACCGCCGAACCCGATCCGGACACCCAGATCGACGGGCTGGTCGCCGCCGTCCCCGGCGCCGACTGGGCGGCGCTGGACAAGCGCGAGGCCGCCTATGACCGCCACACACTCGAGCCGCGGCGGGTGCGCCACCCGGTCGGGCGCGCCATCGACGTCCAGATCTACGCCGTGCCCGAGGCCTCCTCGGCCGCGCCCTCGATCCGCCACCCGATCCTGTTGAGCTATCTCGACGTCGTCTCGCAGGGCTTCCTGAAGGAATTCGGCGAGGACGGGCTGGCCGATTTCTTCGCCACCACGACGGGCTGGGATGCGCCGATCCTCAACGACCGCGCCGCGCCGCGCTATCCGCGCCACCTCAAGCTCAGCGCCGAGGAACTGGACCTGGTCGACCACCACCTCTCGGCGCTCGGCGCCAAGATCCTGGTGGACTGAGAAAGCGTCTTCATCTTGAGGCCGTTTCGGCCGGCGGCACGCCGGGCGGCGCCCGCCCCTAGCCGGCGAAATGCGCCGTCTGCCGCGCGATGACCCGGCGTGCGACCAGAACCCCGATCAGACCGAAGACCAGGCCCCCGGCCGCCTGTCCGATCAGCACCCCGATCGCGCCCAGCCAGGGCGCGAAGAGCAGCACCGGCAGCACCACGCCCAGCGTGTTGCGGCCCCAGTTGATCGCCGTCGCCAGCAGCGGCCGGCCGAGGTTGTTGCAGGCCGCGTTCGAGACGAAGATCATGCCGTTGAAATAGAAGGCCAGCGAGAGCGGGCCGCAGAACAGGTAGACGATGGTCCGGCTCAGCCCCTCGGCCTGGAACAGGTCGGCCAGCGGCGCCCTTATCAGGAACAGGAGCGCCGAGACGAAGACGGTGTAGAGCGCCGCGAACAGCAGCCCGTCGCGGAAGGCCCGCGCCACCCGGTGGCCGATCCGGGCGCCGTAGTTCTGGCCGATGATCGGCCCGATGGCGCCGGAAAGCGCGAACAGCACCGCGAAGGCCATCGGGGCGGTGCGCATGACGATGGCCATGCCGGCCACCGCCTCGGCGCCATAGGCCGCCATCGCCCGCGTCACATAGGCCTGGCCGACCGGCGTCGCCAGTTGGGTCAGGATTGCCGGCGCGGCGATCGCCAGCACCGGCTTGAGGTCCTGCACCACCAGCGCCGGAGCCGGCCGCGCCAGCCCGTCATGGTGGCGGCGGATATTCCAGATCGCGACCCCGGCCATCACCACCCGGGCGACGAAGCTCGACAGCGCCGCGCCGCGCACGTCCATGCCGAGACCGAAGATGAAGATCGGGTCCAGGGCGGCATTGACCACCGCGCCGCTGACCTGCGCGAACATCGCCCGGCGCGGGTCGCCATGCGAGCGCAGCACCGCGCCGCCGGCCATCCCGGTCAGCAGGAAGGGCAGCGAAGGCACGATGATCGACAGGTATTCGACTGCCTTGTCATGGGTCGCGCCGGAGGCGCCGAGCCAGCCCATCAGCGTGCTCAGGTTCGCCCAGACCAGCGCGGCGAAGACCGAGCCGAAGACGGCGCCGTGGATCAGCACGCTCGACGCCCTTTGCCGGGCCAGCTCGTGCTCGCCCGCGCCCAGCGCCCGGGCGACCAGCGCCGAGGCGGCGATCGCCATGCCGATGCCGAAGGAGGTGGTGAAGAACAGGATCGCCGCGGCATAGCCCAGCGCGGCGGTCAGCTCGGCCCGGCCCAGCATCGAGATGAACAGGATATCGACGAAATCGACGGCGAAGACGGCAATCAGCCCGGTCGAGGCGGTCAGCGCCATCACCGAGATATGCCGGAACAGGTTGCCTTCGAGGAACCTCGCTCTCGGAGCCGCCATACACCCTCCCCGCAGGCGCCGACCGGCCCCTGTTTTCACCTGAACCCAAATATCCTCGGGGGAGCCGAAGGCGGGGGCAGACGGCCCCCTCCGCGCTCAGCCCCGCGCCCGGACCGTCTGCAAAAGCGGCATCACGTCGGCCATGTCGGGACCATGCGCCTGGCCGGTCAATGCCTTGCGCAGCGGCATGAACAGCCCCTTGCCCTTGCGCCCGCTCGCCGCCTTCACCTTGGCGGTCCATTCGCCCCAGGTTTCATGGCTATAGGGCGGTTCGGGCAGCAGTTTCAGCGCCTCGGCGACGAACTCGGCGTCTTCCGGGTCGATCATCGGCTCGGCGCCGTCGCGGAACAGGGTCCACCAGTCGGCCAGGTCGTCCAGCACGGTGACGTTCTGGCTGGCGACGCGCCAGAAGGTCTCGGCCAGATCGTCCGGCACGCCCAGCGCCGCGATCCGCTCCCTGACCTGCGCGAACGGCATCGCCTGGACGCAGGCGCGGGTGAGCGGGAACAGGTCCTCGGCATCGAACTTGGTCGGCGCGGCGCCGAAGCTCGAGATGTCGAAGCCCTCGACCAGCTCCTCGATCGAGCCGGCCAGCTCGACCGGCTTCGACGACCCCAGCCGCGCCATCAGCGACAGAAGCGCCATCGGCTGGACGCCGCGGGCGCGCAGGTCGCGGATCGACAGCGTGCCCAGCCGCTTCGACAGCGCCTCGCCCTGCGGGCCGGTCAGCAGGCTGTGATGGGCAAAGGCCGGCGGCGTGCCGCCCAACGCCTTGATGATCTGGATCTGGGTCGCGGTGTTGGTGACGTGGTCGGCGCCACGGACGATGTTGGTCACGCCCATGTCGCTGTCGTCGACCGAGGAGGCGAAGGTGTAGAGCACCTGCCCGTCGGCCTTGATCAGCACCGGGTCCGAGACGCTGGCGGCGTCGATCGAGATATCGCCGAGGATGCCGTCGGTCCACTCGATCCGCTCGAGCTCGAGCAGGAAGCGCCAGTAGCCGGGACGCTCGGCCCGCAGCTTGTCCTTCTCGGCGTCGCTCAGGTGCAGGCCGGCGCGGTCATAGACCGGCGGCTTGCCCATGTTGAGCTGCTTCTTGCGCTTGAGGTCGAGTTCCGTCGGCGTCTCGAACACCTCGTACATCCGGCCCGCTTGGCGCAGCTGGTCGGCGGCCTCGGCATAGCGGTCGAGCCGGTCCGACTGGCGTTCGACCCGGTCCCAGGTCAGGCCGAGCCATTCGAGATCTTCCTTGATGCCGTCGACATATTCCTGCTTCGACCGCTCGCGGTCGGTATCGTCGAGGCGCAGGATGAAGGTGCCGCCGGCCTTGCGGGCGATCAGGAAGTTCATCAGCGCGGTGCGCAGGTTGCCGACATGGATGTAGCCGGTGGGCGACGGGGCGAAACGGGTAACGGTCATCTCGATCTCCTGTTGGCCGTGCTCTTTCACAACCGCGCCTCTTTGTCCATATGAGGTCGGGAAAGGAGCCATGCGATGGATGCAGATCCGACAGCCGGTCAGACCGATGATGCGGAAGCCGATGCGGTGGCCGACCCGACCGGCTGGGCCGAGGTGGCCGCCCCCGACGCCGAGGTGATCACGCAGCTGGCCCGCGCCACGCTGGCGACCCTGCCCGCGCCCTACCAGGCGGCGGCGGCCGAGCTGGCGCTGCGGGTGGTCGATTTCGCCCCCGACGACCTGCTCGACGAGCTGGGGATCGAGGACGCCTACGACCTGAGCGGGCTCTATAGCGGCATCCCGCTGACCGAACGCTCGGTCGCGGCCCAGCCGCAGCAGCCCGACGCGATCTGGCTGTTCCGCCGCGCGATCCTCGACGAATGGGCGGCACGCGGCGACGTCGCCCTGGGTGATCTGGTCGCCAATGTCATGGTGCACGAGCTGGCGCATCACTTCGGCTGGACCGACACCCAGATCGCCGCCATCGACCGCTGGTGGGAGTGAAGCGCCAGTTTGACTGGCTGCAAGCCCTTTTGACGGTTGCAAGCCCTGAGGCGCATCGGTCACCGCTGGCATGACCCGAGCAGGGCGAGCGGCTACCTCCCGCCGGACTGCCGCCGCGAAGCGTGTCGCCCGCGCGCTCCTGCCTTCGCTTTCCGATCAGCGAAAACCCCGCCCGCGTCCCGCCGCCATCTGGCCGGATCACGAACGCGTGCTATCCTTTCGCATAGGGCAGTTCCGCCCCGAGGGAGTTCAAGACCGATGACACCGAAGACGACGATCTCGCGCCGTCAGGCGCTTCTGGCGGGGGCCGCCCTGCCATTTGCGGGTGCCACCCTGGCCACCATCCCCCGCCCGGTGCAGGCCGCCGCGCCGCAACAGGGCACTTACGCACCGAAATTCAACCGCTTCAAGCTCGGCGGCTTCGAGGTCAGCACCCTGCTGGCCGGCACCCGTCCGGTCGAGAACCCGCATGCGATCTTCGGGCTGAGCACACCCGACGAGGACTTCGCGCAGGTCTCGCAGGCGGCCTTCCTGCCCACCGAAGTCGCCCAGTTCTTCTTCACCCCGACGCTGGTCAATACCGGCACCGAACTGGTGCTGTTCGACACCGGCCTCAACGGCGCCGGCATCACCGCGGCGCTGCAAGCCGCCGGCTACAGCGCCGACCAGGTCGATACCGTCGTCATCACCCACATGCATGGCGACCATATCGGCGGGCTGATGACCGACGGGCAGCCGACCTTCGCCAATGCCCGCTACGTCACCGGCGCGGCCGAGCACAATTTCTGGGCCGGGGCCAACAACAAGACCTTCGACAGCAACGTCCGGCCCTTGAACGAGAAGATGAGCTTCATCGACGACGGCGCCACGGTCGCGCCCGGCATCACCGCGCTGCTGGCGGCGGGCCACACGCCGGGCCACATGGCCTACGTGCTGGAAAGCGACGGCCAGAGCCTGGTGCTGATCGCCGACACCGCCAATCACTATGTCTGGTCGCTCGCCCATCCCGACTGGGAGGTGAAGTTCGACATGGACAAGGCGATGGCAGCGCAGAGCCGCCACAAGGTGCTGGGCATGCTAGCCTCGGAACGGATGCCCTTCATCGGCTACCACATGCCGTTCCCGGCGCTCGGCTTTGTCGAGGCGCGCGGCGAAGGCTTTCACTACGTCCCGGCCAGCTACCAGCTGATGCTGAACGGGTAAGAGGGGGCGCTGCCCCCGCCGCCGCTGGCGGCTCCCCCGGGATACTTGGACCGAGAGGAAGAGGCCGTCTGGCTTTCCTCTCAGCGGAAATATCCCGGGGGGTCCGGGGGGCTGGCCCCCCGGCCTTTCTTGTCAGACTGAGCCTCAGGCCGCCTGCGCGGCGGCCTCGCCCACGGCCAGTTTGGCGGCGACCTCGACCAGGCGCCTGGCCTGGTGGCCGATCACCTGCTTGGCGCCGTCGTCGAAGGGCTGACCCTGGGTATGGCTGTAGCCGTAGGGGTTGCCGGTCTTGAAGATCTCGGCGTCGGTATAGCCCGGCGCGACGATCACCGCACCCCAGTGCATGAAGCTGGTATAGAGCCCCAGCAGCGTCGCCTCCTGGCCGCCATGGGCGGTCGAGGCGCTGGTCATGGCGCTGACCGCCTTGTTCGCCAGCTTGCCCTGCTGCCACAGCGGGCCGAGCGTGTCGATGAAGGCGCGCAGCTGCGACGGGGCCGAACCGTAGCGGGTCGGCGCGGTGAAGAGATAGGCGTCGGCCCATTCCATGTCGTCATGGCCGACAGTCGGGACATGGGCGGTCTTCTCGGCCTGCGCGGCCCAGGCGTCCTGGCCGGCAACGACCTCGGCCGGGGCGGTCTCGGCCACTTTCAGCAGCCGCACCTCGGCGCCGGCGGCGCGGGCGGCCTCGGCGGCGATCTCGGCCATCTGGTGGTTGGTGCCGTAGGTCGAGTAGTAGACGATCGCGAGTTTCACTTGGGTGGTCATCGGGGGTCTCCTGTGGTCTGTCCCCGAAGACCTAGTCCCCCTGCCCGGCCCGATAAATTCCGCACTGCCGCATGGCGCCTGTGCGCAGATGCAGAGTTCCGGGAAGAACCTCGCCCCGACACCGCAGATCGGCAGGGCTTAGCTTTCGTCGCGCCAGCGGTTGACGATCGGGTAGCGGCGGTCGAGCCAGAAGGCCATCGTCGTCAGCCGCGTGCCCGGCGCCGACTGGAAGCGTTTCCACTCGTTGACGAAGATCAGCTGCTCGACCTTCTTCACCGTCGCCCGGTCGTAGCCGGCGGCGACGATCTCGGCCACCGACTGCTCGCCCTCGATCAGCCGTTCGAGAATCGCGTCCAGCACCTCGTAGGGCGGCAGGCTGTCCTCGTCCTTCTGGTCGGCGCGCAGCTCGGCGCTTGGCGGCTTGTCGATGATGCCCGGCGCGATCACCTCGCCCGCCGGCCCCATCATCCACGGCCGGTGATTGGCATTGCGCCAGCGACAGGTCTGAAACACCCGGGTCTTGTAGAGATCCTTGATCGGGTTGTAGCCGCCGGCCATGTCGCCGTAGATCGTGGCATAGCCCACCGCGACCTCGGACTTGTTGCCGGTGGTCAGCAGCATCTCGCCGAACTTGTTCGACAGTGCCATCAGCATCAGCCCGCGCAGCCGCGACTGGATGTTCTCCTCGGTGACGTCCGGCTTGGTGCCTGCGAAGAGATGCGCCAGCGCGCCGCCGACCGCCTCCCGCGCGCCCTCGATCGAGACCGAGTCGAGCTTGCAGCCCAGCGCGGTCGCCACCGCGGCGGCATCGTCGAGCGAGGCCTGCGAGGTGTATTCCGAGGGCAGCATCACGCAGCGGACGTTCTGCGGCCCGATGGCATCGGCGGCAATGGTGGCGACCAGCGCCGAATCGATACCGCCGGAGAGGCCGAGCAGCACCTTGGAGAAGCCCGACTTGCCGAGATAGTCGCGCAAGCTCAGCACCATGGCGTGATAGTCCTGCTCCCAGTCGTCGGGCAGCGCGACCTCCTCGCCTGGCAGGATGCGCCAGCCCTCGTCCGTCTCTTCCAGATCCAGATGGGTGATCGCCTCCTCGAAGGGCGGGAGCTGCATCATCAGCGCACCGCCGGGGTTGAGGGCGAAGCTGGCACCGTCGAAGACCTGGTCGTCCTGGGCGCCGACGGTGTTGAGGTAGATCAGCGGCAGCCCGGTCTCGACCACGCGCGAGACCATCAGGTTCATCCGCAGGTCGCGCTTGGCCCGGCGATAGGGCGAGCCGTTGGGGATGAACAGGATCTCGGCCCCGGTCTCTTCCAGCGTCTCGGCCACGGTCTCGTGCCAGGCATCCTCGCAGACCGGCACGCCGAGGCGCAGCGGGCCGATCCGGCAGGGGCCGGAGATCGGGCCCTGGGTATAGATCCGCTTCTCGTCGAAGACGTCCTCGTTGGGCAGCTCGTATTTCAGCATCCTGGCGGCGATCCTGCCGCCCTGGAGGATGAAATAGGCATTGTAGAGCCCGGTCTCGTCCTTCCACGGCGCGCCGACGCCCAGCGCCGGGCCCTCGGCGCATTCCGCCGCCAGTTCCTCGACCGCGCGCATCGCGTCGCGGTAGAAGGCCGGTCGGCGGGCGAGGTCCTGCAGCTGGTAGCCGGCGACGAACATCTCGGGCAGGCCGACGAAATCGGCGCCGGCGGCGCGGCCCTGCTCCCAGGCCGCTTTCGCCTTGGCGGCATTGGCCTTGAGAGCGCCGACGGTCGGGTTGAGCTGGGCCAGCGTGATGCGGAATTTCTCGGTCATGTCGGTCCCCCGGGGTCGGCGGATCTTCTAACAGAACCGCCGGCGAGGGAAAGCCGATAGATGCCCGGCGCCCGCCCCCGGCGCTTGTCAGCTTCCCGGCGGTCCACTAGGCTTTGGCCGCCGGTCGCGCCGGCACCGCGGGGAACGCCGCGGGCGGCGGCCCGGCAGCGCAGGATACAGGCGGCGAAGCGGATCACGGGGAGCTTTCGGGGTGAAATACAGGTCAGACAGGCGGCCCGTCCGGGCCCGGATCATCGCGGTCTCGGTGGCGGCGCTGGCGGTGGCCGGCTCGATGGCCACCGCGCAGGATGGCGGCAAGGTCGTCACCAAGCAATACGACAATGGCGGCGTCTACGAGGGCAGCTTCAAGGACGGCAAGCAGAACGGCCAGGGCACCTACCGGCTGCCCAACGGCTATGAATACAGCGGCAACTGGGTCGATGGCGAGATCAAGGGCCAGGGCACCGCGCGCTTCCCCAACGGCTCGGTCTATGTCGGGCATTTCGCCCATGGCAAGCCCGACGGCAAGGGCAAGATCACCTTCGCCGATGGCGGCACCTACGAGGGCGACTGGGCCGACGGCAAGATGACCGGCCAGGGCACCGCCCATTACGCCAACGGCGTCACCTATAGCGGCGGCTTCCTCGACGGCGTCCATAACGGCATGGGCAAGATGACCAGCCCCGGCGGCTATGTCTACGAGGGCCCCTGGGTCAACGGCGTCAAGGAGGGCAAGGGCAAGATCACCTATCCCGACGGCACCGTCTACGAGGGCGACCTTGTCCGCGGCCAGCGCGACGGCCAGGGCAAGCTGACCATGCCCGACGGGCTGGTCTATGACGGCCAGTGGAAGAACGGCCAGATCAACGGCAAGGGCACGCTGACCCAGGCCAACGGCGACGTCTATGTCGGCACGCTGGTCGATGGCGAACGCCAGGGCCAGGGCAAGGTCACCTATGCTAATGGCGATGTCTACGAGGGCGGCTTCGTCAAGGACAAGCGCCAGGGCAAGGGCACCTTCAAGGGCGCCGACGGCTATGTCTATGACGGCGACTGGTTCCAGGGCCGGATCGAGGGCCAGGGCACGGCGACCTACCCTGACGGCTCGGTCTATAGCGGCAGCTTCCGCAACGGCCTCGCCGACGGCTCCGGCAAGATCACCTATCCCGACGGCTCGACCTACGAGGGCGAGTGGAAGGGCGGCGTGATCTCGGGCAAGGGCGAGGCGCGCTATGCCAACGGGCTGGTCTACAGCGGCGAGTTCAAGGACGGGCGCAACGACGGCCAGGGCACGATGACCTACCCGGACGGCTACCGCTACGAGGGCGGATGGAAGGACGGCCAGCGCGACGGCCAGGGCACGGCGACCTATGCCGACGGCACCGTCTACAAGGGCCGTTTCTCGGCCGGCAAGCGCGACGGGCTGGGCGAGATCGTGATGCCGGACGGGTTCAAGTATTCCGGCAACTGGAAGGACGGCCAGATCGACGGCAAGGGCACCGCGACCTATGCCAATGGCGATGTCTATACCGGCATGTTCAAGAACGGCCGGCGCCAGGGCGAGGGCACGATGCACTACGCCTCGGGCCAGGAGGCCAGCGGCACCTGGCAGAACGGCGCGCTGGCGGGGCAGGATGGCGGCGACCAGAGCAACGGCGACACCGCGACGCCGCCGGCCGACGGCGCGGCGAGTGGCGACACGACTGGCGGCACGACCGGCGGCACTGCGGGCAACTGAGACCGAAATCGCCTCTCGCGGGCTGAATTTCGTGGCCAGGCCGGCGCCCGCCCCGGAGCCGGCGCCGCCCCGGCGGCAACGCCGGGCGAAACAGGTCGTTCACGCAGGCTCCGCTGCACAGCCGCCCACATTCTTCTTCCGCTCACGTCTCTCCCTGCCACCAGCCCCATTGACCTGACAAAAATAGTCAGGTTTAAACGGGGGCGCTTACAGGACACAGGGAGATGCCGATGTCTTTGCGCATTACCGCCGCCGCCGCGGCCACCACCATTGCCCTTCTCGCCGCCGCGCCCGCGCTGGCGGCCGAGGTGAATATCTATTCCTACAACCAGTCCGAACGGATGCAGCCGCTGTTCGACGCCTTCACCAAGGAGACCGGCATCGACGTCAACGTCGCCTATGTCGAGAAGGGGCTGATCGAGCGGCTCAAGGCCGAGGGCGCGCGCTCGCCGGCCGATATCGTGATGACGGTCGACATCGCCCGGCTGGCCCAGGTCGCCGCCGCCGGGGTGTTGCAACCGGTCGAGGACGCCAGGCTCACCGCCGCGATCCCCGCCGCCTTCCGCGACCCGGACGGGCTGTGGTACGGCGTCACCACCCGCGCCCGCGTCGTCTATGCCGCCAAGGAGGCGGTGAAGCCGGGCGAGGTGACCACCTACGAAGACCTCGCCGACCCGAAATGGAAGGGCCGGATCTGCTCGCGCTCGGGGCTGAGCGACTACAACCTCGCCCTGACCGCCGCGATGATCGCGCATCACGGCGCGGAATACACCAAGGGCTGGCTCAAGGGCCTGAAGGCCAACCTCGCCCGCCGGCCGCAGGGCAACGACCGGGCCCAGGCCAAGGCGATCTGGGCCGGGGAATGCGACATCGCGCTCGGCAACACCTATTACATCGGCCAGATGCTCTCGAACCCCGACGAGAAGCAATATGCCGAGGCGGTGCGGCTCGACTTTCCCCATTTCGAGGGCGGCGGCACGCATGTGAACGTCTCGGGCATCGCCATGACCAAGGCCGCGCCGCATCGCGACGCCGCGCTCAAGCTGATGGAGTTCCTGGTCTCGCCGCAGGGCCAGAAGATCTATGCCGAGATCAACAACGAGTTCCCGCTGGTCAAGGGCGTCGAATGGCCGGCATTCATGAAGGAATGGCCGAAGTTCGCGCCGGATTCCATCGACCTGATGGCGATCGCCAAGAACCGGCCCGAGGCGCTCAAGATCACCGAGGAGGTCGATTTCGACGGCTGAGCGCGACGCGGACGCCAGCTCTCGGGCGCCCGGCGCGGCGCCCGAACCGCTTGCATCCCGACCTTTCGGGCATCACACTCATATTCCAACCCGTGAATGCGGGACGGGAGGAGCATGACGACACGCCGCGAGCATTGGGACCACGCCTATGGCGGGGCCGAGGACGCCGACTTGAGCTGGTTCGAGGCGGAGCCGCGCCATTCGCTCGACGCCATCCTGCAGAAGCTGCCGCCGGGCGCCGCCGTGGTCGACATCGGCGGCGGCACCGCGCGGTTGGCCGAGGCATTGCTCGAGGCCGGGCGCGGGCCGGTGACGGTGCTCGACCTGTCGCGGGAGGCGCTGCGCCGGGCGCAGGACCGGCTCGGGGAGCGCGCGGCGGAAGTCATCTGGATCGCCGCCGACATCACCGCCTGGCAACCGGATCGGCGCTATGCCGTCTGGCATGACCGGGCGGTGTTCCACTTCCTGACCGACGCAAAGGACCGCGCCGCCTATGTCCGCACGCTGGACGCGGCGCTGGAGCCGGGCGGCACCGCGATCATTGCCACCTTCGCCGCCGACGGGCCCGAGCGCTGTTCCGGCCTGCCGGTGCGACGCTACGCGCCGGAGCAGCTGGCGGCCGAACTCGAGCGGCTGGCGCCGGGCGTCTTCACCCTGACTGGCGCGGTCCGCTTCACCCATGTCACGCCCCGGGGCGTCGAACAGAAGTTCCAGCAGAGCAGCTTTCGCAAGGCGGGCTGACGGCCATGGACATCGGCGGCGGCTTGCGGTTTGGTCCGGCGGGAACAGGAGAACCGCCATGCCCGCCACACGCCGCATCATCATCGACACCGATCCCGGCCAGGACGACGCCGTCGCCATCCTGCTGGCCCTGGCCAGCCCCGAGATCGAGATTATGGGCATCACCGCGGTCGCCGGCAACGTGCCGCTGCCGCTGACCTCGAAGAACGCCCGCATCGTCTGCGAACTGGCCGGCCGGCCCGACATCCCCGTCTTCGCCGGCTGCGACGCGCCGCTGCAGCGCAAGCTGGTGACGGCGGAATACGTCCACGGCAAGACCGGGCTCGACGGCCCCGTCCTGCCCGAGCCGACGATGCCGCTGCAGGAGCACCACGCGGTCGATTTCCTGATCGAGACACTGCGGCGCGAGCCGGCGGGCTCCGTCACCCTGTGCCCGATCGGGCCGCTGACCAACATCGCCCAGGCCTTCCTGCGCGCCCCCGACATCGTTGGCCGGGTACAGGAGATCGTGCTGATGGGCGGCGCCTATTTCGAGGTCGGCAACGTCACGCCCACGGCCGAGTTCAACATCTATGTCGACCCGGAGGCGGCCGATGTGGTGTTCAAGTCGGGCGTGCCGCTGGTGGTGATGCCGCTCGACGTCACCCACAAGGCGCTGACGACGCGGCCGCGGATCGAGGCGTTCCGCAGCCTGGGCACCGAGCCGGGACGGATGGTGGCCGAGTGGACCGATTTCTTCGAACGCTTCGACATGGAGAAATACGGCAGCGCCGGCGCGCCGCTGCACGATCCCTGCGTGGTGGCCTACCTGATCCGGCCCGAGCTGTTCACCGGCCGCCGGATCAATGTCGAGATCGAGACCACCGGCAAGCTGACGCTGGGAATGACGGTCGCCGACTGGTGGCGGGTCTCGGGCCGCGAACCCAACGCGCTGTTCATCGGCGACATCGACGCCGACGGGTTCTTCACCCTGCTGACCGAGCGGATCGGGCGGCTCTGAAACGGGGCGCCTGCTCGGCACCAACTCGCCAATCCAATCTGCCGCCCGGCGTTTACGCCGGGCACGCGTCCGCCCGCCCCATGGCGGGCGCGTTCCGCGCCCACCCGGGCGGCCACGCGCCCTCGGAACCACCAATTCAGGTCCGCCGCCCGCTCCCCTTTCCCCGTCGCACCAGGCCCCCTATGTTGAACGGCGAAAGGTTCGCCATGCTGCATATCCCGTTCGACAATAGCTACGCCCGCCTGCCCGACCGCTTCTATGCCCGCCTCGGCCCGACCCCGGTCGCCGCGCCGGGGCTGATCGCGGTCAACGCGGCGCTGGCCGAGGAGCTGGGCATCGACCCCCAGGCGCTGACCGCGCCGGAGGGGCTGGCGATGCTGGCCGGCAACGCGATCCCCGAGGGCGCCGAGCCGATTGCCCAGGCCTATGCCGGGCACCAGTTCGGCGGCTGGTCGCCGCAGCTGGGCGACGGACGGGCGATCCTGCTGGGCGAGGTCGTCGACCGGCAGGGCACCCGGCGCGACCTCCAGCTCAAGGGCTCGGGCCCGACCCCGTTCTCGCGCCGCGGCGACGGCCGGGCCTGGCTCGGCCCGGTGCTGCGCGAATACATCGTCAGCGAGGCGATGCATGCGCTCGGCGTGCCGACGACGCGGGCGCTGGCCGCGGTCACCACCGGCGAGCAGGTGCTGCGCGAGGCGCCCTATCCCGGCGCCGTCCTCACCCGCGTCGCCTCGTCCCATATCCGCGTCGGCACCTTCCAGTATTTCGCCGCCCGCCAGGACAGCGAGGCGCTGCAGATCCTGACCGACCACGCCCTCGCCCGCCACTACCCGCAGGCCGAGGGGCCGATGGGGCTGCTCACCGCCGCCGTCGCGGCGCAGGCCCGGCTGGTGGCACAATGGATGGCGCTCGGCTTCATCCACGGCGTCATGAACACCGACAACGCCCATGTCGGCGGCGAGACCATCGATTACGGCCCCTGCGCCTTCATCGACGACTACCACCCCGACCGCGTGTTCTCGTCGATCGACCAGTTCGGCCGCTACGCTTATTCCAACCAGCCGCAGGTGGCGATCTGGAACCTCGCCCAATTCGCCTCCGCCCTGCTGCCCCTGATGGGCGAGGACCGCAACGCCGCCATCGAGAAGGCGACCGAGGCGGTCTATCGCTTCCCCGATCTCTACCGCTCGGAATGGCTGGCCCGGTTCCGCGCCAAGCTGGGGCTGGAGACGGCCGAGGACGGCGACGCCGAGCTGATCGAGACCCTGCTGGGGCGGATGGCGGTGCTGAAGGCCGATTACACCCGGGTCTTCCGCGGTCTGGCCGAGGGCACCGCGCGGACGGAATTCGCCGAGCCCGAGGCCTATGACCGCTGGCAGGCCGACTGGCAGGCCCGGCTGGCGCGCGAGGGCCGGTCGCCCGAGCAGGCGCGGGTGGCGATGGCCCGGGTCAACCCGGCGGTGATCCCGCGCAACCACCGCATCGAGCAAGCGATCCAGGCCGGTGTCGCCGGCGACCTCGCCCCGTTCCACGCCCTCAACGCGGCGCTGGCCCGGCCCTTCGATGCCGCGCCGGACGACCCGCTGCGCGCCGCGCCGGCGCCGGAAGAGGCGGTGCGGCGCACCTTCTGCGGGACCTGAGCATGGACGCCCTGCCCGACACCCTGCCCGACGCGCCCGGCGAGCGCCTGCGCATCGCCAGCTACAATATCCGCAAATGCCTCGGCACCGACCGGCGCCGCAATCCCGAGCGGACGATGCGGGTGATCAAGCGGACGGCGGCCGAGATCGCGGTGCTGCAGGAGGCCGACCGGCGGCTGGGCGACCGGCCGGCGGCGCTGACGCCCGAGGTGATCGCGCAGGCTTCGGATTACACCCCGCTGCCGATCGCGAAGAACCATGTCAGTCTCGGCTGGCACGGCAACGCCATCCTGGTGCGGCCGTGGATCGAGCTCGAGGATCTGCACCATCTCGACCTGCCCTCCTTCGAGCCACGCGGCGCGGTAGCGGCGGATCTGCGCCGCGACGGGCAGCTCTTGCGCGTCGTCGGCGTCCATCTCGGGCTGCGGACGCCGGACCGCCTGCGCCAGCTCGGCGCGATCTCGGACTGGCTGGCGACGCAGACCCGGCTGCCGACCCTCATCCTGGGCGATTTCAACGAGTGGTCGGCCACGGCCCCGCTCGCCCCGCTGAAACCCGATTTCAACGTCTTGGCGCCGGGGCCCAGCTTCCACGCCCGCCTGCGGCTCGCCCCGCTCGACCGCATCGCCCATTGCGACCTGTGGGAGCCGGCCCGGACCGGCATGCTGGACGAGGGCGAGGCGCTGCGGGCCTCGGACCACCTGCCGATCTGGGGCGAGTTCAGGCTGCCGGGGTGATCTGAAACGGTCGCCCACAGGAATTGAGGGCAGCGCCCGGCCCAGCGGGTGCAGCCAGCTCCGGAGCGCACCGAACGCAGGGCGCGCGCCTGCCCGTGGGGTGGCGCTCGCAACAGCCGAACGGCGCAATTTATGGTGGCAACACCCCTCCCAACTCTGAACTCAACGCGCGGGTGGCCATAGCGCCTCCCCGCCGGGACGGGCAGGCACTCGCCCTGCACTCGGTGCGCTCCGGGCGGAAAAGGGGCACAGCACGAAGGTAGCTTCGCCCCGCCGCGAACAGGGCTGTTGATCCGGAGGCTCTATGCAGGTCGTGGGCTGGGCAGCCCGATCAGCTATTGACCGCGAGGCCCCGCCCGACCGGCCCCCTACCCCCGCGCCCTGCCCGCGCTGTTGATCAGCACGATCCCGAGGGCCACCAGCGCGCCGGAGGCGAGGATCTGCGGCCCCACCGGCTCGCCCAGCAGTAGCCAGCCGAAACCGATGCCCAGAAGCGGCGTCAGGAAGGAGAAGCTCGCCACCGTCGAGGCGGGGTATTCCGCCAGCAGCCAGAGCCAGAAGATGAAGCCGAAGGAGGCGATGACGACGATCTGGAAGCCCAGCCCCCACAGGTGGATCGGCTGCAGATCGCGGATGAAGGGGCCGAAGAACAGCGAGGCGACCAGCAGCACCGGGCCCGACACCGCCACCATCCAGAACAGCTGCATCTCGGGCCGGATCTCGCGCAGGCTGGTGGCGCGCGACAGGAAGGCGATGCCGGTCCAGCCGAAAGCGGCGCCCAGCGACAGCAGGTCGCCCAGCAGGCTGGTCTCGCCGGCGGCGCCGCCGCGATGGGCGATGGCCCAGGCGACGCCGGCAAAGGCGATCGCCAGCCCCAGCGCCTTGCGCGGGGAAATCCGCTCACCGGGCAGGAAGAAATGCCCCAGGATCGCGAACCAGACCGGCATCGAGTAGAAGATGATCGAGCTGCGCACCACGGTGGTGTGGTCGAGCGCGAGGAACAGGCACAGGAACTCGACCGCGAAACACAGGCCGATGGCGATGCCGGCGCCGACGGTGCCGGGCCGGATTCGCACCGGCCGGCCGCGCCAATACATCCAGGCCCAGATGAGCAGCAACGCCCCGACCGAGCGCAGCCCGGCGAAGAAGACCGGCTGCAGCCCGCCGTTCACCACCTTGACCACGACCTGGTTGAGCCCGAGCAGCAGCGAGGACGCTGTCAGCGCGACGACGCCGATCGCGTCCAGCCTGTCCTTGCGTGCCATCCCCGCCCCTCCTGCTGCCCTGCCCCCGTCTTGCCCGGCCCCGGCCCGGCGTCAAGCCCCACAGGGCCGTGATCGGGCCTTCCCCCGCCGGGCCAAAACGCCTAAAAGCCGCCTTGAACCATCGGGGAAAGCCCATGCCCGTCAGCATCATCGCGTCCGACAGCCCGAGCGCGCCCGCGGCCTCCATCGTCCCGCGCCGCCCCCCGATCCATCGCCCGGCGATCTGAACTTTTCGGCGTCCATTGACCAAGAAGGACTGAACATGAGCACGATTATCGACATCACCGCCCGCGAGATCCTCGACAGCCGGGGCAATCCGACCGTCGAGGTCGACGTCTATCTCGAAGATGGCGAGATGGGCCGCGCCGCGGTGCCGTCGGGGGCCTCGACCGGCGCCCACGAGGCGGTCGAGAAGCGCGACGGCGACAAGGATCGCTACAACGGCAAGGGCGTGCTCGAGGCCGTCGCCGCGGTCAATGGCGAGATCGCCGAGGAGATCGTCGGCTACGACGCCGACGAGCAGGTGCTGATCGACCGGCTGATGTGCGAGCTCGACGGCACGCCGAACAAGGGCCGGCTGGGCGCCAACGCCATCCTCGGCGTCAGCCTCGCCGTCGCCAAGGCCGGCGCGCAGCTCTATGACCAGCAGCTCTACCGCTATGTCGGCGGCGTCGGCGCGCGGGTGCTGCCGGTGCCGATGATGAACATCATCAATGGCGGCGAGCATGCCGACAACCCGATCGACATCCAGGAATTCATGATCATGCCGGTCGCCGCGCCGAATATCCGCGAGGCGGTGCGCTGGGGCTCGGAAGTGTTCCACACGCTGAAGAAGGAGCTGTCGGCGGCGGGCTACAACACCGGGATCGGCGACGAGGGCGGCTTCGCGCCGAACCTGTCGAGCACCCGCGACGCGCTCGACTTCATCCTCAAGTCGATCGAGAAGGCCGGCTACAAGCCCGGCGAGGACATCTACCTCGCCCTCGATTGCGCCTCGACCGAGTATTACAAGGACGGCAAATACGTCCTCGCCGGCGAGGGCAAGACCCTGACCTCGGACGAACACACCGCCTATCTCGAGGCGCTGGTGAGCGATTACCCGATCATCTCGATCGAGGACGGCTGCGCCGAGGATGACTGGGACGGCTGGCGGACGCAGACCGAGGTGCTGGGCAAGCGCGTCCAGCTGGTCGGCGACGACCTCTTCGTCACCAATCCCGAACGGCTGGCCCGCGGCATCGCCGAGGGCTGCGCCAACTCGCTGCTGGTCAAGGTCAACCAGATCGGCACCTTGAGCGAGACGCTGGACGCGGTGCGGATGGCCGACCGGGCGCGGTTCACCAGCGTGATGAGCCACCGCTCGGGCGAGACCGAGGACAGCACCATCGCCGACCTCGCCGTCGCCACCAACTGCGGCCAGATCAAGACCGGCAGCCTGGCGCGCTCGGACCGGCTGGCGAAATACAACCAGCTGATCCGGATCGAAGAGGCGCTCGGCGACATCGCCGAATATGCCGGCCGCTCGATCCTGAAGGGCTGAGCGAGGGGCCCAGGGCCTGAATCGAGATCAAGCGGCCCGTCGGGGGAACCCGGCGGGCCTTTTCCTTGGCTGGCCGGCGCAGCCCCCTGCACTCGGACGAGGCCCCCAGGGCAGCGCCCGTCCCTGGGGGGGCGGGTCGGGCGCCGCCCGGCGCAAACGCCGGGCGAAACAGGTGGGGGGATCGGCGCCTAAACGGGAAGAGGTCTCGGAAGCCGCCGCTACGAACTCGGCGCCAGCCGCTTCAGCGCGGCGCGGATCAGGGCCGAGGTATCGGCCTCCGGCTCTTCGGCCGCCGTCGCCGCCACCGCCTGGGCGGCATCGGCCTGGCCGTAGCCGAGGTTGATCAGCGCCGACAAGGCATCGGCCGTGTTCACCGCCCGGCTCTGGGCCGCGGCGGGCTTGGCCGCCGGCTTGCGCCTGGCCGGCGCGGCGGGCGTGTCCGCCGGCTCGATCACGTCCTCATCGGGCGCCGTGGTGGCCGACAGCGCCCCGGCCTGCGCCATCACCGCCGGCGCCTTGGCCTTCAGCTCCATCACCACCCGCTGGGCGATCTTGGGCCCGACGCCGGGCGCGGCGGTGATCGCCTTGCTGTCGCCCAGCGCGATCGCCTGCGACACGCCCTCGGCCCCCAGCGCGCCGAGGATCGCCATCGAGGCCTTGGCGCCGATGCCCTGCACGCTCATCAGCAACCGGTGCCATTCCTTCTCGATCAGCGTCGGGAAGCCGAAGAGCTGCAGCAGGTCCTCGCGCACCAGCAGGTCGGTATAGAGCGCGCAGGCCTCGCCCACGCCCGGCAGCCCGGCCAGCGTGCGCTCTGAGACATAGACGACGTAACCGACGCCGCGGACGTCGATCAGCACGTGATCGCTGCCGCGATACTCGATCCGTCCGGCAACGCGCCCGATCATGCCCGCTCCTCCCTCATTTGCGCCCTGCCCCGGCGCGCGCCAGCGCCGCCTCGAACTTGCCGGCCGATTGCAGGTGATGGGCGTGGCAGATGGCGATGGCCAGGGCGTCGGCGGCGTCCGGACCCTCGATCTTCACCCCCGGCAGGTGCAGCCGCACCATGTGGTCGATCTGCGCCTTGGCGGCATGGCCGACGCCGACGACCGTCTTCTTGATCGCGTTGGGGGCATATTCGCCGACCGTCAGCCCGAACTGCGCCGGCACCAGCAGCGCGATGCCGCGGGCCTGGCCCAGCTTCAGCGTCGCGACGCCGTCCTTGTTGACGAAAGTATGCTCGACGGCGGCATGGTCGGGGGCGTGCCGCTCCAGCACCGCGCTCAGTTGGCGGTGCAGCGACAGCAGCCGCGGCGCCAGATCGCCCGAATCGGAATGGCAGATCCCGTTCGCGACATGGGTCAGGCGCGTCCCGGAGACGTCGATCACCCCCCAGCCGAGGTTGCGCAGACCGGGGTCGATCCCCAAAACGCGCATGCTGCCCCCTCATTTGTCGTTGCTTTTTTGACGCAGTAGCACGAAGCGCGAACATTCGCCAGACATCTCGCGCCCGGGCGCAATGCCGCATCGCAGCATATTTCTGCCGAAAAGCGCCTTACTGATGCCTGAAAACGACTGTTTCACAAGGCTCCTCACCCCATTTTGCAGGCGCGGAAACCAAACGCGAGGAGGCATGCGAATTTCGCATGCGTGCCATGCGAATTCACCAGCTTGTGTTGCAATTCCGACCAGCCTAGATGCGCCTCAGAAACCACGCCGCCCAAAGTTCGGGCAGTTTATGAAAAGGATGACCGCCATGGCCGCTTACGAGACGACCCGCCCGGCGCCCTTCGGCGCCATCTCGACCTTCCGCGTCGTGCAATTCTTCAGCAATTTCGCCGAGGCCGTTGCCGACTGGAACGACACCCGCGTGACCCGCAAATCGCTCTCCGCCCTGTCGGATCGCGAACTCAACGATATCGGCCTCTGCCGCGGCGATATCGAGAAGGTCGCGCGCCAGCGCTGAGACGACCCGCCACCACTCGCAAGAAGGCCGCACTGGAATTCCAGTGCGGCCTTTTTCGTGCTCGACCGTCGGGTATTCCGCGTCAGCGCAGGGCCCGGCGCAGCTTGCGTGACAGGTAGAGCGTGATCGGATCGGGATGCATGATGAACGCGCCGGCCTTGTCGATCCCCGCGCCGGCTTGCAGCTCGGTAACGCGTGCGGCGTAGAGATCCGATCCGATCCGGGCGTGAATCACCGCCTTCAGACCGGTGACCGCCAGCGCCACAACCAAGATCGGGCCGAGAATGGGAAAGCGCCGCCGCGAGGACTGCGCGAAATGGGATCGGCCGAGCGTGCCCTCGGCCTCGAAACCGCCCCCCTTGCGGCGGATCTTGTCAATGCGGCGCAAACGGCCATGAAAATCGGCGAGATTCGGATCGGCCATGTAATTGCCTCCAAAACACGGCCCCCAAGCATTGCCCTATTTGCGGTCAAAATGTGGCAAAATTATGGAATCCGGCCCGGAAGGACGGTCAGCCGGCCGGCTTGATCAGGGTCAGCGTGGTCCAGTCGCCGATCTCCTCGCGGGTTTCGACCTCGAGACCTTCCGCAGCGTAAGCCGCGATCACCGCCTCGGCCTGGGTGTTGAGCAGCCCCGACAGGATCGCCCGCCCGCCGGGCGCCAGATGGGCGGACAGCGACGGGGCGAGCTCGATCAGCGGCCCCTTTAGAATATTGGCGAAGATGACGTCGAACGGCGCGGCGGCGTGCAGCTTGGGGTTGTCGAAGCCGGCGGCCTCGACACAGATCACCCGGCCGCTCAGATCGTTGACGGCGACATTGGCTTCGGCGACCTCGACCGCCACCGCGTCGATATCCGAGGCCAGCACCGGATTCGGCCATATTCTGGCAGCGGCCATGGCCAATACTGCGGTGCCGCATCCAATATCCGCCACATTTCGTCCCACGACCCCGGCCCGGTCGAGCCGGTCGAGGGCCCTCAGGCAGCCCAGCGTGGTGCCGTGATGGCCGGTGCCGAAGGCCATCGAGGCCTCGATCATCAGCGCGATGGCGCCGTCTGGCACCTTGTCGGCGTCATGGCTGCCATAGACGAAGAAGCGCCCGGCTTCTACCGGAGCGAGTTCGCGTTTCACCTTGGCGACCCAGTCGATCTCGGGCAGTTCCGAGACGGTGAAGGGCTTGGCGCCATAGGCGGCCACCAGCACGGCCAGCGCCGCCTCGTCCGGCGCGGCATCGAAATAGCCGCCCACTTCCCACAGGCCCGAGCCGTCCTCGATCTCGAAGACGCCGACGCCGGTGGGGGCGGGCTCCATCCGCTCCATCGCCTCGGCCAGCGCGGTGGCGGGCGCTTCGCCGGGAAGGGTGGTCAGGGCGGAATAGGTCGGCATGGCTGGCCTCTCGTGCAGGGATCGCCCTGCCCTAGTGCCCCCCGGCGGTCCGGTCAAGCCAGTCGCAGACCGTGGCGCTCAGCCCGGCGGGCGCGGCATCGCCGTCGAGCCGCAGCACCGGGCAGCTCAGCCGGTCGAGCCAATCCTCATGCGCGGCGCGCGAGCGGCCGATGAAGGCGGGGTCGTCATAGCCCGCGGCCCAGTCCATGAAGCCGGAGTGATGGCGCGCCAGGTCGCCCTCGCCGACGATCCGCGCGCCCCAGCGCCGTGCCTCGCGCCGGGCCAGCCGGTCGAGCCGCGCGCCCGGCTCCAGCGTCAGGAAGACGACATGGGTCAGGCGCGGGATCACCGCGTCGCCCCAGCCGATCGGCGAGCCCGACAGCACCCAGTCGGGGCGCGGCAGGAACAGCGCCTGCATCAGCGCCACCCGGTCGGCCGCGCGCCGGCGCCGGGTGAAGGGCGGGTCGGTCGGCATCCAGAAGAAGTCGTCGACGTCGAAATGCTGGGTCGCGCGGGCATTGGCGACGGCGCGCCCCAGGGTCGAGGTGCCGGCTCCGCTGGCGCCTATGACCAGAAGCCGGACCATCGCTACTCGGCGGCCGTTGGGGCGAGGAGACGCGAGAAGATGGTCTCGTTCCCCGGCTCGGGATGGCGCGGCACCAGCAGCGCCAGCGCGAAGGAGGTGCCGGCGATCCCGGCCGCCAGCCCGAAGACCGCGCCGGGCGAGTGGATCCAGACATAGCCCAGCAGCGCCGGCAGGAAGACTGCCGCGATGTGGTTGATGGTGAAGGAAACGGCGGCGGTGGGGGCGATATCGGCCGGGTCGGCGATCTTCTGGAAATAGGTCTTGAGCGCGAAGGCCAGGGCGAAGAACAGGTGGTCGATGACGTAGAGCCCGGCGGCGATGGCCACGCCCCAGCCGAAATAGTAGATGCCGCCATAGGACAGGAACACGACCACCAGCCCGGCATATTCGAACAACAGCAGCCGCCGCTCGCCGAAGCGGAACAGCGCCTTGCCCATCACCGGGGCCAGCGCCATGTTGGCGAGGAAATTGAGGATGAACAGCGCGGTGATCTCGTCGACGCGGAAACCGAAACGCTCGACCATCATGAAGGCGGCGAAGACGACGAAGATCTGGCGCCGGGCGCCGGCCATGAACTGCATCAGGTAATAGAGCCAGTAGCGCCGCCGCAGCACCATCTGCTTGCGCTGCGGGTTCGGGCTCTCGAATTGCGGGTAAAGCAGCAGGCAGGCCAGCGCGATGGCCGCGGTCAGCGCGCCGGCGATGGCATAGACGAATTCGAAAGACAGGTCGAAGGTCTTCCAGGTCAGCACCAGCGTGACATAGGCGGTCAGCGACGCCGCCGAGCCGACGGCCACGATCCGCCCCAGCGTCTGCGGCGCCTTGGCCCTGTCGATCCACTGCAGCTGCAGCGACTGGTTCACCGTCTCGTAGTAATGGAAGCCAACCGACGAAAGCAGGGTGACGAAGAGCAGCCCGCCGAAGCTGGGAAACAGCGCGGTGATGCCGACGGCGACGCCCAGCAGGATGAGCGAGATCAGCGCCAGCAGCTGCTCGCGCAGGAACAGCAGCAGGAAGATCACCCCGATCGCCAGGAAGCCGGGCACCTCGCGCACCGATTGCAGCCAGCCGATCTGGACCCCGGTGAAGCCGGCGGCGTCGATGACGAAGTTGTTCAGCAGCGCCTGCCAGGTCGAGAAGGCCAGCGGCATCGCCGCCGCCATGACGAAAAGCAGCGTCTCGGGCCGGCGCCAGCGCGGCAGCTGGCGGGCGTCGTCCAGCGAGAGGGAGCGGATGCGGGTGCTCATGCCTTGCGATACGGCCTTTCGCGCGACTTGGCGAGAGGCAAACGCATCGACTGATCTGGATCAATGCAATAGCGACCGTCCCGTGGCATCTGCGACGATGACTTTCCATGGGGGAAAAACGCCAATGGATATCGTACCTCTCGTCGACCGCATCGGCGAACACCCGACCTCGGCGCTGTTCGGCCTGCTGACCGGGATCATCTTCGGCGTCGCGGCCCAGCGTTCGGCCTTCTGCCTGCGCGCCGCCACGGTCGAGTTCGCCCGCGGCCGGATGGGCGCGCGGGTCTCGGTCTGGCTGCTGACCTTCTCGACCGCGGCGGTCTGGGTCCAGGGCGCCCAGCTGCTGGGGCTGATGGATTCGAGCGAGGCGCGGATCATGGCGGTGCCCGGCACCTGGTCGGGTGCGATCATCGGCGGCCTGCTTTTTGGCGTCGGCATGGTGCTGGCGCGCGGCTGTTCGGGCCGGCTGCTGGTGCTGGCGGCGACGGGCAACCTGCGCTCGGTGGTCTCGGGGCTGATCTTCGCCGTGGTCGCGCAGATGAGCCTGCATGGCTGGATGGCGCCCCTGCGCGACTGGCTCGCCCGGCTCTGGGTCACCGAGGGCGGGCGCAACGTCAACCTGCTCGAAACGCTCAACCTGCCGGCACAGAGCGGGCTGGTCTTCGGCCTCGCCGTCGCCGGTTTCGCGCTCTACATCTCGCTGCGCAACCGGATCGGGGCGCGGACGCTGATCTTCGCCTCGGGCGTCGGCTTCGCCGTCGCGGTCGGCTGGGTGCTGACCTATTCGCTGTCGCTGGTCAGCTTCGAGCCGGTGACGGTCACCTCGGCCACTTTCACCGGCCCCTCGGCCAACACGCTGATGTTCTTCCTCGACCGCCAGGCGGTGCTGGAATTCGACGTCGGCCTGGTGCCGGGCGTGTTCATCGGCGCCTTCCTCTCGGCGGCGCTGGTGGGCGAGCTGAAATTCCAGGGCTTCGACGGCGAGAGCAACATGCGCCGGTCGATGTTCGGCGCGGTGCTGATGGGCTTCGGCGGCATGCTGGCCGGCGGTTGCGCCATCGGCAACGGCGTTACCGGCACCTCGATCTTCACCGGCACCTCCTGGGTGGCGCTGTTCTGCATGTGGATCGGCGCCATGCTGACCGACTTCATCGTCGACCAGCCGGCCCTGCGCCGCGCGACGGCCAACGCCTGACCCAACTCACTGCCTGCCACATTTTCTGCTCGAAAACATCCTCGCGGGGGGCATTGGGGGCGCCACTGGTCCGAGCGACAATGGCGACGGGCGCAGACAGCCCCCGCCTGCCGCGACACGACCCGACCCGGACCCGCCGCAACGCCCGGGCTTCCGGCCGCGTAACAAGCATCCGGAGCCGCGACGGAACGCGCGGCGAGGCCGGCCCCTGCATTCAAGGACGCCCCCGGGGCGCCGCCGCGCGCGCCCAGCCCGGAAAGCCCCGGCCCCGGAGCCAATAAACCCGTCTGGATCAGCAGGTTGAGCGCCGCGACCGGCGGCGCTTGTCGACGATGTGTCGGAAATGACTTGCTGGAGCGGGTAGCGGGAATCGAACCCGCACCATCGGCTTGGAAGGCCAATGCGCTACCATTACACCATACCCGCCCGGTCAGGTTTCGAAGTATTGGATAGGTGCGGCTGGGTCAAGTGGTCCCGCTGCTGGGCGGCCCCCTCCCCGACGCCCCTCGGACGCGAAGGCGTAAGCGCCCCTCAACAGACGGCGTCCCGCTACCGGACCCGTGGCACGGCTGCACAGCCCCCTCCCCGACGCCCCGGGCGATCTTACCTCGGGCGGTCAGGGGGATTGCGGCCGGCGATGCCGGGCCTAGCCGACCTCTTCCGGCGGGAGCGGCGGACAGGGACGCCGGGCCAGCTCGGTCGCGGTCGGCACGTCGACACCGGCCATGCAGAGCAACCGGATGACGGTCTCATCCACCACCGACCGGGCCAGGTCGCCGTGCGTGATCGCGAGGCTGACGCCGACGATCGCGTGGGTGGACAACCGCCACAGCAGGGCCGCATCGGCAAAGTCGAAACATCCCGCCGCCTTCGCTGCCTCGAGATCCGCGATCGCGTAGGGTCCCGTCTGGCGATAGATCGCATCGGCGATCACCTCGGTCCGGCTGAGCAATTGCCGCCAGCGGCTGTCGCCGCTTGCCGTTTCCAGGAGATTGCGGAGACCGAAAGCATAGACCCGGGCGGGATCGTCGAAGCTGTCGGTCACCGTCTTGATCCGGAGCGAGAGGTCGCGCATGACGTCCTCCATTGCCGCCAGCGCCAGCTCTTCCTTCGACTTGAAGTAGTTGTAGACCGTGCCGGCGCCGACATCGGCCCGCTCGGCGATCTCGAGCATGGTGGCGGCGTCGAGCCCCTTTTCCATCATCTCCAGCCGGGCGGCGCGGATCAGCGCCTCGCGGTTGCGGCGCTGGCGCCGGGCGACGCGGCCCTCGGGGGGCGGGCCGGCCCTGCCGGCGCCTCTGTCGTCTGCCACGGTGCGATCTCCTTCTGCCGCCTCGATCCGGCCCCGGCCGCGACCGGCTTGCCCCGGGAACACTCGGCTTGATATTCAATGCCTTAGCCAGACAGAGCGCGGCCAACCCTGCCCCTGTCGCGTATAGTTCTTTCGGGATTGATCGTCAAACATGATGATGGTTCAGTCATGATTTCAACGGCCGCCCCGGGGCGCGGCCACGCTCCGACAGCAAGGCGCGCGTGCCGGCCTCGACATCGCCGCCCCGCCCGGGCCGGCGGGTTCGGGCCCGCTCGGCCGGCAAGGCTGTCCGGATACAGGACGACGGCGGGGCCATCGCGCACCGGATATGCCTGTGCTTGAGCCCGATGACGCGGCACACGTGCTCCGGCAGCGTGGCGAGGTCGCGGCAGCGACAGACCGCTGCGCAGCTCGGAACGCCCCGCGGCAGCCACGGTTTGGAACTTGGAAGGCCGGGGCTTTTCCCCTAGGCTGCGCGCACGGGGCCCGGCCGCAGGCATCTTCGCGGGCCCGGGCGGATCAAGCGGCATGTTGGCAGTCGAACTCAGGAAGCGATCTCGGCGGATACAGGAGCGCCTGCCCCCGGGCGCGGTGCGGGGCCTGCCTTGAGCCGCGTGCTGATCCTGTCGAGCTGGGTTGCGCACGGTCATGTCGGCCTGTCCGCCGCCGCGCCGGCCCTGCAGCTTCTGGGCCACCAGGTCACGCAGCTGCCGACCATCCTGCTGTCCAATCATCCGGGCTGGCCGCATGTCTCGGGCAGTCCCGTCCCGGTCGCGCAGCTGGCCGCGATGCTGGAGGCGCTGGCGGTCAACGGCTGGCTTGCCGCGCAGGACGCGGTGCTGACCGGCTACCTGCCGACGGCCGCGCATGTCGAGTTCGCGGTGGATCTGGTCCGGCGGCTGCGCGCGCTGGAGACGCCGCCGCGGGTCGTCGTCGATCCCGTGCTCGGCGACAACCCAAAGGGCCTCTACGTTCCCCGGGCGGTGGCGACGGCGCTGCGCGACCGGCTGGTGCCCGAGGCCGACATCCTGACCCCGAACGCCTTCGAACTGGGCTGGCTCAGCGCCGCGCCGACCGACACGCTCGACGATGCTGCCGAGGCGGGCCGCCGGCTGTCCGGCCGCTGCCGGGTGCTGATGACCTCGGCGCCGGTGGCGCCGGACGGCATCGGCGTCCTCGAGCTGGATCACGACGCCCCCCGGCTCTGGGCGGCCCCGCGCCGCGCCGGCGTGCCGCATGGCGTCGGCGACGTGTTTTCCGCCCTGATCGCCGCCGGCCTGTCCACCGGCGCCGCCCTCGGCCACCTGGACGCCCTGATCGCGGCCAGCCTGGATGCGCCGCATCTGCGCATCGCCGAGGCCGCCCCACGCTGGACCGCGGCCGCCCCGCTCTGCCCCCGCCCGCGCCGTGACACCGAGGAGACCTGACCCGTGGCTTTCGATTTCATCCTGATGCTCACCTCGAACGACCGCACCATTCCCGACGCCCGCGCCCGGCTGGACGAGGCGCTGGAAGGTGGCGTGCGCCATATCGGCTTCAAGGATGTCGGCCTGCCCTTCGCCGAGCTGAAGGGCCTTGCCGACGCGATCCGCGCGGCGGGCGGGCGCTCCTATCTCGAGGTCGTCAGCCTGGACGCGGAGAGCGAGCTGGCCTCGGCCCGGGCGGCGGTGGACCTCGATGTCGACTGCCTGCTGGGCGGCACCCGGGCCGAGGAGGTGACCGCGCTGACCCGCCACCACCCGCTGCGCTACTACCCGTTTCCGGGCCGGATCATCGACCATCCCAGCGTGCTGGAAGGCCCGGCGGAGGCGATCGTCTCATCGGCGCGGAAGCTGGCGGATCTGGAGCACGTCCACGGGCTCGACCTGCTGGCCTATCGCTTCGCCGGCGACGTGCCGGACCTGATGACCAGGGTCTGCGCGGCGGTGGACAAGCCGGTGATCATGGCCGGCAGCATCGACAGCCCGGAGCGGATCGCCGCGGCCGCCCGCGCCGGCGCGGCGGGCTTCACCGTCGGCACCGCGGCGCTGGCCGGGGCCTTCCCGGCCGAGGCCGAGGGCTTTGCCGCCCAGGTCCGGGCCATCCTCGACTTCACCGACCGGGCCCGGGCGCAGTCGACCGCGCCGCGGCGGCTGGCGCTGGCGGCCCATGACACGCGCAAGGCGCAGCTTCGGGCCTGGGTGCTGCGGCACGAGCGCAGCCTGCGCGGCCATCGCCTGATCTGCACCGGCGGCACCGGCAGGATGATCGCCGAGGCCGCGCCGGCCCTGTCGGTCCAGCGGCTGCAACGCGGCGCGCGCGGCGGCGACCAGCAGCTCGGCGCCCTGATCGCCACGGGGGACCTCGACGCGGTGATCTTCTTCGCCGACCCGACCCTGCCGCATGGCGGCGACGCCGACCTTCAGGCACTCACCCGGCTGTCGGTCCTGCACGACACGCCGCTGGCGCTTGGCCCCGCCGCCGCCGACATGGTCGCCGGCGCGCTGTTCGCGCGGGGCTAGCGAGAGTGGCCCGGCCGCAGCTCAGGCCGCCGTTTCGGCCTCGGCAAAGCTTTCCACCCGGAACCGGTGCAACCTCAGGTCCTCGGCCCAGTGATCCCGGGGCAGACCGGCCTTCTGCTTGAGCGCGGAAAGGAAGGCGCGCGGCTCGGGCAGGCTGTCCCAGACCGCCGGCAGGAAGGTGCCGCGGCGCCCGGCCGAGGTCAGGATCAGCCCGTCCAGCCCCGGCGCGATCCGCGCCAGCGCCTCGTCCTCGCCCCCGATCCGCATCTCCTGCGCCCGGCTCAGCACCGCCAGCTTGATCCGCAGCTGCGGCAATTGCCCGGCCGTCACCGGCGGAAAGCGCGGATCGCGGAACGCCGCGGCGATGGCGTTCTCGGCCACGTCCGTGGCCAGCGCGCGACGGGCCGCGATCGAGCCGATGCAGCCGCGCAGCGTGCCGTCCTGCGTCAGGGTGACGAAGCTGGCCGCACGGGTCTGCAGCGGCGTGGCGGCGCGGCCGGGATCGGGCGCCGGTGCCGGACGTTCGGCCAGACGGCCCGCGATCGCCTCGCGGGCCAGGCCGAGCAGCTCGGATTGCGCCTCCGGCCCCAGCATCGCACTGTCGATGGGATAGAAGGCCCAGGCGCCGTAGCCGACGACCCGCGCGCGGTCGCCGGTCACATCGCCGCTGTCGCCCATGCCCAGCCGCAGCGCCTTGCTGCCCTGCCCGGCCCGCGACATCAGCCAGCCCTGCAGGCCCGTGGCGCCGCAGGCATGGCCCGGGGTCAGGGCTTCGGCCTCGCCGGTCTCGAGCAGATGGGCGGTTTCGGCATCCTTCCCGCCGGCGGCGGACCGGGGCAGGAAATGGCTCAGGTCGGAGGACAGCACCACCAGCGTCTCGGGCCCGGCCAGCGCGTCGATCGCCGCCGCGACCTGCGCCGCCGGCACCGCGCCGCAGACCAGCGGCACGAGCTGCGCCTCGGGCCAGAGCATGCGGATGAACGGCAGCTGGGTCTCGATGCCGTGCTCGTCGTCATGGGCGGCATCCTCCTCATGCGCCAGCCCGGCAGCGGCGAGCGCGGCGCAGGCGGCCCGGTCGATCCGCAGCGGGCCGAGCGGGGTGGCGAAGACCTGCTGCGAGGGATAGGCGAGGCCGCGGAACGGATGGCGGTGCGAGGGCGAGATGACGACGACGCGGGCGGGCGTCCAGTTCACCGCGGCGAAGGACTGCCCGGCGAAGCGGCCGGAATAGGGATAGCCGGCATGGGCCGAGACGATGGCGCGCGGCGCGGCGGTCGCGGATGATGTGGCACTGTCGGCAGCCTCCAGGAAGGCCCGGACCTCGCCGGCGAGCTCCGCGCTGTCGGCGGGAAAGAACAGGCCGGCGAACCGGCAGTGGCGGTCGGACATCGCTTTCCTCCTTGCCCCTTCCGCAGGGGCGATTGCGCCCTATATGGGGTGTGATCACAAATTTTGGAGGGGTCGTCTTGGATACCGCGCGTTTCTGGTCCGCCCGCCCCGAGGATGGGCGGCTGGTCTGCGAACTCTGCCCGCGCTACTGCGCCCCGAAACCGGGCCAGCGCGGCCTGTGCTTCGTGCGCAAGGCCGAGGGCCAGCGCATCGTCCTCGACACCTACAACCGCTCCTCGGGCTTCTGCATCGACCCGATCGAGAAGAAGCCGCTGAACCATTTCCTGCCCGGCACCCCGGTGCTCAGCTTCGGCACCGCGGGCTGCAACCTGGCCTGCAAGTTCTGCCAGAACCACGAGATTTCGACCAGCCGCCAGGTCGACAGCCTGACCGACCGGGCGACGCCCGAGATGATCGCCGAGGCGGCGGAACGGGCCGGGGCGGCCTCGGTCGCCTTCACCTACAACGACCCGGTGATCTTCTACGAATATGCCGTCGACATCGCCCGCGCCTGCCACGACCGCGGCATCCGCAGCGTGGCGGTGACGGCGGGCTACATCACGCCCGAGCCGCGGGCGGAATTCTTCGCCCATATGGACGCGGCGAATATCGACCTCAAAGGCTTCAGCGAGGCGTTCTATCATCAGCTCGCCGCCGCGCATCTGGCGCCGGTGCTGGAGACGATCGACTACGTGGCCAACGAGACCGACTGCTGGGTCGAGCTGACGACGCTGCTGATCCCGGGCCACAACGACAGCGACCGCGAGCTGACCGAGATGGCGGACTGGATCGTCGACCGGCTGGGGCCGGACGTGCCGCTGCATTTCTCGGCCTTCCACCCCGACCACCGCATGCCCGAGGTGCCGGCCACGCCGCAGGCGACGCTGCTGCGGGCGCGTCAGATCGCCAGGGCCGCCGGCCTCAACCATGTCTATGTCGGCAACACCCATCACAAGGACGGCCAGTCGAGCTATTGCAGCAGCTGCGGCGACTTGCTGATCGGCCGCGACTGGTACCGGCTGTCGGACTGGAACCTGACCGAGGACGGCCATTGCCGCAGCTGCGGCACCGCCTTTCCCGGCGTCATCGACGGTCCGCCCGGCGACTGGGGGCCGAGGCGGCAGCCGCTGCGCATCGGCTGAGCGACGCGCCTGGCGCGCCTCACCGCCCGGCGCGCGTCTCTAGGACAGGTCCCGCATCCCGCCGCGAAAGGCCCGGATCGCCTCGGCGAGAAGCCGGTCTTCCATGCCGCTGTAGCGCGGCGAGAAGTGGAACGGCTCGACCCGCGCCACCCCGGCCTGGCGGGCCAGCTCGCCCGCCTCGGCAGCGGTCAGGTGGGCCCGGTCCCGGGCCAGCGCGGCATCGGCCCCGGCAAAGGCGGCCTCGATGAACAACGTGTCGGCGCCGCGCGCCAGTTCGACGATCGCCGCCGCGTTGGCGGGGGTGAAGCCCGCGTCGGTGACATAGGCGATCTTCTGGCCGGCCGTCACCGAGGCGACCCTGTCGCGCAACTGGCCGAGCGGCAGATCGCGCCGTGCCCCCGCGATGGTCTCGACCGCGATCGGTGTCGCATCGGGCAGACCGGCCTGGATCGCCTGTTTCAGCCGCCGCAGCCACGGCCCGAGGGCAAGGCCGAGCTCGGCAACCCGATTGCGCCAGATATTGACATGGGCGGTCTCCTGCAGCGCGTAGGCAAGGCAGGGCGTGCGATGCGTCAGTTCGGCGAAGCGGACCGTCAGGCCGGGCTCGGACAGGATCACCCCGTCGTCAACGGCGATCTGCTCTTCCCCCTCGCGCGCGAAGCGGGCCTTGAGGCGGAACCGCGCCCGCCGCCCCTGCCCCGCGCCCGCCAGTTCCGTGACCTCGAAGATCAGATCGTCGGCGAAGCGGTCGACCAGGTTCCAGGTATAGGCGTTCAGCTTGGCCGCCACCCGGTCGACGAACCCGTCGGGACCGTAGAGGCGCAGCGTTTTCGGCCGCCCGAGCAGCAGCCGCAGCAGCCGGTCGAAGCCGATGAAGTGATCGACATGGGTGTGCGAGACGAATACGTCGCTCAGCCGCAGGATCTTGCGCGGAGGCAGGGCGTTGATCTCGCCGAGGTCGAACAAGATCGCCCGCCGCTCCCGCAGGAAGTCGACATAGACGGCGGGATCGCCGGAACGGTCGTTGACCAAGGCGGGATAGAAGCTCGGGCGCATCGCGGCATGATACTGCGGCGGGTGCCCGCCGCCAGCCCCCTGTGGCCGGTCCCGGATGCCGGCCCGCCGCCGGCCGCGGCCAGGTCTTCGGCGTCGCCCTCGCGGCTGTGGTCGCGTCCGCAGCCCAGTCCGGCGATCCGCCCGGGCGCGACATCGAAGCCGGCGCCCTTGCGGCTCTTGCCGCCCTCCACCGCCAGCGCCAGCCCGGCATGGTCCAGCCCCAGGACCGCGATCGGGCCGTCGCCCAGCGGCGGCGCGGCGCTTTGGTTCATTTCTCGTAATACTCCCGGAACCAGTCGACGAAGCGGGCGATGCCTTCGCGGACATCGGTCTGCGGCCGATAGCCGGTCAGGCGGTGCAGCAGCGCGGCATCCGCCCAGGTCGCCGGCACGTCGCCCTTCTGCATCGGCATGTAGTTGCGGATCGCCGGCCGGCCGAGGCACTCTTCGATCGCGTCGACGAAATCGAGCAGCCGCACCTTGTCGGAATTGCCGATATTGACGATCCGGAACGGCGCCACCGGCGACAGGCTGTCGCCCGGCGCGATCTCCTCGGCGCTTTCGGGGCGTTCCGGCACCGCGTCGATCAGCAGCCGGATGCCGCGCACCAGGTCCCCGACATAGGTGAAGTCGCGATACATCTCGCCGTTGTTGTAGATGTCGATCGGCCGGCCCTCGAGGATCGCGTCGACGAACTTGAACAGCGCCATGTCCGGCCGGCCCCAGGGCCCGTAGACGGTGAAGAAGCGGAACATCGTGGTCGGCAGTCCCCAGAGATGGGCATAGGAATGACCCATCGCCTCGTTCGCCTTCTTGGTCGCGGCGTAGATCGTCATCTGGGTGTCGGCCTTGTCGGTCTCGCGATACGGCATCTCGGTGTTGGCGCCGTAGACCGAGGAGGTCGAGGCCATCATCAGGTGTTGCACCTGCAACCGGCGCGCCGCCTCCATGACGTTGAAGGTGCCGACGATATTGGCGTCGATATAGGCGCGCGGGTTCTCGAGCGAATAGCGCACCCCCGCCTGCCCCGCGAGATGGACGATGACCTCCGGCGCGAAGCTGTCGAAGACCCGGTCGAGCGTCTCGTTGTCCTCGAGCAGCGCCTCGTCGGCCGAGAAATTCGGGTTCTGCAGCAGCATCGCGTGCCGCTTCCGCTTGAGATTGACGTCGTAGTAGTCCGACATGCCGTCATAGCCGTGGACCCGGAAGCCCTCGGCCAGAAGCAGTTTGGCCAGGTGGAAGCCGATGAAACCGGCCGAGCCGGTGACCAGAACGCGTCGCATATGCTCGCTCATCCTCGAGAAGTGTCTGTTTCAGATCGTATCGCTGTCGGGTGCATCCCGATACCACCGTCGCGTTGGGCCGGCCACAGCGGGCAGCCTCGAATCTGGCCGCGATGCCTGGAGAAGAAGCGGCCGCCCGTCGGACGGAGCCGCGCAGGCTGCCGCACGAGGACTGCCGCGACACGCCTTGGACAAGATCGGAAACGGGTTTTGACGGCAAGCAACCAAGGCCTTTTGCCTGATCGCCATTGCCACCCAAGGTTGCGCACAACCCCGACTCAAGCGTAGCATGCGAATGCCGCGCAACCTGTCCCGGCCGCCGCTGCGGGGGGCCCCGAATTCCCCATGCCGCCTTGGACCGGGCTTTGCGGGCGGCGACGCTCCGGTTCGGCGCCCGCTTCGGCGTCCCGGCGCGCGCCACGCCCTGTCCGGGCAAGCGGTGCGCCTCCGCGTTCCTGATTGGCACGCGGTCCGATTTGAGCGACAAGGACCGGAAGGTGGAGTGCGAGAGAGGCCATGGTCGGCGACGCGGCGGAAACATCCTGGTATCTGGCGCAGCTCAAGCCGAATTCCCTGTGCATCGCCGAACGGAACCTGCGCAGGCAGGGTTTCCAGGTCTTCGTCCCGATGCAGGAGGGCACCCGCCGCGCACGCGGGGCCTTCGTGACGGCGTCGCGGCCGCTGTTCCCGGGCTATGCCTTCGTCGCCTTCGACCCGGCGCGGGGTGGCTGGCAGGCGATCAACTCGACCCACGGCGTCACCCGGCTGGTGAGCTTCGGCAAGGAACCGGCGCGCGTGCCCGCGGAGATGATTGCGCAGCTGATGCGGCGCTGCGACGCCGAGGGCAAGCTGCTGCCATCCCCCGATATCCGGCCGGGCGATGCGGTCCGGCTGTCCTCCGGCCCGTTCACCGAGTTCGTCGCGACGGTCGAGCAACTGGCGCCCGATCAACGGGTCTGGGTGCTGCTCGACCTGCTGGGACGAGAGCTGCGGGTCGCGGTTCAACCCGCCACGCTCCGCCCCGTCAGGCAGGACTAGGCGGCGCCCGCAGACGCCGCCGATCGTCGCCGGCTCACGCCGTCTGTTCGACCTCGAGCTCCAGCTCCTCGATCATCGCGTCGCGCATGACGAATTTCTGCGGCTTACCGGTGACGGTCATCGGCAGTTCGTCCTTGAACCGGATCACGGCCGGGATCTTGAAATGGGCGATCTGGTCGCGGCAGAACTCCTTGATCCCGGCCTCGGTCGGCGTCGTGCCCGGGCGCGGCACGATCCAGGCGGCGACGATCTCGCCATATTTGTGGTCGGGAATGCCGAAGACCTGGACCTGGCTGACATCGGGGTGGGTGTAGAGGAACTCCTCGATCTCGCGCGGGTAGATGTTCTCGCCGCCGCGCAGGATCATGTCCTTCACCCGGCCGGTGATGTTGCAATAGCCCTCGGCGTCGATCCGGGCCAGGTCGCCGGTCCGCATCCAGCCTTCCGCGTCGACCGCCTCGGCGGTGCGCTCGGGCTCGCCCCAGTAGCCGCACATCACCGAATAGCCCCGGGTCAGCAGCTGCCCCTGCTCGCCGACATTGGCGATCGAGCCGTCCTCGCGCACGATCTTGACCTCGAGATGCGGCTGGATCTGCCCGACCGAGGAGACCCGCTTTTCCAGCGGCGTGTCGGTGCCCGACTGGAACGAGACCGGGCTGGTCTCGGTCATGCCGTAGGCGATCGTGACCTCGGACATGTGCATCTTCGACTGGACCTGCTTCATCACCTCGATCGGGCACGGCGCGCCGGCCATGATGCCGGTGCGCAGGCTCGACAGGTCATGCTGGGCGAAATCGGGATGTTCGAGCATGGCAACGAACATCGTCGGCACGCCGTAAAGCGCGGTGCAGCGTTCGGCCGCGACGCAGGACAGGGTCGCCGCCGGGTCGAAGCCCTCGCCCGGGACGACGATGGTTGCCCCCTTGGTGACGCAGCCCAGCGTGCCCATCACCATGCCGAAGCAATGGTAGAAGGGGACCGGGATGCAGACGCGGTCGGCCTCGGTCGCCTTCATCGCCCCGGTCACGAAATGGGCGTTGTTGACGATGTTGCGGTGGGTCAGCGTCGCCCCCTTGGGCGCGCCGGTGGTGCCCGAGGTGAACTGGATGTTGATCGGCTCGTTGGCGTCGAGCGCGGCGGTGAGCGCGTCCAGCTCGCTCGCCGCGACCGCTTCCCCCATCGCCTCGACATCCATGAACCGGTGGCAGCCGGGATAAGAGGTCTCGCCCAGGGTGACGACGTCGCGCAGGTCGGGCAGCTTGCGGCATTCGAGCTGCCCCGGCTGCGCCCGCGCCAGTTCCGGCACCAGCCGGTTAATCATGCCGACATAGTCCGAGCTCTTGAACCGCTCGGCCAGTACCAGCGCCCGGCAGCCGGTCTTCTTCAGCGCGAATTCCAGCTCGTGCAGGCGGTAGGCGGGATTGACGTTGACCAGGATCACCCCGATCCGGGCGGTGGCGAATTGCGTCAGCAGCCATTCCGAGCGATTCGGCGCCCAGATGCCGATCCGGTCGCCATGGCCGAGCCCGAGCCGCAGCAGGCCGGCGGCCAGCCGGTCGACGCGGGCGGCGAATTCGCGCCAGGTCCAGCGGATGCCCTCGCCGGTGAAGACCGCGGCCTCGCGCTCGGGCCAGGTCTCGGCGGTGCGGGCCAGAAGCGCCGGAATGCTATCCTCGATCAGCGGCACGTCCGTCGCCCCGGCCACATGGGCCAGCCCCCGCGTCGGGGCGATGTCGAGCCGCTTGTCCCTGGTCATCTCGGTGGTCATCTCATCCTCCCTTGCCGCCCCGTCGCCGGCCCCTCCGCCGGACCTCCTCCAGGGGCTGCCGCATTAAATGAACGATGGTTCAATTCTTGCAGGCCGGCCGTCCGCTGGCAAGCCCCACGACACCCGCTATCGCAGCCGTGATCCCCGCAGCCGCCCCCCCCGCCGCGCTCTCGCCGCGCTCTCGCCGGGCCTGCACAACTGCACGCGCCCCATTGACCGCGCGCGCCCGGCACGGCATGACCTTGCCATGCTGATCTTCAAGATATTCCGCCGCCCCGAATGGGACGCCTTCCGCGCCGCCGGCGAGACCCTCGGCGCGCCGGTCGACCTGGAGGACGGCTTCATACATTTCTCGACCGCCCCCCAGGTGGCCGAGACCGCCGCCAAGCATTTTGCCGCCGAAAGCGACCTGGTGCTGGTTGCGGTCGATCCCGACCGGCTCGGCCCCGAACTGAAATGGGAGCCGTCGCGCGGCGGGGCGCTGTTTCCCCATCTCTACCGCGAATTGCGCCTCGACGAGGTGGTCTGGGACAAGTCGCTGCCGCTCGGCGCCACCGGCCACATCTTCCCCGAGGGGGTGATGTGACCCCGCTCGAGCGCCTCGGCCTACCCCTGCTCCACCGCTTCGATCCCGAACGCGCCCACGGCCTGTCACTCTGCGCCCTGCGCAGCGGGCTGCTGCCGCTGCCGGGTCGGGTCACCTCGCCCCGGCTGGCCACCCGGCTGGCGGGGCTCGACCTGCCCAACCCGATCGGGCTCGCCGCCGGCTTCGACAAGAACGCGGTGGCGCTGGCGCCGCTGGCTCGGGCCGGCTTCGGCTTCATCGAGGTCGGCGCCGCCACGCCGCGGCCGCAACCGGGCAATCCGCAACCGCGCCTGTTCCGGCTGACCGAGGACCGCGCCGCGATCAACCGCTTCGGCTTCAACAATGACGGCGCCGAGGCCATCGCCGCCCGGCTGGCCCGGCGCCCGCGCGATGCCGTCATCGGCCTCAACCTCGGCGCCAACAAGGACAGCGCCGACCGCGCCGCCGATTTCGCCACCGTGCTGGCGACCTGCGGCCCGCATCTCGATTTCGCCACCGTCAACGTCTCCTCGCCCAATACCGAGCGGCTGCGCGAGCTGCAGGGCAAGGCGGCGCTCTCGGCGCTGCTGGCGGGGGTGCTGGAGGTGCGCGACGGGCTCGCCCGGCCGATCCCGGTCTTCCTCAAGATCGCCCCGGATCTGGACGACCGCGAGCTGGAAGAGATCGCCGAGGTCGCGCAAGGCTCCGGCATCGACGCCGTCATCGCCACCAATACCACCTTGGCGCGCGAAGGTCTGAAAAGTGCATATGCGGGCGAGAAAGGCGGGCTATCCGGCGCGCCATTGTTCGAAAAATCCACTCGCATCCTGGCCCGGCTATCGCAGCTGACCGACGGCGCCCTGCCTTTGATCGGCGTCGGCGGCGTCGGAACGCCCGAACAGGCCTATGCCAAGATCCGCGCCGGCGCCGCGGCGGTGCAGCTCTACACCGCGATGGTCTATGAAGGCATCGGCCTTGCCGCCCGCATCGCCCGCGGGCTCGACAGTTTGCTCGCCCGCGACGGCTTCGCCAGCGTCGCCGAGGCGGTCGGCACCGGACGGAAGGACTGGCTGTGAGCGTCATCATCTGGCACAACCCGCGCTGCTCGAAATCGCGCCAGACCCTAGCGCTGCTGCAGGAGCGCGGCCTCGCCCCGCAGGTCCGGCGCTACCTCGACGATCCGCCCAGCGAGGCCGAACTGCGCGACGCGCTCGCCCGCCTCGGCCAGCCGGCCCTCGCCCTGACCCGGACCAAGGAGGCCCGGTTCAGGGAACTCGGCCTCAGCCGCGACATCGACGAGGACACCCTGATCGCCGCCCTCGCCGCCAACCCGGTGCTGATCGAGCGCCCGCTGGTGCTCCACGGCGCCCGCGCCGCCCTCGGCCGCCCGCCCGAAGCCGTGCTCTCGATCCTCTGATCCACACTTTCTGCTGACAAATATCCCGGGGGTCCGGGGGCAGCGCCCCCGGCCTTGCCGCCGGAACCTAGGCCGCCAGCCGCTCGACCGCCTTGTAGCGCAGCGCCAGCGTCAGCCCCCGCACCGCGTTGAGCACCATCAGCGCGGCCCAGAGCCCGTGATTGCTCAAAGGCGGCATCAGCAGCGCGATCGCCGCGGCATAGACTGCCACCGACAGCACCATCGCGTTGCGCATCGCCCTGGTCATGGTGGCGCCGATGAAGATGCCGTCGAGCATGTAGCTGGCGACGCTGACCACCGGGGCGACCGCGATCCAGGGCAGGTAGAGCCGCGCCGCCGCCTGCACCTCGGGCGCCTTGGCCATCAGGTCGATCAGCGCCGGGCCGCCGAACCAGAACGCCAGCCCGAGCGCGAGGCTGGCCCCAAGGCTCCACTGGCTCGACAGGAGCGCGGACCGCCGCAGCCGCGGCACCGAGCGGGCACCGACCGCCTGGCCGACCAGCGACTCGGCCGAGAAGGCGAAGCCGTCGAGTGCGTAGGCAGTGATCTCGAGGAACTGCATCAGCACCTGGTTGGCCGCCAGCGTCACGTCGCCGAACAGCGCCCCGAGGAAGACGAAGGAGGTGAAAGAGCCCTGCAGCAGCACCGAACGCAGCATGATGTCGGTGTTCACCTGCATCATCCGCTTCAGCCGTTCGCGGTTGAAGACCCGGGCCCAGTCGCGCCACTGGTCGCCGCCGAAGGCCGGCCGGCACAGGTAGAGCCCCAGCGCCAGTCCGCTCCACTCCGAGATCAGCGTCGCCGCCGCCACCCCCTGCACACCCCAGCCGAGGCCGAGTACGAACCACAGGTCGAGCCCGACATTGAGCCCGTTCATCCACAGTTGCAGCGCCAGCACGCCGCGGGTCCGCTCGGTCGCGATCAGCCAGCCGGTGACGGCGTAGATCGAGATCGTCGCCGGCGCGCCCCATATCCGGATCGAGAGGTAGGCGCGGGCCAGCCCCTCGACCTCGGCCGAGGCCGGGGCGAGCCTGAAGGCGGCCCAGAACAGCGGTGCCTGCAGCAGGATGAAGGCAAGGCCCGCCGCCGCGCCGATCAGCAGCGCGCGCATCAGGATGGCGCCGGTCTCGGAGGCGTCGCCGGCGCCGTGGGCCTGGGCGACCATGCCCGAGGTGCCCATGCGCAGGAAGCCGAAGACCCAGTAGATCGCCGACAGGATCACCGCGCCGACGCCGACGGCGCCGATCGGGGCGGCAAGGCCCAGCTGGCCGACGACGCCGGTATCGACGGCACCCAGGATCGGCACCGTGGCGTTCGACAGCACGATGGGCAGCGCGATCTTCAGGACCCGCGCGTGGGTGATCTCAGCCATTTCCCCCCGCAGCGGCATCGCCGTTCCGGTCGGGCATCAGGAAATGTCCCGTCGCCTGGGCAAAGAGCCGGGCGCGGTTGTCCTGCCAGGCCTCGACATGGACCGAGGCGTAGCGCCGGCCCGAGCGGTTGACGCGGGCGCGGGCATAGGCGTCGCGCGGCAGGCCCGAACGCAGGTAGTCGACGGTGAAGTCGATGGTCTTGGGCAGCCGCGGCAGGTGGGTCGGGTGCAGCGTCGTCGGGTCGAGCTTGCCGGTCTCCATCTCCTCCCAGAGGATCGACCAGCTCAGTTCGATGATCGCCGTGGTCTCGAGGAAGGCGGCGGTGACGCCGCCATGGATCGCCGGCAGGAAGGGGTTGCCGATCAGGCTGTCGTCGAAGGGCAGGATCGCCGTCACCTCGTCGCCGCGGCGGTCGAACTCGATGCCGAGGAACTGGATGTAGGGCACGCCGCCGGCCAGTGCCTTGAGGGCGGCGTCGCGGCGCTGCTTGATCACCTGGACGGGTTCGGGACGCGACCGGCTCATGCCTTGCCTCCCTTCGGACGTTCGACGGTGAAGGCGCCCGAGGCGGTGGCGACCGGGCGGCTCTCGTCCTCGTCCGTCGCGGTGGCGCGGACGAAGGCGACGGAGCGGGTGATGTGGTAGCACTCGGCCCGGGCGGTGATGCGCTGGCCCGGCGTCGCCGCCCGCATATAGTCGATGCGCAGGTCGATGGTGGCGGTGCCGGCGGGGGCGCCCGGATGGCTCATCACCGCCGCGCCGCTGGCCGTGTCCATCAGCGCCGAGACCGCGCCGCCATGGATGACGCCGGTCGCCGGATCGCCGACGAAGCGGGAATCATAGGCCATCGAGATCGCGGCGACGCCGTCGCCGAGCTCGTCCAGATGCATCCCCAGCGCCTTGGCATGGGGGATCGCCTCGATGAACTGGCGGGCCAATTTCGCCTTGCTGTCGGTCATCCCTCGTCCCCTGTCGCTACCTGCCTTCAGTTATTCGTGCTCGTGCCCGGCCCTGCAAGGCCAAATCCCCGGCCGGGGCGCACGGCCGCGATTGCACCCCCCGGCCGAACCGCTTACCTTGAGCGGACCGCCCGACACCCCGGCCGAGAGAGCGATGAGCGACGACCTGATCAGCTTCAAGGAGATGTGCGCCCAGTTCGAGGTCACCCCGCGGACGCTGCGCTACTACGAGTATATCGAGCTGCTGCAGCCGCAGAAGCAGGGCCGCAGCCGCTTCTACGGCCCGCGCGAGGTGGCGCGGATGACCCTGATCCTGCGCGGCCGCCGCTTCGGCTTCTCGCTCGAGGAGATCCGGCAATGGCTCGAGCTTTACGGGCGGGAGGGGACGCGCTCGCAGATGGAGGCCTGGATCGAGATGGCCGACCGCCAGCTTGGCGAACTGGCCCGCCAGCGCGCGGAACTCGACGCCGCCATCACCGACCTGCGCGCCCTGCGCGACGAGGTCGCCGACTCGCTGGACGGGTAGCGGGGCGGCGCGACGGAGAGACTCGGCGCCTGCCCTTTCCCACTTCCTTTCCTGTCGTCCCCGCCCGTGGGACCGCCGGCACAAAGCGCGTAGGATCGCGCCCGCCCCCGTGGGTGGGCGCGGCACCGTTCGTAGTGTCCTGACGCCAAAGCGCCGAGTGTCGGATTGATTGCCACGGTTGCATCGGATCGCGCCTGCCCTGGGGGTGGGGCGGGCGCGATCCGGGGCCGAAGCCCCGGAGAACAATTCAGCCGCACAACGGTGCGGTCTCCTGACCGGCGCGTCTGCAGCAATGGCTGCGCGGAGAGCTTGCCGGCACAGAAACCAACCCCGCATTCCCCCTCCCGCCGGCTGACACCACGTCATCGGAAAAATGACGTCACGTTACGTTTACGCAAACGTCAACTCACCTTGTAGGATGCTCCGCAAGAATGCATCTCATTGCCATGGCGCCACCAGAACTGACGATGCGATGACTGAAAGAACCATGACCATCCGCGAGATGTGCGACGCCTTCGACGTGACGCCGCGCACCCTGCGGTTCTACGAAGCGAAGGAGCTCATCTTCCCGATCCGCGACGGCCAGAAACGGCTGTTCACCAAGCGCGACCGGGCGCGGCTCAAGCTGATCCTGCGCGGCAAGCGCTTCGGCTTCAGCCTCGAGGAAATCCGCCAGCTGCTCGATCTCTACAACCGCGACGAGGCCCATCTCGAACAGATGAGCCGCACCTACGACGCGGCGCAGCAGCGGCTTGCCCAGATGGAGCAGCAGCGCGACGAGCTGAACGAGGCGATCGCCGATCTGAAGGAACAGATGGCCTGGCTGGGCGACACCATCGCCGACCGCCGCAAGGCCAACGGAACCAAGTAACCTAAGGGAGACCCGAATGCCCGTCTACACGGCCCCCACCAAGGACATGCAATTCGTCCTGCACGAGATGCTCAAGGTCGGCGAGACCGGCATCCCCGGCTATGACGAGCTCGAGCGCGACTTCACCGCCGCCGTGCTCGACGAGGCCGGCAAGCTGGCCGGCGAAGTGCTCGCCCCGCTCAACGCGGTCGGCGACCAGGAGGGCTGCCGGCTGGAGAACGGCGTCGTCTACACGCCGACGGGCTTCAAGGACGCCTTCGAGGCGGTCAAGGAAGGCGGCTGGAACGGGCTCGACCTGCCCGAGGAATTCGGCGGCCAGGGCCTGCCCTACGTCATGGGCACCGCGGTCGGCGAGATGTTCGTCTCGGCCAACATGGCCTTCAACATGTACCAGGGCCTGACCCACGGCGCGATCTCGGCGATCCTCGCCCATGGCTCGGAGGCGCAGAAGGCGAAATACCTGCCCAAGATGGTGTCGATGGACTGGACCGGCACCATGAACCTGACCGAGCCGCATTGCGGCACCGACCTCGGCCTGCTGCGCAGCAAGGCCGAGCCGCAGGATGACGGCAGCTACAAGATCACCGGCCAGAAGATCTTCATCTCGGCCGGCGACCACGACATGAGCGAGAACGTCATCCACCTGGTGCTGGCCAAGGCACCGGGCGGCGGCGAAGGCACCAAGGGCATCAGCCTGTTCATCGTGCCCAAGTTCCTCGTCAACGAGGACGGCTCGCTGGGCGAGCGCAACGGCGTCTCGGTCGGCAAGATCGAAGAGAAGATGGGCATCCACGGCAACGCCACCTGCGTGATGAACTACGACGGTGCCACCGGCTACCTGATCGGCGAGCTGCACAAGGGCATGCGGGCGATGTTCACGATGATGAACGAGGCCCGTCTCGGCGTCGGTCTGCAGGGCTATGCCCAGGCCGAAGCCGCCTACCAGAACGCCGTCGCCTATGCCCGCGACCGGCTGCAGGGCCGCGACGTCACCGGCACCAAGAACCCCGACGGCGCCGCCGATCCGATCATCGTCCACCCCGATGTCCGCCGCATGCTGATGGACCAGAAGGCCTTCGTCGAGGGCGCCCGCGCCTTCACCTTCTGGGGCGCCCACCTGATCGACAAGGCCCACCGCTCGGACGACAAGGATGCCGAGGGCCTGATCTCGCTGCTGACCCCGGTGATCAAGGGCTTCCAGACCGACAAGGGTTTCGAGATGGCGGTGCAGGCCCAGCAGGTCTATGGCGGCCACGGTTACATCGAGGAACAGGGCATGTCGCAATTCGCCCGCGACGCCCGGATCGCGATGATCTACGAGGGCGCCAACGGCATCCAGGCGCTCGACCTCGTCGGCCGCAAGCTGGCCCAGGACGGCGGCAAGCACGTCATGGCCTTCTTCGAGATGGTCAAGGCCGAGTGCAAGGCGCATGACGGCGACGAACGGATGAAGGGCTTCGTGGAACCTCTCAAGGCGGCCTCGAAGCAGCTTCAGGCGGCGGGCATGTTCTTCATGCAGAACGGCATGAAGAACCCCAACGCGGCGCTGTCGGGCTCCTACGACTTCATGCACCTGATGGGCCATGTCTGCCTCGGGCTGATGTGGGCGCGGATGGCCAAGGCGGCCTATGCCGCGCTCGATGCCGGCACCGGTGACGCAGCGTTCTACGAGACCAAGATCGCCACCGGGCGCTACTACATGGCACGGCAGCTGCCGGCCTGCGCGATGCACCTGGCCCGGATCGAATCCGGCGCCGACCCGGTGATGGCGCTGGACGCCGAGGCGTTCTAGGCTGGCCCGGCCCTGGGCGTTTCCGGGGCCAGCCACCAAGGAGGGGACGATGCCCAAACGCTTTCGCCTGACCCGCCGCTTCCCGGTCGCGATGACCGAGGACGGCTATCGCCGCCTCAGGCGGTTCGCGCGCGAGGCCGGGCTCGACGAGGGCGAGGCGCTGTCGTTCCTGTTCGAACATTTCGACAGCGTGACGGACGAGGACAACCTCGCCCACCGCCTGCGGGTCTTCAATTCGGAACTGGACGCCCGCAAGCGTTGAGGCAGGAGACAAGGGAGGAGAGGATGGCTTCCAGCTGGATGACGGACGAGCACGAGATGCTCGCCGAGATGACGCGCAAATTCATCACCGAGGAATGGGCGCCCCATTTCGAACGTTGGCGCAAGCAGGGCGAGATGGATCGCGAGACCTGGACCCAGGCCGGCGAACTGGGCCTGCTCTGCCCCTCGATCCCCGAGGAATATGGCGGCGCCGGCGGCGATTTCGGCCACGAGGCGGTGATCCTGATGGAAGGCTCGCGCGCCAACCTCGCCAGCTGGGGTCAGGGCATCCATTCCGGCATCGTCGCCCATTACATCCTCGCCTACGGCACCGAGGAGCAGAAGCAACGCTGGCTGCCGAAGATGGTTAGCGGCGAACTGGTCGGCGCGCTGGCGATGACCGAACCCTCGGGCGGCTCGGACGTGCAGGCGATCAAGACCCGGGCGATCCGCGACGGCAATGCCTACCGGCTGTCGGGCCAGAAGACCTTCATCACCAACGGCCAGCACGCCAACCTAATCGTCGTCGCCGCCAAGACCGACCCGGGCGAGAAGGCCAAGGGCATCTCGCTGATGGTGGTCGAGACCGACGGCGCGCAGGGCTTCACCCGCGGCCGCAACCTCGACAAGATCGGGCTCAAGGCCGCCGACACCTCCGAGCTGTTCTTCGACAATGTCGAGATCCCGCCCGAGAACCTGCTCGGCGGCGAAGAGGGCCAGGGCTTCTACCAGATGATGAGCCAGCTGGCGCAGGAGCGGCTGATCATCGGCTGCGGCGCGGTCGGCGCGATGGAGGGGGCGGTCGAGCGCACCATCGCCTATGCCAAGGAACGCGAGGCCTTCGGCGGCAACCTGCTGCAGTTCCAGAACACCCGCTTCACCCTGGCCGAGTGCCAGACCAAGACCGTGGTCGCCCGCGCCTTCCTCGACGACTGCATCGCCGAGCACCTGAAGGGCGAGCTGACCGTGCCCAAGGCGGCGATGGCGAAATACTGGCTGACCGACACCCAGGGCGAGGTGCTGGACGCGTGCCTGCAGATGCATGGCGGCTACGGCTTCATGCAGGAATATGCCGTGGCGGAAATGTGGACGGATGCCAGGGTGCAGCGCATCTATGGCGGGACGAACGAAATCATGAAGGAGTTGATCGCGCGGGCGCTGTGACGGGCGCTGCACGGGCCGAGAGCGCGGGACGCCTCCGGCGGGAGTATTTGGGCAAAGAAGAAATGCAGATGCGCCCCGCCCGGCACGAATGCCCTGCCTGTGGGCCGAACGGGGCGACTTCTCCTTTGGCGGTCATCGGCTCTCCAGCCTGTACCGCGCCGCCCAGTCTGCCGCCCGGAGGCTAACGAAGGGTTACCGCCCCTACCCTGCAGCTTCTTCTTTGAACAAATACTCACATCCGCCCGTGGTCGCGGGCACGACATCGGAGGGAGAGACTGATGACAGCCAAACTCTACTGCTTCGGCGAAAGCGGCAATGCCTACAAGGCGGCGCTGACCATGGCCCTGACCGGCTACGACTGGGAACCGGTCTATGTCGATTTCTTCCACGGCGAGAGCCGCAGCCCCGAGTTCCGCGCCCTCAACGAGATGGGCGAGGCGCCGGTCTTCGTCGAGGGTGACCTGACGCTGACCCAGTCCTGCGTGATCCAGCTCCACATCGCCGAGAAGACCGGCAAGCTGATCGACGGCGACCGCAACGAGATCCTGCGCTGGCTGTTCTGGGACGCGCAGAAGGGCTCGGGCCAGCAGGGCGCGCTGCGCTTCCTGATGAACTTCGTGCCCGAGGACAGGCGGCCCGAGCAGGCGATCGGCTGGCTCGGCGCCCGGGTGCTGTCCTCGATCAAGATGCTCGACACCCACCTCGAGGGCCGCGACTGGGTGGCCGGCGACGCCCCGACCATCGCCGACACCGCCTGCTGCGGCTACCTCTACTATCCCGAGCCCTTCGGTTTCGACCGCAAGGCCTGGCCCCATATCGACGCCTGGCTCGACCGCATCGCGGCCCTGCCCGGCTGGAAACACCCCTATGAATTGATGCCCGGCAATCCCTCCGACCGGGCATAAGGAGGACGATGATGACCGAAGCCTATATCTACGACGCCGTGCGCAGCCCCCGCGGCAAGGGGCGCAAGGACGGCAGCCTGCACGAGGTCACCTCGCTGAGCCTCTCGGCCAAGGTGCTCAACGCGGTCAAGGAGCGCAACGGGCTCGATGGCCACGCGGTCGAGGACGTGATCTGGGGCAACGTCACCCAGGTCGGCGAGCAGGGCGGCTGCCTTGCCCGCTCGGCGGTGCTGCTGTCCGATCTCGACGAGAGCATCCCCGGCCTCGCCATCAACCGCTTCTGCGCTTCCGGCATGGAGGCGGTGAACCTGGCCGCCAACCAGGTCAAGGGCGGCGCCGGCCAGGCCTATATCGCCGGCGGGGTCGAGATGATGGGCCGCGTCGCCATGGGCTCGGACGGGGCGGCGATCGCCGTCGATCCCAGCCTGGCGATGAAGACCTATTTCGTGCCGCAGGGGATCTCGGCCGACATCATCGCCACCAAGTACGGCTTTTCCCGCGACGATGCCGACGCGCTGGCGGTGGAAAGCCAGAACCGCGCCGCCAAGGCGTGGCAGGAGAACCGCTTCGCCAAGTCGGTGATCACCGTGCGCGACCAGAACGGGCTGCCGATCCTCGACCGTGACGAATACATGCGCCCGGGCACCGACATGCAGGCGCTGGGTGCGCTCAAGCCGTCCTTCAAGGAGATGGGCGAGGTGATGCCCGGCTTCGACAAGGTGGCGATGATGCGCTACCCGGAGCTGGAGCGGATCGAGCATATCCACCATGCCGGCAACTCCTCGGGCATCGTCGACGGCTCGGCCGCGGTGCTGATCGGCAACAAGGAATTCGGCGAGCAATACGGCCTCAAGCCGCGCGCCCGGATCCGCGCCACCGCGAAGATCGGCACCGATCCGACGATCATGCTGACCGGCCCGGTGCCGGTGACCGAGAAGATCCTCAAGGAAGCGGGCATGTCGATCTCCGACATCGACCTGTTCGAGGTCAACGAGGCCTTCGCCGCGGTGGTGCTGCGCTTCATGCAGGCCTTCGACGTCGATGCCGACAAGGTCAACGTCAACGGCGGCGCCATCGCCATGGGTCACCCGCTGGGCGCGACCGGGGCGATCATCATCGGCACCCTGCTCGACGAGCTCGAGCGCACCGGCAAGGGCACCGGCCTGGCGACGCTGTGCATCGCCTCCGGCATGGGCGCGGCGACCATCATCGAGAGGCTGTGATGGGCGTCATCGACCTGAACGATGTGCCGCTGAAGACCGGCTCGATCTATCCCGAGCCCTATGCCGGGATGATGGCGGGCCGGTCCTCGCTGCGGCTGGGCCAGGCCGGCGGGCTGACCCAGTTCGGCGTCAACATCGTCATCCTCGAACCCGGCGCCCTGTCCAGCCTGCGCCACTGGCACCTGAAGGAGGACGAGTTCGTCATGGTGCTGGAAGGCGAATGCACGCTGGTGCAGGACGCCGGCGAGACGCTGATGCAGCCGGGCGACTGCGCCGCCTTCCCGGCCGGCGATCCCGACGGCCACCAGTTCATCAACCGCTCCGACAGCGAGGCCCGTTTCCTCGTCGTCGGCAGCCGCGCGCCACATGAAATTGCCACCTATTCCGATGTCGACCTGAAGCTGGAAGTGAAGGACGGGAACGCCACCTTCACCCGCAAGGACGGCACCCCCTACACGGGAGAGACCGAATGACCGATTTTACCTATGCCGTGGACGCCGACGGCGTCGCCATCATCACCTGGGACGTGCCCGGCAAGTCGATGAACGTGATGAGCCTGGAAGGCTTTCGCGAGCTCGACACCCATATCGACACCGCTTTGGCCGATGACGCCGTCAAGGGCGTGATCATCACCTCTGCCAAGAAGGATTTCGCCGGCGGCATGGACCTCAACGTCCTGGCCAAGATGAAGGCCGATGCCGGCGACGAGCCCGCCAGGGGCCTGTTCGACGGCGTGATGATGATGCACGGCGTGCTGCGCAAGATCGAGCGCGCCGGCATGGACCCGAAGACGCTCAAGGGCGGCAAGCCGATCGCCGCCGCCCTGCCCGGCACCGCCGTCGGCATCGGGCTCGAGCTGCCGCTGGCCTGCCACCGCATCTTCGCCGCCAACAATCCCAAGGCCCGGATCGGCCTGCCCGAGATCAAGGTCGGCATCTTCCCCGGCGGCGGCGGCACCACCCGCCTGGTCCGCAAGCTGGGCGCGATGGGCGCCTCGCCCTACCTGCTGGAAGGCAAGCTGGTCGAGCCGGCCAAGGCCAAGGCCGCCGGCCTGATCGACGAGGTCGCCGACGATCCGGTCGCCGCCGCGAAGGACTGGGTGCTGAACGCCAAGGACGCCGACCTGGTCAAGCCGTGGGACCAGAAGGGCTACAAGATGCCCGGCGGCGCCCCCTATCACCCGGCTGGCTTCATGACCTTCCTCGGCGCCAATGCCATGGTCAACGGCAAGACCCAGGGCGTCTACCCGGCCGCCAAGGCGCTGCTGAGCGCGGTCTATGAAGGCGCGCTGGTGCCCTTCGACACCGCGCTCAAGATCGAGGCGCGCTGGTTCACCAACATCATGATGAACCCGTCCTCGGCGGCGATGATCCGCTCGCTCTTCCTCAACAAGGAGGCGCTGGAGAAGGGCGCGGTGCGGCCCAGGGACGTGCCCGACCAGAGCGTCAAGAAGGTCGGCATCCTCGGCGCCGGCATGATGGGCGCCGGCATCGCCTATGTCAGCGCCATGGCCGGGATCGAGGTCGTACTGATCGACGCCGCGCAGGACGCGGCCGAGCGCGGCAAGGCCTATTCCGAGGGCCTGCTCGACAAGGCGATCAGCCGCAAGAAATCGACCGAGGAGAAGAAGGCCGAGGTGCTGGGCCGGATCACGCCGACCACCGATTACGCCGCGCTCGAGGGCTGCGACCTGATCGTCGAGGCGGTGTTCGAGGACCCGAAGGTCAAGGCCGAGGTCACGGCCAGGACCGAGGCCGTGGTCGGCGCGGACTGCATCTTCGCCACCAACACCTCGACCCTGCCGATCAGCGAACTGGCCAAGGCCTCCAAGCGCCCCGAACAGTTCATCGGCATCCATTTCTTCTCGCCCGTCGACAAGATGCTGCTGGTCGAGATCATCAAGGGCAAGGAAACCGGCGACCGCGCGGTGGCCAAGGCGCTCGACTATGTCCGCCAGATCCGCAAGACCCCGATCGTGGTCAACGACGCGCGCTTCTTCTACGCCAACCGCTGCATCATTCCCTACATCAACGAGGGCGTCCGCATGGTCGCCGAAGGGGTGGAACCGGCGCTGATCGAGAACGCGGCCAAGCTGGTCGGCATGCCGCTCGGCCCGCTGCAGCTGGTCGACGAGACCTCGATCGACCTCGGCGTCAAGATCGCCAAGGCGACCAAGGCGGCGATGGGCGATGCCTACCCGGACGATGCCGTCGACGAGGTGCTGTTCTGGATGTACGACCAGGGCCGGCTGGGCCGGAAGTCGAAATCCGGCTTCTACGCCTATGACGAGAAGGGCAAGCGCATCGGGCTGTGGGAGGGCCTGGCCGCCCAATACCCGGTCGCCGAGGACCAGCCCGACGTCACCGAGGTCCAGCACCGGCTGCTCTTCGCCCAGGTGCTGGAAGCGGTGCGGGCGCTGGAGGACGGCGTGCTGATGGACATCCGCGAAGGCGATGTCGGCGCCATCCTCGGCTGGGGCTTCGCGCCGTGGTCGGGCGGGCCGCTGAGCTGGCTCGACATGATCGGCGCCGCCAAGGCGGTGGAACTCTGCGACGCGCTGACCGAAGCCTACGGCGCCCGCTTCACCACGCCGAAGCTGCTGCGCGAGATGGCCGAGAAGGGCGAGACCTTCTACACCCGCTTCGCGCCGGAACGGAAAGCGGCCTGACCGGCCATTTCCTTCTGGCGAAAATATCCTCGGGAGGGCCGGGGGGGACAGCCCCCCGGCCTTTTCCATTGGCGATGTCTACAGGCTGTTCCGGTCGGCACCCTCGACGAAGCGGAGGGGCGTGCATCGCTTCGATCCGCCCGGTGCGCGCGGGGCACGAGCAGGCCGCTCGGTTCTGCGCTTGTGCCGCACGCCCCCGCCCCTACCCGTCGAAGGAATACCCGAACCGCGCCACGTCCTCGGCGCAGATCTCGCCCACCAGCTCCGCCGCGTCGTCGCTGTAATAGCCGCGCCAGTCCCGCGCCCGCTCCGAGGCGTTGATCCGCCCCGGCAGGGCGACGCGGAAACCCAGATGCGCCTCGAGCGGCCCGATATCCTCGGCCAGATGCTCGAGCCGCAGGAACAGATCGCAGTGCTCCCGCCGGTCCGGCCCGTGCATGTAGGCGCCGTAGGGCCAGGCCGAGAAACTCTCGCGGGTCTGGGGATGGGCGAGGAAATCGGCAAATTCCAGCCGCCGGGCCAGCGCCACCGCCGGATGGGCGAAGCTCTGGGCCCGCAGCCAGTGGTAATAGCTCACCATCCGGTCCCAGGGATTGCGCACCAGGGTGAAGGTGAAGAACGTCTCGATCTCCTCGGGCGTCACCAGCCCGACCACGTCGGCCAGCGTCGAATGCTTCCACAGCCGCCCGGCGGTCTTGACCCCCTTCAGCCGCCGTCGCCGCGCCCGCGCCTTGGGCGTGTCGCCGATCAGGATATCGTCCTTCATCGCCCGCGCCTCCAGCGCCAGGCTCAGCGCCGTGCCGCCGGTCTTGGGGATGTGAACGAAGATGTAGCGGCGCCCGCGCGAGAGGATCATGGCGCCACTCTGGCGTCTCGCGCGCCCGGGGTAAAGCGGGGCGGCAAGACTTGTGGCCATCGTGCAAGACCCGGTGTTTCTACGCTCTTTCCTTACCGTCCCCGGCCGGTCAATAATCCGGCCCGAATGGGAGACTATGCGCGACGGCGCGGGAGGAGAAGCAGATGGGCTGGCTACCGGACGAAACTGGACTCGATCGCTGCGCGGCGAACCATGTCGCCTTGACCCCGCTGTCGCATCTGCGCCGCGCCGCCGATATCTTCGCCGAGCGCACCGCCGTCGTCTACGGCCAGACAAGGCGCAGCTATCTCGACTATTACGGCCGCGTCAGCCGCCTCGCCTCGGGTCTGGCGGCGCACGGGATCAAGCCCGGCGACGTGGTGGCGACGCTGTTGCCCAACGTCCCGGCCCAGGCCGAGGCGCATTTCGGCGTGCCGGCCTGCGGCGCGATCCTGAACACGATCAACACCCGCCTCGATACCGACACCGTCGCCTATATCTTCGAACATGGCAGCGCCAGGGTCGTGCTCTGCGACAGCGCCTGCATCGGCCTCGCGGAAGACGCGATCAAGGCGATGCAGGGCCCGGCGCCGCAGATCGTCGAGATCGCGGACGAAGAGGCCGGGATCGAAGCCTCCGGCCACTACCTCACCTACGAGGCCCTGTTGGAACAGGGCGACCCGGCGGCCGACTGGGTGATGCCCGAGGACGAATGGGAGAGCATCGCGCTCAACTACACCTCGGGCACCACCGGCCGGCCCAAGGGCGTCGTCTACCACCATCGCGGCGCCTATCTCGCCACCATGGGCAACGCGATCTCGTGGCGGATGGTGCTGTATCCGGTCTACCTGACCATCGTGCCGCTGTTCCACTGCAACGGCTGGTGCCACACCTGGATGGTGCCGATGATGGGCGGCACGCTGGTCTGCTGCCGCGACATCACCGCTAGGAACATCTACGACGCCATCGCCGACGAGGGCGTGACCCATTTCGGCGGCGCCCCGATCGTGCTCAACAGCCTGATCAACGCGCCCGAATCCGACCGCCGCAGCTTCGACCACATCGTCGAGGTCTTCACCGCCGGCGCCCCGCCGCCCGCCGCCACGCTGGCCGCGATCGAGCCCCTGGGCTTCAACGTCACCCAGGTCTACGGGTTGACCGAGGTCTACGGCCCGGCCACCGAATGCACCTGGAAGCCCGAGTGGGACGACATCCAGGGCGACGAGCGCGCCGCGCTCAAGGCCCGGACCGGGGTGCTGATGCCGATGATGGAAGAGGCCGTCGTGCATGACAGCCATGGCGAGCCGGTCGCCCGCGACGGCGCCCATCTGGGCGAGATCGCGATGCGCGGCAACGCGGTGATGAAGGGCTATTACAAGAACCCGGAAGCCACGCGCGCGGCCTTCAAGGGCGGCTATTTCCGCTCGGGCGACATCGCCTTCCAGCATCCCGACGGCTACATCAAGATCACCGACCGAGCCAAGGACATCATCATCTCCGGCGGCGAGAACGTCTCCTCGGTCGAGGTCGAGGACGTGCTGGCCCGCCACCCGGCGGTCAGCCTCTGCGCCGTGGTCGCCAAGCCGGACGAGAAATGGGGCGAGGTGCCCTGCGCCTTCGTCGAACTCAAGCCCGAGGCCGAGGCGACCGAGGAGGAACTGATCGCCTTCGCCCGCGCCCGCCTCGCCGGCTTCAAGACGCCGAAGAAGATCGTCTTCTCGGATCTGCCCAAGACCTCGACCGGCAAGATCCAGAAGTTCGAGCTGCGCGCGGTCGCCAAGCTGCTGTGACGCAAGCCGGGGGGCCAGCCCCCCGGCCCCCCGGGATATTTTCGCTGAGAGGAAGAGGGGAACGCGCCCGTCCCTTCCTCTCAGTCCCAATATCCCGGGGTTTGGGGCAGAGCCCCGATCCTGCACCGCCGACGCACCCGCCACGGTCGCTTTCAATTGTAGCGGCCCGTCCCCTGCGCTAGATTCGGCGCGTCAGAACAAGAGCAGGACCCGTGCCGCGCAAATGACGGCGCTCAAGCAATATCAACGCCTGGAAAGCTCCGGCCTGTGGCGCGAAACGCCCGCAGCCCAGCGGCGCGACGTCATCGTCTCCTTCGGCGATGCCTCCCTGGTGCTGTCCGACAGCCGCAGCGACACACCGCTGACCCATTGGTCGCTGCCCGCCGTGATCCGGCTCAATCCCGGCGAGACGCCGGCGCTCTACGCCCCCGGCGAGGCGGCGAGCGAGACGCTGGAGCTGGACGACGCGACCATGATCGAGGCGATCGAGACGGTGCATCGCGCCGTCGAGGGCCGGCGGCCGCGGCCCGGCCGGCTGCGCTACGGGCTGCTCGGCGCCGGGCTGGCGGCGGTGATCGCGGTCGGCGCCTGGATGCCCGGCGCCCTGATCCGCCATACCGCCCAGGTGGTGCCGTTTTCGAAGCGGCAGGAGATCGGCCGCATGGTGCTGGCCGATATGGGCCGGGTCACCGGCACGCCCTGCGCCGACCCGCAGGGCCAGATGGCCCTGGGCCGGCTGACGGCGCGGCTGTTCGGCCGGGCCCGGGTGCGGATCGCCGTGCTGCGCGACGCGCCGGTCGCGACGGCCCATCTGCCGGGCGGGCTGCTGCTGCTGCGTCACGACCTGGTCGAGAATTACGACGGCCCCGAGATCGCCGCCGGCTACCTGCTGGCCGAGCGGGCGCGGGCCGAGGCCGCCGACCCGCTGGTCGCACTGCTGAAATGGGCCGGGCTGCGGGCGACCTTCCGGCTGCTGACCACCGGCAGTTTCCCGGCCAAGGCGCTGCATGGCTACGGCGCGGTGCTGCTGGCGCGGGCCGAGCATCCCGCGCCGCTGCCCGAGGCATCGCTGCTGGCCCGCTTCCGTGCCGCCGGGGTCGACAGCGCCGCCTATGCCCGCGCCCTGGGTCCCGATCCGGCCGCCGCCGGGCTGATCGCGAACGACCCCTTCGCCGGCAAGACGCCGCCGCCGCTGATCCCCGACGACAGCTGGGTCAGCCTGCAGGGCATCTGCACGGACTGACGCCTTTTCACCGCCCTCTGCCGCGCCGGGACAGCCATGCCCGCCCCCGCCCCGATACCGGGTCCACCCTGCATTTCACCTGAATGAAAATATCCCGGGGTCCGGGGCAGCGCCCCGGTCCTGCCCCGTTTCACGCAAACGTCCGGCTCAGCTCATCACCTCGAAGCGGTCGACATCGACCATGCCGTGATCGGTGATCTTGAGATGCGGGATCACCGGCAGGGCGAGGAAGGCAAGCTGCAGGAAGGGCTCTTCCAGCACCACCCCGAGGCTGGCCGCCGCCGCCCGCAGCTCGACCAGCGCGTCGCGCACCACCTCGAAGGGTTCGAGGCTCATCAGCCCGGCGACCGGCAGCGCCACCTCGGCCAGCACCTCGCCGTCGCGCACGACGACGAAGCCGCCCTCGATCTCGCCCAGCCGGTTGGCGGCCAGCGCCATATCGGCGTAATCGGCGCCGACGACGGCGATGTTGTGGTGGTCGTGGCAGACGGTCGAGGCGATCGCCCCGGCCTTGAGCCCGAAGCCGCGGACGAAGCCGGTCGCCATGTTGCCGTTCTTGCCGTGACGCTCGATCACCGCGATCTTGACCAGGTCGCGGTCGAGGTCGGGGCGCTTGTCGCCATCGACCGGCGCGATCTCCTCGGTCAGGTGTTCGGTGATGATCTTGCCCGGCAGGATGCCGATCACGGGCGTCTCGGCCCGGTTGCCGGCGGTGCGGAAATCGCTGGCCGAAACCCTGCGCGCCTTGACCGAGTGGCGCGCCACCGGCGCGATCAGCTCGCGCGCGGCGAAGGCGGCGTCGTCCACCACCACGCCGCCGCAGATCACCGTTTCGGCATGGCAGCCCTCGAGCGTGTCGATCACCGCGATGTCGGCCCGCTTGCCCGGCGCGATCAACCCGCGATCCTTGAGCCCGAAGGCCTCGGCCGCCGACAGCGAGGCGGCGCGGTAGACCGCCAGCGCCGGCGCCCCCAGCTCGATCGCGGTGCGGATCATGTAGTCGAGATGGCCGTGCTCGGCGATGTCGAGCGGGTTGCGGTCGTCGGTGCAGAGGCAGAGATAGGGCGAATGCCGCTCGGTGAGCAGCGGCGCCAGCGCGTGCAGGTCCTTCGAGACCGAGCCCTCGCGGATCAGGACCCGCATCCCCTTGCGCAGCTTCTCCAACGCCTCCCCGGCCGTCGTCGCCTCGTGCTCGGTGCGGATACCGGCGGCGATATAGGCGTTCAGGTCGCGGCCGGTCAGCAGCGGGCAATGGCCGTCGACATGGCGGCCGCGGAAGGCCTCGAGCTTGGCCATGACGCCGGGATCGCGGTGGATGACGCCGGGGAAGTTCATGAACTCCGCCAGCCCGATCACCCGCGGATGATCCATCAGCGGCGCCAGGTCCTCGGCCTCGAGCCGGGCGCCGGCGGTCTCCATATGGGTCGAGGGCACGCAGGAGGAGAGCTGGACCCGGATGTCCATCACCGTCCGGGCCGAGGCGTCGAGGAAGTAGCGGATGCCGGTCAGGCCGGCGACATTGGCGATCTCGTGCGGGTCGCAGATCGCGGTGGTGATGCCGCGCGGACCGACGCAGCGGTCGAACTCGAACGGCGTGACGGCCGAGCTTTCGATATGCAGGTGGGTGTCGATGAAGCCGGGGACGAGGACCCTGCCGCTGCAGTCGATCTCCCGCCGGCCCTCGTAGCCCGGCTCGAAGACGCCGACGATGGTGTCGCCGCAGATCGCCACGTCGCTCTCGACCAGCTCGCCGGTGACCAGGTCGAAGACCCGCCCGCCCTTCAGCACCAGGTCGGCCGGCGCCTCGCCGCGCCCCTGCTCGATGATCGTCGCCAGTTCCGCCCGCATGTCCGCCTCCATTCGCTGTCGCGCCCACATGACCGCAGAGCCGGGCCAAGGTCCAGCCCCGGCGCCGAGAATAGCGGTTGCGGAGCACACGCAGGCGTGATTGACCGAACCGGCCGGCAGTCCCGCCGGCCAGAGGCATTTCCATGCGCCCCCTGCGCGGCATCCTGTTAAAGATATCCTCGGTCGTCGTGCTGATCACGATGGCCTCGCTGATCAAGTCCGTCCGCGACCATGTCCCGCCGGGCGAGGCGGTGTTCTTCCGCTCGTTCTTCGCCATGCCGGTGATCGTCGGCTGGCTGGTCAGCCGGGGCGAGCTGCGCACCGGGCTGAGGACGCGGGCGCCGCTGGGCCACCTGTGGCGCGGGCTGGTCGGCACCACGGCGATGGGGCTGAGCTTTGCCGGGCTCGGCCTGCTGCCGCTGCCCGAAGTCACCGCCATCGGCTATGCCGCGCCGCTGCTGACCGTGATCTTCGCGGCAATGTTCCTGGGCGAGCAGGTCGGGCTGGTGCGGGTGTCGGCCGTCGCCCTGGGGATGACCGGCGTCCTGATCGTGCTGTCGCCGCGGATGACCGCCTTCTCCGGCGGCGGGCTGGGCCAGGCCGAGGCTCTGGGGGCCATCGTCGTGCTCGGCAGCGCCGTCTTCGCCGCCCTCGCCCAGGTCTTCGTGCGCAAGCTGGTGACGACCGAGAAGACCCCCGCCATCGTCTTCTACTTCTCGCTGACCGCGACGGTGCTGTCGCTGACCACCCTGCCCTTCGGCTGGGTGATGCCGACGATGCGCGAGACGGCGCTGCTGGTCCTTTCCGGAATACTGGGCGGGTTCGGCCAGGTCCTGCTGACCTCGAGCTATCGCGAGGCCGATGCCTCGGTCGTCGCGCCCTTCGACTATACCTCGATGCTGCTGGCGCTGGGGATCGGCTATTTCGTCTTCGGCGAGGTGCCGACGCTGGTGATGCTGGGCGGCGCCAGCCTGGTGGTGGCGGCCGGCATCCTGATCATCTGGCGCGAGAGCCGCCTCGGCCTCGAACGCGCCCGCCAGCGCAAGGCGATGACGCCGCAGGGCTGAGCCCTCCGGTGGTGCAGCCGGCCGCCGCGCCCGGTCCTGCCGTTGCAGGGGGCGCTGCCGCCGCCGCGGACGGCTCCCCCGGGATATTTGCGCTCAGGTGAAAGCAAGGGCGGGTCTTCCCCCCTTCTCCGGGCCCAAAATCCAGAGGGGCGCCAACGTCGCGCCAGTGGTCCGAGAGGCAATGACGACGGGCGGGCCCCGGTCCCGCCTGCGACAGCCGGCTGCGACATCGGGCCCTTCGCCTTGACTTGGGGCGGGGCTTTGCAACATCTAGGGCACGGGCCGAACCGGCCGTAACCCGCCAGACAAGATCAAAGAAAGAACGGAACGCCCCGGTATGCCCCTTGCCCTGATCGTCGCGCTTCCCTTCCTCGGTGCGCTGTTGCCCGGCCTGATGATCCGCGCCGGCCGCAATGCCAGCGCCATCGTCACCGGAGCGGCGACCGCGCTCGCCCTGCTCGGGCTGCTGCTGCACGCCCCCGCGGTGCTGCGCGGCGAGGTGATCCACGACCGCATCTCCTGGGTGCCGGGGCTGGGGCTGAACGCCAATTTCTTCCTCGACGGGCTCGGGCTCTTGTTCGCGACGCTGATCCTCGGCATCGGCCTCCTGATCATCCTCTACGCCCGCTTCTACCTGTCGAAGACCGATCCGATGGGCCAGTTCTACACCTACCTGCTGCTGTTCCAGGGCGCGATGGTGGGCATCGTGCTGTCGGACAACATCCTGCTTCTGCTGGTGTTCTGGGAGCTGACCTCGCTGTCCTCCTTCCTGCTGATCGGCTATTGGAAGCACCTGCCCGAAGGCCGGCAGGGCGCGCGGATGGCGCTGGCGGTGACCGGCATGGGCGGTCTCTCGATGATCGCCGGGATGCTGATCCTGGGCCAGATCGCCGGCAGCTACGACCTGAGCGTGATCCTGCAGCACAAGGACCTGATCCAGGCCTCGCCGATGTATCTGCCGGCGCTGATCCTGATCCTGATCGGCGCCTTCGCCAAATCGGCGCAGTTCCCGTTCCATTTCTGGCTGCCGCACGCGATGGCGGCGCCGACGCCGGTTTCGGCCTACCTGCACTCCGCCACCATGGTGAAGGCCGGACTGTTCCTGATGGCGCGGCTGTGGCCGGTGCTGGCCGGGCGGCCCGAATGGTTCTACATCGTCGCCACCACCGGCCTCGTCACCATGGTGATGGCGGCCAAGATCGCCCTGTTCAAGGACGACCTCAAGGCGCTGCTGGCCTTCTCGACCGTGTCGCATCTGGGGCTGATCACCCTGCTCTTGGGCTTCGGCACCGAGGCGGGCGCGGTGGCGGCGGTACTGCACATCATCAACCATGCCAGCTTCAAGGCGGCGCTGTTCATGACCGCCGGCATCGTCGATCACGAGACCCACACCCGCGACGCCAAGCGGCTGGGCGGGCTGATGACGCTGATGCCGATCACCTTCACCATCGCCACCGTCGCCGGCCTGTCGATGGCCGGCATCCCGCCCTTCAACGGCTTCCTGTCCAAGGAGATGATGCTGGAACAGTCGGCCCACACCGCCTGGGCCGCCAACCCGTGGCTCCTGGGCGCGCTGGCGACGCTGGGGGCGCTGTTCTCGGTCGCCTATTCGCTGCGCTACATCGCCCATGTCTTCCTCGGCCCGGTGCGCGACGACTACCCGGCCAAGCCGCATGACCCGGCCTTCGGCATGTGGGCCTCGCCCGCCTTCCTCGCCGTGCTGGTGATCCTGATCGGGCTGTTCCCGATGCCGATGGTCGGCTGGATCGTCACCGCCGCCGCCGGGGCCGTGACCGGCGCCCATCCCCATGTCCACATCGCGCTGTGGCACGGGGTGACGCCGGCGCTGTGGATGTCGATCGCCGCCATCGCCGGCGGCGCGCTGCTGCTGGCGGCACACCGGCCGCTGGAGCGGCTGTGGCACGCCACGCCGAAACCCGAGGCCAAGCGCATCTTCGACGCGCTGATCGAGGCCGCGACGGTCACCTCGCGCGCGATCACCCGGGGGCTGCACAACGGCTCGATGTCGCGCTACCTCGCCGTGTTCTCGGTCGCTTCGGTCGCCGCCGGCCTCATTGCCTTCCTCGGCGCCAGCCACAGCGCCGGCACCCGGGCGCTGACCCCGGTCGAGCCGATCCCGCTGATTGCCTGGTTCCTGCTGATGTCGGCGACGGTCGCGGTGGTGATGTTCCATCACAACCGGCTGCTGTCGCTGGTGCTGGTCGGGGTCGTCGGCCTGATGGTCTCGATCGCCTTCGTCTACCTCTCGGCCCCCGACCTCGCGCTGACCCAGATCTCGGTCGAGGTCGTCACCGTGATCCTGCTGCTGCTGGCGCTGAACTTCCTGCCCAAGCAGACCCCGCACGAGAGCGGCGGCGGCCGCAAGAGCCGCGATGCCGTCATCGCCATCGCCGCCGGGCTGGGCATCGGCGGGCTGATCTACGCGCTGATGACGCGCGACTTCGCCTTCGACACGATCTCGGCCTTCCACCTCGCCAAGTCCAAGCTCGAGGGCGGCGGCACCAACGTCGTCAACGTCATCCTGGTCGACTTCCGTGGCTATGATACCTATGGCGAGATCACCGTGCTCGGCATCGCCGCGATGGCGATCTACGCGCTGACCGACACCCTGCTGCGCGGCCCGGCCAACCGGCGGCTGCGCAACTGGGTCCATGACCTCAAGCGCGCCGGCGACCGCCACCCGCTGATGCTGGTCGTCGCCACGCGGGTGATGATGCCGATCACGCTGATGGTGGGCATCTACATCTTCCTGCGCGGCCATAACGAGCCCGGCGGCGGCTTCATCGCCGGGTTGATCGTCGCGGTGGCGCTGGTGATCCAGTACATGGCCTCGGGCTTCGCCTGGGCGCATCAGCGCCAGCAGGTCAATTACCACGCCCTGATCGGTCTGGGCGTGCTGGTGGCCGGGATCACCGGCACCGGCGCCTTCCTTGCCGGGCGGCCGTTCCTGACCTCGGATTTCGGCTATTTCCACATCCCCTTCCTGGGCGAGCTCGAACTGGCCACGGCGATGGGCTTCGACACCGGCGTCTTCCTGACCGTGGTCGGGGCGGTGATGCTGGCGCTGGCCAGCCTGTCGCTGATCGCCCGCCGCGCCGGCGAGACGGTGAACAAGATGCCGATGGACATCGACCCCTCCGGCAAGGACGGCCGGGCGGAGACGGATGCCGGCGATGCGGGGGAGGCGCTGTAATGGAAATCCTCGTGGCAAGCGCGGTCGGGCTGATGACGGCGGCCGGGATCTACCTGGTGCTGCGGCTGCGCACCTTCCCGGTGATCGTCGGCATGGCAATGCTGTCCTACGCGGTGAACCTGTTCCTGTTCGCCACCGGCCGGATCGCCATCGACATGCCGCCGATCCTGTCGAAAACGGCAGCCGGCTATACCGACCCGCTGCCGCAGGCGCTGGTGCTGACCGCGATCGTGATCTCCTTCGGGATGACGGCGCTGGTGGTGATGCTGTCGCTCGGCGCCTTTCTCGAGACCGGCAATGACAGGATCGACATGATCGACGACGACGAAACGCCTTCCCCTGCCCCGGCATCGGAGGAGGCGAAATGAGCAGCTGGATCGTCGCGCCGGTGGTTCTGCCGGCGATGCTCGCCCCGATCATGGTGCTGCTGATGCGCCGCGACCTGCTGCTGCAACGGGTGTTCTCGGTCGCCGGCACGGTGGCGCTGCTGGCGCTGGCCGCGGCGCTGCTGGCCCAGGCCTCGACCGGCACGATCGAGAGCTACCAGCTCGGCAACTGGCCGGCGCCGTTCGGCATCGTGCTGGTGCTCGACCGGCTGTCGGCGATGATGCTGATGCTGACGGCGCTGCTGGCGCTGGCGGTGGTGCTCTACGCCATCGGCAGCGGCTGGGACACGCGCGGGCGCCATTTCCACCCGCTGTTCCTGTTCCAGCTGATGGGGCTGAACGGCGCCTTCCTGACCGGCGACGCCTTCAACCTGTTCGTCTTCTTCGAGGTGCTGCTGATCGCCTCCTACGGGCTGATGATCCATGGCGGCGGGGCCGAGCGGCTCAAGGCCGGGGTGCAATACGTCATCTACAACCTCGCCGGTTCGACCCTGTTCCTGTTCGCGCTGGGGACGATCTATTCGACCACCGGCACGCTGAACATGGCCGACCTGGCCCAGAAGGTGGCCGAGCTGCCGCCGGGCGATGCCGGCCTGGTCCGCGTCGGCGCGGTGATGCTGCTCATCGTCTTCGCGGTGAAGGGGGCGCTGGTGCCGCTGCAGTTCTGGCTGCCCAACACCTATTCGCATGCGCCGGGACCGGTCGCGGCGCTGTTCGCGGTGATGACCAAGGTCGGCGCCTATGCCATCCTGCGGATGTATGTCATGGTCTTCCCGCCCGGCACCGCCGCCACCGGGACGCTGTTCGCCGACCTGCTGCTGCCCGCCGCGCTGCTGACGCTGGCGATCGGGATGATCGGCATCATGGGCGCGCGGCAGATGGCGCGGATGGTCAGCTTCGCCGCCATCGGCTCGATGGGCACCCTGTTCATCGCCATCTCGCAATTCACCGAGCAGGCGACCGGCGCGGCGCTCTACTACCTGATCCACTCGACGCTGGCGACGGCGGCGATGTTCCTGATCGCCGACCTGACGATCTCGCGCCGGGGCGAGGCCGGGGGGCGCTGCGCGCCGCGCCGCCCATTGCCCAGAACGGACTGATCGCCTCGCTTTTCTTCGCCGGGGCCATCGCCATGGCCGGGATGCCGCCGCTGTCTGGCTTCCTGGGCAAGCTGATGATCCTGCAGGCGACCTGGAACGCGCCCGACATGGTGCTGATCTGGTCGGTGATGCTGGCAACCTCGCTGATCGCCATCCTCGGCTTCTCGCGCGCCGGTTCGTCACTGTTCTGGAAATCCAGCGCGGTGCCGCCCGGCGGCCGGCTGACCGAGCCGGAAAAGGGCCCTGCCCTGCCCTTCGTCGCCGTCTTCGGCCTGCTCGGGGGCCTCGTGGTGCTGAGCCTGCTGGCCGGCCCGATCACCGGCTGGCTCAATCTCGCCGCCGCCCAGCTGACCGACCCGACGGCCTACATCGCCGCCGTGCTCGGCCCGAACTGAGGAGGATCGGATGCTGCGACGCCTGTTCCCCCACCCGCTGCTGACCGCGCTGCTGACCGTGGTCTGGATGATGCTGCAGAACCACGTCTCGGCCGGGGCCGCGGCTTTCGGGCTGCTGCTGGGGATCGTGATCCCCCTCATCACCCGCAACTACTGGCCCGACCGGCCGAAGCTGCGCAACCCGCTGATGATCGCGGACTATATCCGCGTCGTGCTGTGGGATATCGTGGTCGCCAACTTCACCGTCGCCAAGATCGTGCTGTTCATGCCCAAGAGCCGGCTCCAGCCCGCCTGGATCGCGATCCCGCTCGAGCTGCGCACGCCCGAGGCGATCACCGTGCTGGCCGGCTCGATCACCCTGACGCCCGGCACCCTGACCGCCGAGCTGTCCTCGAACGGCCACGCCCTCTTGGTCCATTGCCTGCACGCCCCCGACCCCGACAGCGTGCGCGAAGAGATCAAGGACCGCTACGAACGCCGCCTGATGGAGATATTCGAATGATCACCTGGGCCCTGAATTTCAGCCTCGTCTGCTTCGGCCTCGCCCTGCTGATGAACGTCTACCGCATCTTCCGCGCCCCCGGCGTGCCCGACCGGGTGCTGGCGCTGGACACGATGGTGATCAACACCATCGCCGTGCTGACGCTGCTGGGCATCATCGAGGGCACCGGCGTGTTCTTCGAGGCCTCGATGCTGTTCGCCATGGTCGGCTTCGTCTCGACCGTCGCCTATGCCAAGTTCATGCTGCGCGGCGACATCATCGAATAGGGAGGCTGCCATGACCATCGACCTGCTCGAACTCGTCATCTCGGCGCTGCTGGTGATCGGCGGCATCCTCGGCTTCGTCGGCTCCTACGGGCTGATCAAGCTGCCCGACCTGATGACCCGGCTGCACGCGCCGACCAAGACGACGACGCTGGCCGTCGGTTCGGTGCTGATCGCCTCGATGCTGTGGTTCGCCTTCCGCGACGGCCATGTCAGCTTTCACGAGCTGATGATCTCGCTGTTCCTGTTCCTGACCGCGCCGCTGACGGCGAATTTCATCGCCAAGGCGCATCTGCACCGCAACGTCCGGGCCGAGGCCCTGCCCGATCCGGGCGACGGCACGGTCTGGGCCGGCTACCTGGAGCCCAAGGACGAGGTGGTGGACGAGCCCGCGATCCTGCCGGAAGAAGGCATCGGCGACGCTTTGTAAGGGGCGTTCGAGCCGCAGAGCGACCCGCGCAAGGGCTGGCCTCTGCTCAGGACAGGCCTCAGGGCAGCAGCGGCGCCCGGCCCGCATCCGTCAGCACGAAGACCTCGCGATCCTCGACGACGATGGCGGTCAGCGGCCCGCCATAGGCGGCGCCGCTGTCGATATCGACGCGGTTGCCGAAATGGGTCGGCTTCTCGACCGGGGTATGGCCGTGGATCACCAGCACACCGTGATCGCGGGTATCCTGGTGGAACTCGCCCCGGATCCAGATCAGGTCGTCCTCGGTCTGCTCCTCCAGCGCCACGCCGGGACGGATGCCGGCGTGAACGAACAGCACCTCGCCGCGCCGGTAGCTGTTGAGCATCCCCTGCAGCAACGCGCGGTGAGAGGCCGGCACGGCGGCGACCGTCTCGGCCTGGACCTGCGCCGGCGGCCGCCCGCCGGGATCGACGATGCCGTAGGATTCGAGCGTCTCGATGCCGCCGACCCGCGGGTGGGTCCAGTCGTAATCGGGCCGCAGCCGGGGATCGTGGTAGGTCGCGTCCCCGAGGAAGCCGGCGAACATGCGGTCGTGATTGCCGCGCAGCACCAGCCAGTTCTCGCCTCGGGCGATCCCCTGCGAAAGATAGTCGATCACCCCGGCGCTGTCGGGCCCGCGATCGACGAGGTCGCCGAGATGGACGACCGGGGCATCGCTGTCGCCCACCCGTTCGCGGTCGGCGGCGATGCGGGCATGGGCCGCCTTGAGCAGGTCGAGATGGCCGTGAATGTCGCCGATGGCATAGGTTCGCACGGGGGGCTCCCAGGGCTCGGTTGCGCGGCGGACCCTATCGCGGGCGCCGCAAAAGGAACAGGGGCCCCGGCAGGCGGAGCCCCTGAAAATCATGTCATCGGCCGGATCAGTCGGCGTCGAATTCCAGCGGCCGGACCTGGGTGAACAACCCGGTCTCCTTCAGCGCCTCGAGCACCGGCGCCGGGGCCGGCTGGTCGAGATAGAGCAGCGCGATGGCGTTCTTGCCGACGCCGGCGCGGCCCAGCGTGAAGTTGGCGATGTTGACGCCACCCTCGCCCATGGTCCGGCCCAGGGTGCCGATGATGCCCGGCACGTCCTCGTTGGTGGTGTAGAGCATGTGGCTGCCGACCTCGGCGTCGATGTTGATGCCCTTGATCTGGATAAAGCGCGGCTTGCCGTCCGAGAAGCAGGTGCCGGCGATCGACCGCTCGCGCTTGTCGGTGACCACGGTCAGCTTGATATAGGCGTCGAAGGCGCCCGACTTCTCCTGCCGGGTGGTCGAGACCTGGATGCCGCGCTCCTTGGCGACGATCGGGGCCGAGACCATGTTGAGCTCGGGATTGGTCGGCTTCATCAGCCCGGCGATCGCCGCGCAGTTCAGCGCCGCCAGGTTCATCTCGGCCACCGCGCCGTCATAGAGGACGTTGATCGCCTTGATCGGCTCGTCGGTCATCTGGCCGACGAAGGCGCCGAGGTGATCGGCGAGCTTGAGCCACGGGCCCATGACGGCGGCTTCCTCGGCGGTCACCGAGGGCATGTTGAGCGCGTTCTGCACCGCGCCGGTCAGCAGGTAGTCCGACATCTGCTCGGCCACCTGGATGGCGACGTTCTCCTGCGCCTCGGTGGTCGAGGCGCCCAGATGCGGGGTGCAGACCACGTCGGGCAGGCCGAAGAGCGGGCTGTCGGTGGCGGGCTCGATCTCGAACACGTCGAAGGCCGCGCCGGCGACATGACCGGCCTTGATCGCCTCGGCCAGCGCCGCCTCGTCGACCAGGCCACCGCGGGCGCAGTTGATGATCCGCACGCCCTTCTTGGTCTTGGCGATGGCCTCTTTCGACAGGATGTTGCGGGTCTTGTCGGTCAGCGGCACGTGCAGGGTGATGAAGTCGGCCCGCGCCAGCAGCTCGTCAAGCTCGACCTTGTACACGCCCATTTTCTGCGCCCGCTCTTCCGACAGGAAGGGATCGTAGGCCACGACCTTCATGCTCAGGCCCAGGGCCCGGTCGCAGACGATGCTGCCGATATTGCCGGCGCCGATCACGCCGAGGGTCTTGTTGTAGAGCTCGACCCCCATGAATTTCGACTTCTCCCACTTGCCGGCCTGGGTCGAGGCGTTGGCCTCGGGGATCTGGCGGGCGGTGGCGAACATCATCGCGATGGCATGTTCGGCGGTGGTGATCGAGTTGCCGAAGGGCGTGTTCATCACGATGATGCCCTTCTTCGACGCGGCCGGGATGTCGACATTGTCGACGCCGATGCCGGCGCGGCCGATCACCTTGAGGTTGTCGGCCTTCTCGAGCAGCTTCTCCGTGGCCTTGGTGGCCGAGCGGATGGCGAGGCCGTCATACTGGCCGATGACCTCGGCGAGCTTTTCCTTGTCCTTGCCGAGGCTGGGCTCGAAATCCACTTCGATGCCACGGTCGCGGAAGATCTGGACGGCGGTTTCCGACAGCTTGTCGGAGACGAGAACCTTGGGCGCCATGTCAGGCTCCTTTATCTTGAATATCGGGGATGGCTCGTCGGCCCCCCCTCGGGGCTCCTCGCGACGCGACGTCATGGCGAAGAGGCCCGGACCGGGGCCGATGAGCGGATCAGGCAGCTTCCGTGAGCGCGGCGATCTCGGCCTCGAAGGCCCATTCGAGCCACGGCATCAGCGCCTCGACGTCGGCGGTCTCGACCGTCGAGCCGCACCAGATGCGCAGGCCGGGAGGGGCGTCGCGATAGGCGCCGACATCCAGCGCCACGCCTTCCTTCTCGAGCCGCTTGGCCACGGCCTTGGCGAAGGCGGCGCCGTCGGCGATGCGGGCGTCGGTGAACTTCAGGCAGACGCTGGTAGTCGAGGCGGTCGCCGGGTCTTTGGCGAGGTTGGCGATCCAGTCATGCTTGGCGACGAAATCGGCAACGACGGCGGCGTTGTCGGCGGCGCGCTTGACCAACGCCGGCAATCCGCCGATCGACTTCGCCCAGTCCAGCGCGACGAGGTAATCCTCGACCGCCAGCATCGACGGCGTGTTGATCGTGGCGCCCTCGAAGATGCCCTCGACCAGCTTGCCGCCCTTGGTCATGCGGAAAATCTTGGGCAGCGGCCAGGCCGGGGTGTAGTTTTCCAGCCGCTCGACCGCGCGCGGGGAGAGGATCAGCATGCCATGCGCCGCCTCGCCGCCCAGCACCTTCTGCCAGGAGAAGGTGGTGACGTCGAGCTTGTCCCAGGGCAGCTCCATCGCGAAGGCGGCCGAAGTCGCGTCGCAGATGGTCAGGCCTTCGCGGTCGGCCGGGATCGCGTCGCCATTGGGCACGCGCACGCCCGAGGTGGTGCCGTTCCAGGTGAAGACGACATCGGTGTCGAAATCGACCGTCGCGAGGTCGACGATCTCGCCATAGTCGGCGGTCTTGACCTCGGCGTCGATCTTGAGCTGCTTGACCACGTCGGTGACCCAGCCCGAGCCGAAGCTTTCCCAGGCCAGCATGGTCGCCTTGCGGGCGCCGAGCAGCGACCACAGCGCCATCTCGACGGCGCCGGTATCGGAGGCGGGCACGATGCCGATCTTGTACTCGGCCGGCACGCCCAGGATTTCGCGGGTGGTTTCGATCGCCGCTTTCAGCTTGGCCTTGCCGACGGCGGCGCGGTGGGAACGGCCCAGCGCGGCATCGGACAGCAGGTCGAGTTTGAAGGTGGGGATCTTGGCGCAGGGGCCAGAGGAAAAACGCGGATTGGCCGGCCGCGTAGCCGGGGTCGGGGTCTTGGTCATGGTATCCTTCCAGATATACGCCCCTCGTTGGGGAGGGGTGTCCCGCTGCCGGGCATACTCCTCCCGCCCCCTCTGGCGCAAGCGGGAAATGTGCAGTATTGCGCCGCTTGAGGGCGGAAAAGCGACACCGCGCTCCACTATCGGAAACTTCGCATCGGGGCTTAGCTGAGGAATCCCATGTATATCGCCACCCTCATCGTCCATCCCGAAAGGGCCGATCTGACGGCCACGACGGTCGAGTCGCTGCGCAATGCCTGGGGCGGCGGCGAGGCGATCTGGCTCAATCCCGGCGTCGCCGCGGAGTTCGCGGTCGAGACCCTGCCGGAGAATCGCTGGGAGGCCTGGGAAGGGCTGCAGGCACTGGGGGTCGACCTCGTGGTCCAGCCGGCGGAGGGCCGGCGCAAGCGCATCCTGCTGGCCGACATGGACAGCACAATGATCAACCAGGAATGCATCGACGAGCTGGCCGCCGAGGCCGGCGTCGGCGAACATGTCGCCGACATCACCGCGCGGGCGATGAATGGCGAGCTCGATTTCGAGGGCGCGCTGCTGGAGCGGGTGGCGCTGCTCAAGGGCCTGCCGGCCGAGGTGATCGGCAAGGTGCTGGACGAGCGCATCACCTTCGCCCTGGGCGGGCGCAAGCTGGTGGCGACGATGAAGGCGCATTCCGGCCACGCCGTGCTGGTCTCGGGCGGCTTCACCGCCTTTTCCGAGCCGGTCGCCACCTATCTCGGCTTCGACGAGAACCGGGCCAACACCCTGCTGGTCGAGCAGGGCAAGCTGTCGGGCGACGTCGCCCGCCCGATCCTGGGCCGCGAGGCCAAGGTGGCGGCGCTGGCCGAGACCTGCGCCCGGCTGGGGATCGCCGAATCAGAGGTGCTGGCGGTCGGCGACGGCGCCAACGACCTGGGCATGCTGCACCGGGCCGGCTCCGGCGTCGCGCTGCACGCCAAGCCCTCGGTCGCCGCCCAATGCGAGCTGCGCGTCAACCACGGCGACCTCACGGCCCTGCTCTACCTGCAGGGCTACAGCGTCGACGAGTTCGTTTCGGTTCCCTAGGCCGGACCGGCGCCGGCTCAGGCGAAGCCTTCCGCCGCGCGCAGAATGCCGGTCTCGATGCCGCGCCAGTTGGTCTGGACGGCATTGAGCCGCCTGCGCGTCGCCGGGTGCTCGGGGTCGAGCATGCCCAGCTTCACCAGCAGCGCCGCGATCACCGCCTCGGAAGCGCGGGTGCCGCCATCGACGATCTTCAGCGCGATGCCCAGCTTCTTCTCGGGCACCATGGCGACGAAGACCGCCTCGGCCCCGGTCTTGATCGAGACCTTGCCATCCATCGCCCGCATCAGTTCGGTGCAGGCGCGGCCCTCGCCGGCGACCAGCTCGGGATACGCCGCCATCGCGTTGCGCAACCGCACCGCGGCACGCGAGCGGGCGTCCGAGCCGCCATCGGCTGCGGCGAAAAACGCCATCGCCCGCGCCAGCCCATGCACCGAGGTGGCGAAATTGGGCGCCGAGCAGCCGTCGATGCCGTAGCCCGGGCTGGCCTCGCCCGTCACCTCCTCGAAGGCGGCGCGGACCGCCTTCTGCACCGGGTGGTCGATCTCGACATATTCCGGCCCGGCCTTGAGGTGCCGGGTCAGGGTCAGGAAACCGGCATGCTTGCCCGAGCAGTTGTTGTGGATCTGGCAGGGCGCGGTGTCGGAGCACAGCAGCTCCTTGTGCGCTTCCGGGTCGCGCGGCATATGCGCGCCGCAGCGCAGGTCGGGCTCGCCCAAGCCGAGATCGGCCAGCCAGTCCGTCACCCGGTCGGTATGGATATGGCCGCCGTTGTGGCTGGCGCAGGCCAGCGCCAGCTGGGCGTCGGTCAGCCCCGCCGCCTCGGCGGCGCCGCTTTCCACCAGCGGCAGCGCCTGGAGCATCTTGCAGGACGAGCGCGGGAAGATCACCGCCTCCGGATCGCCCCAGGCCTCGACCACCCTTCCGCCCGCGTCACAGATCACCGCATGGCCGGCATGGGCGCTTTCCAGCCGCCCGCCGCGCCACAATTCGACCATCGGATGCGCGTCCGCCATCGTTTTCCCCTCTCACGCATGCGCGATTTTCTGCCCACGGGGCTTTCAAAAATCGGCCATTTCAAGCTATCAATTGGATATCGAGTTGAAACGGCTCCTGCTACAGGAAAAGGTGCGCAGCATATGCGCCGGGTGGCGGGCATGAGAGGCAAAGGCAACTTAAGACAGTGGGCAAAATGACTTCATGGATGAAGCGCAGCCTGTGCGGCGCGGCGGTGGCACTGGCGGCGACGGGGGCGGTGACGAGCGTTCACGCCCAGGAATCGACGAACCGGGTGGCGACCAAGACCGACTGGAGCGTGTTCACCGAAGGCAATCCCAAGGAATGCTGGGGCGTGTCGGCACCGAAGAAGACGGTGATCACGCAGAACGGCAAGCCGGTGGCGGCGCAACGCGGCGATATCCTGCTGTTCGTCACCTTCCGTCCCGGCCAAGGCGACAAGGGCGAGGTCTCCTTCACCGGCGGCTATCCCTTTGCCAAGGGGTCGACCGTGACGCTGGAGATCGGCGACACGAAGTTCGACATGATCACCGAGGGCGAATGGGCCTGGCCGACCAAACCCGAGGATGACGGCAAGGTCATCGCGGCAATGAAGGCCGGCGCGTCGGCGGTGCTGACCGGGCATTCGAGCCGCGGCAAGACGACCAAGGACACCTTCTCGCTGCTGGGCTTCACCGCGGCGATGGACGACGCAGCCAAACGCTGCAACTGAACCCGCAAAAGGTGCGGTTCTCGCGTCCCGCGGCCCCGGGCCCGCGGGGCGTCTTGTTTTTCGGGGCGCCCGAGGCGGATATTGCGCGCTTGGCAAGACCTGCCGACCGCGGGACATAACGCAACAGAGGGCCCCGCCCTCCCCTGCGGGAGGGAGGGCGGGGCCCGGCGGCGCAGAGCGCCTTGATTCCGGGCCATGGCCTCCCTTGCCGAACGTCTGGCAATGTCTCGCAACCGAACAAGGTGCCCTCAGCGCCCGGCCTGCGCCCCCCTCGACCGCGCGCCGATCCGCATCGCCCCCTGCCCAGACCGCAACGCCCCTTCTCCACCCTCCCCTGTTCCGTTTGCCTTCCGCATGCCCTATATGAGACGCTTCCCTGTGCCGGAGACCGCCGGAGAGACCGCATGACCGCCACCGCGCCCATCACCCAGGACGTCGTCACCGTCCCCCGCAAGCTGCCCGAGAGCGGGCGGCTCAACCTGGTCGGCCTGACCCGGCCGCAGCTGCGCGAGGTGCTGATCGAGGCCGGCACGCCCGAGAAGCAGGCCAAGATGCGGGTCGGCCAGATCTGGCAGTGGGTCTACCACTGGGGCGTGCGCGACTTCGCCGCCATGACCAACCTGGCCAAGGATTACCGGGCAATGCTGGCCGAACGGTTCGAGATCGCCCTGCCCGAGCTGGTCAGCCGCCAGGTCAGCGCCGACGGCACCCGCAAGTACCTCGTCCGCATCGCCGGCGGCCACGAGGTCGAAACGGTCTACATCCCCGAGGAGGGGCGCGGCACCCTGTGCATCTCGTCCCAGGTCGGCTGCACCCTGACCTGCAGCTTCTGCCATACCGGCACCCAGAAGCTGGTGCGCAACCTGACGGCGGGCGAGATCGTCGGCCAGGTGATGCTCGCGCGCGACGACCTTGGCGAGTGGCCGCAACAGGGCGAGCCCAAGAACGAGACCCGGTTGGTCTCGAACGTCGTGCTGATGGGCATGGGCGAGCCGCTCTACAATTTCGACAACGTCCGCGACGCGATGAAGGTGGTGATGGATGGCGAGGGGCTGAGCCTGTCGCGCCGCCGCATCACGCTGTCGACCTCGGGCGTCGTGCCCGAGATCGCCCGGGCGGCGGAAGAGATCGGCTGCCTGCTGGCGGTCAGCTTCCACGCCACCACCGACGAGGTCCGAGACAAGCTGGTGCCGATCAACAAGCGCTGGAACATCGAGACGCTGCTGAACGCGCTGCGCGAATACCCGCGGCTGTCGAATTCCGAGCGCATCACCTTCGAATACGTCATGCTCAAGGACGTCAACGACAGCGACGAGGATGCCCGCCGGCTGGTCAAGCTGATCCGCGGCATCCCGGCCAAGATCAACCTGATTCCGTTCAACGAATGGCCCGGCGCCCCCTATCAGCGTTCGGACTGGGAGCGGATCGAGGCCTTCGCCGACATCGTTCACAAGGCCGGTTACGCCTCGCCGATCCGCACCCCGCGCGGCGAGGACATCATGGCCGCCTGCGGCCAGCTGAAATCGGCGACCGAACGCGCCCGCAAGAGCCGCGCCCAGATCGCCGCCGAGGCCGGTCTGTAACGCGGGTGGTTGTCCGTCTGACCTGCTTTGCGGGACGAAGCGGACACAGGAGCTAGGCACAACTCCGCCCGGTACGCGCGTGAAACGCGCAGGGCGAGCGCCTGCCCGTCCCGGCGGGCTGGCGCTTTGGCCACCCGCGCGAAACGCTCGAACTCAGGAGGGGTATGGCTGCCATAAAGCGCACCGTTCAACTGGTGCGAGCGCCATCCTACGGGCAGACGCTCGCCCTGCTCACGTTGTGCCGGACGGTCAATTCACAAAGGCGGCCAGGCACCAGCAATCCACCACAACCCTCCCCCCGCTCACTCCCATTCCATCTGCTCGAACACCGCCTGCGCGTTGCGCTTGGCGAGGGCGTCGAACTGGTCGAGGTGGCTGTAGGCGGACTGGTCGACGTCGACCGCGCCGATGATGTCGCCGCCGGCATCGATATGGGCCCGCATCTTCTCGCGCAGGTTCGCCAGGTAGTCGCGGGTATCGGCCCGCGCCGTCGCCAGGTCGGTCGCCGGGCCGTGGCCGGGCACCAGATGGGCCGGGTTCAGCGCCGCGACGGCATCGAAAGCGTCGAGCCAGCCGGCGCTGTCGGAGAAATCCATCACGCCCAGGATGCGGTGGACGAAGACGATATCGCCGGTGAACACCACCCGTTCCTTGGGCAGCCAGACGAAGCTGTCGCCCGGCGTATGGGCCGGGGCGGGATGGCGGATCTCGATCTCCCGGCCGCCGAGCGTCAGCGTGTAGCTGTCGTCGAAGGTGACATCGGCATAGGTCGGATCGGTGCCCTTCAGCCCGTCGCCGATCAGCTGCGCCAGCATAGTCAGCTGCATCGAACCGCGTTCCTTCTGGTCGGCCACCGCATCGGCCGAGGCGATGATCGTCGCCCCCTGCGCCTTCCAGTAGCCGTTGCCGAGCCAGCGGTGATCCTGCCCGCCGGTGTCGATGACGTATTTCACCGGCTGGTCGGTCAGCCCCCTGACCACCTCGGCCAAGGCCTTCGCCCCGGCGTAGCTGCCGCCGGGATCGACCAGCACGGCGCCGTCGGAAGTCTCGATCAGTCCGAAGGTGGCGTTGTTGCCCAGGTTCTGCGCGTCGCGCTGGACCATCGGCCCCTCGATCGCCCAGACGCCCGGCGCCACCTGCTGCGGCACCAGCCCCTCGGCCGCCACCGCCGCTGCCGCCGCCAGAGGCAGCAGGAGCGCCGCCAGGATCAGGAACAGTCTCTTCATTCGCCCCTCAATTGCCATGCGGGTTGCGGCCGGTCGCCAGCGCCAGGTGATGGGCCTGGTGATGCATCCCCACGGTCATCAGCCCGATATAGCCCAGCCCGCGGATCACCTGCGCGGCATCGCCCGCGCCGGTCGCCGTCAGCACCGCGCCACCGTCGCGCTTCTCGGCCACCAGATGCCAGCCGCGCACCCCGTCCATCACCCCGGCATGGGCCAGCGTCATCCGCTGGATCGAGCCGGCCACCGCCGGGTCGTCCGAGGTTACGGTGAAGCGCACACCGCCGTCGATGGGCTGCGCCGCGACACGGGCGCGCATGGTGACGTTGTCCATGTCGATCAGGTGCTGGCGCAGCGCCTCGATATTCACCCGGCTCCAGTCGGTCTCCGGATCGGCCAGCAGCACGCCCACGATCTCCTGGATCGCGGCGAAGGCCGCCTGCCCGCCCTGGGTCACGCCCGGCGGCATGCGGTCCATCGTTCCGGCCATGCTGCCGGAATGGGTCATCGTCATGCCCTGGGCCATGTGCTGGCCATGCTGCATCATGGCGTGGCCCCCCGTCGTCTGGGCCTGGTCCGCCAGCGCGGGCCCGGCAAGGCCGAGGCAGAGGACGGCGATCGCGGCTGTTTTCTTCATCGGTTCCTCCCGGTCTGTCCTCCTGCCCTGTGGCATGATCGCGCCCGGGCTCATATGATCGTGATCATGTCCGATCCCTTCGACACCCTGTTCCACGCCGCCGACCCCCGCAACTGCGCCCCGGGCGAACTGCTGTTCCACACCGGCGATCCGGTGACCCGCGTCTACCGGGTGCGGTCGGGTCGCGTCGCGCTGCGGCGGAACACCCCGGACGGCACCGAGCTGACGCTGCAGATCGCCGGGCCGGGAGAGGTTGCCGCCGAAGCCTCGGCCTACTCCGAGGCCTACCATTGCGACGCCGTCGCGCTGGAGCCGAGCGTGGTCGAGTGCCTGCCGCGCGACACCCTCCGCGCCGCCCTGCGTGAGAGCCCCGAACTGGCCGAGGCCTGGGCAAGACGGCTGACCCGCGCGGTGCAGGCGGCGCGGATGCGGGCCGAGATCCGCAGCCTGCGCACCGTCGCCGAGCGGCTTGACGTCTGGCTGGCCACGCGCGGCGCCCTGCCCGACAAGGGCCGCTGGCAGGAACTGGCGACGGAGCTCGGCGTCACGCGCGAGGCGCTGTATCGCGAGTTGGCGCGGCGGCGGGGCGGGCCGGCGGGATGACCGATGCAACAGGGCACGGCGAAGTGGCGCGCGGCGCGAGATAAGGCGTGAAACGCGACGCCATGACGGCTAAGCGGGACGCGGGACAAGTGTGGAGGACGGCAGGCATGGGCCAGAGCGACAAGGTTTATCTCGTCACCGGGGCCGGCGGTTTCATCGGCTCGAACGCGGCACTGTCGCTGGCGGCGGACGCTCACCGGGTGGTGCTGTGCGACGATTTCGGCCATGACGCGCGCTGGCTCAACGTCCGCGACGGCAGCTTCGAGGATATCGTCACCATCGCCGACCTGCCCGGCTGGGCCGCACGCAACGGCGAGCGGCTGGCCGGCGTCGTCCATATGGGCGCGATCTCGGCCACGACCGAGAGCGATGTCGACCTGATCGTCGCCCGCAACATCCGCTGCACGCTCGACCTGTGGCAGGTCTGCGCCCGCCACGACGTGCCCTTCGTCTACGCCTCCTCGGCCGCGACCTATGGCGACGGCTCCGCGGGCTTCGACGATGTCTCGACCGAGGCGGCGCTGGCCCGGCTCAAGCCGCTGAACGCCTATGGCTGGAGCAAGCATTTCACCGACCGCCGCCTGCTGCGCGACGTCGCCGAAGGCCGGCCGGCGCCCTCGGTCTGGGCCGGGCTCAAGTTCTTCAACGTCTACGGCCCGCGCGAGAGCCACAAGGGCTCGATGCGGTCGGTGATCCACCAGATCTGGCCCAGGGCGGCGCGGGGCGAGGCGGTGCAGCTGTTCAAGTCGGACCACCCGGATTACGCCGATGGCGGCCAATTGCGCGACTTCATCCATGTCGACGATTGCGTCACCTTCATCCGCCGGGCGCTGGCGCAGGACAGCCTGGGCGGCCTCTTCAACGTCGGCACCGGCCAGGCACGCAGCTTCAAGGCGCTGGCCAAGGCGACCTTCGCCGCCGTCGGCCAAGAGCCGAAGATCGACTATATCGACATGCCCGAAACCCTGCGCGGCAAGTACCAGTATTTCACCGAGGCCAGGACCGAGCGTGGCAAGGCGCTGGGGCTGGCGCCCAACTACCGCTCGCTCGAGGACGGGGTGAAGGACTACGTCGACTGGCTGCGGGCCAATCCCGAGTTCTGATCAGGTGAGTTCCGGCAATACCCGCGCGCGGGCGAAATCCCAGACGTTGACACCCTTGAACAGGAAGCCACGCGCGCCGGCAACCTGGGCGGCGATGATGTCGCGCTCGCCGTCGCCGATCAGGATCGAGGCGGCGAGGTCGAGCCCCATCTCCCGCGCCGCCCGCAGCAGCATCCCCGGCTTGGGCTTGCGGTCGGGGCTGTTGCGGTCGTAGGCGGCAACGGGGGCGCCCTTGAGGTAGGGACAGAAATAGACCGCGTCGAGCCGGGCGCCCTGCTGCGCCAGATCGGCCTGCAGGGCCGCGTGCAGGGCGTGCATCTGCTCCTCGCTGTAGTAGCCGCGGGCGATCCCGGACTGGTTGGTGACGACCACCACGGGCCAGTCCAAGCCGTTGAAATGGCGGATCAACTCGACGATGCCGGGGACGTATTCGAAATCCTCCCAGCGATGGACATAGCCGTGGTCGACATTGATCACGCCGTCGCGGTCGAGGAACAGGGCCGGACGGGTCATGCGCGCTCCTTCGGGTCGGCCAGCAGCGCCAGCGCCCGCTCCAGCACCGCCTCGGGCGTCAGCGTCGCCATGATCTCCATTTCCTGCGGATGGCTCTCGAAGCCGTAGGAGATGTAGCCGCCGGCCGGGTGCGGTGCGTCCATGCCGGTGGCGCGCGGCGAGACCGAGCCCCAGCGCGCCGCCCGGGTCGGGCCGTGCAGCCCGATCGAGCAGCCCTGCACCGCCGCCGACAGGTGCAGCACGCCGGTATCGACCGTCACCAGCAGCGGCACCGCCGCCAGCATCTCGGCCAGCCCGGCCAGCGAGACCTTGCCGCAGAGCGACACCGCCGCGGCCGGATCGTCCAGCCGCTCCATCACCCGTTGCACCGCCGGCTCGTCATTCGGCACGCCGGTGAAGCCGACGGTATAGCCCGCCGCCGCCAGCCCGTTGGCCAGCCTTACCCAGTGATCGTCGGGCCAGGCCTTGGCCGCCGCCCGGGCGCCGCCGGCCGAGACATGGCACAGGACCAGCCGGTCGAGCGGCCAGTCGGCCGGCAGTTGCGCCGGGTCGCGCTTGATCGCCATGCCGGTCTCGCCGCCGGTGCCCAGCGCCTTGGCCAGCGCGTCGAGATTCTCGATCTCGTGCCGCCGGGCGCTGTGCGGCACGGCAAGGTCGAACAGCTTGCCCCGGGCGCTGCCGGCCGGGTTGAAGCCGGCGCTCCACGGCGCCGAAAGCCGGGCGCACAACGCGGTGGAATAGGGCCAGGGCGTCAGGTCGACGATCATGTCGGCCTTCAGCGCCCGCAGCGCCGCCACCGCCTTGGCCGGGTTGGCGAAGCCGATCTGAACCGGCTCGACCGGCGTCGCCAGCATCTTGACGGCGGCCCCGTTCGACGGGCCGTGGCAGACGATCAGCCGGGCCTTCGGGAATTTCTCGTGCAGGGCAGCAATGCAGCCCGAGCCGATCAGCGTGTCGCCGATGGCGGTGGGCTGGATCAGGGCGATGCGGTGCGGATCGCCGGGCATCGGCCGGGAGCGGCGGACCAGCCCGGCGGCGCGGGCGATGACGCTGCCGATGGACTGGTCGAGCGTGCGGGTCAGATCGCTGGACCGCGCCATCTCAGCCCATGCCCCGCGACTTGTTGACGATATTGGTTGTCGAATAGCCCTCGACCAGGTCGAGCAGCTCGACATCGCCGCCATAGCCCTGCACCAGCTCGTGGCCGACCACCGTCTCGACGGTGTAGTCCGAGCCCTTGAAGATGACGTCGGGCTTCAGCGCCTCCATCAGCTTCAGCGGCGTATCGTCGTCGAACAGCAGCACCATGTCGACATCGCCGATCGCCGCGATCACGTCGGCCCGCGCGCCCTCGGGCTGGATCGGCCGCTCGGGGCCCTTGAGCCGGGCGACCGAGGCGTCGGTGTTCAGCGCCACGATCAGCTTGTCGCAGCGTTCGCGGGCCTTCTTCAGCAGGGTGACATGGCCGCGATGGATGATATCGAAGCAGCCGTTGGTGAAGCCGACCCGCAGCCCCTGGTGGCGCCAGTCCGTGCGGATCTGCTGCGCCGCGCTCAGCGTCGCCAGCTTGTTCTCCAGCACCATGCTGTCGGCGTTGTGGAGCATGGCCGAGATCAGTTCGGTCGCCTCGACCGAGGCGGTGCCGCTCTTGCCGACGACAATCCCGGCGGCGGCGTTGGCGGCGGTGGTCGCCAGCCGCAGCTCCGCCCCGCCGGCCAGGGCCAGCGCCATCGTCGCCGCCACCGTGTCGCCGGCGCCCGAGACGTCGCGCAGCTCGCGGTTGCGCGGCGGTTCGTGGTAGTGGCTGCCGTCGGGCGAAACCAGGGAGATGCCCTGCTCGGACCGGGTCAGCACGATCGGCCCGCCGAACTGCTCCAGCGCGCGGGGCATCGCCGCCTCGATATGGGCGTCGCTGTCGGCCGGCATCCCCGTCGCGCCGGAAAACTCCTTGCGGTTCGGCGTCAGCACGGTGCAGCCGCGGTAATCGGCGAAATTGGGCCTCTTGGGATCGGCGACGACCGGGATACCGACCTTTTGCGCCGCCGCCACCACCGCCGCGATCAGCCCCGGGGTGACGATGCCCTTGGAATAGTCGGAAATCACCATCGCGTCGCAGCTCGCCGCCGCCGCCTCGATGGCGGCGGTGATGCGGGCCTCGACGCCGTCGGGAATATCGAGGCTCTCGCGGTCGGCGCGCAGCAGGTGCTGGTCGCCGGCGATGAAGCGGTTCTTCTCGATCGTCGGGTAGCCGGGATCGGCGATCAGCAGGTTCTCGATCCGGCCGCTCTCGCCCAGGATCTCGCCCAGCCGCCGCGCCGCGTCGTCCTCGCCCACCAACCCGACCAGCAGCGCGACGCCGCCGAGGCTGGCGATGTTCTTGGCGACGTTGCCGGCGCCGCCGGGGTTCCAGCTGTCCTCCCTGATCCGCAGCACCAGCGTCGGCGCCTCGGGCGAGACGCGGTCGACGGCGCCGCGGACGAAATGGTCGAGCATGACATCGCCGACCACGAGAATGCGTTTACCCTGGAAATCATCAACGATCATGGCACGAGGTCCACTGGCTTGAAATCGTCGCCGAACAGTGCGGGCGCCACCCGGGTCAGCTCGGCATAGGCGAGGAAAAGGTGATAGAGCGTGCTGGCCGGGATCTTGTCAACGCAGGGCGCGCCGGTTGCGTCGACATGGTCGATCCAGGTACCCGGCGGCGCCGGGGCGAGGTAATGGTCCATCAGCGCGGTCAGCGCGGTGGCGATGGCGTCGAGGTCCGGAGCGCCGCTCTCCTCGCCACGCAGGGCGAGGGCCTTGAGCCGCTCGGTCTGCGGCCAGGAGCGGTGGCGGGCGCTGCGCTGCGTGCCGTCGCGGGCCAGTTCGTCATGGATCAGGCCGGTTTCCGTCAGCCCATGGGCCTCGGCGAAGGCGAACAGCCGCTCGGCCTCGGGCGCGGCGGCGCCGAAGCCCAGCCGCTCGGCCAACCCCAGCAGCCAGACCCATTCGTAATGGTGGCCGGGCTCGACGGTATCGCCGCGCGGGCCGGGCTCCGGCGTCCAGTCCATGGCGAAATACTCGCCCAGCGTGCCGGTCTCGGCGTCGAGCAGGTGGGCCGAGAAATGCCGCCGCAGCGCCTCGATCCGCCGGGCATTCGCGGGCGTGGAGGCCAGCGGGTAATGGGCCAGCAGCGCCTCGAGCAGGTGCATATGCGGGTTCTGCAGCGCCTCGCCGCGGTCGGGCAGGCGCGACAGGTAGCCGCGGCCGTCGGGGCGGGCGAAATCGGCGTCGATCTTGTCCAGCGTCCGCTGCGCCGCCTCCAGCGCCCGGGGATCGCCCGACGCGCGGTGCCACCAGGCCATGGCGAGAAGGACGAAGGCCTGGTCGTAGAGATCGAGCTCGGTATCCACGTGGCCACCACTCTCTCCCATCTTGACGACCCAACCGCCCTGCGGCCCCCAGCCGTGGCGCAGCAGGAACTCGGCCCCGTTGTTGGCCGCCGCCAATGCACCGGGCACACCCAGCAGATGGGCATGGGAGAAGACGTAGACCTGGCGGGCATGGACCCGGACCCGCTTGAAACCGGTGCGGCGCGGGGAGCCGTCCAGTTCCAGCGCCTCGACGAAGCCCTGCGCGCCATCGACCCCGGTCGAGGCCCAGAACGGCAGCGCCTCGTCCAGCATCCAGCGGGCGTAGCGGGTCAGGGCCGCGCGGGCGTCGCTCATCCCAGCGCCTCCCGCAGCACGGCATAGGCCTTGGCGACATCGACCCGCGCCTCGGCGATCACCTGCTGGCGCTCGGCCTCGGGGATGCCGGCCTCGCGGGTCTCGATCGCCCTGGCGACGCAATCGGCGGCTGAGGTGCTGGCGACGTCGAGCAGCCAGTCCCCGCGCCCGACCGACTGCATGAAGGCCGCCAGCTTGCGGTCCCAGGCCAGGCCGATGGCGGGCACGCCGTAGGAATAGGCGGCAATGATGGCGTGCATCCGGTAGGCGATCAGCAGGTCGCATTGCGAGATGTGGCCGCAGAGCTCCTGCGGGGTGCGCTGGCTGGCGAAGGAGATCACCTCGTCCCCGCCCAGCGCCCGCAACCCGGGTTCGAGCTGCGCGGCATAGGCCTTGTCCTCGGGGCTGCCATTGGTGAAGACCTGCACGCGGTAGCCCGCGTCGATCAGCCCGCGCGCGACGTCGAGATACCAGCGGTCGAGATAGCCCGCCTCGGGGGCGCTCTCGGCATGGTAGCGGATGGCGATATGGCTCATGATGCCGAGGCCCGCCACCGGGCGGGGACGGTCGGCGGGGCGGTCGAACGGGTAGAGCTCGGACGCCATCAGGCCGGGATCGCGCACCACCTGGGCGACATGGCCGGTCGCGGCCGAGAACATCTCGTCGAACAGCCGCTTGCTGTCGGCGTCGCGGACGAAGACCGCCTTCAGCTCGGGACGCGAGAAATGGGCCCGGCACAGGCGCAGCCCGGTCGCGCTCCACCCCGTCGCGGTGCCGCAGGCATAGATCACCGCCGGCACCTTGCGCCGGGCGCATTCGGCCAGCGCCAGCCCCAGCTTGGTCGGGAAATTGAGATCGAGATCCGAGATCAGGTTGCCGCCGCCGATCACCACCGCCTCGGCCCCCGCCATCTCGCGCGCGTAATGCGGCCGCCATTTCCGCGCCGCCTGCAACGCCAGCGGCACCCGCACCGCCAGCCGTCGCAAGGGCCCCGGCATCGCGTCCAGCGCCTTCATGATCGTGTCGCGGCCGAGCATCGCGTCGCCGTAGGCGGTGCGCGCCGCCAGGTCGATGGAACGGGTGTCGGAGGCCGCGCCGCAATCGATCAGCGCCGCCTCGAGGCATTCCGACAGCAGCCCGTCGCCCAGGTTGGGGCTGAACTTGACGTTGTAGCAGCGGATGCTGGGACCGGCGACCGCGACGGCAGAGGCGGCCGCACCCGGGTGCGAGGGGGAAAGCTGGGTCACTGGCGAATGGGCCTCCGAGGTGATTGCCGAGACGGCCGCCACGTTGCCTCCACCCTATGCACAAACCGCCAATCACTTCAATTTTCGCCCGTAATGCGCCCTGCCTCCGCCGCCGTGTGGTGTCGCGAGGCCACGTGCCCCTTCCCGCCGCATCCGGCCTGCGCTATGGGAGACCATGGCCATCACCCTGACCGCGCTTTCCGACCTCTCCGCCCTCGGCTTCGACGAGATCATCGACGTCCGCTCGCCCGCCGAATATGCCGAAGACCACCTGCCCGGCGCCATCAACCTGCCGGTGCTGGACAACGAGGAACGGGCCAGGGTCGGCACGATCTACAAGCAGGAAAGCCCGTTCAAGGCGCGCAAGATCGGTGCCGCGCTGGTGGCGCGCAACTCCGCCCGCCATATCGAGGAAACCCTGATCGACCGCGACGGCGGCTGGCGGCCGCTGGTCTATTGCTGGCGCGGCGGCCAGCGGTCGGGCTCCTTCGCGACGATCCTGAGCCAGATCGGCTGGCGCGTCGAGCTGGTCCAGGGCGGTTACAAGGCCTGGCGCAAGCTGGTGGTCGAGGCGCTCTACAACACGCCGGTCAAGGCGCCGGTCGTGGTGCTGGACGGCAATACCGGCACCGCCAAGACCGAGCTCTTGCAACTGATGGCGGCGCGTGGCGTCCAGATCGTCGATCTCGAGGGGCTGGCCAATCATCGCGGCTCTCTCTTCGGCCACATGGCCGGCGGCCAGCCGTCGCAGAAGGCCTTCGAGGGCCGGCTGGCGATGGCGCTGGACACGCTCGATCCGGCCCGGCCGGTGGTGATCGAAGCCGAATCGAGCCGGGTCGGCGACATCCGCCTGCCGTCCGAGCTGTGGAAGGCGATCTGCGCCGCCCCGCGCATCGCCGTCGCGGCGCCGCTGGCGGCGCGCGCCGCCTATCTCGCCCGCGCCTATGCCGACCTCACCGCAGACCGCGCCGAACTGGCCGCCGTGATCGACAAGCTGCGCCGGCTGCACGCGGCCGAGACAATCGAGCATTGGCACAAGCTGGCCGCCGAGGGCGCCTTCGAGGAGCTGGCCGGCGACCTGATGGCCCGCCATTACGACCCGCGCTACGAGAAGCAGCGCGCCCGGACCGCCGCCGAGGGCGCCCGCGTGATCGAGGCGCCGGACCTCAGCCCCGAGGCCCTGCCCGGCCTTGCCGACCGGATCACGGAAATGGTGGAAAAGGGCTGAGGCGGCGTCTCGTCGCCACACGGTCGCAGCCAGCACGACACAGGGCCGCGCCCTCCCTCGAGTGGGCGCCCGCGTGGCTCGTGGTCTGCGGTTTATCTCAAAGCCCCGAACGACTTCTTTACGGCGAGCCACATCGCCACGGCGCCCTCCCATGGGGGAGGGAGGGCGCGGCTCGGCGGGCTACGCCTCCGCTCCGGGCCGGGAGGTCGTCTCCCGCCCCCCCCCCGCGCGTGGTCCTCTTCCCACATTGCCCATGGCCGCCACCGCGACACCGCCCCCTCTCGCCTTCCCGCCCGCAACGCGCTAGCCAAGGACGACTCCGCTCCGAGGATACCATGCAGACCGCGCCCCTTCCGCTCACCCGCGACGTCGTCCTGATCGGCGGCGGCCATACCCATGCGCTGCTGCTGCGGCGCTGGGGGATGAAACCGCTGCCCGGGGTCCGGCTGACCGTCATCAACCCGCACCCGACAGCGCCCTATTCCGGCATGCTGCCCGGCCATATCGCCGGCCATTACGACCGCGCCGCGCTCGAGATCGACCTGGTCCAGCTTGCCCGCCATGCCGGGGCGCGGGTGATCCTCGGCCGGGCCGAGGGCATCGACCGGGCGGCGAAGACCGTGACCGTGCCCGGCCGGCCGCCGATCGCCTATGACCTCGCCTCGATCGATATCGGCATCACCACCGAGATGCCCGAGCTGGAGGGTTTCGCCGAAGCCGGAGCCCCGGCCAAGCCGATGGACGATTACGCCGCCCGCTGGGACGCCTATGTCGCCCGCACCGCCGCCGGCGAGGTGGCGCCGCAGGTCGTGGTGCTGGGCAGCGGCATCGCCGGGATCGAGCTGGCGCTGGCCTCGGCCCACCGGTTGCGCAAGGCCGGGGTGGCGCAGCCGCAGGTCACGGTGCTGGAACAGGCGGCCGAGGCCCTGCCCCATATCGGTGCCGGGGCGCGGCGGGCGCTGTTCGCCCATCTTGACCGCGCCGGCATCGCCCTGCTGACCGGGGCCGAGGCCGTCGCCGTCACGCCCGAGACGGTGCGGCTGGCCGACGGGCGCGCGTTACCGGCCAGCTTCACCCTCGGCGCCGCCGGGGCGCGGCCGCAGGGCTGGCTGGCCGGGACCGGGCTCGACCTGACCGAGGGCTACGTCAGCGTCGGCCCGACGCTGCAAAGCCTCACCGACCCGGCGATCTTCGCCGCCGGCGACTGTGCCCACCTGTCCCACGCGCCGCGGCCCAAGGCCGGGGTCTACGCGGTGCGCGAGGCGCCGGTGCTCTACGACAACCTGCGTGCCGCCCTGACCGGCGGGCGGCTGCGCCGCTACCGGCCCCAGCGCGACTACCTCAAGCTGGTCTCGACCGGCGGCAAGGGGGCGGTGGCCGACAAGTTCGGCCTGCGGCTCGACGGCGCGCTGCTGTGGCGCTGGAAGGACCGTATCGACCGCAAGTTCATGGAGAAGTTCCACGAATTGCCCGAGATGCCGCCGCCGAAGCTGCCGGCGCAACTGGCCGACGGCGTGCGCGAGGAACTGGCCGGCGGCAAGCCGCTCTGCGGCGGCTGCGGCGCCAAGGTCGGCGGCGACGCGCTGCGCCGGGCGCTGGCCGGGCTGGCGCCGCCCAGCCGGCCCGACACCCTGTCGGGGCCGGGCGACGATGCCGCCGTGCTGCGCCATGGCGACGGGGTGCAGGTGATCACCACCGACCACTTGCGCGCCTTCACCGAGGATCCGTGGCTGATGGCCAGGATCACCGCCACTCACGCGATGGGCGACATCTGGGCGATGGGGGCGGCGCCGCAGGCGGCGCTGGCGCAGATCACCCTGCCGCGGATGTCGCCCGAGCTGCAGGCCCGGACACTGGCCGAGATCATGGCGGGCGCGGCCGAGGTCTTCGGCCCGGCCGGGGCCGATCTGGTCGGCGGCCATACCTCGGTCGGCTCGGAGCTGACGCTGGGCTTCACCGTCACCGGGCTGGCCGACCGGGCCACGCCCAAGGGCGGGGCGCAGCCGGGCGATGCCCTGATCCTGACCAAGCCGATCGGCACCGGCACCGTGCTGGCGGCCGAGATGCAGCGCAAGGCGCCAGGCCGCGCCGTCGCCGCCTGCTTCGCCTCGATGACCCGGCCGCTCGGCCCCGCCGCCGCCCTGCTGGCGCCGGTCGCCCACGCGATGACCGACGTCACCGGCTTCGGCCTCGCCGGTCACCTGATGGAGATGCTCGACGCCGCCGGCCTCTCGGCCCGGCTGACGCTGGCCGAAATCCCGCTGCTGCCCGGTGCCGAGGCGCTGGCGGCGCAGGGCCACCGCTCGACCCTGTTCCCGGCCAATCGCAGCGTGGCGGCGCGGATGAGCCTGCCCGAGGGCCCCGCCGCCGACCTGCTGTTCGATCCGCAGACCGCCGGCGGGCTGCTGGCGGCGGTGCCCGGCGAGCATGTCGGGGAGGTTCTGGACGCGTTGAAGGCGCAGGGCGCGGACGCCGCCGTGATCGGCAGCATCGAGCCCGGACCGGCGTGGATCGAGGTGGGCTAGGAACTTGCCGGCCGCAATATTGCCTGAGGGCGCGCGGCCGCCCCACAGGCGGGCGGACGCGTGCCCGGCGCAAACGCCGGGCGGTTCCTTCTGACTGCAGCACGCGCGTCTCGGAACCGAGCCAATGGCCCCCCAGGCCTCAGTGACAGCGCCCCCCGCTCCCCGCCAGATCGGCGAGGATCGGGCAATCCGGGCGGTGGTCACCGGCGCAATGATCGACGAGATCGGCCAGCGTCGCCCGCATCTGCTGCAGCTCGTCGAGCTTGGCGTCGATCGCCTCCAGATGCTGCTGGGCGATCGCCTTGACGTCGGCCGAGGCCCGGGCGCGGTCCTCGTAGAGCGCCAGCAGCGCCCGGCATTCCTCGATCGAGAAGCCCAGGCCGCGGGCCCGGCCGAGGAAGGCGAGCTTGTGCAGGTGGCTGTCCGAGAAATCCCGGTAGCCGTTGGCACGGCGGTCGGGGTGGATCAGGCCGATCTCCTCGTAGTAGCGGATCGTCTTGGCGGGCAGGCCCGTGCGGCGGGCGACTTCGGCGATGTTCATGCGGCCCTCCCCGTCACGCGCTTTGCCACGGGCCGGCCTTGCGCAGCCGCAGGGCGTTGGTGACGACCAGCACCGAGGAGGCCGCCATCGCCCCCGCCGCCAGCATCGGCGACAGCATCGGCCCGCCGAACGGGGCGAGGATGCCGGCGGCGACCGGGATCAGCGCGATATTGTAGCCGAAGGCCCAGCCGAGGTTCTGGCGGATGTTGCGCATTGTCCTGCGCGACAGTTCGACCGCCTGGACGACGCCGGCGGGGTCGCCCGACATCAGCACCAGGTCGGCGGTCTCGATCGCGACGTCGGTGCCGGTGCCGATGGCAATGCCGGTATCGGCGGTGGCCAGCGCCGGGGCGTCGTTGATGCCGTCGCCGACGAAGGCGGTGGCGCCATGGTCGCGCATCAGCTCTTCGACGGCGGCAACCTTGCCCTCGGGCAGCACCTCGGCCACCACCGTGTCGATGCCCAGCGCGGTGCCGATATGCGCGGCGGTGGCCTTGTTGTCGCCGGTCACCATCGCCGTCTTCAGCCCGAGCCGGTGCAGCGCGGCGATGGTTTCCTTCGCGCCCGCCTTGATCGGGTCGGCCACGGCGATGGCGGCGGCGATGCGGCCGTCGATGGCGGCGAAGAGCGGGGTCTTGCCATCTTCCGCCAGCCCCGCCGCGGCGCCGGCCAGAGCGCCCAGTTCGATGCCCTCCTTCGCCATCAGCCGGGCGGCGCCAACCACGACCTTGCGGCCACCGACGATGCCGGCGACACCATGGCCGGCGGTGACGGTGAACTCCTCGACCGGCGCCGGTTCAATGCCCTCCTCCTCGGCCGCCGCCAGCAGGGCGCGCGCCACCGGGTGTTCGGATTTCGCCTCGACGGCGGCGACGGCCCCCAGCACGTCGGCGTGGCCGAAGCCCTCGGCCAGTTCGAGGTCGGTCAGGCGCGGATGGCCCTCGGTCAGCGTCCCGGTCTTGTCGAAGGCGATGACCTGCGCCCCTTCCAGCCGCTGCAGCGCCTCGCCCTTGCGGAACAAGAGCCCGAGCTCGGCGCCGCGCCCCGTCCCGACCATGATCGAGGTCGGGGTGGCAAGGCCCATGGCGCAGGGGCAGGCGATGATCAGCACCGAGACGCCGGCGACCAGCGCGTGGCTCAGCGCCGGCGACGGGCCGAAGATCAGCCAGATGAGAACCGTCAGTGCGGCCACCGTCATCACCGCGGGGACGAACCACATCGTCACCTTGTCGACCAGCGCCTGGATCGGCAGCTTGCCGCCCTGCGCGTCCGAAACCATGCGGATGATCCGCGCCAGCGTCGCGTCCTCGCCCAGCCGCGTGACCCGGAACGACAGCGCCCCGGCGCCGTTGACCGTGCCGCCGATGACCTCGTCGCCGGGACCCGCCTCGACCGGCTCGGGCTCGCCGGTCAGCATCGAGCGGTCGATCCACGACCGGCCCTCGACCACCTCGCCATCGGCCGCCACCCGTTCGCCGGGGCGCAGCTCGATGACGTCGCCGGTCCGCAGCTCGGCGATCGGCAGGTCGATGGTCTGGCCCTGGCGGATCACCCGGGCGGTGTCGGGCTGCAACCCGACCAGCCGGGCGATGGCCTCGCCGGCCCGGCCCTTGGCCTTGGCCTCGAGCATCCGGCCGAGCAGGATCAGGGTGCAGATCACCGCCGCCGCTTCGAAATAGACCGCGGCCGCGCCTTCGGGCAGCAGGCCGGGGGCGAAGGTCGCCACCGTCGAATAGGCCCAGGCGGCACTGGCCCCGAGCGCGACCAGGGAGTTCATGTCGGGCGCGCCGCGGAAGAGCATCGGGAAGCCGTGCGACAGGAAGCGGCGGCCGGGGCCCATCAGCAGCACCGTGGTGAAGACGAACTGGATCATCCAGCTGACCTGCATGCCGATCGTGTCCTCGATCAGGCTGCGGATGCCGGGCACGAAATGGGCGCCCATCGCCAGCACGAAGACCGGGGCGGTCAGGTCCACCGACAGCCAGAGCGCCTTGCGCAGCTCCTCGATCTCCTCCTCGCGCCGGGCGGCGCCGGTGTCCGGCGCGCCGGAGCTCTCGGGCGTGGCCGCGTAGCCCGCCTTGGTCACCACCTGCGCCAGTTCCGACGGGGTGACGGCACCGGCATAGTGATGGACGACGGCGCTGCCGGTGGCGAGGTTGACCTCGGCCCCGGTAACGCCGGGATAGGCCTTCAGCGCCTTCTCGACCCGGCCGACACAAGAGGCGCAGCTTATGCCCTCGACCTTGAGCCGGGTATCGGCGGTCTCGACCTCGTATCCCGCCTTGGCGACCGCCTCGGCGACGGCGGCGGCATCGGTGCCGTCGCCAAGATCGGCGCGCAGGGTCTTCATGGCGAGGTTGACGTTGGCCGCCTCGACGCCCGGCAGGGCGCAGACGGCGCGTTCGACGCGGCCGGCGCAGGAGGCGCAGCTCATGCCGCCGACCTGGAGAGTGGTGCTCTGGCTCATGCGATTCGTCCAATGTTTCATGGCCCCGGAGGACCGGATTGGACTCGAGATACTCATTCCAGTCGCTGGAAGGTCAAGGGGCATCGCGCCCCTTTGCCAACGCCTAGCCCGGCAGGCAGCCCGGCAGGCCGTCGCGGGCGATACTGCTGCGACAATGTTCGGCGAATGCGGCGACAGTGCGGCGCGCATGCGGGGCCGCGGTCGTCACCAGCCCCAGTTGCAGCGGCCGCAGCCCGCCGCGCAGGGGCACGAAGGCCAGCCGCTTGCCGTCCGGGGCCTGCTCGGCCCGGGTCCGGGTGTTGATCAGCGAATAGCCGTAGCCGTTGGCGACCAGGCTGCGCAACACCGCCATGTCACGGGTCCGCTCGGCGATCAGCGGCGGGGTGCCGATCTGGTCGAACAGGGTCAGGAAGTAGTCGGCCGAATAGGGCAGGTCGAGCAGCACCATCGGCTGGCCGCGCAGGTCCTCGGGCACGATCTCGGGCTTGCCCGCCAGCGGATGCGACGGCGCGACGATCACCCAGGGGTCGAGCGTGGCCAGCGGCTGGAAGGCGATGCCCTCGGGCAGCGGCAGGTCGTAGGTCAGGCCGATGTCGAGCGCGCCGCGCAGCAGACCTTCGAGGATGTCGGCATGGTCGAGCTCGTATTGCGTCGCCCGCACCGCAGGGTGGGCGGCCTCGAAGGCGCGGCGCAGGTCGGGCAGCAGCAGCGGCGCGAAGGTCTTGAGGCAGGCGATGGCCAGCGGGCCGGAGACCTCGCCACCGATATCGGCGGCCAGCGCCCCCAGCCCCTCGGCCCCGGCCAGCACCCGCCGCGCCTCGGCCAGCAATTCGCGCCCCGCCGGGGTCAGCGTCAGGGCGTGGGCGTGGCGGCGGATGAAGAGCTGGACGCCGAAGGCGGCCTCGAGCTGGGCGATGGCGGCCGAGATCGAGGGCGAGGAGACATTGGCCCGGCGCGCCGCCCGGGCGACTGAGCCGGCCTCGCCCACGGCGATGAAATACTCCAGCTGGCGCAGGGTGAAACGAAGGGGCAAGGTGAAGGTCCTGGATCGCGGCGTCGGGCGATTTCACGCAGCGGGCGCGGGCGTGTCAAGTTGCCGGCCCTTGTTCAGGAATGGGCCGCCTGGGCGGGGCCGGCCGCCGCGGCGCGCGAAGGAGCGAAGGCAGTCGCCAGGTGGGACGCGAGACGGGCAGGCGCTGCGCGGCGGCTTCGCCTTGAGTCCGCGCCGCCCGGGCACCGCGCCCGATCTCCGCAAGAGGCCCCCAACAGCGCCCGGCGACGAACGGCCCAGGCCGGGAGCGCCGACGCCCAGCCCCCCGCGCCACGCCGCCACCGGGGGTTTCCCCCGCCGCCGATTTGCGGTTTGGTACGGCCAAACCACCGGAGACCCCCAATGGAGATGCGCGCCATCCTCGACCGCCTGATCGGCTTCGAGACCGTCAGCCCCCAATCCAACATGGCGCTGATGGAGTTCATCCGCGACACGCTGGCCACGGCGGGCATAGACTCGGTGCTGATCCCCGACGCCTCGGGCAAGAAGGCCAACCTCTACGCCACCGTCGGCCCGCAGGACCGCCCCGGCGTCATGCTCTCGGGCCATACCGACGTCGTCCCGGTCGAGGGCCAGGCCTGGACCCGGCCGCCCTTCGAGATGACCGAGGCCGACGGCAAGCTCTACGGTCGCGGCACCACCGACATGAAGGGCTTCGTCGCCTGCGCCATCGCCGCCGCGCTCGATGCCGCCAGGCGCGAACTGACGACGCCGCTGCACCTCGCCTTCAGCCATGACGAGGAAGTGGGCTGCCTCGGCGTCCGCTCGCTGATCGACATGCTGGACGGCGCGCCGGTGCGGCCGGCGATGTGCATCGTCGGCGAACCGACGGCGATGCAGGTGGCGACCGGCCACAAGGGCAAGACCGCCCTGCGCGCCACCTGCACCGGGCGCGAGGGCCATTCCGCGCTCGCCCCGCTGGCGCTGAACGCGCTCCATCTCGGCGCCGACTTCCTGAACGCCGTCCGCGCCCTGCAGGCCAGGGTGGCCGAGAGCGGCCGGCGCGACGGCGATTACGACGTGCCCTACACCACGATCCATGTCGGCAAGATGTCGGGCGGGGTGCAGGTCAACATCGTCCCCAACCAATGCGTGCTGGATTTCGAGATCCGGGCGCTGGCCGAGGACGACCCGCAGGACCTGATCGCCCAGCTGCGCGCCGCCGCCGAGGAGATCGTCGCCCCGCTGCGCGAGGACTTCCCCGAGGCGGCGATCGAGATCGAGGAGCTGTGGAGCTATCCCGGCCTCGGCACGCCCTCCGAGGCGCGGGTGGTGAATTTCGTCAAGGGGCTGACCGGCGCCAACGGCACGATCAAGGTCGCCTTCGGCACCGAGGGCGGGCTGTTCTCGGACCGGCTCGGCATCCCGACCGTGGTCTGCGGCCCGGGCAGCATGGCCCAGGGCCACAAGCCCGACGAGTTCGTCAGCCTCGAACAGCTCGACCGCTGCCAGGCGATGATGGCTGCGCTGCTCGACCGCCTCGAATCCGGGCTGTGACGCAAAAAACCGCGCGGAAGTCACATTCAATATCTTGAATTTAACTTCGCGACCCGTTATCTCGGTCGTGAAGCGGCGGCGCAGACCGCGCCGCACCCCGGAGTTCTGGAGAGCACAATGTCCCTCGATCGCGCCGTTCTGGCCTTTGCCGGCCTGATGATCTTCGTCAGCCTTGCGCTCACCCTGTGGGTGTCGCCCTACTGGATGTGGTTCACCGCCTTCATCGCCGCCAACCTGATGCAGTCGGCCTTCACCGGCTTCTGCCCGGCCGCGATGATCTTCAAGCTTTTCGGCATCAAGGAAGGCTGTGCCTTCAAGTAAGGCCCCCTGCCCTCCCTGATCAGCGCCCGCCGGCCCTCCCTCCGGCGGGCGTTTTTTTGTCCGCCGCCGGGTCTATTCGTCCCCCGGCACGCCGTAGCTCGGCGCCGCCGTCGGGTCGAGCGCGCGGGTGACGTAATCCTCCATCTGCGGGGCGTAGACCGCCCAGGCGGCCCCCAGCGCGCCGATCGGGTCCTCCTCGGCCCAGTCGATGCGCAGCTCGGCCAGCGGCCAGTCCTGTTCGCCGACCACCAGCAGCCCGGCCGAATGCACCGGCCCGGCCTCGCCGCCCGCCACCAGCCCCGCCCGCAGCGCCGCCATCAGCCGGTCGCCCAGCGCGCCCCCGGCGGCCTCGAATCCCGCCACCATCGCCCGCGGCACGCCGGCATCGGCCAGCAGGTTGCCGCCCGCCGCGCAATCGACGCCCGTCGCCTCGGCCCAGACCCCCAGCGCCCGCGCCCCGGAATGGATCGCGACGCCGCCATGGCGGTCGACCACCAGCACCTGGCGATAGTCCGGATGCGCCATCTCGCGCGCCAGGATCGCCACCGCCTCCTGCGCCCGCGCCCCCTTCTCCATCAGGTCGAGCGCCAGCGGCCCGAGCCGCGGATCGGTGACGTTCTGGCTCGCCACCGCCCCGACGCCCGCCCTTGCATGGGCGCAGCGCGCCGCCACGGCGGGGCTGGAGGAGGAAATCACCAGGCCGAAACGGCCAGTCTCGGGACAACGGGCAACGAGGGAAAAGGTCATGGGCGGTCTCCTGCGGCAGGCGCCGGGGGTTTCACACCCCCGGACCCCCGTGGAGTATTTGGACAAAGAAGAAGACAGGCTGCATTTCTTCTTTGCGAAAATACTCCGGGGGTCCGGGGGCAGCGCCCCCGGCCTTGGTCAAACGGGTCTCGGTCAGTCGGGGATCACCGCGGTGGCGTCGATCTCGACCAGCCAGTTCGGCCGGGCCAGGGCGGTGACGGTGACGCCGGTCGAGACCGGGTGCACCCCTTTGATGTATTCGCCCATCACCCGGTAGACCGCCTCGCGGTGGCGGATGTCGGTCAGGTAGACGACCACCTTGCACAGGTGCTCCATCCTGCCGCCCGCCTCCTCGATCAGCTGGCGGATGTTCTGCATCACCTTGTGGGTCTGTTCGGCCGGATCGGCGCTGACGATGTCCTCGGAGCTGTCGAGGTCCTGCGGGCACTGGCCGCGCAGGAAGACCATCGTGCCGCGGGCGACCACGGCCTGGGCGAGATCGTTGTCGAGCTTCTGCTCAGGATATGTGTCGCGGGTGTTGAACGGGCGGATGCGGGTATGGGCCATGGTTTCCTCAGTCGAGATCGAGGCCGAAGGCGGCGGCGCAATGGAGCAGGAAGGATTCGGCCTCGGGGCTGGCGGCCTGGCCGGCGCGGCCGCAGAGCACCAGCCGGCTGCTGGCGTGCCTGCCGGCCAGCGGCCGGGTGACGAGGCGGCGGCCGTCATGGCTGATATCGCCGGCGGGCCGGGTGGCGAGCAGGGCGTAGCCGAGCCCCTGGGCGACCATGCCGCGCAGCATTTCCAGGCTGCGGGCGCGATAGGCGACCTGCGGTGTGCCGTGGCCCTCGAAGAGCGACAGGAAATAGTCGCGCGAGGGCGGCACGTCGAGCAGCACCATCCGGCGCGGGGCGAGGTCTTCGAGCGCGATCTCCTCGGCCTGCGCCAGCGGATCGTCCGCGGCCAGCAGGACGTAGGGCGCCAGTTCGGCCAGCGTGACCCGGGTGACGTCGGGCGGCAGGCCGAGATCGTAGAGGAAGGCGAGCTCGATCGTGCCGTCGCGCAGCAGTTCCAGCAGTTGGCGCTGGTCGCCCTCGTGCAGGTCGAGCGCCACCGGCGCGCCGCCATCCTCCAGCTTGCGCAGCAGCTCGGGCAGCACGGCCGGGCCGAAGCTGGCGAGCGTGCCGAGGCGCAGCGGGTGCCCCTCGGCGTCGCGGTCCGGCGACAGCAGCCGCACCGGGGCGCTGTAGGCGCGGGCGGCATAGACCAGCGGCGTGCCGCTTTCGGCGAGGTGGATATCGGCAACCTCGCCGATGAAGATGTGGTGGGTGCCGACCCGGTCCGACGATTTCACCCGGCAGTCGAAGGCGACCAGCGCGCCCTCGAGGCGGGGAGCGCCGGTGACCATCGGCACCGGCGTGGTGCAGGCGAACTTGTCGCCGCCCTCGGCCGGGCGGCGGCGGGCGAAGGTGTCGGCGACCGAACTCTGGTCGTCGCGCAGCACGTTGACGCAGAAGCAGCCGTTCTCGAGGATCGCGGCGGCGCTGGCCGACTGGTGGTGGACGCAGACCAGCATCGTCGGCGCGGCGCCGTCGGCCGAGATCGAGGACATGGCGGAGACGGTCACCCCGGCGCGGCCGGCCGGGCCGTCGGTCGTCACCACGTTGACGGTGGCGGCGGCGCGGGCCATGCCCTGGAGGAAGCGGTCGCGGAGCGGGGCGGTCATGGTCTCTGTCCCAGCCTTGATGCGGGCGGCGGCGGCGGGCGGTCTGCCCGCGCGGCCCCCCCGAGGATACTTGTGCCCAGAAGAAGACAGAAGCGGCTTCATTCCGGGATTCGGGATGCGATGTAGCGGGCGAAGTCGTAATTCGGTCGTTCGAGATGGGAAAGGGGGCCCGGGGCGGAAAGATCGGCGCAGAGGCCGCGATAGACCTTCTCGACGCAGCCCTTGTCCTCCTGGTTGACGGCATCGAGCAGCTCCTGCAGCCGGACGAAATGCTCCTGCGCCTTCGGGTCGGAAACGAATTCCGGCGCCAGGCCGCCGCCATAGGTGACGTTGACATGGCCCGGCCCGTCGGGCGTCAGGCTGAGATACCAGAAATAGCCCGGGCTGAGCGTGATCATCAGCGAGGGGTAGACCGAGATCAGCCAGGTGGTGCGGCGGGCATCGCCCTGCAGGGTGGTGTTGGTCGGATGCGCCAGGGTCAGGTCGAGGGCGTCGTTCTTGAGGATGTAGTGGTAGTTGAAGCCGGGCTCGCCCTCGGGACAGGTCATCTTCTCGAGATCGACGGTGTGGCCGATGGTGCCGGCATGGCAGACCGGCAGGTGGTAGCTTTCCATGAAGTTCTCGGCCAGCACCTTCCAGTTGGTCGCCCAGTGGAAGTCCTGGCGGAAGGCCTCGTGGTAATTCTCCATGTGGAAGTCGCCGACCAGCTGATCGAGGCGCGCCAGCGTCTGCTGCGGCGGCGGCGCGTCGGGGTTCAGCGTCACCATGATCCAGCCCAGCCAGTCGGTGCAGCGCACCTGTGGCAGCGCGGTGTCCTGCTTGCAGAAGCCCTCGTTGAGGGTCATCGCCGGGGCGCCGCGCAGGCTGCCATCGAGGTTGTAGGTCCAGGCATGGTAGGGGCAGACGATGGCGCGGGTATTGCCGCGGCCGTCCAGCAGGGTCGACATCCGGTGGCGGCAGACATTCGACAGCGCCCGCAACTGCCCGTCGCGGTCGCGCAGGACGATGATCGGCTCGCCGGCGATCTCCATCGTCAGGTAGTCGCCGGGATCGGGCAGCGTGTCGGCCCGGCCGGCGCAGAGCCATTCCCTGGCGAAGATGTGCTCCTGCTCCTGGGCGAGGAACTCGGGCGAGGTATAGACCGATTTCGGCATCGCCCGCGCCCGCTCGAAGGGGGCGGCGACATTGGCGCGCAACTCGTCGATCGGGCGCAGGCCGGGTTCGGGGCGGATCATGGCACTACTCCGCCGCCTTGGGCTTGCCGGTGTCGAACCATTTCGACACCGCCGAGTCGCCGGGGGTCCGTGTCGTCGGGCCCATGACGTTGTCGGACAGGTCCGCCGCCTTGCGGACGAAGTCGAGCGGGCCGTCCCAGTCGAAATTGCGGTAGACCGCGGCAAGGTGGGCGAAGGGCGGCGACTGGGCGAAAAGCTGGAAGGTCAGCCGGTGGCCGGCATAGTCGGAATTGAGCAGGTCGCGGGCGAAGGCCAGCAGCTTGCGGCGATCGTCGGCGACCCAGTCCTCGTTGACGGTGTAGAATTTCTCCAGCCACGGCGCGGTCTCGGGGGCGCGGAAGGCGGCGGCGTCGGGGGTGACGCAGACCTGGCCGCCGCAAAGCTCGCGCGCGATGTGGATCATCTCGTGCAGCTGGCTGCAGGCCAGCACCCGGCCGGTATAGAGCAGCGACTGGTTCGGCATCAGCAGCCCGGCCGGGCTTTTCTCGGCCAGGGCGATCGAGGCGGTCAGGTGGGCGTTGATCCCCTCGCGGTAGACGGCGAGCTGGGCCAGCTTCTCCTGCACCGCCTGCTGCTTGTCGAGCCCGGTCTGGCGGGCGTTGAACAGCGCCGCGCCGATCAGCATGTCGGCCAGCTTGAGGTTGCGCTGGACGAAGGCGAAGGCGGAGTAGCGGTGCAGGGTGGCGCGGATGAACATCGCCGCCTTGGTGTGGCGGTAGAACAGCACGTTCTCCCACGGGATCAGCACGTCGTCGAAGATCACCAGCGTGTCGACCTCGTCGAACCGGTTCGCCAGCGGATAGTCCTCGGCCGGGGCGCGGCCGGCGAAACCGGTGCGGCAGATGAACTTCAGCCCCGGCGAGCCGAGATCGCAGATGAAGCCGACGGCGTAATCCGACAGCGCGTCATTGCCCCAGTTGGCGATGGTCGGCTTGGTGAAGGCCTGGTTGGCATAGGCGGCGGCGGTCTCGTACTTGGCGCCGCGGACGACGATGCCGGCATCGGTCTCCCTGACCACGTGCAGCAGCATGTCCGGGTCCTGCTCCTGCGGCGGTTTCGAACGGTCGCCCTTGGGGTCGGTATTGGCCGAGACGTGGAACGGGTCGGCGTGCAGCACCTTGTGGATGTGGGTCTCGATGTTACGCGCGAATTGCGGGTCGATCTCGGCCAGCACGTCGGCGCCGTCATAGAGCGACCACATCTCGCCCACCGTCTCGTCGCCGACCCGGGTGACGACGCCGCCGATGGTCTCCATCATCGTGTCGGTGGCCCGGCGCTTGGCCCACCAGTCGTCCTGGCTGAAGGGCAGCGCATTGCCGATGGCGTTGACCTCGTCTCCGTCGCGCACCGTCATCACCGGCGCCGTCTCGGGATCGTACTGCATGTCGTAGATCCGCGCCCGGATATCGACCAGCGGCTTGAACATCGGGTGGCTGGTGACGTCCGTCACGCGCTCGCCGTTGACATGGACTTCGCGCCCGTCACGGATCGAAGCACGGTATTCTTCGCCGGTGCGGATCATCGGCCTCTCCTTCTGGTCTTCCGGGGGTGTGACGGTTCGCGCGCGCCACGGCGCCATCCTGCCGCGAAACGCTATTCGGAAAAAGAAAACATTGCCTCTGACCGGACAAGATTTTGCCTAATCGACAACGACTGACGCAAAAGCGATGGCACAGAGGATGTAATCTGCCGTAACATTTCCCAGATAGATTGACGTGCATTTCCCCGTGGGAGGGTTCCGATGGCCGATTTCGAGGCGCAGATCCGGGAAAGTCAGGATCAGGTGGCCAAGACGCAGACGCAGATCGCCGAACTGACCGGCCGGATCGAGGCGGCGCGCAGCAAGCTGGAAGCGGGCGGCGACATCTCGATCGACATCGAGACCGCGACGCTGGATGACGTCCACCGCCATACCGAGGCGATGAACGCCAATATCGCCGAGCTGATCATGGGCCTGGACGACGTCACCGCCGGATTCTCGCGCGATTTCGACGAGATGCGCTCGAAGACCGGCTGGGAAAGCTTCGTCGGCCTCTTCGCCCGCCACAAGTCCGAGGCGATGCGCCAGGAACGGCTGCGCGCGGCCAGCATCGACGACAAGCTGCAAGACCTGATCTCCAAGTCCGACGTCATCGTCAAGCTGCTGCAAAGCCAGCTCGACATGCTCAACCAGCAGAAGGACAAGGTCGAGGCCAACCTGACCGACACCCTGACCGACCGCGAGACCACGGTCGGCGACCTGGAAGCGGTGCGGGCCGAGATCGTCGCGCTCGACCCGAAGATCATCGAGCTCGAGAACCGCATCGCCGTCGAGCAGGACGCGGCCGAGCGGACGCGGCTCGAGACCGAGCTGGCCGAACTCAACACCCGCTACAACGCCCTGGCCCAGGACGAACAGGTCAAGCTGGCCAAGTCGCAGACGCTGGAACGCTATATCGAGAAGGGCAAGACCTGGGTCGACAGCTTGCAGAACCAGGCGGCGACCCAGATGGTGCTGATCAACAAGCTGCAGACCGACACCAACCAGCGGGTGGTGCTCTACGACGCGCTGACCAAGTCGCTCAAGACCGCGCAGCAGCAGGACGTCGCCCACCGCATCAACGAGATCGGCGTCCAGACCGATCAGGAAGCGCAGGCGGCGATGGCGGCGATCGGCACCGCCACCAACGACCGCATGGCCGAGATGATGGAGGCACATGAGGACCACATGGTCTTCGCCCGCAAGGTGCTGGCGCAGAAGGCCAAGGCGGACGAACGCTTCGCCCGCCGCTTCGCCGCCATCGTCGAGAAGCACGACAAGAATCTCTACGGCGAATAAGTGGCCCAGACCGATGTCACCAAGGCGCTGACCGCCGACCACGCCGCGCTTTACGACACGCTGGTGGCGCGGCGCTATTTCGCCAAGTTCGAGCGCATCACCGGCCATCTCGCCCAGGTCGCGGCCGAGATGGAGGCCGAGGGCCGGCTTGGCCGGGCCGAGCTGCGCATCGTCGGCGACTACGTCACCGCGCTGGCCCGCAGCTTCGCCGCGCTCGGCCACAAGTACCTGATGACCGGCCGGATCGAGGGCGCGGCGCCGGGCCAGCTGACCATCGACCGGCACGAAAGCGGCTTCCCGGTGTTCCAGGAACTGCTGGTGATGGCGAACGACGCCCAGCAGGCGGGCCGCCACCTTGCCGCCCTGCCCTCGGAGGCCGAGCTCAAGGACGACATGATCCGCCAGATCGTCGGCCAGCTGACGATCCCGACCCAGCTGCAATACGTCCTGTCGCAGCGGCTCTATTACGAGGCGCTGGACGCCGGCGGGCTGTTCTGGGCCCGCAACGATCCCGATTATCTGTGGCTGGCCGATGTCGGCCCCGACCGGCGCCGCTACCTGCTGCACTGGGCGGTCTACGACGCCCAGGTCAACCTGCCGGTGATCTACCTGATGGAGGTCGAGGATAGCGGCCGCGACGCCCTGCCCAGGGACCGCCGCCGCTGGCCCCGGGCGCAAAGCGCGCTGATGGCGCAATCGCTCGACGGGCTCAAGCTGGTGACCATCGCGCAGGGGTTCGACCGCGATTTCGACGACCTCCACCCCAAGCACCTGCGCCGGATCCATCTCGGCCCGATGTATTCCCACGCCTTCACCCTGCAATCCGGTCCGATCCGCGAGGTGCTGGAGCAGGCGGCGGGCGCCGAGGGCGAGGACTGGGCCCTGGCCTGGACCGTCGAGGACCTCGAAAGCGCAAGGGTGGAAGAGGAGAAATCCGGCTGGTTCTCCTCGGTCGAGCGCGAGGTCTTCGCCCTCGACCCGTTCTCCGGCCGCGGCGCCGAGACCGGCGCCACCCGCACCGACCGCGCCATCATCCTGCCCGAGCGCCCGTTCCAGGTGCTGGCCGAAAAGAACCCCGAGGGCTTCCACGCGGTGCGCAAGTTCGTCGTCGGCGCCGGCGGCAAGGTGCTGAGCTACAGGTGATGCCGATGGCCGTATTCAGACAGAAGATGACGAGGAACCGCGCATGAGCCGTCCGAGCGACCAGATGGAGCTGCGCGAGGCCGACATCCGCAAGCATTACGGCGAGGCGCTGTCGCTGCTCGAAGGGCTGGACCATGCGCCGCGGCTGGCCGCCGCAAGGGCGACGACAGCCGCGAAGCTGGAGGAGCGTTCGCCCGGGATCGGCACCCGGCGGCGGTTCCGCTCGACCACGCCGGGGCTGGTGACGCGTTCGACGGCGCGGCCCGAGGGGGTGCGGCTGCTCGACCGGATCGAGGCCACCGCCGAGGACGGGCTGATCGCGCCCTTGCAGGCGGCGGTGTTGCAGGCGCTGCGCCGCGGGCTGGCGATTTCGATGGCGATGGGCGAGCAGTTTTCCGACGCCACCGGCCTGACCGAGCTCAAGCGCGCCAATCTGGAAGGCCGCTTGCCCGACGCCCGCCGGGCCGCGTTCACCGAGCTGCTGGCGGCCGAGGCGCTGGCCTGCCTGCATGTCTTCGGCAACGCCACCGCCTTTCTGCTGGCGCCGCATCTCGGCGGGTTGAGCGTCGAAGTGGGTGAGGTCGAGGAGGTGCTGACCGACAACGCGCAATTGGCGCTGCGCGGCGTGCTGTGGGAGCTCGACCAGGACATCGCCGCCTTCGATGGCGACGCCGCGCGACTGGTGGCGACGGTCGCCGCCTTTGCCGAGCAGCTGATGGAGAAGGTCGCGCTGCGGGCCCGGACCGCGCCGCGGCTGGGGGCCTTCACCGGGGCGCATTACCGGGTCGAGGCCGACGATTTCGCCATCGCCGGCTTCCAGCCCGCCCGCAAGGCCCGCGGCCCGGCCCTGTCGATGGCCTTCAAGAAGCCCGAGCAGGTGGTCGGCAACCACATCGCCAAGTACCAGGCGATGAAGCTGGCCAAGATGCTGATGGCCTATGATTTCGAGCGCCGGCTCAATCCCTTCGCCGAGCTGGGCGGCTTCATCTTCACCTTCATGGGCGACGGCGCGCCGGGCACCGGCAAGACGACGCTGATCCAGATGATGGCCGGGCTGCTGAACGACTACTGCCAGGCGGCGGGCTATCCCTTCCGCTACCGCAATTTCTCGATCGACCAGATCGACAGCTACCAGGGCAAGTCGGGCCAGAACGCCAAGGCCTTCGTCCAGGACATCCTCGACCCGACGGTGATCGGCTTCGGCACCATCGACGATATCGACCAGATCGCCGGCAAGCGCGGCGACCGGCAGAGCTCGGCCGGCCAGCAGGAAGTCACCGCCGTGTTCATGGAGGCCTTCGCCGGTGCCAATACCGTGGTGCGCGGCAACTGCTCCTTCGGCATGTTCTCGAACTACCCCGAGAATGTCGACGACGCCCTGCGCCAGCGCGCCGGCGCCCGGTTCCTCGTTGACGGGCCGCAGAGCCGCGAGGATTACATCGACATCCTCGCCCTGCTCTTGGGCAAGGGCCACGACATCCCGCTGGGCGAGCATGACCTCTACGCCGCGCAGGCGCTGCAACGGGCGGTATCGCGCAGCCTCAAAGCCCATGGACGGCCGCAGGAGGCCGGGCTGCTGAAGGTCTGGCAGGAGGTCGAGGCCCGGATCGGGCGGCTCGACACGCTGGCGAAACTGGGGACCTACCTCAAGGCGATCCAGCAGGTCGACGACCGCTTCACCGGCCGGGCGATCAAGAACATCACCGATGCGGTCAAGCTGCGGGCGCTGGATTTCGAGCTGCCGGACGAGTGGATGGAGCGGCCCGAGCTGTTCCTGTTCAAGCCCTACGAGGACAAGCTGACCCTGCTGCGCGACATGGCCCGGCCGATCACCGCCGAGATGGTGGTGCAGGAGATCAACCGCTACGCCGATAGCGAGTTCCGTTATGCCGATACCTCGGACGAGGCGGCGATCGCGGCGATGGTGCGCGAGATGGAGCGGATGGAAGAGGCCAAGCGGCGCTACCAGGGGGGCGGGGCATGAGCGGGTTGCAGGCCCTCGGCATCAGCGGCGCGGTGCTGGTGCCGGTGATCGTGCTGGTGCTGCTCGCCGTCGCCACGCCGCGGCTGCTGGCCCGGGTCGTCGGCCGCGGCGCCCGGGCGGCGGCGGTCAACCTGACGCTTTCGGCGCTGCTGCTGACCGTGGTCTCGGGCGGCTACTTCGCCGTCGATTACCTGCTGCGCGACCCGCGCGTGCTGGGCGCTCTCGGCGCTCGGCCGGTCTCGGCGCTGGCGCATTTCGGCTGGCTCGGGCTGATGGCGGGGCTGGTCTGGGGACCGGTGATGTTGCTGTCGCTCACCGCCCTGCCGCAACAAGGGGGGCGATGATGACAGTGAAGACACTGACCGACATTGCTATCGCCTTGGCAGCAGTCTTCGGTTCGTTCACTGCGTGGAAGGGACTGACGATCTGGCGAGAACAAAATGTCTGGCAAGAAGACAACAATCTGGCCAGACGGCTTCTGATCGCGCTCTACCAGTATCGCGATTCAATCTACTCCGTTCGTCATCCCGCGATGGCCGTCTCTGAGATGGAGCTTGATGTTGGCGATCCACCTGACTTGCCGGAGGATAAGAAGCGGTCCCGAGGGGTCATCTTGGCGTATTCTCGCAGATGGGAGCGTCACCTCCCTCAACGCAATGAACTTGATGCGCTTCTGATAGAGGCTGATGCAGTTTGGGGGAAGAAGCTTTCAGAAATGGCTGAGCCGCTCAAGCTCCTTGAGCATGAGCTTTATGCGTACATCTGGCTATATCTCGACGCTCACTTCAGGGGAGCCCCCGAGCTAAGAGCACAGTTTCAGAAGATACTCGCGAGCAAGAGAGACATACTCTACGATACTATGGACGAAGAGGATGAGTATCGAATTGATTTCAATAAGAAACTAGCGCCGCTCGAAGACTACTTAAGAACCAAGATGGGGCGGCAGAGATGAAACGCCTGATCGAAAGCGGGCTGATGTTCGGCAATCTGGTCGAGGTCTCGGCCCCGGCGCTGGTCGAGCGCTACAACCGGGCGCTGGAAATGTTGACCGGCAAGCGCACCGCCCTGCCCGATTTCCATATCGACATCTCCGGCTATTCGCCCGAGATCGGCGACGAGCTGGGCGACGATCTCTACCTCAACCCGAACGGCTGCAACCGCCAGTTCATCCTGCTGACCACGGCGCAGAAATCGGCGCCGCTGCTCAACGTCAAGTTCTCGACCGCCCGCACCATCCTGCGCAGGTTCATCGAGGAGAACGAGGCCCAGCTCTTCGCCCTCACCGCCCGCGACGCGGTGGCGGGCGAGCTGCAAAACTCGGTCTACGAGGTCTCGACCCCGGCGCGGCTGTTCGACATCCGCCGGGTGACGGTCGAGGCCGACACGCTGGGCGGCACGGTCAAGGACGCGGCCCGGCTGGCCGAGAGGATCGAGCGGTTCCGGACCGAGCCGGACGGCTGGCGCGACGACGTGCTGATCGCGCAGATGATCGGGCTGGCCAAGAAGACCGGCGACGTGACCCGGTCGCCGGTCAGCCTGGCCCACATGTCCTTCGAGCAGGGCAATTTCTGGACCTCGCATTTCGGCGGGCTCTACATCTTCCGCGACACGCAAGTGCCGGGCGTCATCGCCGTCGGCGACAAGGCGGCGCTGGGGGAGCTACCGGTGGCGCCGGTGCTGGGGCTGAGCGAACGCAACGCCATCGCCGACTGGCTCGACCGCAACGGGCTGGTCGAGCCGATCGTCCGGGCGCGCGGCGCCGACGCGGCGGCAATCCTGCGCCAGAAGATGGATTTCGTTCTGGTCGAGGCGGCCGAGAAACTTCAGGTCGACCTCGGCGCGATGACAAGGCGCGACCTGCACCAGCTGGCCCGCCAGCTCGGCCCCGCCCTGCCCGAGGAATTCAAGGGGCTGGCGGCACTGTTGCGCTGGGTCGAGGGTGGCGGCGACTGGCCGCGCATCACCTCGGCCCACCCGGCCTATTTCTACACCCTGCGCGCCCGCAACCATGCCGACCGCGACCTGGTCAACATGGCTCTGGCCGAGCTGGCGCCGATGGATGTCCGGCAACTGTTCATCTGCCACAAGGCCCTGTTCTACCGGCTCTATTCCGGCTGGTCCGAGGCCAAGCGCGGCTATGTCGTCGATTTCCTGAGCCGCGAATACCAGGTCGACAAGGCCGGGGCGCGGGCGGCGCTGTTTGGCCCCGAACCCGGCATGGACGAGGCCGAGCGCCCGGCCCCGCGCGCCAGCCGCGACCTGGTCACCCTGGTCGGGCCCTGGGGCGCGGTGCGGAGGAACGCGCCATGACCTTTCTGCGCCTGATCGTCGTCGGCTTCCTGGCGATGACGGTTTTCTATTGGCTGATCTCGGTCTATTCCCGGTCGCTGAGACGCGAGAAGCTCGAGAATCGCTGGGACGAGGACCCGCCGGAAGGGGCGGGCGAGGACGAGCGCGAGGCCTATATCGAGGCGGGGATGCGCGACTACGAGCACAGCCTGCGGCGCAAGCTGATCCTGCTGGTCTATGTCGTGCCGATCGTGGTGGTGGCGGTGATCGCCTATGTCGTAAACACGCAATAGGGGCGGCTGATGGGACGCTATATCAAATGGGGGCTGATCGCCCTGGTCGTGCTGGTCGTCGGCGTGTTCCTGCAATACACGCTGCTCTCGCATGACGTGGTGCGCATCACCAACACCTACAACCGGATCACCACGCTGGGCTCGATCAACCGGCTGTTCTATGCCTCGCCCGATGTCGGCACCAACGAAGGCACCACAACCCGAGACATCCGCTTCATCGAGGCGGTGCGCCCGAACGGCAAGGTCGTGGTCTACCGCAACGAGGATACCGGCTGGGTCTGGCCGCCCTATTTCAAATACGACAGCTCGAACCTGCAGGCCGAGGCCTCGGCGCTGAAGTCGAGCGCGGAGGCGCCCAAATGGGTGGTGGTGACGCGCTATGGCTGGCGCATCCCCTTCCTGACGATCTTTCCCAACGCGATCGCGGTGAAGCAGGTGGCCTCGCCCGATGTGCGGATCGTCCCCTGGGTCAATATCCTGGTGCTGCTGGTGCTCGCCGGGCTGCTGTTCCTGCTGTGGCGGATGTGGGCCCAGTTCCGCGAGCGCACCATCGAGCCGCTGATCGTCGATGTCGAGGAGGCCTGGGACCGGGTCGACAGCCGCGCCGACATGGCGCGGCGGGACGCCAGGGGGATCTGGGGCCGGTTCAAGGCCTGGCTCGACACCTGGCGCGGCAAGCCGCGGAAATAGGCCGGCGCGATCCGTCCCCGCGGCATCGCCTGGCCCCGGGGCGGGAGCGAGGGGCTGTCTGCCCCTCGCGCTCCCCGAGAGTATTTTCGCAAAGAAGAAAAGAGGGGCTTCCGGACCTCTGGGCGGGCAATGGAAAAAGGGGCGCGATCAGCGCGCCCCCTGCATTGTTTTCCTATTCCCCGGCTCAGGCGTGGATCGGGCCGTCGCCGCAGGCCAGCGCGGCTTCGCGCACGGCTTCCGAGCAGGTCGGGTGGGCGTGGCAGGTGCGGGCGATGTCCTCGGCGGCGGCGCCGAATTCCATCGCGACGCAGATCTCGTGGATCATCTCGCCGGCGCCGGGGCCGATGATATGGGCGCCCAGCACCCGGTCGGTCTCCTTGTCGGCGAGGATCTTGACGAAGCCCTCGCCGGCGAACATGGCCTTGGCGCGGGCGTTGCCCATGAAGCTGAACTTGCCGACCTTGTAGGCGCGGCCGGCGGCCTTGAGGCTGTCCTCGGTCTCGCCGACGCTGGCGACTTCCGGCGCGGTGTAGATCACACCGGGGATGACGCCGTAATTGACGTGGCCGTGCTGGCCGGCGATCACCTCGGCCACCGCCATGCCCTCGTCCTCGGCCTTGTGGGCCAGCATCGGGCCGGGCACCGCGTCGCCGATGGCGTAGATGCCGTCGACCGTGGTCCGCCAGCGGGCATCGACCTCGATCTGGCCGCGCTGGGTGGTCTTGACGCCCAGCGCGTCGAGGCCGAGCCCGTCGGTATAGGGCTTGCGGCCAGTGGCGAGCAGGACGCAATCGGCGTCGAGCACGTGCTCGCTGTCATCCTTGCGCAGCTTGTAGCTCACCTTGGCCTTGTTGCGCGACACGCTGGTGCCCTGGACTGCGGCGCCGGTGACGATGTTCAGCCCCTGCTTCTTGAGCGTGCGCTGGAAGGTGCGGGCGACCTCGGCATCGGCACCGGGGATCAGCGCGTCGAGGAACTCGACCACGGTGACCGAGCTGCCGAGCCGGGCATAGACCGAGCCCAGTTCGAGCCCGATCACGCCGCCGCCGATCACCACCATCGTTTTCGGCACCTTCGGCAGGCTGAGCGCGCCGGTCGAGGTGACGACGACCTTCTCGTCGATCTCGACGCCGGGCAGCGAGGCGGGCTCGGACCCGGTGGCGATGACGATGTTCTTCGCCTCGTGGACCTCGTCGCCGACCTTGACCTTGCCGGCCGCGGGGATCGAGCCCCAGCCCTTGAGCCAGTCGATCTTGTTCTTCTTGAACAGGAACTCGATGCCCTTGGTGTTCTGGGCGACGGTGTCGTCCTTGTAGGCCTGCATCTGCGCCCAGTCGACGGAGGGCGACTTGCCCTTGAGGCCCATGGTAGCGAAGTTGTGCTCGGCCTCGTGCAGCATGTGGCTGGCATGCAGCAGCGCCTTGGACGGGATGCAGCCGACATTCAGGCAGGTGCCGCCCAGGGTCTCGCGCGCCTCGACACAGGCGGTCTTGAGCCCGAGCTGGGCGCAGCGGATGGCGCAGACATAGCCCCCCGGGCCGCCGCCGATCACGATCACATCATAGCTTGCCATCATGGCCTCCTTTGGAATTCGGGTTCAGCGCGCCGCGGCCGGGCGCGGGAAATTGCGGTCATTGCAGCGCCTCGCCCGGCGGGCGGCGCAGGATCAGCTCGGCCAGCACCAGCAGCAGCAGGCCGGGCGCAAGCGCGAGCAAGGTGTCGGCCCAGGCCGGCAGCAGCGCGTCCAGCGCCACCCGGACCGGGGCGAAGAGGCGGATCATCCCCGACAGGTGATAGACCGCCGAGAGGAAGATCACGCCCATCACCACGGTGCGGGCCAGCGCGCCCTCGAACTCGGGCAGGCGGAAGCGGCGCTTGGCGGCCAGCCGGCGCAGCAGCCCCAGCCCGGCCAGGGCCGCCAGCACCGCCACCAGCACCAGCCCGTCGGCCTCCAGCGGTCCCGGCACCGGCAGCCCGGCCAGCCCCATCTCGAAGACGGTGGCGGCAAGCGCGGCAAGCGCGGTGATCTGGGTCAGGCGGCAGAGCTGTCGGGCGGACATGGGCGGGCTCAGACGGAAGCGAACAGCGACAGGATGTAGAGGCCGATGGTCGTGGCGAAGCCGGCCAGCCACAGCAGGGTGCGGATGCCGACCAGGTTGAAGACATAGGCCGGGACGTAGAGGACGCGGGCGATCAGGAAGACCTGGGCGCAGATCAGCGTCAGGTGGGACGAGGCGTCCTTGGCGAAGACCAGCAGCACCGCCGGCGCGAAGAGCGCCATCGCCGTCACCGAGTTGGTCAGCGCCCGGTCGAGCCGGCCGACCATGCCTTCGAGCGTGCGCTTCTCGTCGCGCGAGGACAGCAGGTAGCCCATGTCGAACTGGGTCGCGGCGCCGGTGACCTGGGCCAGCAGCGTGAGGCAGACGAAGAGGCCGTAGAGGGCGAGGATGTCGAGTTCACTGGAGAACATGGGCGGGCCTTTCAGGCTGGGACGGTATCTGGCTGGATTCTAGCACGAAATCGGCCGGTGTCGCCCCCGGTCGGGATCGGGGGAGGGGACCGTCCGCCCCCTCTTCGCGCTTCCTGCTTCGCTTGGTGGCGCGCACTCACCCCCGAGGATGATTGGACCGAGAGCAAGGGGGCGGGCTGACATCGGCGGCCCTCCCCCGACTCACTCACAGATCCATCAGCAGGCGGCGCGGATCCTCAAGCGCCTCCTTGACGCGGACGAGGAAGGTGACCGCGCCCTTGCCGTCGACGATGCGGTGGTCGTAGCTCAGCGCCAGATACATCATCGGCCGGATCACGATCTCGCCACCGACGACCATCGGCCGTTCCTGGATCTTGTGCATGCCCAGGATGCCCGATTGCGGCGGGTTGAGGATCGGCGAGGACATCAGCGAGCCGTAGACGCCGCCGTTCGAGATGGTGAAGCTGCCGCCCTGCATCTCGGCCATCGACAGCTTGCCGTCGCGGGCGCGGGCGCCCAGTTCGGCGATCTTCTTCTCGATCGCGGCAAAGCCCATCTGGTCGGCGTCGCGCACCACCGGCACGACGAGGCCCGAGGGCGTGCCCACCGCCACGCCCATGTGGACGTAGTTCTTGTAGACGACGTCGGTGCCGTCGATCTCGGCATTGACCTCGGGAACTTCCTTGAGCGCGTGGCAGCAGGCCTTCACGAAGAAGGACATGAAGCCCAGCTTGACGCCGTGCTTCTTCTCGAACTGGCCCTTGTACTCGTTGCGCAGGTCCATGATCGCCTTCATGTCCACCTCGTTATAGGTGGTCAGCATGGCGGCGGTGTTCTGCGCGTCCTTGAGGCGGCGGGCGATGGTCTGGCGCAGCCGGGTCATCCGCACCCGCTCTTCGCGGGCGGCGTCGCCGGCCGGGACCGGGGCGCGCGGCGCGGCGGCCGGGGCCGGGGCGGCGGCAGGCGCCGGCGCCGAGGCGGCAGCGGCCAGCGCCTTCTGCACGTCCTCTTTCATGATCCGACCGTCGCGGCCGGTGCCGGTGACGGCGTCGGGCGACAGGTTGTTGTCGGCCATCAGCTTCTTGGCCGAGGGCGCATCCTCGACATCGCCCCGGGCCGGGGCGGCCGAGGTCGCGGCCTCGGGGGCCGACGGGGCGGCCGGCGCGGCGGCGGCAACGCTGCCGTCGGCCGAGATCACCGCCAGCTTGGCGGCGGCGGCGACGGTCGTGCCCTCGGGCGCAACGATCTCGGCCAGGACGCCGGCGGCGGGCGACGGCACCTCGACCGAGACCTTGTCGGTTTCCAGCTCGCACAGCATCTCGTCCTGGGCCACGGCATCGCCGACCTGCTTGAACCAGGTCGCGACGGTCGCCTCGGAGACGCTTTCGCCCAGCGTCGGCACCATCACGTCGACGGCCTTGCCCTTGCCCGCCTCGGCGCCGGCTTCGGCGGCCTTCTCCGGCGCCGGCTGCCCGGCACCGGCGCCGGCCTCGCCGATCTGCGCCAGCAGGGCGTTGACGCCGACAGTGGCGCCTTCCTCGGCCACCACCTCGGCCAGCACGCCGGCGGCCGGGCTGGGAACCTCGACCGTCACCTTGTCGGTCTCGAGCTCGCACAGCATCTCGTCCACCGCCACGGCATCGCCGGGCTTCTTGAACCAGGTGGCGACGGTCGCTTCTGAGACGCTTTCGCCCAGCGTCGGAACGCGAACTTCGGTTGCCATTCTCTTACCCCTCGATCGTCAGCGCTTCGTTCACGAGCGCCTGCTGTTGCGACTTGTGCTGGCTGGCCAGGCCCGTGGCGGGCGAGGCCGAGGCCGAGCGGCCGACATAGCGCGGCCGCTGGTGCTTGGCGCCGATGCGCGTCAGCACCCATTCGATATTCGGTTCGATGAAGGTCCAGGCGCCCTGGTTCTTGGGCTCTTCCTGGCACCAGACCATCTCGGCGCCCTTGAAGCGTTCGAGCTCCTTGACCAGCGAGATCGCCGGGAACGGATAGAACTGCTCGACCCGCATCAGGTAGACGTCGTCGATGCCGCGGGCGTCGCGCTCGGCCAGCAGGTCGTAATAGACCTTGCCCGAGCACAGCACGACGCGCTTGATCTTGTCGTCGGCGGCCAGCTTGGTCTCCGAATGGCCCTTCTCGGCATCGTCCCACAGCACGCGGTGGAAGCGCGAGCCGGTGGTGAAATCCTCGGCATCCGAGATGCAGAGCGGATGGCGCAGCAGCGATTTCGGCGTCATCAGCACCAGCGGCTTGCGGAAGCTGCGATGCAGCTGGCGGCGCAGGATGTGGAAGTAGTTCGCCGGCGTCGAGACGTTGGCGACGATCCAGTTATCCTCGGCGCAGAGCTGCAGGAAGCGTTCGAGCCGGGCCGAGCTGTGCTCGGGCCCCTGCCCTTCGAAGCCGTGCGGCAGCAGCATGACGAGGCCCGACATCCGCAGCCACTTGCGCTCGCCCGAGCTGATGAACTGGTCGAACATGATCTGCGCGCCGTTGGCGAAATCGCCGAATTGCGCCTCCCACATGGTCAGGGCGTTGGGCTCGGCCAGCGAATAGCCGTATTCGAAGCCCAGCACCGCGTATTCCGACAGCATCGAGTCGATGACCTCGTAGCGCGCCTGCCCCTCGCGGATGTTGTTGAGCGGGTAGTAGCGTTCCTCGGTCTGCTGGTCGACGAAGGCCGAATGGCGCTGACTGAAGGTGCCGCGGGTGCAGTCCTGCCCGGCCAGGCGCACCGGCCAGCCCTCGGCGACGAGGCTGCCGAAGGCCACCGCCTCGGCGGTTGCCCAGTCGAAGCCCTGGCCGGTCTCGAACATCTTGGCCTTGTGCTCGAGCTGGCGGCCCACCGTCTTGTGCAGGTGGAACCCGTCCGGCACCCGGGTCAGGGCGGTGCCGACCTCGGCCAGGGTCTCCGGCGCGATCGCGGTCTGGCCCGGCTGATACTCGGTGCCCTCGCGGTTGATGTGGCTCCAGCGACCGTCGAGCCAGTCGGCCTTGTTCGGCTTGTATTCCTTGCCCGCCTCGAACTCCTCGTTGAGCTTGGCCTGGAACGAGGCCTTCATGTCCTCGATCTCGCCTTCCGGGATCAGCCCGTCCTTGACCAGCCGTTCGGTGTAGATCTGCAGCGTCGTCTTCTGCTTCTTGATCCGGGTATACATCACCGGGTTGGTGAACATCGGCTCGTCGCCTTCGTTGTGACCGAAGCGGCGATAGCAGAAGATGTCGATGACCACGTCCTTGTGGAACTTCTGGCGGAACTCGGTGGCCACCTTGGCGGCGTGCACCACGGCCTCGGGATCGTCGCCGTTGACGTGGAAGATCGGCGCCTCGACCATCAGCGCGATGTCGGTCGGATAGGGCGACGAACGCGAGAAGCTGGGCGCGGTAGTGAAGCCGATCTGGTTGTTGACGACGATGTGGATCGTGCCGCCGGTGCGGTGGCCGACCAGGCCCGACATGCCGAAGCATTCCGCCACGACGCCCTGGCCGGCAAAGGCCGCGTCGCCATGCAGCAGCACCGGCAGCACCGCCTGGCGCTGGGTGTCGTTGAGCTGCGCCTGCTTGGCCCGGGCCTTGCCCAGCACCACCGGGTTGACGGCTTCGAGGTGCGACGGGTTGGCGGTCAGCGACAGGTGGACGGTATTGTCGTCGAAGGTCCGGTCGGACGAGGCGCCGAGGTGGTATTTCACGTCCCCCGAACCGTCGACATCCTCGGGCTTGAAGCTGCCGCCCTGGAACTCGTTGAAGATGGCGCGGTAGGGCTTGGCCAGCACGTTGGCCAGCACCGACAGGCGGCCGCGGTGCGGCATGCCGATGACGATCTCCTTGACCCCCAGCGCGCCGCCGCGCTTGATGATCTGCTCCATCGCCGGGATCAGGCTTTCGCCGCCGTCGAGGCCGAAACGCTTGGTGCCCATGTACTTGACATGGAGGAACTTCTCGAAGCCCTCGGCCTCGACCAGCTTGTTCAGGATCGCCCGCCGGCCCTCGCGGGTGAAGGTGATCTCCTTGCCGTAGCCCTCGATCCGCTCCTTCAGCCAGGCCGACTGCTCGGGGTCCGAGATGTGCATGTATTGCAGCGCAAAGGTGCCGCAATAGGTGCGCCGGACGATGTCGAGGATCTGGCGCATCGGCGCCAGCTGCAGCCCGAGCACGTTGTCGAGGAAGATCGGCCGGTCCATGTCGGCCTCGGTGAAGCCATAGGATTTCGGGTCGAGCTCGGGATGGGTGGCGCCGTCGGACAGGCGCAGCGGGTCGAGATCGGCGGCGAGGTGGCCGCGGATGCGGTAGGCGCGGATCAGCATCAGCGCCCGGATCGAATCGAGCACCGCGCGCTGGACCTGGGCATCGGTCAGGCTGACGCCGGCCTCGGACGCCTTGGCGCTGATCTTCTGCGCCGCCGCCTTGGCCTCCTTGGCGGGAGCGGCCGGCCATTCGCCGGTCAGCGCCGCGGTCAGCTCGTCGGCCGGCACCGGCGGCCAGTCGGCGCGCGCCCAGCTCGGACCGGCAGCCTGTTTCTTGGCCTCGATCTCGCTGTCGCCGAGCGACTTGAAGAACTCGGCCCAGACCGGGTCGACGCTGGCCGGATCGGTGGCGTAGCGGGCCTCGAGCTGGGCGATGTAATCGGCGTTCGCCCCGTCCAGGAAGGACGACGCGTGAAAGACGTCATTGGGCGATTGGTCGGTCATGGGGATACCTCGGATGGGTTGGGACCGTATTCGTTGGGAAAGGGTTGCGAGGGCCGGGTCAGCCACCACAGCACCAGGAAGGGGGACAGGATCAGCACCAGCACTGCCAGGCCAAGGATCACCCCCGCCAGACCGGTCAGCTCGGGACCGCCGCCGCCCATATAGGGAAAGCCGCCGGCGAGAAAGACATACATGCTGATCCCGACCATCACGATGAAGGGATAGAGCAGATACAGGCCCGAGCGGCCGGTGTCGTGCATCCGCCGCCAGCCCGCGGCCAGCGACGGCAGGAAGGTGGCCAGCGCGAAGAGCGCGCCCAGCGGCCCGTTGTCATGCGCCTCGAACCCGTATCGGCCGGGGCCGGTATGGGTCTGGAAACTGCCGGTGCCGAACAGGGCACTGTCGACGATGCCGGCCGCGATGGAGCCCAGGAAGCAGAACAGCGCGAACCACCAGAACTCGGGACGCGCGGCGCGCCCCGAGAAGGTGGCGTATTTGCGGAAACACGTTCTGATCGCGTCCGTGAACCCCATCGGGGGCGTCCTTTCCTCAGCCGATGGCCTTCAGCACCGCCTGGCCCAGCCCGGCCGGGCTGTCGGCGACGACGATGCCAGCCGATTTCATCGCTTCGATCTTGTCGTCGGCGCCGCCCTGGCCACCGGCGACGATAGCGCCGGCATGGCCCATGCGGCGGCCCGGAGGCGCCGTGCGGCCGGCGATGAAGCCGGCGACCGGCTTCTTGCGGCCGCGCTTGGCCTCGTCCTTGATGAACTGCGCCGCCTCTTCCTCGGCGGTGCCGCCGATCTCGCCGATCATGATGATCGACTCGGTCTCGTCATCGGCCAGGAACCATTCCAGCACGTCGATATGCTCGGTGCCCTTGATCGGGTCGCCGCCGATGCCGACGCAGGTCGACTGGCCCAGCCCGACATCGGTGGTCTGCTTGACCGCCTCGTAGGTCAGCGTGCCCGAGCGCGAGACGACGCCGACCGAGCCGCGCTTGTGGATGTGGCCCGGCATGATGCCGATCTTGCAGGCGTCGGGGGTGATGACGCCGGGGCAGTTCGGCCCGATCAGCACCGAGCTCGAATTGGCCAGCGCGCGCTTGACCTTCATCATGTCGAGCACCGGGATGCCCTCGGTGATGCAGACGATCAGCTCCATCTCGGCGTCGATCGCCTCGAGGATCGAGTCGGCGGCAAACGGCGGCGGCACGTAGATCACCGAGGCGTTGGCCTCGGTCTTGGCCTTGGCCTCGTGCACCGAGTTGAAGACCGGCAGGTCGAGATGGCTCTGCCCGCCCTTGCCGGGGGTCACGCCGCCGACCATCTTGGTGCCGTAGGCGATGGCCTGCTCGGTGTGGAACGTGCCCTGGCTGCCGGTCAGACCCTGGCAGATGACACGGGTATTTTCGTCGACGAGTACGGCCATAGGGCCCTCCTGATCTGTCTGTCCTGCGGGGCGCGCCGCGGGCGACGCGCGAAATTCACGGCTGAGTTCATCACCGCCCCGCCGCCGCGGGGCGGCGGGCCGTCTAGGTCATGGGCGGGTCGTGCAGCCGTCACGCCCCGCCGAAGAGCGTGCCGCTCAGGGCGTCATCTTCTCGCCCGTGGGCGTGATCGAGGGATCCGCGTAGTCGATCTTCTGCGGCCCGCAGCGCACCGGCATCGACTCGCTGCCCTGCATGTATTTCTGGGCAACAGGGTCGAGGTTCGGGCAGGAGGTGCTGCCCGTGTAGGTGTGCGGGGTCACCCCGACGCCGCAGCCCGCAAGCGCGAGGCAGCCAATGGCCGCAACGACTGCAGCGCGTGGAAGGTGGATCCTCATCCGTTACACTCCTCTGTGGTAAACCTGATACTGGATACCGGGACGTGCGGCGGTGTTATCCTTTCACCGCCTTCACGATCTTCTCGGCCGCGTCGGACAGGTCGTCCGCGGCGATGACGTTGAGCCCGGAGGTCGAGATGATCTCCTTGCCCAGGTCGACATTGGTGCCTTCGAGGCGCACGACCAGCGGCACCTGCAGCCCGACTTCCTTGACCGCGGCGATGACGCCCTCGGCGATGATGTCGCAGCGCATGATGCCGCCGAAGATGTTCACCAGGATGCCCTTCACATTCGGGTCCGAGGTGATGATCTTGAAGGCTTCGGTCACCTTCTCCTTGGTCGCGCCGCCGCCGACGTCGAGGAAGTTGGCCGGCTCGGCGCCGTAGAGCTTGATGATGTCCATCGTCGCCATCGCCAGGCCGGCACCGTTGACCATGCAGCCGATCTCGCCGTCGAGCGCGATGTAGTTCAGGTCGAATTTCGAGGCGGCCAGTTCCTTCGGGTCTTCCTCGGTCTCGTCGCGCAGCGCGGCGATGTCGGGCTGGCGGTAGAGCGCGTTGCCGTCGAAGCCCATCTTGCAGTCGAGGCACTTGAGGTCGCCCGACGGCATCAGGATCAGCGGGTTGATCTCGAGCATCTCCGCGTCCTTCTCGATGAAGCACTTGTAGAGCTTGCCCAGAAGATCGACGCATTTGCCGACCTGCTTGCCGGTCAGGCCGAGCGCGAAGGCGACGCGGCGGCCGTGGAACGGCTGGATGCCGGTGGCCGGGTCGATCGAGAAGGACAGGATCTTCTCGGGCGTCGAGGCGGCGACCTCCTCGATGTCCATGCCGCCCTCGGTCGAGGTGACGACGCTGACGCGGCTGGTCTTGCGGTCGATCAGCAGCGCCAGGTAGAACTCCTGCTCGATGTCCGAGCCGTCCTCGATATAGATCCGGTTGACCTGCTTGCCGGCCGGGCCGGTCTGGTGCGTCACCAGGGTGCGGCCGAGCATCTGATGCGCCATCTCGGCGGCTTCCTCGACCGATTTGGCCAGCCGCACGCCGCCCTTCTCGCCCGCCGAGGCTTCCTTGAAATGGCCCTTGCCGCGGCCGCCGGCGTGGATCTGCGCCTTGACCACCCAGAGCGGGCCGTCAAGCTCGCCCGCCGCGGTCTTGGCCTCATCCGCGCGCAGCACCACCCGGCCGTCGGAAACCGGGGCGCCGTAGCTGCGCAGAAGGGCTTTCGCCTGGTATTCATGGATGTTCATGAACCTGTCCCATCGGTTGAGAATTTTCACAGGCTATTCGCACATCCCGACAGGGGGAAAAACGAATTTCTTCGTGATTCCCCGGGTTCGGGCGAAATTAGCGACTTTTGTGATCACACCTTTTCAGGGCGCGATCACAAACCGGCATCGACAGGGCGGAACCGGCGAGTCGGCACCCCGTCTGCGGCCTGCCGCCGCAGGCGCGGTCAGTCCGGATGGCGTGCGCGCCAGGCCGTGCACCAGGCATGGACCGCGTAGTCCGGCGCCAGCCAGGCGGTCAGCGCGGCGCGGGCCGGTTCCGACAGCGGCGGCGCGGCGGCAGGACTGCGATGGGCGCCGACCGGATCGCGCGGCGCTTCCAGTTCCGGCGCCAGCCCCAGCCGGCGCTTCAACCGGGCAATGTCGGTGTCGAAACTCTCGGTCGCGCCGATAAAGCCCAGCCGCGGGACGAGCCGGTCGAGCAGCTCGGGGCCGCCGAGGAAATGGGCCAGCCCGTCCCGGGTATGCTGGATCGCCGCCAGCGCCGCCAGCGCCTCGGGCTCGTCCCGCGCCAGCGCCCGGCCGAGCGCGTCGGGGCTGTCGTAGCGGCTGAAGGCGGCGCGCTCGCCGGCGCTCCACGGGATGTCGAAACGCGGCCGGCCCCGGCGCTGGCGGCTGACAAAGCCCGAGACCAGCCGGTCGAGCGGATCGCGGATGAAAAAGCCCAGCTCCGCGTGCGGGAACTGCGCCGCGGCCTCGGCCAGGGTGACGGAATGGGAAAGGATGCGGAACGGGCGCTGGCCGGTCGCCTCGACCTGGGCGCGCAGCAGGCCCCTCAGGGCCGTGCCCCCCGTCTTGCCGATATGCAGGAAGACGATCCGCCGGGTCGCGTTGCCGGGGGCAGAGGGGGTCCGGGCCGGCCCTGGCCCGCCCGAACCCGAAAGCGTCATCAGGCCAGCGACGGGTCGATGCCCTTGCAGGCCTCGACCAGGCCCTTCACCGCGTCGACCGACTTCTGGAACATCGCCTGTTCGTCGCGGTTGAGCTTGATGTCGATGATCTTCTCGATCCCGTTCGCGCCGATCACGGTCGGGGCGCCGACATAGAGGCCGTTCAGGCCCAGCGCGCCGTCGACATAGGCGGCGCAGGGCAGGACGCGCTTCTGGTCCTTCAGATAGGCCTCGGCCATCTCGATCGCCGAGGTGGCGGGGGCATAGAAGGCCGAGCCGGTCTTGAGCAGGCCGACGATCTCGGCGCCGCCGTCACGGGTGCGCTGGACGATCGCGTCGAGCTTCTCCTGGCTGGTCCAGCCCATCTCGATCAGGTCGGGCAGCGGGATGCCGCCAACGGTCGAATAGCGGACCAGCGGCACCATGGTATCGCCGTGGCCGCCCAGCACGAAGGCGGTGACGTCTTTCATCGACACGCCGAACTCGACCGACAGGAAGTGGCGGAAGCGGGCCGAGTCGAGCACGCCGGCCATGCCGCAGACCTTCTCGCGCGGCAGGCCCGAGAATTCGCGCAGCGCCCAGACCATCGCGTCGAGCGGGTTGGTGATGCAGATCACGAAGGCGTTGGGGGCATGGGCCTTGATGCCCTCGCCGACCGATTTCATGACCTTGAGGTTGATGCCCAGCAGATCGTCGCGGCTCATGCCCGGCTTGCGCGGCACGCCGGCGGTGACGATGCAGACATCGGCGCCGGCGATGTCGGCATAGTCGTTGGTGCCCTTGAGCACGGCATCGAAGCCCTCGGCGGGACCGGATTCAGCGATGTCGAGCGCCTTACCCTGCGGGGTGCCTTCAGCGATGTCGAACATGACGACGTCGCCCAGTTCCTTGATCGCGGCGAGATGGGCGAGCGTGCCGCCGATCTGTCCCGCACCGATAAGGGCGATCTTGGGTCTGGCCATGGGATTGATCTCCGGGTCGGTTGATATCGGGCGGATGCGTAGTCCTTCCCGGCGCGGCGTGCAAGTGTGCTGCGGTGCGGCACCGCCCGGGCCCGGCTCTGGCGGCGCTTGGCCGTTTGCGCTAAAGCGGACCCAAACCCTTGGGAACACGGGCGCGCGCGGCATGACATTCGACCTGACCTTCTTCGCGCTGGCGATCCCGGCGGTGGTTTTCGCCGGCATCTCGAAGGGCGGTTTCGGCAGCGGCGCGGCCTTCGCGGCGACGCCGATTCTGGCGCTGATCCTGACGCCGGGACAGGCGCTCGGCCTGATGCTGCCGCTGTTGATGGTAATGGATATCTCGACCCTGCGGCCCTATTGGCGGCGCTGGGACAGCGCCGCGGCGCGGCTGCTGATCCTCGGCGCCGTACCCGGCATCGCGCTGGCGGCGGCGCTCTACCACCTGACCAATCCGGACGTGTTCCGGCTGCTGATCGGCGCGCTCGCGCTCGGCTTCGTCGCCTTCCAGCTGGCCGGGCGGAGCGGGTTGCTGAAGCTCTCGCGGCGTCCGGTCGGGCCGCTCTACGGGCTGGTCTCGGGCAGCATCGCCGGTTTCACCAGCTTCGTCAGCAATGCCGGCGGGCCGCCGGCGGCGATCTACCTGCTGCGCCGCGGCATCGGCAAGACCACCTACCAGGCGACGACGGTGCTGGTGTTCTGGGTCGTCAACATCCTGAAATTCCTGCCCTTCCTCTATCTCGGCATTTTCAGCCGGGACACGGTGACGGCAGATATCCTGCTCGCCCCCTTCGCCGTGCTGGGCGCCTGGCTGGGGGTCAAGGCGCATCACCGCGTGCCCGAGCGCGCCTTCTTCGCCCTGACCTACATCCTGCTCGCCTGCACCGGGGCCAAGCTGATCTGGGACGCCCTGGCCTGAGGGCGCGGCGCCCCTACCCCGGCAGCACCGCGATATTGTCGATCAGCCGGACCTCGCCCAGATGCGCCGCCGCCAGCAGCCGCGCCGGACGGTCGAGCCGCTCCAGCGGCGCCAGCCCCTCGGCGCTGCGCAGTTCCAGATACTCGACCGAGGCATAGCCCGCCGCGACGATCGCCTGCAGCGCCGCGTCCAGCGCCTCGGCCACCGGCCGGCCGCCGACGATCTCCTCGGCCGCCGCCGCCATCGCCCGGTGCAGCGCCGGGGCGATGGCCCGGTCGGCGTCACCCAGGCGGCGGTTGCGCGACGACAGCGCCAGACCGTCGGCCTCGCGCACCGTCGCGCAGCCGGTGATCTCGATGGGAAGGTTCAGATCCGCCACCAGCCGGCGCACGACCTGCAGCTGCTGCCAGTCCTTCTCGCCGAAATAGGCGCGGTCGGCACGGGTCATGCCGAACAGTTTCGACACCACCGTGGCGACGCCGTCGAAATGGCCCGGCCGGCCGGCGCCGCAGAGCCCTTCGCTGACGCCGCTGACCGAGACCTTGGTGGAAAAGCCCTCCGGATAGACCTCGTCCAGCGCCGGCGCGAAGATGACGTCGACCCCCTCGGGCGCCAGCAGGGCGGCGTCGCCCTCTTCGCTGCGCGGGTATTTCTCGAGATCGGCCGGGTTGTTGAACTGCTTCGGGTTGACGAAGATCGTCACGATCACCCGGTCGCAGCCCGCCCGCGCGGCGCGGACGAGGCTGAGATGGCCTTCATGCAGCGCGCCCATGGTCGGCACCACGCCGACGCGCGCGCCGGCGGCGCGCCAATCCGCCACCAGCGCCCGCAGATCGGCGACCCTGCGCAGGATCGGCGGCGTCATTTGCCTTTCCCTTCATCCGAGAAGACATGCTCGGGCGCCGGGAAGGTGCGGGCGCGGACCTCCTCGGCATAGGCGGCGATGGCCTTCTCGGCCTCGGCGCCCAGCTCGGCATAACGCTTGACGAATTTCGGCTGGAACTCGGTGAACAGGCCGAGCATGTCGTCGATCACCAGGATCTGGCCGTCGCAGGCCGGCGAGGCGCCGATGCCGATGGTCGGGATCGCGACCTCTTCGGTGATCCGGCGCGACAGGCTTTCCGGCAGCTTCTCGAGCACGACCGAGAACGCCCCGGCCTCGGCCACGGCGCGGGCATCGGCCAGCACCTTGTCGGCCTCGGCGCCGCGGCCCTGCACCTTGTAGCCGCCCAGGGTGTTGAACGATTGCGGGGTTAGGCCGATATGGGCCATCACCGGCACGCCGCGGGCGACAAGGAAGGCGATGGTCTCGGCCATGTGCACGCCGCCTTCCAGCTTGACCGCCGCCGCGCCGGTCTCGGCCATCAGCCGCGCGGCGTTGCGGAAGGCCTGCTGCGGGCTTTCCTCGTAGCTGGCAAACGGCATGTCGACCACCAGCATCGCCTGTTTCAGCCCGCGCGCCACGGCGCGGCCGTGCAGGCTCATCATCTCCATCGTCACGCCCAGGGTCGAGGGCAGGCCATGCAGCACCATGCCGACACTGTCGCCGACCAGGACGATGTCGCAATGGGGATCGACCAACTGGGCGACGGGGGTGGTGTAGGCGGTCAGACAGACCAGCGGCGTGCCCCCCTTGCGGGCACGGATCTTCGCGGGGCTGGGCGGCGGGGTGACGGCGCTTACGCTCATTTTCGGGCTCTCTCCTCCTGACGGGCCGGCGCCTGTTTAGCGCCTGCTGCAGCGCAACACCAGCTTCTGCGCTGCGGCATGCCCAGGAAACGGGCGCTCCGGCCGGTTTCGTGCCCGGGTTTTCACCGCGCTTGATCCGTGGCGCCAAGCCGTGGATCATGACGGGATCGCCCGGGCGCGATCCACAGGGGAGCACAGATGTTCAACCGTCTCAGACTGACCGCCGCCGCGCTGGCGCTTTGCGCCACCCCGGCCTTCGCCGCGCAGGACACGATCACCATCGGCATGGTGCTCGAACCGCCGAACCTCGACCCGACCGCCGGCGCCGCCGCCGCCATCGACGAGGTCACCTATGCCAATATCTTCGAGGGCCTGACCCGCTTCGGCCCCGACGGCTCGATCCAGCCCGACCTGGCGAAAAGCTGGGACGTGAGCGAGGACGGCAAGGTCTGGACCTTCCATCTCCAGGACGGGGTGACGTTCCATGACGGCACGCCGATGACGGCCGAAGACGTCAAGTTCAGCCTCGACCGTGCCCGGGCCAAGGATTCCGCCAATGCCCAGAAGGCGTTGTTCGCCGGCATCGACAGCGTCGACGTGGTCGATCCGCTGACCGTCAAGGTGACGCTGAAACAGCCCAACGGCAACTTCGCCTTCAACATGGCCTGGGGCGACGCCGTCATCGTCTCGCCCAAGTCGATCGACCACGAGGCCACCGACCCGATCGGCACCGGCCCGTTCAAGTTCGTCGACTGGGTCAAGGGCGACCGCGTCGATATCGCCCGCTACCCCGGCTACTGGGGCGCGCCGGCCAAGCTGTCGAAGGCGACCTTCAAGTTCATCTCCGACCCGACCGCCGCCTTCGCGGCGATGATGGCCGGCGATGTCGACGCCTTCCCGAACTTCCCGGCCCCCGAGACGCTGGAGCAGTTCAAGGCCGACCCGCGCTTCAAGGTCATCGTCGGCTCGACCGAGGGCGAGACCATCCTGGCGATGAACAACCGCAACCCGCCGCTCGACAACGTCAAGGTGCGCGAGGCGATCGCCCATGCCATCAACCGCGCCGACATCATCAACGGGGCGATGTTCGGCTACGGCACCCCGATCGGCACCCATTTCGCGCCGCACAACCCCGACTACGTCGACCTGACCGGCCTGTCGAAATACGACCCCGCGCTGTCGAAGAAGCTGCTGGCCGAGGCCGGGGTGACCAACCTCAAGCTGCGGCTCGCCCTGCCGCCGCCGACCTATGCCCGCCGCGGCGGCGAGATCATCGCGGCCGAGCTCAAGAAGGTGGGGATCGACACCGAGGTGACCAATGTCGAATGGGCGCAATGGCTCAAGCAGGTGTTCAAGGACCACGATTTCGACCTGACCATCGTCAGCCATACCGAGCCGATGGATATCGGGATCTACGCCCGGCCTGACTACTATTTCGGCTATGACAACCCGGACTTCCAGAAGCTGATCGCCAAGCTCGACGTCACCTCCGACCCGGCGGAACGCTCTGCGCTGCTGAAGGAGGCGCAGACGATCATCGCCAAGGATTACGTCAACGCCTACCTGTTCCAGCTCGCCAAGACCGGGGTCGCGAATGCCAAGATCGAGGGGCTGTGGAAGAACGCCCCGACCCAGGCCAACGACCTGACCAAGGTCTACTGGCAGGACTGACCGCGCGACAGCCGCGGACGGGCCGCCTTGACCCGGCGGCCCGTTTTCATTTCAAAGCCCTTGTTTTCAGCCATCAGTTTCCGCCCGCCAGGAGTTTCCGATGCCTTCCCTTGCCCCCAACCCGCAGCGCCTCGCCCGCCTCGCCGGGCTGCTCTACCTCGCCATCATCGTCCTCGGCATCGGCGCCGAGCTGGCGATCCGGGCGCCGCTGATCGTGCCGGGCGACGCGGCGGCGACGGCGGCGAACGTCCTGGCGCATCAGGGGTTGTTCCGGCTCGGGCTGGCGGCGGATGCGGCGATGGCGCTCTGTGACGTGGCGCTGGCGCTGCTGCTCTACGCGCTCTTGCGCCCGGCCGGGCCGCTGCTGGCGATGACGGCGACCGCGTTCCGGCTGGTCCAGACCGCAGTGATTGCCGCCAACCTGCTGAATTTCAACGCCGCGCTGATGCTGCTGACCCGGGGCGAGGCGCTTGGCGGCCTCGATGCCGCCCAGCGCGAGACGCTGGCGATGCTGGCGCTGGAGAACCACGGTATCGGCTATGACATCGGGTTGGCCTTCTTCGCCCTCAATTGCCTGATCCTCGGCCTGCTGCTGTTCCGCTCGGGCTATTTCCCGCGCCTGCTCGGCCCGCTGATGGGCGTGGCCGGGCTGGTCTACCTGACCGGCAGTTCCCTGCGGCTGCTGGCGCCGGGCCTCTACGAGGCGTTCAGCCCGGCCTACGGCCTGTGCCTGCTGGCCGAGCTGAGCCTGTGCCTGTGGCTGCTGATCCGCGGCGTCAACATGGCGCGGTGGCCGGCGCAGGCGCGCGTCAGTTGATCACCTTGTAGGTCGAGGGATCGGGCGGCAGGGTCGCGCTCGAGACACCGGTCGGCGTCACCGTGGTGTCGGCCACGGTGCTGGCCGTGCTTCCACCCGTCGCCTGGCTGGCCGAGGCCAGCGCCGCGTCGGTGGCGGCCGAGGTCGAATCGAGCACCGCGTTGGCGGTCGGCCCGGTGACCACGGTGTCGGGATCGCTCACCGGCTTGAGCAGCCCGGTCGGCCCCTCGGTGAAGCTGCCCTCGTATTTCAGCGATTCCGCCAGGGTCCGGACATGGACATGGGCGCCCTTCGGCACCCGGTCGAACAGGTCGATGGCATCCTGGTTGAACAGCCGGATGCAGCCGGCCGAGGTCGCCCGGCCGATGGTCGAGGGGTTGTTGGTGCCGTGGATCCGGTAATAGGTGTCGCGCTTACCGTTGTAGAGATAGAGCGCGCGGGCGCCGAGCGGGTTCTCGATCCCGCCGTCGAGGCCCTGGGCATAATCGCCGTATTTCTCGGGCTCGGTCTTGAGCATGTTGCGGGTCGGCTGCCAGTGCGGCCATTCCTGCTTGCGGCCGATGGTGGCGTCGCCGGAATAGCCCTTGCCCTCGCGGCCGACGGCGATGCCGTAGCGCATCGCCATGCCGTTCTCCATCACCAGGTAAAGCCGCCGGGCATAGGGATCGACGACGATGGTGCCGGCCGGCTCGGGCCCGTTGTAATAGACCAGCGTGCGGGCATTCGAGCCCAGCAGGTAGCCCGGGTTGATGGCGTCGATGGTGATGCCGTTATCCTCCATCGTGCCATAGCGGGCGACGGTGGCGGGATCGGGGGCCTGGACCGCCGGCGTCTTGGGGTCGGGCGCATCCGGCTGGGAAGCGCAGGCGGCCACGCCCAGCACCAGCGCCAGGGCGGCGACGGCACGCAGGGGCCGGAAGGCTTGGGCCGGACGGCTCGGCTCGGCAAGAGTCATCTGGTCGTGTCCTTTCTCTCGTCCTTCCCGGCCGCGGGCCGGGCTTCGGGTTTCGCGCATCTGCGCCGCGTGCTGCCACAGCGTCAAGACCCGTGGCCCGCGGGGGCCACGCAGCGCGGCCTCCCGGCAACGCCGTCCGGCCCGGCCGCCGGCGGTTTCCCGCCCGCGCGCCCGGCCGGAACGGCCTGATAAGCGTCGGCTTTTCAGCCCACCACGTTGTAGCCGGGCCCATAGGGATAGCCGGTGATATTCTCCGGCCCGTTTTCGCCTATCACCACAATGTCATGCTCGCGATACCCCCCGGCACCGGGCTGGCCCCGCGGAATGGTCAGCATCGGCTCCATCGAGATCACCATACCCGGTTCGAGCACGGTGTCGATATCCTCGCGCAGCTCGAGCCCGGCCTCGCGGCCGTAATAGTGGCTCAGGACGCCGAAACTGTGGCCATAGCCGAAGGTCCGGTATTGCAGCAGGTCGCGCTCGGCGAGGAAATCGTTGATCTGCGACGTGATCTCGGCGCAGCTCGCCCCCGGCTGCAGCAGGCCGAGCCCGTATTCGTGGGCGGCGACATTGGCCTGCCAGATCTCCAGGCTGGCCGCGTCGGGCTCGCCCAGGAACAGGGTCCGCTCCAGGGCGGTGTAGTAGCCCGAGATCATCGGGAAGGTATTGAGGCTGAGGATGTCGCCGCGCTTGAGCTTGCGGCCGGTCACCGGGTTGTGGGCGCCGTCGGTGTTCAGCCCCGACTGGAACCAGACCCAGGTATCGCGATACTCGGCTTCCGGGAAACGCCTGGCGATCTCCAGCTCCATCGCGTCGCGGCCGGCCATGGCGATGTCGATCTCGCGCGCGCCGTCGCGGATCGCCTCGCGGATGGCGTAGCCGCCGACATCCGCCACCGCCGCGCCGGCGCGGATCAGCGCGATCTCGGCCTCCGACTTGACCATCCGCTGCGCCATCGTGGCCGGCGAGATGTCCATGCCGCGCTTGGGCTTGAGGAAGGCGCCCAGCTTTTCCGACTGGACCAGCGTCAGGTGGTCGGCCTCGACCCCCACCGCCTTGCCGGTGCCGGCGACATGGGCGACCGCGCGCCAGAAATTGTCGCGCGCCCAGTCGGTATAGGTCAGCGCGTCGCCATGGCTGCGGCGCCAGGGCTGGCCGGCATCGATGCCGGCGGCGATGGTGACGCAGGCGTCGCGGGTGACGACGCAGGCATAGGGCCGGCCGAAGGCGCAGTAGAGAAAGCCGGAATAATAGGCGGTATTCTGCATCGAGGTGAGGACGACCGCGTCGAGCTCGTGCATCTCGAGGATGTCGCGCAGCCCTTCCAGCCGGCTCTCGTATTCCTCGGGCGCGAAGGGCAGCGCCGCCTTGTCGCCGTTGTGGAAGCGGTAGAATTCGGGACGTTCCGTCATGTCAGACCTCCTGAAGGGGGCCTCGGCGGCGCCGGGCCCCGAAAGATCCCGGCGTGCAGGACGAGAAAGGGCGGGAGCATCTCTCCCCGTGACGACGCCATCGCCACCGGCCCGGGCGCAGAATGCGGCGGCGCGGCGCGGCTGGCAAGGGGGAATGGCGCGCCCCCGTACGGTCCAAAATGCCGGGCAGAGGAGGCCCGCCAATCGCACTTGAGGCGCCGACCGATCTTGTCTGTTGGCACACCCTGCGCAGGGCGAGCGCCGGTCCGTGGGGTGGCGCCTCCAACTTTGGAATGGCGCGCTTCATGGTAGCCAAGCCCCTCCTAACTCCGAGCGTTGCGCGCGGGTCCCCAAAGCGCCAGCCCGCCGGGACGGGCGGGCGCTCGCCCTGCGCGTTTCACGCGCGCACCGGGCGGAATAGTGCTCCGAACGCCGCGCCTTCACTCCTCCTTCAACAGCAGCACCAGCGCCAGCGCGGTCAGCGCCACGCCGATCGCCACCCGGCCCGGCGGCAGGCCGTGGCCCAGCGCCATCTGCCACAGGATCACCCAGCTCGGCGTCAGGTAGGTATAGGCCATCACCTTCGCGGCCGGCAGCCGCAGCGCCGCGTATTGCAGCAGCACGAAGGTCCAGGCGCTGGCGAAGATCGAGATGTAGATCAGCGTGATCCAGACGATACCCGGCAGGTGGGCCCAGTCCGTCGCCCGGATGTCGTTCCAGCCCCAGGCGACGAGGATGACGAAACCGGCCACGTTCATGCCGAAGGAGAACACGATCGGCGGCTCGCCCCGGTTCAGCTTGCGCACCATCGGGGTATAGATCGCGTGGGCGATGCAGCCGAGGAAATAGATCGCCTCGCCGCGGCCGATCTCGAACCGCGCCGCCAGCTGCGGATCGCCGCGGAAGATCACCCACAGCGCCCCCAGCGCCCCGATCGCCAGCCCGCCGGCGATCCGCGCGGTGGTGATCTGGCGCAGCAGCAACCAGCCGAAGCCCGCCGCCATCACCGGCGTCAGGGTGAAGACGGCCGCGGCCGAGACCGGGGCGGCCGTCTTCAGCCCCTCGAACATCAGCACGAAATAGGCCGCGAACAGCCCGCCCAGCACGGCATAGCGCCACGGCGCCCGCAGGGCGCTGCGCGGCAGCCCCGTCGTCGCCATCATCGCGGCGCCGATCACTACCCCGGCGATCAGGAACCGCGCCGCGTTGAGCGCCGCCGGCGGGATCTCGTTGGCCGCCATCGCGCCGAGGCTGAACGACCCGGCGACCAGCGCCGAGAACAGCAGCATCGCCAGGTGGCCGCGGATCGACTCGTTGTCCCTCACACCCGTACTCACGCCACCGGCCATGCCTTCGCCGCCTCCTTGAGATGCTGCAGGAAGGCCTGCACCTTCGGCGTCCGGTGCAGGTCGACATGGGTGACCAGCCAGATATCCGCCCGCCATTCCGCCCGCGCCGGCATCACCTCGACGACGCCGCAGCCCTCACCCGCGCGCCAGGCCGGCAGGAAGCCGATCCCGGCCCCGTCCAGCACCGCCTGGACCAGCGCCGCCGGTTCGGTCGCGCGGTAGGTGATGGCGCTGTCGGGCACGTTCTCCTTCATCCAGCGATAGAACGGCGCCCGCGGCGCCCCGCCGTCCTGGCCGACGAAGCGGTGGCCCTCGAACTCCTCCGGCCCTGCCGGCAGGCCGTGACGGTCGACATAGCTCTGCGCGGCATAGAGCGCGTAGCTCGAGCGCAGGAAGGGCTGGGCCACGTTGTCGGGCTCTTCCGGCGCCGCGCCGGCACGGATCGCGACATGGGCCTCGCCGTATTCCAGCCGCAGCAGCCGGGTGTCGGTGACATAGCGCACCGTCAGCCCGGGATGGGCCTGCTGGAACGAAACCAGCACCGGGGTCAGCAGGGTGGCGAAATCGGGCAGCGAGGTGACGACGAGCTCGCCCGTCACCGCCGCCCCGGCGCCGCGCAGCCGGGCCGCGAGCTGGGCGAACTGGTCCTCGGTCGCCTGCGCCACCTGCAGCAGGTCGCGCCCCGCCTCGGTCGGGGTGTAGCCCCGGGCATGGCGCTGGAACAGCTTGACGCCCAACCGTTTTTCCAGCGCGTCGACATGGCGGATGACGGTGGCGTGATGCACCCCCAGCGCCTCGGCCGCGCCCGAGACGGTGCCGATCCGCGCGACATGATAGGCGGTGCGTATCTCGTCCCAGGTCTCGATCGGCATGGTCCCCTCCGGCGTGCCGGCCCAGCAAGGGGCATTTCGCGCCCGAATGCAATCCCGTGCGGGGCCCGTGCGGGGCCCGACCGCCGGACCGGGGCGCTGCCCCGGACCCCGGAGTATTTCGGCAAAGAAGAAGAGCGCGGCAGCCCCCTGCCATCTTCCCCTGAGCGGAAATATCCCGGGGGGAGGCGCCGCAGGCGACGGGGGGCAGCGCCCCCTGCCCGTTCCCCAGCCGCGCACCCGGCCGCGCACCCGGCCTCGCACCCGGCCGCGCCCGCGCGAGGGTTTCTTGACTCTGCCCCCGGTTCTGCCCTAAACGGCGCCATCTGCCGGAAGTCCGTCAAGCTTCCGGTCCCCGGCGCGACCGGGGATCGCCACCCGTCAGCGAGGTTTCGCCCGCGGGTGCGATTGGCGTTTGGGCCGTCCCGTCTTACATACGGGGCACGTAGCAACAGGGTCGAAGGAGACCGGGCATGTTCGAGAATCTGTCAGAACGCCTTGGCGGCGTCTTCGACCGGCTGACCAAGCAGGGCGCGCTGAGCGAGGACGACGTCAAGACCGCGCTGCGCGAGGTCCGCGTCGCGCTGCTCGAGGCCGACGTCTCGCTGCCCGTCGCCCGCGACTTCGTCAAGAAGGTCCAGAGCCAGGCCACCGGCCAGGCCGTCACCAAGTCGATCACCCCCGGCCAGCAGGTCGTCAAGATCGTCCACGACGCGCTGATCGACGTGCTGCGCGGCGAGGAAGAGCCCGGCGCGCTGAAGATCGACAACCCGCCGGCGCCGATCCTGATGGTCGGCCTGCAGGGCTCGGGCAAGACGACCACCACCGCCAAGCTGGCCAAACGGCTCAAGGACAAGCAGGGCAAGCGGGTGCTGATGGCCTCGCTCGACACCAACCGCCCGGCGGCGATGGAGCAGCTGGCCATTCTCGGCACCCAGATCGGCGTCGACACCCTGCCGATCGTCAAGGGCGAGAGCGCGGTCCAGATCGCCAAGCGCGCCAAGCAGCAGGCGACGCTGGGCGGCTACGACGTCTACATGCTCGACACCGCCGGCCGGCTGCATATCGACGAAGTGCTGATGGACGAGGTCCAGGCGGTGCGCGACGTCGCCACCCCGCGCGAGACGCTCTTGGTGGTCGACGGCCTGACCGGCCAGGACGCGGTCAACGTCGCCACCGAGTTCGACGGCAAGGTCGGCATCTCGGGCGTGGTGCTGACCCGGATGGACGGCGACGGCCGCGGCGGCGCGGCACTTTCCATGCGCGCCGTCACCGGCAAGCCGATCCGCTTCGTCGGCCTGGGCGAGAAGATGGATGCGCTCGAGACCTTCGAGCCCGAGCGCGTCGCCGGCCGCATCCTCGGCATGGGCGACATCGTCGCGCTGGTCGAGAAGGCGCAGGAGACGCTCGAGGCCGAGCAGATGGAACGCCAGATGAAGCGTTTCAAGAAGGGCCTGTTCAACATGAACGACCTGCGCGACCAGCTTGAGCAGATGCTCAAGATGGGCGGCATGCAGTCGATCATGGGGATGATGCCGGGCATGGGCAAGATGCAGAAGGCGGCTGCCCAGGCCGGCTTCGACGACACCATGCTGCGGCGCCAGATCGCGCTGATCAACTCGATGACCAAGCAGGAGCGGGCCCGGCCCGAGCTGCTGCAGGCCAGCCGCAAGAAACGCATCGCCACCGGCGCCGGGCTGGAAGTGTCCGAGCTGAACAAGCTGCTGAAGATGCACCGCCAGATGGCGGACATGATGAAGAAGATGGGCAAGAAGGGCATGCTCAAGCAGGCGATGAAGAGCATGTTCGGCAAGGGCGGCGGCATGCCGGACCCGAGCCAGATCGATCCCTCGCAGCTCGATCCGGCGGCGATGAAGGCCGCGGCCCAGGCGATGAAGGGCGGCATGCCGGGCGGCATGGGCGGCCTGCCCGGGCTCGGCGGCGGCAACCTGCCCGCCGGCCTGTCCGGTTTCGGGAAGAAGAAGTGACGTACCGCACCGGCATAGGCGCAGAGGCCGGCCGCAGGGCCGCCGCCCCCGTTCGCGGGAGGGGTCGGGCATGACGGTCCCGCATCTCGCCGATACCCCGGTGCTGGAAACCGAACGGCTGATCCTGCGCGCGCCGCAGGCCGGCGACTGGCCGGCCTATTCCGCCTTCATGGCCAGCGACCGCGCGCGGTATGTCCGGCCGACCGACTACGACCCGGCCCTGACCTGGCGCGGCTTCGGCCATTTCATCGGCCATTGGGTGATGTGCGGCTTCGGCCAGTTCGTCGTCACCGAGCGCGAGAACGGTGCCGTCCTCGGCGCCACCGGCCACTGGTTTCCCGCCGGCTGGCCCGAGCGCGAGATCGGCTGGATGGTCTGGGCGCCCGAGGCCGAGGGCAAGGGCATCGCCTACGAGGCCGCCGCCGCGGTGCGCGACCACAGTTTCGGCACGCTGGGCTGGGACACCGCCGTCAGCTATATCGCCCCGGCCAACAGCCGCTCGATCGCGCTGGCCGAGCGGCTCGGCGCCCGGCTCGACCCGCAGGCGCAGGCGCCCGGGGGGCATGGCGAGGTCCTCGTCTACCGCCACCCCAAGCCGGAGGGCCTGTAATGCTCGACATCGCCTCCGCCATCCCGGTGCTGGAAACCGAACGGCTGGTCCTGCGCGGCCCGAAGCCCGCGGATTTCGAGCCCATCGCCACCTTCTTCGCCGACGAAGAGCGCGCCTGGGGCTTCGGCGGCGCCATCGACCGGCCCGAGGCCTGGCGCTGGTTCGCCTCGATGATCGGCCACTGGGCGCTGCGCGGCTACGGCTTCTGGGTCATCACCGACAAGGCCGACGGCACGCCGCTGGGCATCACCGGCCTGTGGGAGCCCGAGGGCTGGCCCGAGCCCAAGCTGGGCTGGGGCGTCTTCGAGGGCGCCGAGGGCCGCGGCATCGCCTACGAGGCCGCGATGGCGGCCCGGGCCCATGCCTACGACACGCTCGGCCTGCCGGCGCTCAGCTCGAACATCTTCCCCGGCAACGGCCGCTCGATCGCGCTGGCCGAGCGCATGGGGCCCCGGTTCGAGCGGGAATACGACAACGTCAAGCACGGGCGGGAACTCGTCTACCGCCATCCCAGACCGGAGGCCGCATGACCGACGACGCCACCCGCGCCCAGGCGCTGCTGCAGGACCATCGCGAGTCGATCGACCGGCTCGACGCGATCCTCGTCTTCACCCTCGCCGAGCGGTTCAAGCACACCCAGTCGGTGGGCCGGCTCAAGGCCGCGCACGACCTGCCGCCCTCGGACCCGGCGCGCGAGGAGCGCCAGATCGAGCGGCTCGAGCGGCTGTCGCAAGAGGCCGATCTCGACCCCGAATTCGCCAAGAAATTCCTGAACTTCATCATTTCCGAAGTGATCAGGCACCACGAGAAACTGCAGAAATGACGGGCTGACGCCCGCCCAAGCCAAACCAAGGAGACACTGACATGGCTATGAAAATCCGCCTCGCCCGTGGGGGTTCCAAGAAGCGTCCGCACTACGCGATCGTCGCGTCCGACAGCCGCATGCCGCGCGACGGCCGCTTCATCGAGAAGCTGGGCACCTACAACCCGCTGCTGCCGAAAGACAGCGAAGAGCGCGTCAAGATGAACATGGAGCGGGTCCAGTACTGGCTCGACCAGGGCGCCCAGCCGACCGACCGCATCGCCCGCTTCCTGGAAGCCGCCGGCACCCGCGAGAAGGCCGTCCGCAACAACCCGAACAAGGCCGTTCCGGGCAAGAAAGCCGCCGAGCGCGCCGCCGCCAAGGCCGAGAAGGCCGCCGAGGCCGCTGCCCCGGCCGAAGAGGCCGCCGCCGAGGAATGAGATCGGCGCGGGCGGGCCGGTGATGGCCCGCCCCGCTTGTCTCTGGCCGGAGGGAGGACAGCATGGCCGGGCCTGACCGCGTCTGCGTCGGCGCCATCACCGGGGCCTTCGGGGTCCGCGGCGAGGTGCGGCTGAAAAGCTTCTGCACCGAGGCCGAGGCGATCGGCGACTACGCCCCGCTCTGGACCGAGGACGGCAGCCGCAGCTTCACCGTCAAGATCACCCGGTCGATCCCCAACGGCCTGGCCGCCCGGCTGTCGGGCGTGAGCAACAAGGACCAGGCGGATGCCCTGCGCGGCACCCGCCTGTTCGCCGACCGCGACAAGCTGCCCGGTCTGCCGGACGACGAATTCTACCATGCCGACCTGATCGGCCTGACCGTGCTCGATGCCGGCGGGACCGAGATCGGCAAGGTGCGCGCAATCCACAATCACGGCGCTTCCGACCTGCTGGAGGTCACGGGACCGGGACTTAAGGCCCCGATCCTGCTACCGTTCACGCGTGAGGTGATCCCGACGGTCGATATCGCGGCCGGACGGATCATCGCCGACGTGCCGGAAGGATTGCTGTGATGACCGAAAGCCCGCCCCGCGAGGACCTGATCAGTCCGCGGCTGCGCAACTGGCTGTTCCTGATCGCCACCGCCCTGCTCTACATGGGCCCGCTGCTGGCGGGGCTGTCGGATTACGGCTGGGGCGTGATGCCGTTCTTCGTCGTCGTCTTCCTGGTCTGGCTGGCGCTGATGCGGCCGGGGCTGTATCCGGCCAGCGGCTCGGGCTGGACCGGGCGCACCTGGGCGGCGCTGGCCGGCTGGGCCGCGGTCCAGGTCGCGCTGGTGATCTTCTGCTTCGCCGTCGGCCGTGGCGTCGGTGGCGTGCTGGGCGCCCTGCCGGCGCTGCCGCTATGGCTGACGCTGGGGCTGTCGACCATCGCGATCCCGCTCGCCCGGCTGTTCCGTCCCGCGCCGCTGACGCCCGAGATGGAAGCCTTCATCGACGCGGCCACGCGCGAGTTGGACGAAGCGTCCCGCAAGCTGGACGAGGCGGCGGCTGCGGCCCCGGACGCAGCGGCGAAGACGGCGCCGGACGCGACATCGGATACGGCGCCGGAACAGGACGCGGGCGAGGCCGGCTCCGCCCCGGCCCAGGCCAAGGCCAAGGACAAAGGCGATGCCTGACGGCCCGGTGCGGGTCCTCGTCCATGCCGGCTTCCACAAGACCGGCACCTCCAGCCTGCAGGACTTCCTGCGCCGCAACCGCGCGGCGCTGAAGCCCTGGCTGGACTATTACGGCAAGGCCGATTTCCTCGAGGCCGGCGCCGCCGCCCGGCGCTATGGCCAGCGGCCCTTCCCATGGCGGCTGTGGCTGTTCCGGCGCCAGCTGCGGCGCTTCCTGGCCACGATCCCCGACGCGCCGCTGATCGTGCTGTCGCGCGAGACCTTCGCCGGCGTCATGCCCGGCCATCGCGACTGGCGCGGCCGCATGGTGCAGGGCTACGCCGCCACCGCCATCCCGCTGGCCCGCGCCGTCATCGCCGAGCTGCGGCGGCGCTTCGGCCCCGGGGTCCGGATCGAGTTCCTCTACACCACGCGCGACCGCGAACGCTGGATCCGCAGCGTCTACGGCCACCTGCTGCGCTCGATCCACCTGACCGAGGAGTTCGGGGCCTTCCGCGCCCGCTTCCCCGATCTCGCCGCCCCGGACGAGGAGGCTCGGCGCATCGCCGCCGCCCTGCCCTGCCCGGTCCATGCCGCGCGGCTCGAAGATCACGCCGCGGCCCCCGCCGGCCCGGCGACGCCGGTGCTCGATCTTGCCGGCGTGCCGGCGGAGGCGCGGGCCCGGCTGGTCCCGGCCGGCCGCTCGAATGTCGGCCAGACCCCGGAGATGGAGGCGGAATTCCTGCGCCTCAACCGCTCGGGCAAGGCCAGGGCGCAGCTGAAGCGGATCAAGGACCGGATGCTGGCCGAGGGCTGAAGAGAGAGCAGCCGGCCGGCAGCCACAGAAACCTGTTCCCCTGCCCCCGACGGCGCAGTAGAAGGCGCGCCATGAGCGACGATCCCAAAGCACCGGCCCCCAAATCCCAGGCCTCCAAGTCTCACGGCACCAAGTCTCACGGCGCCACCTCTCACGGCGCCAAGTCGCATGGCCGGCTGTCGATCTCGGCCACGCGGCAGCCGCGCGACCTGATGGCCGGGCCGCCGCGTCTGCGCGGCGCCTGGACGGCGAAGATCATTACCCTGTTTCCCGAGGCCTTCCCCGGCACGCTCGGCCTCAGCCTGACCGGCAAGGCGCTGGACCATGGGCTGTGGGCGCTGGAAACCATCGACCTGCGCCCCTTCGGCGAAGGCAAGCACAAGAATGTCGACGACACGCCGGCCGGCGGCGGCGCCGGCATGGTGCTGCGCCCCGACGTCGTCGGCAAGGCGCTCGACCAAGCCTCGATCGGCACCCCGCCCGACCGGGCGCGCTGGCCCGTGGTCTACCTGTCGCCGCGCGGGCGCCCCTTCAGCCAGGCCATGGCGCGCCGCTGGGCGCAGGGCGACGGCATCACCCTGCTCTGCGGCCGGTTCGAGGGCGTCGACCAGCGCGTTCTCGACCATTACGCGGTCGAGGAGGTCAGCCTGGGCGATTTCGTCCTGACCGGCGGCGAGATCGCCGCTCAGGCCTTGATCGACGCGACGGTTCGCCTTATACCCCGCGTGCTTGGGAATCAGGCGTCCACCGAGGAGGAGTCCTTCTCGGACGGGTTGCTGGAACACCCTCAATATACAAGGCCCGCCGTCTGGGAAGACCGCGCGATACCGGATGTTCTTCTGTCCGGCCATCACGGGAAGATCTCTGACTGGCGGCGGGAGACGGCCGAAAGGCTGACCAAGGAACGACGGCCTGATCTCTGGCGGGCTTACTGTGCGCGGCACGGTAGGGACCCGGAAGAAGACCAAGAGCTCTGAGGCGTCCCCACCTTCGCGGACCAACCGCGAGCACAGGAAAGGAATTGCGATGAACCTGATCGCGCAACTCGAGGCCGAGCAGATCGCGTCGCTCGGCAAGACCATCCCGGATTTCAAGGCCGGCGATACCGTCCGCGTCGGCTACAAGGTGACCGAAGGCTCGCGCACCCGGGTGCAGAACTACGAAGGCGTCTGCATCTCGCGCAAGGGCGGCAACACGCTGGCCGGCTCGTTCACCGTGCGCAAGATCTCGTTCGGCGAAGGCGTCGAGCGTGTCTTCCCGCTCTACTCGACCAACATCGAGTCGATCGAGGTGGTGCGCCGCGGCCGGGTCCGCCGCGCCAAGCTCTACTACCTGCGTGGCCGTCGCGGCAAATCGGCCCGGATCGCCGAAGACACCACCTACAAGCCTAAAGCCGAAGCCTGAGGAGCGGAGCGATGAAAAAAGACATCCACCCCGATTACCACATGATCGAGGTCAAGCTGACCGACGGCAGCACCTACCAGGTCCGCTCGACCTGGGGCGCCGAGGGCGAGACGCTGGCACTCGACATCGACCCGTCGTCGCACCCGGCCTGGACCGGCGGCACCAGCCGCCTGATGGATACCGGCGGCCGCGTGTCGCGCTTCAAGAACAAATACGCCGGCCTCGGCTTCTGAGCCGGCCGCGCGGGCCGCTTCGGCGCCCGCATCGCCAGACAGGCGCCCCGTCGGGTTTCCGGCGGGGCGTTTTCCGTTGCGCGCCCGCCACGGCCGGGACATGGCGCGGATCACCCCCCGCCCCCTGGCAGCGACGTTGCGCAGCTGGCGCCCCATCGCGCGTCATGCCCGAAAACCGGGCGATCTGGCAGAGTTACGCGCAGGCCCTCTGATAAATACTGGGCACAGGCCCTAAACCATGTTAGAAGTTCTGGAGTCACTTTGGAGAGTTCCGATGATGAAGAAAATCGTAGTCGCATCCCTCGGTCTGGCGCTGCTTTGTGCATCGCCGCTCGCCGCGCAAACGGCCAAGCGGATGACACATGACCAATTGATGCAATGGGCGAAAGCCGGGGGCTATTGCGGCTCCATGGCGGTCGTGGACGCCCAGTATCTGGCGGACGGCCGGGTGCAAGTGACCTGCCCCACCGGCTACAAGGCCGGCTCCGGCACGGCGGCGGGCACCGGCCTGACCGGTGGTCTGGGTGCCAGCGGCGGCGCGATCGCCGGCGTGATCGGGGTCGTGGTCGTTGCGGCGGCGGCCGGCAGCGGCAGCGGCAGCTCGTCGACCACCACCAACTGATAGCTCCCCGCCAGGTCGGAACGACCAGGTCAGGACGTGAAAAGGAATTGGAAGGCCCCGCTTGGCGGGGCCTTTCCCTTTGACGGGCCCCGCCGGACCGCCTTCACCTCGGGCCCTGCCCTGACCTGTAGCCGAAGCGAGGTCGTGCTGCACCGCCACCCGCGGCCAGATTGGCGGGCTGAGGACGGCGGCTGACGGCGGCGGCTGAGGA
>NZ_JBHRSK010000019.1:0-46542 GCF_042643245.1 Acidimangrovimonas pyrenivorans
CAGTCGACGGTCACGGCGCCGTCTTCGTCGTTGCGGAAGCTTTTGATCAGGTTGAAGAGTTTCATGATAGTCCCCTCGAAATTGAGTTGCTCGTTTCGCGTCACCGCTTCGGGTCTTTGTCGGCCGCCCTCTGCATGGCCTCCCGCTTCGGCATGACTGCATAAGGCCCGCGAATCGTGGCGACACTAGGGCGCCAGTCGTACATTTTCTGGGGGTGGCAAGAGGCCGGGGAGCCTGTTCGCAAGCAGTTGATTACTATTGAGGATGCGCCGTTCTCGGGCGGCTTGACGCGGGGCGTGCGCGGTGCCGATGGCGGGCTGGCCGGGGGCGGGTGGGGAAATTGTGGTATTTCGGTCGGATTCCTGAGATAGCTTGAACAGAGATCCGAGGCAGGCGGGACCGCATGAAGAGGCATCTGGGGCTGGCGATGATTCTGGCGACGGCGCTGGCAGGCGCGGCCGGGGCGCAGAGCGCGGCCGAGGGTGCCGTGGCGCCGGCGCCGGGTCAGGTCGCCGCCGATCGCCCGCCGGGCGGGTTCACCTTCCACATGGTCAAGCCGCCCAAACCCGGGGCCACGCGCCGGATCATGGTCCAGGTCGATCCCGAGGTCCAGCGCCGGTGGATCGAGAACGCGCCCGACGTGGCGACCCACAAGACGAAGGACCCGACCCAGACGCCGGTGACGACGCCCGACCAGGCTCCGGCGGGCGCGGTCGCCAAGACCGAGACCGTGCCGGCACCGCAGCGCTACGGCTGGTTCTGGCAGGCGATCTCGCCCAAGATGGGCCAGGGCAACGGCCGCCTGCAGAAGGCGCTCGACGTGCTGTCGGGGCCGCCGGGCGGCAACAGGGTCGCGGCGCCCCGGCTGCAGCACATGCAGGACATGGCGCGCAAATGGGGGCAGAAGATCCTCAAGGCGACGCTGGGCACCCGGGTGTCGCCGGCGCTGGTGCTGGCGGTGATGGGGGTCGAATCGGGCGGCCGGCCGCAGGCGGTCAGCCCAAAGGGCGCCCACGGCCTGATGCAGCTGATCCCGGCCACCGCCGACCGCTTCGGCGTCGACGCCACCGATCCCAAGCAGAACATCCAGGGCGCGGTGGCCTATCTCGACTGGCTGATGGGCGAGTTCAACAACGATCCGCTGATGGTGCTGGCGGCCTACAATGCCGGCGAGAACGCGGTGAAGGCGGCCAGCGGCGTGCCGGACTACGCCGAGACCCGCGATTACGTGCCCAAGGTGCTGGCGGCGTGGAAAGTGGCGCGCGGCCTCTGCGCGACGCCGCCCGACCTGATCTCGGACGGCTGCGTCTTCAAGGTGATCGCCGCCGGCGACAAGCAGGCCGGGGCGGACGGAACCGGGGCGGCCGCGGACGGCGCCCCGATTCGCAAGGTCAATTGACGATCGTCGCCTGCGTTGCGGCGCGAATCTCGTCCTCGGTCACGCCGTCGGCGCATTCGACGATCTTCAGCCCGCCCTCGACCACGTCGAGCACGCCGAGATTGGTGATGATGCGGTCGACCACGCCGGCGCCGGTCAGCGGCAGGGTGCAGGCCTTCAGCACCTTGCTGTCACCGTGCTTGTTGGTGTGGTCCATCACCACGATGACGCGGCCGACGCCGGCGACGAGGTCCATCGCCCCGCCCATGCCCTTGACCAGCTTGCCGGGGATCATCCAGTTCGCCAGGTCGCCGTTCTCGGCCACTTCCATCGCCCCCAGGATCGCCGCCGCGATCTTGCCGCCGCGGATCATCGCGAAGCTCTGGGCGCTGTCGAAATAGGCGGTGCGCGGCAGCTCGGTGATGGTCTGCTTGCCGGCGTTGATCAGGTCCGGGTCCTCGTCGCCCTCGAAGGGGAAGGGGCCCATGCCCAGCATGCCGTTTTCCGACTGCAGGGTGATGTCCTTGTCGCCGACATAGTTCGCCACCAGCGTCGGGATGCCGATGCCGAGGTTGACATACATGCCGTCTTCCAGCTCTTGCGCCGCCCGCGCGGCCATCTGGTTGCGGTCCCAAGCCATCAGAGATCCTCCCCTTGCGCGGACGAGCCGGTGGCGGCCGGCCGCGTGGTGCGCTGTTCGATACGCTTCTCGTGCTCGCCCTGGATCAGGCGGTGGACATAGATGCCGGGCAGGTGGATGTGATCGGGATCGAGGCTGCCGGTCGGCACGATTTCCTCGACCTCGACGACGCAGACCTTGCCGCAGGTCGCCGCCGGCGGATTGAAGTTGCGCGCGGTCTTGCGGAACACCAGGTTGCCGGTCTCGTCGGCCTTCCAGGCCTTGACGATGCTGAGGTCGGCGAAGATCCCCTGTTCGAGGATATAGGTCTCGCCGTTGAACTCCTTGTGCTCCTTGCCCTCGGCGATCACCGTGCCGACGCCGGTCTTGGTGTAGAAGCCCGGGATGCCCGCGCCGGCGGCGCGCATGCGCTCGGCCAGGGTGCCCTGCGGGTTGAACTCGAGCTCGAGCTCGCCCGACAGGTACTGGCGCATGAACTCGGCATTCTCGCCGACATAGGACGAGATCATCTTCTTGACCTGCTTGGTCTCGAGCAACAGCCCGAGCCCGAAACCGTCGACGCCCGCATTGTTCGAGGCCACCGTCAGATCCTTGGTGCCCGCTTCGCGGATCGCCGCGATCAGCAATTCGGGAATGCCGCACAGGCCAAAGCCGCCCGCCGCGATCGTCATGCCGTCGAACAGAAGCCCGTCGAGCGCCTCCGCGGCACTGCCGTAGACCTTCTTCATGGGTTCTCCCCCTTTGTCGCGTTCGCAACGGTTTGTGACGCGGGCGGGGTGGGGAGTCAACGGCTGCGCCGCGCTGCGGCAAGGGCGCGGGCGCTAACAGGTATTTCCACCTATGCGCGCCGCGCGCCGCTCATCGTCTTGCGCCGGAAACTCTTCGCGGTCCCCGGCGAAGAGCACCCTCAGCCCAGCGTCACCAGCGCGTGGCGTTTCTTGCCGGCGGTCAGCTTGACCGGATTGGCCAGCCGGGCGGCGTCGATCATCAGCCCGGCATCGGTCAGCGGCGCGTCGTCGATCCGCGCCCCGCCATCGGCGATCAGCCGCTTGGCCTCCTTGCCCGACTTCGCCAGCCCCGAGCGCACGATGAGTTGAACCACCGAGATGCCGTCGCCGAGGTCGTCGGCGGTCAGTTCCAGCGTCGGCAGGTCGTCACCGACGCCGCCCTTCTCGAACACCTCGCGCGCTGTCGCCTCGGCATGCTCCGCCGCCGCGCGGCCGTGCAGCAGCGCCGTGACCTCGTTGGCCAGCACGATCTTGGCCTCGTTGATCTCCTGCCCCTCCAGCGCGCCCAGCCGCTCGCATTCCTCCAGCGGCAGCTCGGTATAGAGCTTGAGGAAACGGCCGACATCGGCGTCGGTGGTGTTGCGCCAGAACTGCCAGAACTCGTAGGAGCTCAGCATGTCGCCGTTGAGCCAGACCGCGCCGGACTGGCTCTTGCCCATCTTCTTGCCGTCCGAGGTGGTCAAGAGCGGCGAGGTCAGGCCGAAGATCTCGGTGTCCAGCACCCGCCGGGTCAGGTCGATGCCGTTGACGATGTTGCCCCACTGGTCCGAGCCGCCCATCTGCAGCAGGCAGCCGTAGCGCCGGTTCAGCTCGAGGAAATCGTAGGCCTGCAGGATCATGTAGTTGAATTCGAGGAAGCTGAGCGACTGCTCGCGGTCGAGCCGGCTTTTCACGCTCTCGAAGCTCAGCATCCGGTTGACGCTGAAATGGCGGCCGATATCGCGCAGGAAATCGAGGTATTTCAGGTCGTCCAGCCATTCGGCGTTGTTGACCATGATCGCGTCGCTCGCGCCGTCGCCGAACGAGACGTAGGAGGCGAACACCTGCTTGATGCCGGCGATGTTGGCGTCGATCTGTTCCGGCGTCAGCAGCGGCCGCTCGTCGGCGCGGAAGCTGGGGTCGCCCACCTTGGTAGTGCCGCCACCCATCAGCACGATCGGCTTGTGGCCGGTCTTCTGCAGCCAGCGCAGCATCATGATCTGGATCAGCGACCCGACATGCAGCGACGCCGCGGTGGCGTCGAAGCCGATATAGGCCGGAACGACACCCTTGACCAAAGCCTCGTCAAGCGCCTGATAGTCGGTGCAGTCGGCCAGGAAGCCGCGCTCGATCATCACGCGCAGGAAGTCGGATTTCGGATGGTAGGTCATCGGGATCTGGTCCATTCTTCGGCGGGTCATGCAACGCACGGCGCCTTCTATATCGGCGCAGGGGGGCAAGGGAAAGCGGGATGACGCAGTCTGAGGCAATCTGGGCGCTGGGCGCGATGTCGGGCACTTCGCTCGACGGCGTCGACGCGGCGCTGGTCGAGACCGATGGCGAGACGATCTTCGCCTTTGGCAATACCGATTACCGGCCCTATGGCGAGGACGAGCGCGAGGTGATCCGCGCCGCGCTGGGCCGCTGGCCGGGCGAGGACGGGGTGCAGGAAGCGGCCGAGGTGGTCGAGACCGCCCATGCCGAACTGCTGTCGCGCTACGAGTTCGAACTGGCCGAACTGGTCGGCTTCCACGGCCAGACCCTGGCCCACGATCCGCAGGGCCGCGGCACCCACCAGGCCGGCGACGGCGCGGTGATGGCCGAGGTGCTCGGCCTGCCGGTGGTGTGGGATTTCCGCTCTTCCGATGTCCAGCTCGGCGGCCAGGGCGCGCCGCTGGCGCCGTTCTTCCACTTCGCCTGCGCCCGCTACATCGGCGCCGAGGGGCCGATCGCCTTCCTCAATCTCGGCGGCGTCGGCAATCTGACCTGGGTCGATCCGACCAAGGCGAAGCCCGAGGCCGAGGGGGCGCTGCTGGCCTTCGACACCGGCCCCGCCAACGCCCCGGTCAACGACCTGATGCGGGCCCGGCGCGGCGCCTGCCATGACGAGAACGGCGCACTCGCTGCCGAGGGTGAGATCGACGAGCGGGTGCTGTCGAAATTCCTCGACCATCCCTATTTCTACCGCATGCCGCCCAAGTCGCTCGACCGCGACGCCTTCGCCGGCCTGTCCGCCGCCGTCGCCGAGCTGAGCGACGAGGACGCCGCCGCGACGCTCACCGCCGCCGCGGCCGCCGCCGTCGCCGCCGGAGTCGAGCATTTCCCCGCCCCGCCGGCCTTCCTGCTGGTTACCGGCGGCGGGCGCCACAACGCGACGCTGATGGACCTGCTCGCCGGGCAATTGCCGTTCCCGGTCAGGCCGGTCGAGGCGGTCGGGCTCGACGGCGACATGCTCGAGGCCCAGGCCTTCGCCCATCTCGCCGTCCGCGTGCTGCGCGGCTTGCCGACCTCCTGCCCGGCGACAACCGGCGTCGCCGCCGCGGCCGGCGGCGGCCGCATCAGCCGCCCGGAGGCCTGAGCCGGCGCTTCCGGTGGGAGGCTTTGGCAAAGAAGAAGCCGGCAACAGCTGTTTCATCTTCGCCGGAATATCCCGGGGTCCGGGGCAGCGCCCCGGCCATTTCCTCTATTGCGCGCGCGGGATGTCGAAACTGGGGACGGCCAGTTCGAAGCCCTCGAAACGGAAGCCGGGCGAGACGGTGCAGCCGACCAGCGTCCAGTCGCCCGTCGTCCGCGCCGCCTGCCAGTGGTCGGGCGGGACGATGCCCTGCGGGCTCTGCCCGGCATCGAGGTCGGGGCCCAGCAGCATGTCGCGGGCCGGCCCGGCCGCGGTCCCGGCGACCGACAGCACCAGCGGCGCGCCGGCGTGGAAATGCCAGATCTCGGTGGCGTCGACCCGGTGCCAGTGGCTGCGCTCGCCCGCCTTAAGCAGGAACAGGATCGCCGTGCCGCTCGGGCGCTCGCCCTCCGCGGCTTCGGCGCGCCAGGTCTCGCGGAACCAGCCGCCCTCGGGATGCGGCGCCAGATCCAGCGCGGCGATGATCTCTTCTGCGGTCATGTGCGGCCTTTCCCTGTCGCGATGCGCCGCCTAGGCTCGGGGGAAACGACAGGGAGTGCAAGGCGATGGCGGGGGTTCAGGGGCGCGTGGCGCTGGTGACGGGCGCGGGCAGCGAAAGCGGGATCGGTTTCGCCTGCGCGAAGCTCTTGCAGGCGGCGGGGGCGCGGGTGGCGATCACCTCGACCACCGGGCGGATCTTCGACCGGCAGAAGGAACTGGGCGGCAGCTGCCACGCCGCGACCGCCGACCTGACCCGGCCCGAGCAGGTGGCGGCGCTGGTCGCCGAGGTCGAGGCGGAGGTCGGTCCGATCGACATCGTCGTCAACAATGCCGGCATGGTCCAGACCGGCCACGACCTGCCGGGCACGCCTTTGCGCGAGACCAGCGACGAAGCGTGGAATTTCGGCCTCGCCATCAGCCTGACCTCGGCCTTCAACGTCACTCGGGCCGTGCTGCCGGGGATGCGGGCGCGGCGCTACGGCCGCATCGTCCAGATGTCGAGCGTCACCGGCCCGGTGGTCGGCATCGCCGGCAGCTCGACCTATGCCGCCGCCAAGGCCGGGATGCTGGGCATGACCCGGGCGCTGGCGATCGAGGAGGGCGGCCACGGCATCACCGCCAACTGCATCGGCCCGGGCTGGATCCAGACCGGTTCGAGCAGCGAGGACGAGATCACCGCCGGCCGCTACACCCCCGTCGGCCGCCCCGGCACGCCCGAGGAGATCGGCCATGTCGCCGTCTTCCTCGCCAGCGAGGAGGCGAGCTACCTCACCGGCCAGATGATCGTCGTCGATGGCGGTAACACGATCCAGGAATACAAGGTCGCGCTCTGATCTCAGCGCAGCGGTGCGCGGCTGCGGTCCGGGGTCAGGGCCAGCGCCGCCACCGCGACGGCGGCGGCGACGATCAGGTAGAGCGCCAGCGCCATCGCCGAGCCGGTGGCGGCGATCAGGCTGGTGGCGATCATCGGGGTCAGCCCGCCGAAGATGCCGACGCCGATATTGAAGGCGACCGAATAGCCCGACAGCCGGTCGGATTCGGGAAACATCTCGACGAACAGCGCCGGCCCCGAGCCGAGCGGCACCGACAGCAGCGCGAAGGCGATGGCGTGGCTGGTCAGGATCGAGACCAGCGAGCCGCCCGAGGCCAGCATCCAGTGATGCAGCGGCCAGGCGAGGGCGCCGAGCGCGAACAGCGCCAGCCCGATCCAGCTCCGCCGCGGCAGCAGCCGGTCGCCGACCAGCGCCGTCAGCGGCATCAGCGGGATGACGATGAAGGTCATCGCGGTGTTGATCGCCAGCGCGGGGCCGCGCGCCATCAGCCCCTGCGCCGACAGCCATTCGGGCAGGTAGACGAAAGCGATGTAGTAGCAGGTGCCGTAGGCGGCGGCGAAGCCGAGCGCCAGCAGGGTCTCGCGCCGGTTGGTGGTGAAGGCCTGCAACAGCGGCGAGCTGTCCTCGCGCCCCGCGTGATGCTGCTGGAAACGCTCGGAATTGTGCAGGTTGCGCCGGATCCAGATCGCCGTCGTCCCCAGCAGCGCGCCGCCGAGGAAGGGCAGGCGCCAGGCCCAGGCCGAGACGGCCTCGGGCGGGAAGAGGTTGGTGACCAGCGCCGCCGCGCCGACGCCGAGCAGCGAGCCCGACATCGAGCCGATATTGGCCCAGCTCCCGGTCAGGCCGCGCCGGCCCTGCGGCGCCGTCTCGACCAGGTAGGTGGCCGAGGACGAGAACTCGCCACCCACCGACAGGCCCTGCAGGATGCGCACCAGCACCAGCAGCACCGGCGCCAGCAGCCCGGCGGTGGCATAGGAGGGCAGCAGGCCGAGCAGCAGCGTCGGCAGCGCCATCATCGCCACCGATATCTGCATCGTCCGTGCCCGGCCGTAGCGGTCGCCGAACCAGCCGAAGACGGCAGCGCCCAGCGGCCGCATGAGGAAGCCGGCGGCGAAGATGCCGTAGGTGGCGATCAGCCCGGCGGTGGGATTGCCGGCGGGGAAGAAGACCGGGGCGATGACCCCGGCAAGGTAGCCGTAGAGGGCGAAGTCGTACCATTCGACCACGTTGCCGATGAACCCGGCCATGATCCGGTGGCGAAGTTCCGGCGCTGCGATCGCGGCTTCGGCCATCCTGTCCCCTCCCCTGGCTGCGGCTTCTCGCTGGATAGCCGCCGCCCGGGCCGCGCGGCAAGGCGTTGCGCGCGGGCCGGGGCGACTGGAGGACGTCTCGCGGACTGGCCGGCGTCAGGCCGCGCGCTACCTTCCTTCTTGTCGGATAAGGCCCTGCCGCGGTGTCGGAACGGCGTGCGGATTGAGGCAGATCAAGGCAGCTCGGGGTGGTGAGAGCGAGGCTTCTCACGTCATCGTGAAATCGGAAAGGAGCCGGCCATGCCAGTCACCGAACGTCAGGCGGAGCTGATCCGCGCGGGCTTTGCTCAGTTGCGCCAGCGCCTCGAGCCGGCCTCGGTCGAATTCTACGAGGCGCTGTTCCGGCGCCGCCCCGACCTGCGCGGCATGTTCCGCGAGGACCTGGCGGGACAGGGAATGAAGTTCATGACCACGCTCGACACCGTGGTCCAGAGCCTCGATGCGCCCGAGGCGCTGACCGAACCGATGAAGGTGCTCGGCCACACCCATGCTCAGCTCGGCGTCAAGGCCGAGCATTTCGCGCCGATGGCCGAGGCGCTGATCGAGGTTCTGAGGAGCAACCTGGGAGGCGAGTTCACCGCCGAGGCCGAAGCGGCCTGGCGCACCGCCTATGACGACCTTGCCAGGATGCTGATCGCCGGCGGGATCGACTAACCCGCGGCTGCGGGCGGCTCGGTTCCCGGGCTCAATTCCCGCTGCTGCTCCGCACCGCGCTTTGCATCTGCTTGACGGTCTGCGCCGCGTGCTTTTCGGCGGCGGGGCTGATGGTCGAGATCACCGCCCCGGTGATCGAGAGGACGGCCGCGGTCAACGCCACCCAGTTGACCGTCACCGCGCCCTCTTCCGATGCCTTGTGGTGGCGCCAGGCACGCCACAGAGCCTGCCGCCAGCCGGCCCCACTTTCCCAGGTCCCCATTCCATCGCCCCTTCGATCCCGTTCCGCCCCGATCCTTCGCCTGGGATTGCGGCGAATTTCGGGGCCGGGCTGCGGCGGCGCCAAGGCGTTGCCGTGGCGGCCGGAGGGGGGGATTCGTGAAAGCAGAGCGGAGGAAACGCGGTTATGACCGGGGCGCGCCGCTCAGGCGCGGCCGGCCGCGGCCGAGAGGGTGAGCGCCTCGATCCCCATCGTCTTGAGCGCCAGCTCCCACTTGGTGGCGTCGTCGGGGGCGAAGACGATGGCGCTGCTGGCGTCGCAGGTCAGCCAGCCGTTCTGGGCGATCTCGCCCTCCAGCTGACCGGGCCCCCAGCCGGCATAGCCGAGCGCCAGCAATGCCTCGTCGGGGCCGGTGCCGGCCGAGATGTCCTCGAGCACGTCGAGCGTCGCCGTCATCGCGAATTCCGCGTCGACCCGCAGCGTGCCCTCGCTGCCCGGGTAGCCGGCGGAGTGCAGCACGAAGCCGCGCCCGTTCTCGACCGGGCCGCCGAAATGCACCCGGATCTGGCGGGCGCCGGGGCCGACCGGGATTTCCAGCTGTTCGAGCAGCTTGGAAAAGGGCAGGTCGGGGATCGGCTTGTTGACGATCAACCCCATCGCGCCCTTGTCGGAATGCTCGCAGACGAAGATCACGCTGCGATCGAAGCGCGGATCGCCCATGCCGGGCATGGCGATCAGCAGCTTTCCGGTCAGTTCGATGGAATCGGGGCTGGTATCCATAACAATAGAATGTGGGGCGGCGGGGGCTCTGCGCAAGAGGGCGCCACGGCCAGCCGGCGGGATTCGCCCGAATGTGACTTTTATTTGCGCCGGCGATACCTATCTTTGCCGGGATGACACCGAACCGCCGCCCCTCCCGCCTGTTTGCCGCCGCTCTCTCGGCCGCCGCCGTCCTGTTGGGCGGCCTCGCCTGTTCGCTGCCCGCCCGGGCCGAGGGCTTCTCGCCCGACAAGGTCGTCAAGGCCGAGGTGCTGCCGGGCTGGCGCATGGCCGACGGCCAGCGCATGGCGGCGCTGCACCTGCGTCTCGCCGATGGCTGGAAGACCTATTGGCGGGCGCCGGGCGAGGCCGGGATTCCGCCGGTCTTCGACTGGAGCGGTTCGACCAACCTCGCCTCGGCCCGGGTGATCTGGCCGCAGCCGCATGTCTTCGACGCGGGCGGCATGCGCTCGATCGGCTACAAGCACGACGTGGTGCTGCCGATCGAGGTCACCGCCGCCGATCCGTCGAAGCCGGTCGCGCTGAAGGCCAAGGTCGATATCGGCGTCTGTCGCGATATCTGCGTGCCGGTGGCGCTGAACCTCTCGGCCGACCTGGCCGGCAAGGGCGCGCCCGACCCGGCGATCCGCAAGGCGCTGGCGGCGCAGCCCGAACCGGCGCGGAAGGCGGGGCTGACCTCGGCCGCCTGCGCCGTCGAGCCGATCGCGGACGGGCTGCGGCTGACCGCACAGCTCGACCTGCCGGCGCAGGGCGGGGACGAGACCACGGTCTTCGAGCTGCCGGACAAGACGATCTGGATTTCCCAGGCCACGACCCGGCGCACCGGCAAGCACCTGACCGCCACCGCAGATCTGGTGCCGGCGACGGGCGCGCCCTTCGCGCTTGACCGCTCCAAGGTGAAGATCACCGTGCTGGGCGCGGGCAAGGCGGTCGAATTGCTGGGCTGCCCGGCAAGCTGAGCTTGACCCGGGGATCTGGCCCGGGGATCTGGGTCGGGGATCAGGGTCGGCGTTCCAGCGCCCGCCGCAGCACGGTGTCGACATCGGCGCTGAGCGCCAGCCGCCCGGCGAAGACATCCGAGAACTCGACCCAGCTTGCTTCCGACACGTCGTCGGCGGCTTCGGGCGTGCCCGAGACGTAGCGGCACAGCACGGCGGCGAGCAGGAAATGGTGGCGCAGCCTGCCGTCCGCGTCGTGGCGGATGACGTCGATATTGTCGAGATAGCCCCGCGGCTCGGCGATCACCGAGGTTTCCTCGCGCAGCTCGCGCGCGGCGGCCTCCAGCGCCGTCTCGCCCGGCTCGACATGGCCGCCGGGATAGCCCCAGAGCCCGGCATCGGGCGGGTTGCGCCGCCGCACCAGCAGGACGCGGTTCTCATGCAGCGTGACGGCCAGGGCGGCGAGCGTCGGGCGGATCATTTGCGCCGTTTGTGTTCTTCGAGCCGGGGGAAGATCTCGACGAAGTTGCAGGGCAGGTGGCGGTAATCGAGCTGCCAGCGCAGGATCTCGTCCCAGGCGTCGCGGCAGGCGCCGGGGCTGCCGGGCAGGGCGAAGAGATAGGTGCCCTGGGCGACACCGCCGCAGGCGCGGCTCTGCACCGCCGAGGTGCCGATCTTCTGCATCGAGACCATGGTGAAGACGGTGCCGAAGGCCTCGATCTCCTTCTCGTAGACGTCGCGATGGGCCTCGACGGTGACGTCGCGCCCGGTCAGCCCGGTGCCGCCGGTCGTGAGCACGACGTCGATCTCGGGATCGGCGCACCAGTCGCGTAGCTGGGCGGCGATCTGCTCGCGCTCGTCGGGCAGGATGGTGCGGGCGGCGAGGATATGCCCCGCCTCCTCGATCCGCCCGACAAGGGTGTCGCCCGAGCGGTCCTCGGCCAGGCTCCGGCTGTCCGAGACGGTGAGCACCGCGATGCGCACCGGGATGAAGTCCTTGCTTTCGTCGATCCGGTTCATCTGTCGTCCTTCAGGAGATTTCGCGCAGCTTTGCCTGCAGCGCCAGCAGGTCGGCCCAGGCCTCGCGCTTGGCGGCGGGGTTGCGCAGCAGGTAGGCGGGGTGGAACATCGGCAGCACCGGCAGGCCGAGCGCCTCGGTCCAGCTGCCGCGCATCCGGGTGATGCCGCGCTTGCCCAGAACGGCGGCGCAGGGGGTATTGCCCATCAGCACCAGCACCTCGGGCGCCGCCAGTTCGACATGGCGTTTGACGAAGGGCATCATCATGGCGATCTCGGGCGGGGCCGGGTCGCGATTATGCGGCGGCCGCCAGGGCAGGATGTTCGAGATGTAGAACGCGTGTTCGAGATCGGGCGCATCGCGCGACAGGCCGATGGCGGCGAACATCCGGTCGAGCAGCTGACCGGCGCGGCCGACGAAGGGCTTGCCCTGGATGTCCTCGTCGCGGCCGGGCGCCTCGCCGAGGATCATCACCCGGGCGCCGGGCCGGCCATCGGCGAAGACGGTGGTCTTGGCGCCCTTCTTCAGCTCGCACAGGTCGAAAGCCTCGATCGCGGCCCGGAGCGCGTCGAGATCGGGCGCCCGCGCGGCGGCCTCGCGCGCCACCTCGACCGCGTCGGGGCCCTCGGCCTGGGCCGGCGCGGGCATCGGCGCGGCGCCGGCCGGCGCGGGCGCCGTTCCGGCAGGCGCTTGGGCGGGGCGCGGCGCCTCGGCCTTCTGCGGCAGCTCGTAGCGGTTGACCGGGGCATCGCCGATTGCCTCGTCGGCGCCCAGCTCGACCTGCCAGTCGAGCAGCGCCAGCGCGGTGTCGAAGTCGATCTCTGAGTCCCGGCCGATATCCATGCAGGCAAGCTAGTGCCGATCGCCGGGATTGTGAATGAGTCGCGTGGGAGCACTGGCGAGAAGGGCGGCGCCCGACCCCGGGTGGGCGCTTGCGACGCCGCTCTTGAGCGATGTCGGTCGCATCGCTCCATGGCCCGTGCCCCGCGACCGCTCCTGGAATGCGCCCTCCCGGGGGGGGAGGGTCGGGCGCCGCCCGGCGTTGCCGCCGGGCGAAAGTCCGGGGCACCTGCGTCCCTCGCGGCCCTTGTCCCGCCGCCCCCCGCTTCCTATAAGCGGGCAAACCGGACCGGAGGGGCCATGACGTTCCGCGCAAGACATCTTCTGGGCATCGAACATCTCGCGCCGGAGGAAATCAAAACCCTCCTCGATCTGGCCGAAACCTATGTCGATCTCAACCGCCGCACGATCAAGAAGACCGACGTGCTGGCCGGGATGACGCAGATCAACATGTTCTTCGAGGCCTCGACCCGGACCCAGGCCAGCTTCGAGCTTGCCGGCAAGCGGCTGGGGGCGGACGTGATGAACATGGCCGTCGCGCAGTCGAGCGTGAAGAAGGGCGAGACCCTGATCGACACGGCGATGACGCTGAACGCCATGCACCCGGACCTCCTCGTGGTGCGGCACCAGAGTTCGGGCGCCGTCGACCTGCTGGCGCAGAAGGTCAATTGCGCCGTGCTCAATGCCGGCGACGGCAAGCACGAGCACCCGACCCAGGCGCTGCTCGACGCGCTGACCATCCGCCGCGCCAAGGGCCGGCTGCACCGCCTGACCGTGGCGATCTGCGGCGATATCGCCCATAGCCGGGTGGCGCGCTCGAACCTGATCCTGCTGGGCAAGATGGAGAACCGCATCCGCCTGATCGGCCCGCCGACGCTGATGCCCTCGGGCGTCGCCGAGCTGGGCGTCGAGGTTTTCGACGACATGCGCGCCGGGCTCGAGGGCGCCGACGTGGTGATGATGCTGCGGCTGCAGAAGGAGCGGATGGACGGCGGCTTCATCCCCTCCGAGCGCGAATACTATTTCCGCTACGGTCTGGACGCCGAGAAGCTGGCCTATGCCAAGGACGACGCCATCGTCATGCATCCCGGCCCGATGAACCGCGGGGTCGAGATCGACGGCACGCTGGCCGACGACATCAACCGTTCGGTGATCCAGGACCAGGTCGAGATGGGCGTCGCGGTGCGGATGGCGGCGATGGAGCTCTTGGCGCGCAACCTCAAGGCCGAGCGCGGTCGCGTCGCGGCGGAGGGGCTGGCGTGAGCACGCCCGATGGCTGGGAAGGCATCCTTGAACCGGGGGAGAAGATCCTCTGGCAAGGCCGGCCCGACGGCAATCTCCACGTTCCCCGGATCGAGCCGGCGCGGCTCCTGTTCGGCCTCGTCTTTCTCGGCTTCGCGCTGTTCTGGACCTTCGGCGCCGCCCGCTCGGCGACGGGCGACGGGGTGATGGGCGTGGTGTTCCCGGCCCTCGGGCTGCCCTTTGTCGTGGTCGGCGCCAACATGGCCGGCGGCAGTTTCCTGTGGCAGGCCTACCTGCGCCGCCACAGCTGGTACACGCTGACCGACCGCCATGCCTTCGTCGCGACCTCGGTGCTGGGACGGCGCAGCCTGAGAAGCTGGCGCATCGACCCGGCGACCATCGTCGATTTCGAGGACGGGGCGCTGGGCAGCGTCTATTTCACCGGCTCGCGGCAGGCGCAGGACCGGCGCCGGGGCGGGTTCGAATATATCGCGGAGGCGCCGCGGGTCCTCGACCTCGTGCGCCGCGTCCAGAGGGGACAGGCATGACGATCTTCTTGGAAAACGCCCGGATCATCGACCCCGCGGCGGGCGAGGAGCGGCAGGGCAACCTGGTGCTCGACGGCGGCAGGATCGCCGCCATCGGCGATATGGCGGCGCCGAAAGGGGCGCGGGTGGTCGATTGCGGCGGCAAGTGCCTGGCGCCGGGGATCGTCGATCTTGGCGTCAAGGTCGGCGAGCCGGGCGAGCGCCACAAGGAGAGCTTCCGCTCGGCGGCGCTGGCGGCGGCGGCGGGCGGGGTGACGACGCTGATCACCCGGCCCGACACCGCGCCGGCCATCGACAGTCCCGAGACGCTGGAATTCGTCATGCGCCGGGCGGCCGAGGCCGGGCCGGTGCGCATCCGCCACATGGCGGCGCTGACCAAGGGCCGCGAGGGCCGCGAGATGGTCGAGATCGGCTTTCTCATGGATGCCGGGGCGGTAGCGTTTTCCGATTGCGACAACGTCGTCGCCAACACCAAGGTGATGTCGCGCTGCCTGACCTATGCCCGCAGCCTCGGCGCGCTGGTCATCGGCCACCCGCAGGACCCGGGCCTGTCGGCCGGCGCCGCCGTCACCTCGGGCAAGTTCGCCTCGCTGCGCGGCTTGCCCGGCGTCAGCCCGATGGCCGAGCGCATGGGCTTCGACCGCGATATGGCGCTGGTCGAGATGACCGGCGCGCGCTACCACGCCGACCAGATCACCTGCGCCCGCACCCTGCCGGCGCTGGAGCGGGCCAAGGCCAACGGCTTCGACGTCAGTGCCGGGGTCTCGATCCACCATGTCACGCTGAACGAGTTCGACGTCGGCGATTACCGCACCTTCTTCAAGCTGTCGCCGCCGCTGCGGCCCGAGGATGACCGCAAGGCGGTGGCCGAGGCGCTGGCCTCGGGGCTGATCGACATCCTGTGCTCGATGCACACGCCGCAGGACGAGGAATCCAAGCGCCTGCCCTTCGAGGAGGCGGCGGCCGGCGCGGTGGCGCTGGAGACCTTCCTGCCCGCCGCGATGCGGCTCTACCACGACGGCACAATGACCCTGCCGCAGCTGTTCCGCGCGATGTCGCTGAACCCGGCGAAGCGGCTCGGCCTCGACGGCGGCCGGATGGAAGAGGGCGCGCCGGCCGACCTCGTCCTGTTCGACCCCGACGCGCCCTTCGTCCTCGACCGCTTCACCATGCTGCATTCGAAGTCGAAGAACACGCCGTTTGACGGCACCCGCATGGAGGGTAAGGTGCTGGCGACTTTCGTCGGTGGCGAGCAGGTCTTCGCGGCCGACGCGCGGAAGGAGTGACGATGCCCGAGATCACGACCTCGCTGCCCCTGCTGGGGCTGGTGGCGCTGCTGGCCTACCTGCTTGGGGCGGTGCCCTTCGGCGTGGTGATGGCGCGGCTGTTCGGGCTGGGCGACCTGCGCCGGATCGGCTCGGGCAATATCGGCGCCACCAACGTGCTGCGGACCGGCAACAAGCTGGCGGCCTTCCTGACCCTGATCCTCGACGCCGGCAAGGGCGGCTTCGCGGTGCTGATCGCCGGCGCGCTGGTGGGCAAGGACGCCGCCCAGGTCGCCGGCCTCGCCGCCTTCCTCGGCCACATCTACCCGGTCTATCTGGGCTTCAGGGGCGGCAAGGGCGTCGCCACCTTCCTCGGCACCCTGCTGGCGCTGGACTGGCGCGTCGGTCTGGCGGCCTGCGCCACCTGGCTGGTGACGGCCGCGGCCTTGCGCTATTCCTCGCTCTCGGCACTGATGGCGGCGGCGCTGTCGACGCTGTGGATCATCGTCTTCGCCCGTGGCGACCTGTTCTTCCTGATCGTGATCCTGACGGTGCTGATCTATGTCCGCCACGCCGCCAATATCGCCCGCCTGCGCGCCGGCACCGAGCCCCGGATCGGCCGCAAGAAGGACTAGGGCCGTCCCCGACCGCCGGGGCGCCCGGTAGACAAACAGGCTTTCGCCGCGCATCCTGCCTCCGCCCGCACGGGGATATTCAGAGGAGTGCGCCGGATGGATTTCAAGACTGCCGTTCTGACCTGCTTTCGCAAATACGCCATTTTCACCGGCCGGGCCGCGCGGCCCGAATTCTGGTGGTTCATGCTGTTCGGTTTCCTCGGCAACCTGATCCTGGGCTCGCTCGACCGGACGATTTTCGGCGGCGCCATGTATCCGATTCCCGGGCTATGGATGCACGGCATGCACGGCTACCAGGGGCCGCAACTGTTCGGCGGGCTGTTCGGGTTGGCGATGCTGCTGCCGTCGCTGGCGGTCGGCGCCCGGCGGCTGCACGATACCGGTCGCTCGGGCTGGTGGCTGCTGCTGCTGTTCATCCCGGTGATCGGGGCGCTGGTGCTGATCTACTTCAACGCCCAGCCGGGCGAGGCCCGGGGCAACCAGTACGGCGCCCCGCCGAAGTGAGGCCGGCCCGGACCCGGGCCGTGGCCGTTCAGTAGCTGTATTCGGCGTAGATCCGGGTCAGATCGCCGTTCCAGTCGCCGTGGTAATGCTCCAGCAGCTCGTCGGCCGGGGTCTTGCCGCTGTCGACGGTCTCCTTCAGCGCGTCGAGGAAATGGGTCTCGTCCGGGATCAGCCCGGCGGCGCCGGGGCGGGCGCGGGCCTTGAGCCCGGCCTCGGCGATCTCGAGCACCTCGCGCGCCAGCGCCTTCATCTTCACCCCGCCGGCCTCGGCCTCCAGGCCCTGAACGCTGGCGCCGACACGCAGCCCCTCGCGGGTCTCGACGTCCCAGCCCTTGACCAGGTCCCAGGCGGCATCGAGCGCCGACTGGTCGTAGAGCAGCCCGACCCAGAGCGCCGGCAGGGCGCAGAGCCGGCGCCACGGGCCGCCATCGGCGCCGCGCATCTCGATGTATTTCTTCACCCGCGCCTCGGGGAAGACGGTGGTCATGTGGTCGGCCCAGTCGCTCAGCGTCGGCTTCTCGCCCGGCAGCGCCGGCAGCTCGCCCTTGAGGAAGTCGCGGAAGGATTGGCCCAGCGCGTTGATGTAATGGCCGTCGCGATAGACGAAATACATCGGCACATCGAGCACGTAATCGACCCAGCGCTGGAAGCCCATGCCGTCCTCGAAGACGAAGGGCACCATGCCGGTGCGGGCGGCGTCGAGGCTGCGCCAGATGCGCGAGCGCCAGGACTTGTGGCCGTTCGGCTTGCCCTCGAAGAAGGGCGAGTTGGCGAACAGCGCGGTCGCCACCGGCTGCAGCGCCAGCGCGACGCGCATCTTCTGCACCATGTCGGCCTCGGAGGCGAAGTCGAGGTTGACCTGCACGGTGCAGGTGCGCCGCATCATCTGCGTGCCGTGGGTGCCGACCGTCTGCATGTAGTCGTTCATCAGCTTGTAGCGGCCCTTGGGCATCAGCGGCATCTGCTCATGCGTCCAGATCGGGGCGGCGCCGAGGCCGATGAAGCGGGCGCCGATCTTGTCGGCGACCTGATGGACCTCGCGCAGGTGCTCGTTCACCTCGTCGCAGGTCTGGTGGATGTTCTCGAGCGGCGCGCCCGAGAGTTCGAGCTGCCCGCCGGGTTCGAGCGAGATATTCGCCCCGTCCTTGGTCAGGCCGATGAGGTTGTCCTGCTCAAGCACCGCCTCCCAGCCGAAGGCGTCGCGCAGGCCCTCCAGCATCGCCTTGACCGAGCGCGGCCCGTCATAGGGCAGCGGCAGCAGGCTGTCCTCGCAATAGCCGAATTTCTCGTGCTCGGTGCCGATGCGCCAGTCTTCGCGGGGCTTGCAGCCCTCTTCCATGTATTCGGCAAGTTGCTCGAACCGTTCGATCGGCCCGCCGCCGGATTGAGGAATGGACATCAGCTGGCTCCGATCTGTCGCGCGTCAGGGCACAGACCTGTCGCGCGAGCGTGACCAAGTCAAGGGCACTCAGTGAAGAAGTCGCGGCCGGTGGCGCCGCCAGACGATATGCGCGGCCCCCGGCGGCGCGTCCAGCGCGGCCAGCAGCGCCTGCATGTCGATGCCGGGCAGAGCGGCGAAGGCGTCGAAAAGCGCCTCCGATCCGGTGGCGGCGACGGGCACGAACAGCACCGTGCCGTCGCTTTGCCGCAGCCGCCAGGCGCGCTCGCCATGCCGGCTCATCAGCACCAGTTCGCTCATGTCGGCCAGCGCGACATAGCCGCCGTGCAGCGGCCCGAAATAGGCGACCTGGCCCTCGTCGACCTCGACCATGCCGGGGCCGTTGCCGCCGCGGGCAAAGCGCAGGCGGCGCCAGCCGATCACGGCCAGCCCGGCGCCGACGGCGACGGCGCCGCCGCCGAGCATGGCGAAGAACGGCCCGCCGAAGGAGATCACCCATAGCCCGAGCAGGGCGGCGCCGGCGCCGGCCAGCGGCTCGCGCCAGCGGTGCAGGGTCTCGGCGGCTTCGGGACGCAGGAACGACATGGCTCAGCCCCCGATCAGCACGGCCGGGGTGTAGAGGACGAGGCGGTAGTCGCCGATGCGGCGGAAGCCGATGCCCTGATAGGCGCGGGCGGCGGCCTCGTTGGCGGCGAAGAGCACGGCGCGGAGCACGCCGCGGGCGCGGGCCTCCTGCAGCATCAGCGCCACGGCGCGGCGGCCATGGCCGCGCCCGCGCAGCTCGGGCGGGGTGAAGACGGCGCCGACCTGGACCCGGTGCGGCAGCGCCGCGTTGAAATTGCACATCGCCACCGGCTGGCCGTCCCGCTCCAGCACCCTTGCGTGGCCGGCGGTCAGCATCGCGCCCAGCTGCGCCGCCGCGCTGGCCGCGGTGTCGGGCCCCGGCGCGTTCCCCATCGCCTCGACCAGATAGGCCATGCGCCATGGCGTCAGCGGGCCGATATCGGCCTGCGCAAGGGGCCGCAGCGTGGTATCGCCCGGCGGCATGGCAAGATCAGCGAGATCGAGGCCGAACAGCGGTTCGACCCGGTCGAGCGTGGCGGCGCGGCGGCCGAGGCCCAGCCCGTCGAGCGCGGCGGCGACCTGCTCCGGCGGGCCGTTGACGCCGTGGCAGGGCCGGGCGGACAGGCGGCGGCGCAGCTTGGCCCAGTCTTGCGGCGCGACTTGTTCGGCCTGGGTCAGGAAATAGCCCGAAGGGGCGAGCTGGACGACGCCCGCGACCGGGTCGCCGACCACCCACATGCCCGGCGTGCCGCGGGCATGATTGACGGCAAGGAACATCGAACTGTCCGCCCGGGCCTCGAGCAGCGCGTCGAGCGCGGCGATGTCGCGCAGCCGCGCCGGCCGGATCACCGCCAGTCCCCGAGCTGGTCCTGCCACAGCGTCAGCGCGGCGACGGCGGCGGTATCGGCGCGCAGGATGCGCGGGCCGAGGCTGACCGGCACCGCCTGCGGCAGCGCCTTGAGGCGGCTGCGCTCGACCTCCGAGAAACCGCCCTCGGGGCCGATCAGGATCGCCCAGGGGCCGGCTGCGCCATCGGGCAGCCCGGCCGAACCGCCGACCAGCGCCTCGTCGCACCACATCAGCCGCCGGTCCTCGGGCCAGTCGGCCAGCAGCCGTGACAGCGGCACCAGATCGGCGACCTCGGGCACGAAGGTACCGCCGCATTGCTCGGCCGCCTCGACGGCGTGGGCTTGCAGCCGGTCGCGGCGGATGCGTTCGGCATTGGTGAACTCGGTCTGCACCGGGACGATCCGCGCCGCGCCCATCTCGGCCGCCTTCTCGACGATGAAGTCGGTCCGCGCCTTCTTGATCGGCGCGAACAGCAGCCACAGGTCGGGCGGCAATTGCAGCGGTCTTGTCTGCTCTTCGCAGCTCAGCAGACCGCCGCGCTTGCCGGCTTCGGTCACCGTCGCCAGCCACTCGCCGTCGCGGCCGTTGAACAGCAGCACCGGCGCCCCGGCGCCCTGCCGCATCACCCCGAACAGGTAATGCGCCTGGTCGCGGTCCAGAGGAACCGATTGCCCCGCCCCGAGCGGGTGATCTACATAGAGCCTGATCTTCGCCATCGACATGAGGCCGAACTTATGCGCCAGCCAGAGCGAACGCCAGAGCCCGCAACCACCGGATCGGGGGCTTCCGGACAGGTCGCCGACGCCTATAGCGACAACTGGGTCGACCGGCTGGCTCCGGGCTGGAGCCGGCCCTACCTGCGCCTGTCCCGCGCCGACAGGCCGATCGGCACCTGGCTGCTGCTGCTGCCCTGCTGGTGGGGCGTGGCGCTGGCGGCCGCCGCCGATCCCGCCAGCGCCGGCTGGCGCGACCTGTGGATCGCGCTGGCCTGCGGGCTGGGCGCCTGGCTGATGCGCGGCGCCGGTTGCACCTGGAACGACATCACCGACCGCGACATCGACGCCGCCGTCGCCCGCACCCGCTCGCGCCCGATCCCCTCGGGCCAGGTCAGCGTCCGGCAGGCCGTGGCCTGGATGGGGCTGCAGGCGCTGATCGCCTTCGGCCTGCTGCTGACCTTCAACGCCGCCGCCATCGCGCTGGGCGTGCTGTCGCTGCTGCCGGTCGCCGTCTATCCCTTCGCCAAGCGCTTCACCTGGTGGCCGCAGGTCTTCCTCGGCATCGCCTTCAACTGGGGCGCACTGCTGGCCTGGACCGCGCATGGCGGCAGCCTCGGCTGGCCGGCGGTGATCCTCTATTTCTCCGGCATGGCCTGGACGCTGTTCTACGACACGATCTATGCCCACCAGGACAAGGAGGACGACGCGCTGATCGGGGTGAAGTCGACGGCGCGGCTGTTCGGCGACAACACCCGGCCCTGGCTGCGCGGCTTCCTCGCGCTCTCGGTGCTGCTGATGACGCTGGCCATCGTGCTGGCGCTGCTGCCGGCCGCGACGCCGCTGGCGCTGGTCGTCGCGCTGGGCGGGGCCTGGGGATTCGGCTGGCACATGGCCTGGCAACTCGGGCGACTGGATATCGACGATCCCGATACCTGCCTGTCACTTTTCCGTGCCAACCGGGATACCGGGCTGATTCCCGCGCTGTTTCTTGCCATTGCCGTGTTCGTCTGATTGATCCCGGCCGCTCTGCCTTTTAAGCAGGACGGCATCGCACTGACAGAAGACAGAATATGCGCCACACCCAGAGCCTGCTCGCCCTCGCCGCTTTCCTCCTGGCGGCACTGATGTGCTATTTCGGGGCGGTCCAGGCGGTGAATCTGGTCGAGGCGCGCTCGGCCGAGCTGGTCAAGCAGCGGCTGTCGCAGGCCGGGATCGACTGGGCCACGGTGCGCGCCGACGGGCTGCAGATCCATCTCTACGGCACCGCACCGACCGAGGCGATTCGCTTCCGCGCCATCTCGGTCGCCAGTTCCGAGGTCGATCCGGCCCGAATCCGCGACAACATGGAGGTCACCCCGGCCAAGGAGATCGCGGCGCCGCGCTTCTCGGTCGAGCTCTTGCGCAACGAGGACGGCATCTCGCTGATCGGGCTGGTGCCGACGGCGACGGGCCATGCCCCGATTGTCGCCCGGGTCCGGCCGCTGGCAGCCGACGGCAAGGTCACCGACATGCTCGAGACCTCGGACTATCCCAAGCCCGAGCATTGGGACGATGCGCTCAATTTCGGCCTCGCCGCGCTCAAGGCCCTGCCGCGTTCGAAGATCTCGATCGCCGCCGACCGCGTCGCCGTGACCGCGATCACCAAGAGCGCCGACGAGAAGCGCCGGATCGAGGCCAACCTGTCCCGCATCGCCCCGCAAGGGGTCAGGACGGTGCTCGACATCTCGGCGCCGCGGCCGGTCATCGCCCCGTTCACCCTGCGCTTCCTGATCGACGCGGACGGCGCCCGCTTCGACGCCTGTTCGGCCGACAGCGACGCGGCGCGGGACCGTATCCTCAAGGCGGCGCGGGACGCGGGGGCGGCGGGCAAGCTCGACTGCACCGTCGGCCTTGGCGTGCCGACGCCGAAATGGGCCGATGCCGCCGTCGAGGCGATCAAGGCGGTCAAGGCGCTTGGCCGGGCCTCGGTCACCTTCTCGGATGCCGACATCACCCTGCTCGCCGCCGACAGCGTGCCGCAGGACACCTATGACCGGGTGGTCGGCGATCTCGGCGCGCAATTGCCCGATGTCTTCTCGCTCAAGGCGACGCTGGCCGAGAAGCCGAAGCAGCAGAACGATCACGGCCCGGCCGAGTTCACCGCCACGCTCAGCCCCGAGGGGCAGGTGCAGCTGCGCGGCCGGTTGAGCGACGCGCGGCTGCGCGACGCCGTCACCAGCTTCGCCCGGGCCGAGTTCGGCGCCGACAACGTCTACAACGCCGCCCGGCTCGACTCCCAGCTGCCCGACGGCTGGCCGGTGCGGGTGCTGGCCGGGCTGGCGGCGCTGTCGCACCTGCATCACGGCGCGCTGCTGGTTCAGCCCGACACGGTCAAGGTCACCGGCGTGACCGGGGACAAGGAGGCCAAGGACGCGATCTCGCGCGTGCTGTCCGACCGGCTGGGGCAGGGGCAGGCCTTCAGCATCGCGGTGAAATACGACGAGAAATACGACCCGATCGCCAAGCTGCCCAGCCCGCAGGAATGCGTCGACAAGATCAACGGCATCCTGTCGAAGAAACAGGTCACCTTCGATCCCGGCTCCGACCGGCCCGATACCAGTTCGACCAAGACGCTGGACGCCATCGCCGACGCGCTGCGGCCCTGCACCCGGGTCAAGATGGAGGTCGCCGGCTATACCGACAACCAGGGTCGGACCGAGATGAACCTGCAGCTCAGCCAGGACCGGGCCGAGGCCGTGCTGAAGGCGATGCTGGCGCGGCGGGTGCCGATCTCGAACCTCACCGCCAAGGGCTATGGCGAGGCCGACCCGATCGCCGATAACGGCACCGAGGCCGGGCGCGAGGCCAACCGGCGCATCGAGTTCTCGCTGATCACGCCCGAGAGCGAGGCCAAGGCCGCCGCGGCGGCAGGCGACGACCAGGCGGGCGATGGCGGCGATAGCGGCGATAGCGGCGACGGCCCGGCGGTGGCGCCCGACAACCTGCCCGAGGGCCAGGGCGGCGACAGCCCGCTGGACGGGGCGACGCAGGACGGCGCTGCCGCGGACAAGACGGCGGCGGACGCGGCCGGGGACGCGACCGGAGACGGGACCGGGGACGCGACCGGGGACGCGACCGGGGACGCGACCGGGGANGGGCGGCGGAAACGCCCTATGATTCCGCCGCGCCCAAGGAAATGACGATCCGGCCGAAGCCGCGGCCCTGAACAGGCGCAACAGACCCGGAGCAGACCGGAGGGGACAATGAACCGCACCGAATTCATCTTTGCCACGGCGATCATCCTCTTCGTGGCCTTCGCGCTGGGCTGGTTCGCCAACTGGCTGGTGCATCGCTTCACCCGCGTCAGCCAGGCCGATATGGGCGAGCTCGACAAGATGGCGAAGTCGCTGCACGAGGCCGAGGAGGCGCGCGACCAGGCGATCACCTATGTCCAGCAGCGCGAGGCCGAACTGACCAACCAGCTCAGCCAGACCGAGGCCGAACTGCGCGCCGCGATGGACGGGCTGCGCGAGGCGCGGGCCGAGGCCGAGGAGATGCGCGCCTATATCGAGCGGATGAACGCCGGCTAGGCAAGGGCGCCGCCCGCCACTCGGCGCTTGACCACCCGTTCACGAAATGGTGACTGAGGGGGTGATCTCAGCACCGAGGCGATGATGCGTTCTTCCCATTCCGGCCCGCGCGCGGGCCGCTTTCTCCGCGGCGCCGTCCTGTCCCTTGTCCTGTCGGCTGTGATGGTCCCGGCGCCTCCCGCCCGGGCCGAGCCCGTGCTCGACCTTGCGCGCCTCGGCCTGACCGCGCGCGAGACGTCCAGCATCGCGCGCGACCCGGCCGCCAGCCTGCGCCGCTTCTATACCACCGCGCTGGGGCTGTCGCCCGACGGGACCATCAGCCAGCAAGTCATCGAGAGCCGCGACCGGATCTCCCGGGCACGGCTGCGCGGCGGCCGGATCGGCGCCGTGCTGGGCTATGACCTGAATGACGACGGGGCGATCTCGTCCGAAGAAATCGCGGCGGTTCTGGATACTCTGACAGGCCGGCGGCGCGCCGATCTGCTGATCCTGCGCGACAGCGGCGACGGCAACGGCGACGGCCGGATCGACATGGCGGAAATCCGCGCCTACGCGGCCCGGCAGCAACGGACATCGCTGCTGACTGCGCTGTCCGCGCGCCGCTACCAGACCCTGCTGAAGATGGATGTCGACGGTGACGGCAAGGTCACGCTCGAAGAGATCCGCATGGTGGTCGCGGCCATCGCGGCCCAGCGCGGAAAAACGGGGATCGCGCCGCCGACCAAGCTCTAGGGGCGCCTACCAGCGCCCCAGTGCGGCCTCGTCCTCGTCCTTGGCCGCCACCCAGCCGGCGCCTTCGGCGGTGATTTCCTTTTTCCAGAACGGCGCGCGCGACTTGAGGTAGTCCATCAGGAACTCGGCCGCGGCGAAGGCGTCGCCGCGATGCGGGGCGGCGGTCGCCACCATCATGATCGGCTCGCCCGGCGCCAGCCTTCCGTGGCGGTGGACGACAAGGCAGTCGAGCAGATGCCAGCGGCTGACCGCCTCGGCCTCGATCGCGGCGATCGCGCTTTCGGTCATGCCGGGGTAATGCTCGATCTCCATCGCCTGCAGCCCGCCTTCCGGCAGGTCGCGGACGACGCCGGTGAAGGTGACGACGGCGCCGACACCGGGTTCGGTGCCGAACCCGGCCACCTCGGCGGCGAAATCGAAGGTCTCGCTCTGGACGCGGACGGTCATGTCGGCCCCCTCAGCCGCCGGTCATCGGCGGGAAGAAGGCGACCTCGCGCGCGCCGTCCAGCGCGGCGTCGAAATCGGTCAGCTGCTGGTCGACGGCGACGCGCAGGGCGCTCAGGTCGGCGAAGGCGGCGTCGTAACGCTCCTCGCGGCCGCGCAGCTCTTCCACCAGCTCGGCCACGGTGGTGGCCGAGGTCTCGATCCGCTCCTTCGGCATGCCGATCCGCTCGCGCACCCAAGCGAAATAGAGAACGTCAATCATTCTTCGACCCCTTCAGATGCGGCAGCGCCTTGAGGAAGTAGTCGAGCCCGGTGATGAAGGTCAGCACCGCAGCGATCCAGATCAGCACCAGCCCGGCCTGGGTGGCCTCGGACGAGGTCCAGCGCAGCACCCGCTGGTGGGTATCCTCAACATAGCCCAGCCCGGTGCCGAGGAACAGGACCGCGATGGCAATCATCTGGGCGGTGGTCTTCCACTTGGCCAGCTTGGTGACCTTGAGCAGGCTGGCCTTGGCGCCGAGATATTCGCGCAGGCCCGAGACGAAGACCTCGCGGAACAGGATCACCGTGGCGGGCAGGATCAGCCAGGGATTCATGCCCGAGTAGCCGGTGATGACGACCAGCGCGATCACCACCATCGCCTTGTCTGCGATCGGGTCGAGCATGGCGCCGAATTTCGATTCCTGCTTCCACAGCCGGGCGAGGTAGCCATCGATCCAGTCGGTCAGCGAGGCCAGCACGAACAGCGCCAGCGCCAGCCAGTCGGCGGCCGGACGGTGGAAATAGAGGAACATCACCGGCACGCCGGGCGCCGCGAGCAACCGCAGAACGGTCAGGGCATTGGGAATCCACCATCTCATGGCGCTTTCGTAGCCCGTCCGGTGGCAATGGGGAAGAGGCGGCGGACCGGCTGCAACTTCGTGCCACAGAACGTGATCGCGGGGACGCAGAGCGGGACAGGCGTCACGACCCCGGCCCTTCGCCCGGCGGCATGCCGGGCAGCACCCGCCCCTCCCCCGGGGAGGGCGCATCCGCGATCGGCCAAGGGGCGCGTCCGATGGGCTCGTGGAAAGGCAGGGGGCAAGGCGTCGGCGGAGCGAGCGCCCACCCAGGGTCGGGCGCCGCCCTTTGTGCCCTGTTCCGAGACCGGGCCTACGCCGCCTTGCCCTTCGACGAGGTCAGGGCGACGAAGACATCCTCGAGATCGGCCTCCTCGCTGGCGACGTCGCGGATGGTGATGCCGGCGCGGCGCACCGCGTCCAGCACCGCCTCGGCCGAGGTCTTCTCGCGCGAGTAGCTGAAGGCCAGCGCGCCGCCGCGCCGCCGTTCCAGCGTCACGCCCTCGGGCAGGGCGATCGCGGCCGGCGCCGGGGCGTCGGGCTGGATCACCAGCGTCTTGCCGTCCATCCGCGCCAGCAGCGCCTCGGTCCGGTCGCGCACCACCACCTCGCCGTGGTTGATGATCGCGATCTCGTCGCACATCTCCTCGGCCTCTTCGAGGTAATGGGTCGTCAGGATGATCGTCATCCCCTGCTCGTTGAGCCGCCGGACATTGGCCCAGAGCATCTGCCGCAGCTCGATATCGACGCCGGCGGTGGGTTCGTCCAGCACCAGGATCTGCGGCGCATGGACCAGCGCCTTGCCCAAGAGCAGCCGCCGCCGCATCCCGCCCGAGAGCGAGCGGGCATAGGCCTCGGCCTTGTCGGTCAGGCCGATCAGCTCGAGGATCTCGTCGGTGTGGCGCTGCGATTTCGGCACGCCGTAGAGCCCGGCCTGCACCTCCAGCGCCGCGCGCGGGGTGAAGAACGGGTCCATGTTCAGCTCCTGCGGCATGACCCCGATGGCGGCCCGGCTCTGGCGCGGGTTCACGTCCTGGTCGAAGCCCCAGATCTTCACTTTGCCGGAGGTCTTCAGCACCAGCCCGGCGAGGATGTTGATCATCGTCGACTTGCCGGCGCCGTTCGGGCCCAGCAATCCGAAGATCGAGCCCGCCGGGATCGTCAGGTCGACGCCCTTCAGCGCCTCTTTCGGCGGCTGGCCCGCCTGGGCACGGTAGACCTTGCGCAGCCCCTCGATCTCGATCGCGTTCGTGGCCATGCGGCTCTCCTTCCCGGCAGTCTATCCGCGCCGTTCACTCCGCTTTGCAGCCGGAGGGCTTGACGCTACCATGCGGCCCGACTTATGCCGCATCGGCCGATGCTTCAAGGAAGGGAGCCCTCCATGACCACGCAAGTCCCCGAAACCGAGGTTGTCAGCAGCTGGAAAGTGGCCTGCGACGGCGGCGAGGGCGCGCTGGGCCATCCCCGCGTCTGGCTGACCATCCCGCATGACACCGGCTTCGTCGAATGCGGCTACTGCGACAAGCGCTACATCCACGAGAGCTTCAAGGACAAGTTGTTGGGCGAAGGCGCCGAGGGCTGAGGGCGCAGGCAGGGCGAGGGGCCGTCTGCCCCTCGCGCTCCCCGAGGATATTTCTAAGCAGAAAGTGAGGGGGAAGAGTCTTCTCCCGATTTCTCGCCTGAGAGTATGCCTGTCGGCGACCGCCGGGCGATCCGCCCGCAACTCCTGTCTGGAAGCCCGCCCCGCTTCGTGGCATGACTCCGGGACATCACGGGGCAGGCCAGAGAGGAGCGCGGCGCATGGGGTTCGGCAAGGGGTGTCACCTTCACCTGATCGACGGCTCGGCCTTCATCTTCCGCGCCTATCACGCCCTGCCGCCCTTGACGCGCAAGTCCGACGGGCTGCCGATCGGCGCCGTCGCCGGCTTCTGCAATATGCTGTTCAAGTATGTCGAGGGCTGGAACGGCAATGACGCGCCGACCCATGCGGCGGTGATCTTCGACTATTCGTCCAAGACCTTCCGCAACGAGATCTATCCCGAATACAAGGCCAACCGGCCCGAGCTGCCCGAGGATCTGCGGCCGCAATTCCCGCTGACCCGCGAGGCCACCCGCGCCTTCAACATCGCCTGCATCGAGCGCGAGGATTACGAGGCCGACGACATCATCGCCACCCTGGCCCGCGAGGCGCGCGAGGCCGGCGGCCGGGTGACGATCATCAGCTCGGACAAGGACCTGATGCAGCTGGTCGGCAACGGTGTCGAGATGCTCGACGCGATGAAGAACCGCCGCATCGGCGTCGACGAGGTGGTCGAGAAATTCGGCGTCAAGCCGGACAAAGTGGTCGATGTCCAGGCCCTGGCCGGGGATTCGGTCGACAACATCCCCGGCGCGCCCGGCATCGGGGTCAAGACCGCGGCGCTGCTGATCCAGGAATACGGCGACGTCGAGAACCTGCTCGCCCATGCCGAGGAGATCAAGCAGCCCAAGCGGCGCCAGACCCTGATCGACAAGGCCGAGCAGATCCGGATCTCGCGCAAGCTGGTCGAGCTCGACGCCCATACGCCGATGGACGAGAAGCTGGACGATCTCGAGGTCCAGGACCCGAAACCCGAGGAGCTGCTGACCTTCCTGGCGCAGATGGAATTCCGCACCCTGTCCAAGCGGGTGGCCGAGAAGCTGGGGGCGGAGCCGCCGGTGATCCCCGAGCCGAGCGCCGCGGCCCCGGCGGCGGATGCCGCGCCGCTGCCGGAACAGGCGCCGATCGACCCCGAGAAATACGAACGCGTCGGCGATGCCGAGGCGCTGAACCGCTGGGTCGAGGTGATCCGCGAGCGCGGCTGTGTCGCCGTCGATACCGAGACCACCAGCCTCGACGAGATGGTGGCCGAGCTGGTCGGCATCTCGCTCTGCGTCGAGCCGGGGCAGGCCTGCTATATTCCGGTCGGCCACCGCGCCGTCGGCGGCGAGGCGGCGGACGACCTGTTCGGTTCGGACGAGCTTGCCGAGGGCCAGATGGCGCTGGAGGAGGCGCTGGCGATCCTCAAGCCGGTGCTCGAGGACGATGCGATCCTCAAGATCGGCCAGAACATGAAATACGACGCCAAGATCTTCGCCCGCCACGACGTCGCGGTGGCGCCGATCGACGACACGATGCTGCTGTCCTACGCCCTCAATGCCGGCAAGCACGGCCATGGCATGGATGTGCTGTCGGAGCGTTATCTCGACCACAAGCCGATCCCGATCAAGTCGCTGCTCGGCTCGGGCAAGGCGGCGATCACCTTCGACCGGGTGGCGATCGGTGACGCGGTGAAATACGCCGCCGAGGATGCCGATATCACCCTGCGGCTGTGGCAGCTGTTCAAGCCCCAGCTCCACCGCGCCCGGGTCACCACGGTCTACGAGACGCTCGAGCGGCCGCTGGTGCCGGTGCTGGCCGAGATGGAGATGAACGGCGTGCTGGTCGACCGCGACACGCTGAGCCGGATGTCCAACGCCTTCGCCCAGAAGATGGCCGGGCTCGAGGCCGAAATCCACGAGCTGGCGGGCGAAAACTTCAATGTCGGTTCGCCGAAACAACTGGGCGAGATCCTGTTCGACAAGATGGGCCTCGAGGGCGGCAAGAAGGGCAAGACGGGCGCCTATGCCACCGGCGCCGACGTGCTGGAAGACCTTGCCGCCGAGGGCCACGCCCTGCCGGCGCGGGTGCTCGACTGGCGCCAGCTGTCGAAGCTGAAAAGCACCTATACCGACGCGCTGCAGGAGCATATCAACCCCGAGACTGGCCGCGTCCACACCTCCTATGTCCAGACCGGGGCCAATACCGGCCGCCTCGCCTCGACCGATCCGAACCTGCAGAACATCCCCGTCCGCACCGAGGAGGGCCGCCGCATCCGCGAAGCCTTCGTCGCCCCGGAGGGCAAGGTGATGCTCAGCCTCGACTACAGCCAGATCGAGCTGCGCATCCTCGCCCATGTCGCCGGCCTGGCCGAGATGAAGCAGGCTTTCCGCGACGGGCTCGACATCCACGCGATGACCGCGTCGGAGATGTTCAACGTGCCGATCGAGGGCATGGACCCGATGGTCCGGCGCCAGGCCAAGGCGATCAATTTCGGGGTGATCTACGGCATCTCGGGCTTCGGCCTCGCCCGCAACCTGCGCATCCCGCGCAGCGAGGCGCAGGGCTTCATCGACCGCTATTTCGAACGTTTCCCCGGCATCAAGGCCTACATGGACGACACCACTGCCTTCGCCAAGGAACACGGCTACGTCCAGACCCTGTTCGGCCGCAAGATCCACACGCCCGAGATCAATTCCAAGGGGCCGACCGCCGGCTTCGCCCGCCGCGCCGCGATCAACGCCCCGATCCAGGGCGCCGCCGCCGACGTCATCCGCCGCGCCATGATCCGCATGCCCGCGGCGATCGACGGCCTGCCGGCGAAGATGCTGCTGCAGGTCCATGACGAACTTCTGTTCGAGGTCGACGCGGATGCGGTCGATCCCGTCATCGCGCGGGTGAAAGAGGTCATGGAGGGCGCCGCCGAGCCGGCGGTGAAGCTCGACGTGCCGCTGACCGTCGATGCCGGCCAGGGCGCGAACTGGGCCGAGGCGCATTAGAGGGGGCGCTGCCCCCGTCGCCACAGGCGACTCCCCCGGAGTATTTTCGCAAAGGTGAAATGCGGAGGGGCGCCGCGCCCCTTTCACCTGAGTGAAAATATCCCACGGGGGTCCGGGGGTGTGAAACCCCCGGCTTGGGTCAGAACTTCTCGACCCAGGGTCGGACCGAGATCTCCTCGGACCAGGCCGAGCGCGGCTGCTCGACCAGGGCGAGGTAGGTCTGGGCGATGGCGTCGGGGTCGAGCATCGAATCCGGCGCCTCGGTCGGTTCGACCCGGCCGGGATTGCGGATCATGCCGTCGATATTGATCCAGGCGACATGGATGCCCTGCGGGTGCAGCTCGCGCGCCATCGACTGGGCGAGGCCGCGGCTCGCGAACTTGCCCATCGCGAAGGAGGCCGATTGCGGGTAGCCCTTCACCCCCGCCGAGGCGCCGGTGAACAGGATCGTGCCGCGGATGCCGTCCTGCGGTGCGGCCGCCAGCATCGCCCGCGCCGCCGCTTGGCCGGTGAGGAAGGCGCCGAAGGCGGTGACGTCGAGCGCCTTGCGCACTTCGGCCGGGTCGACCTCGGCGATCGGGCCGCGGACCCGGGCCGAGGGGTTGTAGACCACTACCCGCGGCGGCGCCTCGAGCCCGGCGAAGAGGGCGGCGACCGAGGCCGGGTCGGCGGCGTCGCAGCGTGCCGTCGCGGCGCCGGTCTCGGCCGCCAGCGGCGCCAGTTTCCCGGCGTCGCGCGCGGCCAGGACCGGGCGGTAGCCGGCTTCGGCGAAACGCCGGGCCAGCGCGGCCGACAAGCCCGTTCCGACCCCGACGATCAGTGCCAATGGTTGGGCCATGGTCCTCTCCCGTTCAGATGCGTTCGAGAGGGAAGCTGGACCGGCAGGCGCGGGATGTCAAAGGGCGGGGTAGGCCGAGGGCGCCGGTCAGCCGTGGCCGATGGCGGCGGGGTTGGGGCAGCTGTCCTCGGGGCTCTCGATCTGCAGCGTGGCGTGGCGGATGCCGAAATCCTGCGCAAGAAGCTGGCGCACCGCCTCGGGCGCGCGGCTGCCGGCGCGGACGACCAGGTGGGCTTCGAGCGAGCTTTCATGCTCGTCGATCTGCCACAGGTGCAGGTGGTGGACGCCGGCGACGCCGTCGACGGCGGCGATCCGGTCGAGCAGCGTTTCGGCGCCGATTTCGGGCGGGGCGCCGAGCATCAGGATGCGGATCACCGGGCCGATCTCGGCCACCGCGTGCCACAGGATCCAGGCCGAGATGCCCAGCGTCACGATCGGGTCGACCAGGCGCCAGTCGTAGAGCAGGATCAGCGCCCCGGCGACGACGACGGCGACCGAGGTGGCGGCGTCGGCGAGGTTGTGCAGGAAGGCGGCGCGGATGTTCATGCTGTCTTTCGCCAGCGCGTAGGTCAGCGCCGCCGTCGCGCCGTTCACCACCAGCGCCAGCCCGGCGAGGATGACGACGGTCCAGCCTTCGACCTGCGGTGGATCGAGGAAGCGCATCACCGCCTCGGCTGCCAGCCAGAGCGAGATCAGGATCAGCGAGGTATAGTTGATCAGCGCCGCGACGATCTCGGCCCGGCCGTAGCCGAAGGTCATTTCCGGGTCGGCCGGGCGGCGGGCGATGCGGCGGGCGGCGAAGGCGATGATCAGGGTCGCGGCGTCCGACAGGTTGTGGATCGCGTCGGCGATCAGCGCGACCGAGCCCGAGAGGATGCCGCCGACGATCTGCGCCGCGGTCAGGATCAGGTTCACCGCCACCGCCGCGGCCACCCGGCGGTCGCCGCTGCTCGGGTCGAGGTGATGGTGGTGATGATGATGGGCGTGGTCGTGCGGCATCCGGTCCTTTCGGCGGGCGCTCAGCGGAATTTCGGCGCCCGTTTTTGTATGTTGGCCATGACCATTTCGATCTGGTTCGCGCCGCCGATGATATCGGCCTGGAGCCGGGCTTCAAGGGCCAGTCCGGCGCCCGGCGGCAGGGTCCAGCCCTGTTCGACCAGTGCCTTGGCCCCGGCCAGCGCGTCGGGCGAGCGTTGGGTCAGGTCGGCGGCCAGTTGCCGCGCCGCCGCCAGCGGGTCGTCGGCCAGCCTTGTGACCAGGCCAAGCTCGAGCGCCTCGGGCGCCTCGAGGATGCGGCCGGTCATCATCAGGTCCTTGGCGAGGTCGGCGCGGATCAGGCGCGGCAGGCTCTGGCTGATGCCCATGTCGGGGATCAGGCCCCAGCGGGCCTCCATGATCGACAGCCGCGCCTCGGGGGCGCAGATGCGGAAATCGGCGCCCAAGGCGAGCTGCATGCCGGCGCCGAAGGCGACCCCGTCGATCGCCGCGATCACCGGCACCGGCAATTCGGCCCAGGCGGTGACAGGCTGCTGGAAGCGGTTGGCGGCGCGGCCCTCGGGCGGGGCCAGCATCTCGGATTTCACCGCCGAGAGGTCGGCGGCGAAGCCCTGCAGCACCGACAGGTCGATGCCCGACGAGAAGCAGCCGCCGGCGCCGCGCAGGATCACCACCCGCAGCCCGTCGCGCCCTGCCAGATCGGCCGCCGCCGCCGCCAGCCCGTCGAAGACCGCCAGCGTCCAGGCGTTCTTCTTCTCGGGCCGGTTGAGCACCACCTCGGCCAGCCCGGCCGCGTCGACTGTCACCTGAACCGGATCGTCCATCTCTGCCTCCCTCGGGTTTGGCGGCAGTATGGGGCGGGTGTGCTCCGGGGCCAAGGGCGACGCCGGGTCAGGGCGGCGGGCCTTCCGGCGGTAGTATTGGGGCAAAGAAGAAATCCAAGTGAAGGCGGCATCGCGCTTCCGCGCGTCCCGTCAGAGCTCTCAAGGCGATGAAGTTTTGCGCCTGCACCCCTACCGCCCGGTGCGCGCGTGAAACGCGCAGGGCGAGCGCCTGCCCGTCCGGGCGGGCTGGCGCTTTGGCCACCCGCGCGCGCCGCTCACATTGCGGAGGAACTTGGCGGCCATAAAGCGCGCCGCTCAGCCGTTGCGAGCGCCATCCCACGGGCAGGCGCCCGCCCCGCGCAGGCTGCGTCTCCGGCCGAAACGGTCCGAATTCCCAGCCTCAGCCCAGCTCGGCCGAGGGAATCACCGGGAAGAATTCCCCGCCCGACCAGAGGCCGAACCAGCTTTCGCCACCGCGCTCCTCGTGGCGGCCCAGCTCGATCAGGCGGTAGAAGCTCTTGCGGTCGATCAGCGCCTCGAGATTGGCACGGATCAGCACATAGGGCGACGGTTCGCCGGTCTCGGGATCGCGGGCGACGCGGATCGGGTGCTCGGCATCCGCCGTCACCCGGTCCTCGACATTGGTGACGAAGCTCAGGCGCTGGTCGCGGCCCGCGCCCTCGGCCTCGAAATCGACCGCGACGAAGGGCGCGTCGTCGACCATGATGCCGACCTTCTCGACCGGGGTGACGAGGAAATAATCCTCTCCGTCCTTGCGGATGATCGACGAGAACAGCTTGACCAGCCCGTGCCGGCCGATCGGCGTGCCGAGGTAGAACCAGGTGCCGTCGCGGGCGATGCGCATGTCGAGATCGCCGCAGTAGGGCGGGTTCCACAGATGCACCGGCGGCGGACCCTTCTTCGCCGCCTTGGTCGCGGCGGTTGCGAGGCTTTCCGCCGAGGGGGGGACGATCTTTTCCGGGTTGCTGCGTTTTGTCATTTGTGCCGCGCGCCTTACTTGGGTCTAATGACCCTATATAGCCGCGAAGGGAGCATTGTCATGACCGAGGACGCCGCGCTGGTGGGGGAAATCGAGGCGCTGGGCGAACGCCTGTCGCTGGCCCGGGCCTCGATCGAGCGCCGGTTCATCGGCCAGGACCGGGTCGTCGGGCTGGTGCTGTCGGCGCTGCTTTGCGGCGGCCACGCGCTGCTGATCGGCCTGCCCGGGCTGGGCAAGACCCGGCTGGTCGACACCCTGTCGACGGTGATGGGGCTCAAGGGCAACCGGATCCAGTTCACCCCCGACCTGATGCCGGCCGACATCCTCGGCTCCGAGGTGCTGGAAACGGCGGCCGACGGCTCGCGCGCCTTCCGCTTCATCGAGGGGCCGGTGTTCTGCCAGCTCTTGATGGCGGACGAGATCAACCGCGCCTCGCCCCGGACGCAATCGGCGCTGCTGCAGGCGATGCAGGAGCGCGAGGTGACGATCGCCGGCCAGCACCGGCCGCTGGGCGCGCCCTTCCACGTCCTCGCCACCCAGAACCCGATCGAGCAGGAGGGCACCTATCCGCTGCCCGAGGCCCAGCTCGACCGTTTCCTGGTCCAGGTCGATGTCGACTATCCCGACCGCGCGGCCGAGCGCGACATCCTGCTGGCGACGACGGGTGTCGAGGAGGCGCAGTCGGAACAGGTCTTCACCGATGCCGAGCTGCTGGCGGCGCAGACCGTGCTGCGGCGGATGCCGGTGGGCGAGGCGGTGCTCGAGATGATCCTCGATCTGGTCCGTGCCTGCCGGCCCGGTGAGCCGGAGGCCGGCGCCCAGGTGGGCGAGTCGGTGGCCTGGGGCCCGGGGCCGCGCGCGGCGCAGGCGCTGATGCTGACGGTGCGGGCGCGGGCGCTGCTCGACGGCCGGCTGGCGCCCTCGGCCGAGGATGTCGCGGCGATGGCGCGGCCGGTGCTGAGCCACCGCATGGCGCTGAACTTCGCCGCCCGCGCCCGGGGCGAGAGCCTGTCCGGCCTGATCGACAACGTCGCGGCGCAGGTGACCCGGGTCGAGGCCGCCGCGTGAGCGATCCGGCCGCCCCCACGGCCCTGCGGGGCCGGGCCGAGGGCCTTGCCGGGGCGCTGCCGCCGCTCTTGGCCGAGGCCGAGCACCTGGCGGCCTCGGTGATGCTGGGCGAGCATGGCCGCCGGCGTGCCGGGCTGGGCGACGAATTCTGGCAATACCGCGCCGCCCATGCCGGCGACGAGGCGCGGATGATCGACTGGCGCCGCTCGGCCCGGTCTGACGCCCATTACGTGCGCGAGAAGGAGTGGCAGGCGGCGCAGTCGGTGGTGTTCTGGGTCGACGGGGCGCGGTCGATGGCGTTCAGCGGCGACGCCAGGGCGCGGCCGGACAAGGGCGACCGGGCGCGGCTGATCGCCCTGGCGCTGGCGGTGCTCTTGGTCCGCGCGGGCGAGCGGGTGGGCCTGACCGGCAGCGCGCTGCCGCCGCGCTCGGGCCAGCTGCAGCTGCTGCGCCTGGCGCAGGCGATGGCGGCCGAGGCGGCGGCGGACTACGGCACGCCCGACGCCTCGGTGCTGCCGCATCACGGCCGGGCGGTCTTCGTCTCCGATTTCCTCGGCGATCCGGCGTCGATCGAGGCTGCGCTGACCCGGGCGGCCGACCACGGCGTCAAGGGGGCGCTGCTGCAGGTGCTCGATCCGGTCGAGGAGAGCTTTCCCTTCGATGGCCGCACCATCTTCGAGAGCATGACCGGCGCGCTGCGGCACGAGACTTTGCGGGCGGGCGACCTGCGCAGCCGCTATCTCGACCGGCTGGCCGAGCGCAAGGACCGGCTGGCGGTCCTCGCCCGCGCCACCGGCTGGCAATATCTCTGCCACCATACCGGCCAGCCGGCGCTGACCGCGCTGCTCTGGCTCTACCAGGCGCTGGAGCGCACGCGCTGATGTGGGTGCTCGGTCCCATAGGCTTCACCACGCCGTGGCTGCTGCTCGGCCTCGCCGCGCTTCCCTTGCTGTGGATCCTTCTGCGCGCCGTGCCGCCGGCGCCGATCCGGCGGCGCTTTCCCGGTGTGGCGCTGCTGCTCGGGCTGAAGGATGACAGTGCCGAGACCGACCGGACGCCTTGGTGGCTGTTGCTGCTGCGGATGCTGGCGATCGCGGCGGCGATCGTCGCCTTTGCCGGGCCGGTGCTGAACCCCAAGGTGCAGCACCCGGGCCAGGGGCCGCTGCTGATCGTCTTCGACGGCAGCTGGGCCAGCGCCCGCGACTGGCAGCGGCGGCTGGACCGGGTGACGGGCCTCCTCGAGGACGCGGGCAATGCCGGCCGCCGGGTGGCGGTGGTGTCGCTGACCGACCTGCCGGAACAGGCCCGCGACGGTGACGGAGCGCCGCAATTCATGGCCGCCGATGCCTGGCAGAGCCGCCTGCCCGGCATCAAGCCGGTGCCGTGGGCGCCAGATGACGCCGCGGTCGAGGCCTGGGCCAGGGGCCTGACAGGCCGCTTCGATACGTATTGGCTGTCCGACGGGCTGGCGCGCGACAGCCGGCCGGCGCTGCACCGGGCGCTGGAGGCGCATGGGGCGGTGACGGTGTTCGAAAGCCCGCGCCCGGCACTGGCGCTGCGGCCGCCGGTCTTCGCCGACGGCGCCATCCAGCTCACCGCCCTGCGCGCCCTCACCGGCTCGGACGCCAAGGTCGACATCACCGCCCAGGGCACCGGCCCGAACGGCGGCGAGCGTCAACTTGCCACCGTCTCGGCCAGCTTCCCGGCCGGGGCGGACACGGCCGAGGTCAAGCTCGGCCTGCCGCCCGAGCTGCGCAACCGCATCAACCGCTTCGAGATCGCCGGCCAGCATTCCGCCGGCGCCGTCAGCCTGACTGACGACGCGCTCAAGCGCCGCAAGGTGGCGCTGATGGCCGGCAGCCGCGACCGCGAGGGGCTGCAACTGCTGTCGCCGCTGCATTACCTGCGCGAGGCGCTGAAGCCGACTGCCGACATCATCGAGGGCAATTTCGAGGATATCCTGCTGGCCAGCCCGGACGTCATCATCCTCGCCGATGTCGCCAAGCTCAGCCCGCAGGAGAGCAAGGAGCTGCTCGACTGGACCGACAAGGGCGGGCTGCTGCTGCGCTTCGCCGGGCCGCGGCTGGCGGCGAGCGACATCTCGCGCGACAGCGAGGACCCGCTGATGCCGGTGCGACTGCGGATCGGCGGCCGCACAGTCGGCGGCGCGATGAGCTGGGGCGAGCCGAAGAAGCTGCGCCCCTTCGCCAAGGGCTCGCCCTTCTACGGGCTCACCATCCCCGGCGACGTCACTGTCAACGCGCAGGTGCTGGCCCAGCCCGACCCGACCCTGGCCGCCCGCACCATCGCCAGCCTCGCCGACGGCACCCCGCTGGTGACGCGCAAGCCGGTGGGGAAAGGGCAGGTGGTCCTGTTCCACGTCACCGCCAATGCCGAATGGTCGACGTTGCCGCTGTCGGGGCTGTTCGTGCGCATGCTCGACCGGCTGGCGGTCTCGACCCGGCCGGCGCGGCCGACGGCGGAGGAGCTCAAGGGCACGACCTGGGTGCCGGCCAAGCTGCTCGACGGCTTCGGCGCGCTGCGCGATGCCGGCCAGACCGCCGGGATCGCCGGCGAGGCGCTGGCCGCGGCCAAGGCGGGGCCGGAGACGCCGCCGGGCCTCTACCGCAGCGACGACCGGCGGGTGGCACTGAACATCATCGGTCAGACGGACGTGCTGACCCCTGCCGCCTGGCCCGCCGGCACGGTGATCGAGGGGCTGGCGGCGGCGCGCGAGACGGCGCTCAAGGGGGCCTTCCTGTCGGCGGCGCTGCTGTTGCTGCTGCTCGACCTGATCGCCTCCTTGCTGCTTTCGGGCCGGCTGCGCGGGGCGCGGGCCGGCGCGGTCACGGGCGCGGCCGCCGTGGTCCTGTTGGCGCTGGCGCTACCGGGGCAGGTCCGGGCGCAGGACGGCACCCCGGCCGGCGACGCCTTCGCGATCCGGGCGACCAGCGGCGTCGTCCTGGCCCATGTCGTCACCGGCAATGCCGAGGTCGACCGCATCGCCCAGGCCGGGCTGCAGGGCCTCTCGGACGTGCTGACCCAGCGCACCTCGGTCGAGCCGGAAACCCCGATGGCGGTGGATATCGAGAAAGACGAACTGGCCTTCTTCCCCTTCCTCTACTGGCCGGTGACGGCGGCTGAGCCGCTGCCGTCGCAGGCGGCCTATGTCAAGCTGAACGACTACCTGCGCACCGGCGGGATGATCCTGTTCGACACCCGCGACGCCGATATCGCCGTCGGCACCACCACCACCCCCAACGCCCGCCGCCTGCAGCAGATCGCCGCCGGGCTCGACATCCCGGCCTTGGCGCCGGTGCCGCCGGACCACGTGCTGACGCGCTCCTTCTACCTGATCCAGGATTTCCCCGGCCGCTACTCGGGCGGCAAGCTCTGGGTCGAGGCGGCGCCGCCGGGGGCGAAGAAGGTCGAGGGGATGCCGTTCCGCAACCTCAATGACGGGGTGACGCCGGTGGTGATCGGCTCGAACGATTACGCCGCCGCCTGGGCGGTGGACGGTCAGGGCCGGGCAATGTTCCCGATCGGCCGCGGCTATGGCGGCGAACGCCAGCGCGAGCTGGCCTACCGCTTCGGCGTCAACCTGATCATGCATGTGCTGACCGGCAACTATAAGTCCGACCAGGTCCACGTGCCCGCCTTGCTGGAAAGGCTGGGGCAATGAACTGGGGCACGGTCATCTTCGCGCCTTTCCTGCCCTGGCCGGTGCTGTGGGCGGCGCTGGCCGTGGCGGTGGTCACGGTCATGTTCGCCGGCTGGCGCGGGCTGTCGGGCTGGGGACTGCGCGGGCTGACGGCGCTGGTGCTGCTGACCGCGCTGGCCAACCCGTCGCTGCAGACCGAGGATCGCCAGCCGCTGTCGGACATCGTGCTGCTGGTCACCGACCGCAGCGCCAGCCAGAAGATCGGCGACCGCGAGGCCCAGACCTCGGCGGCGGTGGCGGCGGTGAAGGCGAAGATCGCCGCCCTGCCCAATACCGAGCTGCGTCAGGTCACCGTCGGCGACGCGCCGGGCGATGGCGGCACGCTGGCGATGGGCGCGCTGTCCGGGGCGCTGGCGGAAGAGCCGCGCGGCCGGGTGGCGGGCGAGATCGTGATCTCGGACGGGCAGGTCCATGACATGGCCCAGACGCCCGACCTGCCGGCGCCGCTCAACCTGCTGATGACCGGGCACGAGACCGACTGGGACCGGCGCCTGACGATCAAGGACGCCCCCGCCTTCGCGATCATGGGCGAGCCGGTGACGCTGACGCTGCGGATCGAGGATCAGGGCAAGGTGCCCGCCGGGCTGGGCAAGAGCGCGCCGCTGGAGGTCTCGATCGACGGCGGCGAGCCGCAGAGCTACGACGTGCCGGTGGGCGAGGATATCTCGGTGCCGGTGACGCTGCCCCATGGCGGGATGAACGCGCTGCAGTTCCGCGTCGCGGCGCAGCCCGGCGAGCTGACCGACCGCAACAATGCCGCCGTGGTCCAGATCAACGGCGTCCGCGACCGGCTGCGCGTGCTGCTGGTCTCGGGCGAGCCCCATGCCGGCGAACGGGTCTGGCGCAACCTGCTGAAATCCGACAGCTCCGTCGATCTGGTCCATTTCACCATCCTGCGGCCGCCGGAAAAGCAGGACGGGGTGCCGGTCTCGGAACTGTCGCTGATCGCCTTCCCGACGCGCGAGCTGTTCATCGACAAGATCGACCAGTTCGACCTGATCATCTTCGACCGCTACCGCCGGCGCGGCATCCTGCCCTCGGCCTATCTCGATAACGTCAAGAACTACGTCGAGAACGGCGGCGCGGTGCTGGTGGCGGCGGGGCCGGAATTCGGCTCGGCCGACAGCCTGTGGCGTTCGCCGCTGGCCGATATCCTGCCGGTGACGCCCTCGTCGCGGGTGCTGGTGCAGGGCTTCAAGCCCGAGATCACCAAGCTGGGCCAGCGCCATCCCGTCACCGAGGGGCTGGCCGCCTTCGGCCCGAAACCCAAGCCGGGCGAGAAGGGGCCGGGCTGGGGCCGCTGGTTCCGCCAGATCGAGATGGAGGCGCGCGGCGGCCAGACCGTGATGTCGGGCATCGACGGCAAGCCGCTGCTGGTGCTCGACCGGGTCGGCAAGGGCCGGGTGGCGATGCTGGCCTCCGACCAGGCCTGGCTGTGGAGCCGGGGCTACGAGGGCGGCGGGCCGCAGCTGGAACTGCTGCGCCGGCTGGCGCACTGGATGATGAAGGAGCCCGAGCTCGAGGAAGAGGCGCTGACCGCCACGGCCGAGGGCCAGACCGTGACCATCACCCGCCGCTCCTTGAGCGAGGGGCACGACGCGGTGACGATCACCGGGCCGGACGGCAAACTGGTGACGGTGCCGCTGACAGAGACCGAGCCGGGCAAGTTCACCGCGACCTGGACCGCGCCGGACATGGGGCTCTACCGGCTGGCCGAGGGCGACCAGAAGGCGGTGATCGCGGTCGGCCCCTCGGCGCCGCGCGAATTCGCCGAGACCATCGCGACCAGCGACAAGCTGGCGCCGGCGCTGGCGCAGCATCGCGGCGGGGCGGTGCGGTTGGAAGACGGGATGCCGGATATCCGCCAGGTCGGCGAGGGCCGGGTGGCGGCCGGGCGCGGCTGGATCGGCATCACCCCGCGCCATGCCTATGTCACCCGCGACCTGCGGGTGATGCCGCTGTTGCCGGCCTGGGCGCTGCTGCTCCTTGCCGCGCTGCTCGCCATCGGCGCCTGGCTGCGCGAGGGGCGGCGGTAGGCTTCGATACATGGCGAAAAGGGCGGCGCCCTAGTGCGGAATCAAGGCCACAGGCCGCCGCGCGAGCGCCGGACCGTCCCGGCGGTCTGGCGCTTTGTCAGAGCTGGCGCGACGTGCGTATGTCGTCCGGACTTGGCTGACATGAAGCGCACCGATCAGACGTTGCGGCGCCAGCCCACGGTCCGGCGCTCGCGCAGCTTGTTCTGCGGATCGCACGGGAGCAGTTTGCCGAAATGGCCGGTCGATCGGCTTGAGGGTATTGCTGAAGCTAGGCGCCAAAGGGCGGGAAAGACGCAGTCCTACACCGGGTTCGACAGCTCCCGTCCGTCGTCGAAGGCGATCAGGTTGTCGACCGCCATCATTCCCATCGACGTCCGCACCTCGAGCGCGGCGGTGCCCAGATGCGGCAGCAACACCACGTTGTCGAGCCTCCGCAGCGCCTCGGGCACCTTCGGCTCGAACTCGTAGACGTCGAGGCCGGCGCCGGCGATGCGGCCCTCGGCAAGGGCCGCGATCAGCGCCGCCTCGTCGACGATGTCGCCGCGGGCGATGTTGACCAGGTGGCCGGTGGGCTTCATCGCCGCCAGCGCCTCGGCACCGATCAGGTGGTGGGTCGCCGGATTGGCCGGCACCGCGATCACCACCACATCGGCCGCCGCCATCACCTCGGCCAGGTTGTCGAGCTGCCGCGCCGGCACGCCCGGCTCGGCCACTTGCGAGCGGTTGAAGAACACCACCTCCATGTCGAAGCCATGATGCGCCCGCCTGGCGATCGCCTTGCCGATCCGGCCCATGCCGACCACGCCCAGCACCTTGCCGGTCAGGTGCAGCCCCAGCATCTGGGTCGGGTGCCAGCCCTGCCATTCGCCCGAACGCACCAGCCGCTCGCCCTCGCCGGCACGGCGGGCAGACATCAGCATCAGCGTCAGGGCGATATCGGCGGTGGCATCGGTGACGGCGCCCGGCGTGTTGGTCACCGCAACCCCGGCCGCCTGCGCCGCGGCGACGTCGATATGGTTGTAGCCGACGCCGAAATTGGCCAGCAGCTTGCAGCGCGGTTCCGGCACGGCGGCGAAGGCCTCGGCATCGAACCTGTCGCCCAGCGTCGGCAGCACCAGATCGTAGTCGCGCAGTGCCGTCGCGAGTTCGTCGCTGCTCAGCGGGCTGGTGTCGTCGCGCAGGGTGACGTCGAACCGCGCCTCGGCGGCGGCGATCACCGGGTCGGGCAGCCGCCGCGTGATCAGGAGCTTGCGCATCAGTAGAGCCTCCCGCCCACGGGCACATTCTTGTCCGGCGTCAGCAGCACGACCTCGCCGTCATCGTCCGGCACCCCCAGCACCAGCACCTCGGATTTCACCGGCCCGATCTGGCGCGGCGGGAAGTTCACCACCGCCATCACCAGCTTGCCGGGCAGCTCCTCGGGCGTGTAATGCCGGGTGATCTGGGCCGAGCTTTTCTTCTCGCCGATCTCGGGGCCGAGATCGACCCAGAGCTTGATCGCCGGCTTGCGCGCCTCGGGGAAGGGTTCGGCCCGGGTGATCCGGCCGACGCGGATGTCGACTTTCAGGAAATCGTCGAAGGAGATGGTCTCGGTGCTCATTGCGCCAGCTCCCGGCTGCGGTCGGCCGCCGCCTTCACCGCCTTCTTCAGAAGCGCCGGGAACCCGCTATCGGGATCCATCAGCACCTTGAGCGCGGCGGCGGTGGTGCCGCCCGGCGAGGTGACGTTGACGCGCAACTGCGCCGGGCCTTCCTCGGCCTCCATCGCCAGATGGCCGGCGCCGGCGACCGTCGCCTTGGCCAGCGTCATCGCCAACTCGGCCGGCAGCCCCTCGGCCTCGCCCGCCGCCGCCAGCGTCTCGATTAGGTGGAAGACATAGGCCGGGCCAGAACCCGAGACGGCGGTCACCGCGTCCATCTGGTGTTCGCCTTCCAGCCGAACGGTCTGGCCGACGGCCGCCAGCAGGGTTTCGGCCAGGTCCAGATCGGTGTCGGAGGCGCGGGCATTGCCGGTCAGCGCGGTGATGCCGCGGCCGACCGCCGCCGGGGTGTTCGGCATGGCGCGGATGATCGGCGTTCGATCGCCCAGCGTCTTTTCGTAGAAGGCGATCGGCGTGCCGGCGGCGACCGAGAGGAACAGGGTGGCGCCGTTGCCTAGCGGCGCCAGCCGGGGCAGCGCCTCTGCCATCATCTGCGGCTTGACGGCGACCAGCACGATCGCCGGATCGTCCGGCAGGTCTGCATTCAGGTGCAGCCCCTTTTCGGCCAGCCCCTGCAGCCAGTCCGACGGGTGCGGGTCGAGCACCCAGACGGCCTCGGGTGCCAGCCCCCGGCCCAGCCAGCCGGCCAGCATCGCCGATCCCATCTTGCCGCAGCCCAGCAGCACCAGCCCGCGCCGGCTTACCGTCTCCAAACTCATCGCGTTGTCCTCCGGCCTTCTTGTCCGGCCGGCAGACTAGAGCGCAACGGCCGTGGTTGAAACCGGCTTTTCAGCAGGGCGGGAGCGAATGACGAAGGTCCGGAAAACCGGCGGCGCCCGCCCTTCTCCGGGTCGGACGCCGCCTCCGTGCGCACTGCTCTTCAGGTCCCTCGCACCGCACTTAATTCGTCTCGGCCCCGCGGCCGCTTCGGCCGGCCCCTTCAGGCGTGGCCGTAGGCCTCGGCAATCGCCACCTTCATCGCCTCGGCCGGCGCCTCGTTGCCCCAGGCGACCAGCTGGAAGGCGGGGTAGAAGCGTTCGGCCGTCAGCACCGCGGTGGCGATCAGCCGGTCGATCTGCTCGGGCCCGGCCACCTGGCCACCGGCCAGAACCAGCCCGTAGCGCCAGACCATCAGCCGTTGCTCGGACCAGTAGGTGAAGGCGCCGGCCCAGCAGGTATCGTTGACATGGTTGAGCGTTTCGTAGATTTCCGGCATCCGCGCCTCGGGCGGCTCCATCTCGAAGGTGCAGATCAGGCGCAGGGTTTCGTCATGGCCCGACCAGGCGAGCGTGATCGAATAGGTCCGCCATTGACCTTCGACCGCCATCGCGATCTGGTCGTCGGTGATGCGGTCGAAATCCCACGCATGATGCTCTGCCAGCGTCTCGACGATGTCGATCGGGTGCAGCTCATCGGAGGTGAGGAACTCTTCGGATAGCGACATGCCCTGGCTCCTGGAAATTAGCCTCCGGCGAGCAAATGCCCACTAAAAGCTGGGTGCCCTTACAAGGGTCGGCGTGTATTCGTGTCCGCCCTTACTAGATATGGTGTGGGCAAAGCGATAGTCTGTAAAGCTATATTTTCGGAAAAAAGCTGTGGAAAACTCTTCATGTTGTAGCTCGCCACAAAATCTTGCAAATTTCGACGGCGGGGCTTGCGATGGCGCGGTTCGGCGCTGAAGACATGGGCAAGCCCCGGGCCGGGCAGGAAACCAGCGGCCGTGGCGGCCAGGCCCAGCGACCGGGGGAAGTCCGCTTCAGCCCATCTGCCCGAAGCGGTCCGGCGGCGTCACGGTGACGGTGCCGCCCTGCCCGTCATCCGCCTGGAACGGCGTCCGGTCATAGACGGCATCGTAGAGCGCGACCATGCCGGCATCGGTGAAGAGCGCGGCATAGACCGTGTCGGGCGTGCCGGGGCCGGCATAGGGCGCCCGGGCGAGGATGGTGACGCCGGGCGCGGCCGCCCAAGTCGTCATTTCGGCGGACGGCACCCGGACATAGACCAGCCCGGCATCGCCGGTGAAATGCGTCGGCGTCCGGTCGAAGCCGATGATGGTCTGGCCGTCCGCGGCAAGATGCCCGGGCGCGGTGGTGGCGAACCAGGCGACCAGGTCGGTCACCGAGGCGATGTGAAGGACGGCGTCGGTGCGCGGGATCATGCGGTCAGCTCCTGCAGGTCGGCGTCGGGCAGGCGGCGCGGGTAATAGACGAGAGAGCTGATATGGCCGTTGAGATGGTCGCCGGTCGGCCCTGTCCCGAGGGACAGCTTTGTCACGGCAGGGACCGTGCCGGACGCCTCCGTCGCCGGGGGGGCGCCATCGAGCGCGACAGCGAAGTCGTTCTCGGCAAAAGATGCCGCAGCCTTGAAACTGCCGTCGGATGCGACCGGGTTCGCCGTTGCGGGGCTGGCCTGAACACTCCCCCCATCCGCGACGTCGAGGGTAAGCTGCCTGTTCGGTTGTGGCGCAATGAACGCGTCGATCCGGCTGCCGCTGCCTGAATTCAGGCTGAGAATGCGCGAAATTCCCGCCCCGGAGGTATCCGCTGTGTCCCCGATGACGACGGCCGTGCCGGCGACGGCATCATATTCCGGCCCAAGCGTTCTGTCGGCCAGGTCTGCCGCTCGGGTCACGGCCGCGCCGGTGGTCGGGATGTAGCTGCTGGCGAAGCCGCCGGCTTCGAGCTGGACGCCCCAGAGATGGACACTGCCCGAATTGTCGACAGCATTCGACGGGTAGAGGTAGGTCACCAGGCTCGTTTCGGTCGTCGAATTGAACGCTGCCGACAGGCGAAACCAGCCGCCGCCGATGGCGGCAATGGTGGGGGGAGACAAGAGATTCGTGCTGGAGGTCACCGTTGCGGCAATCGGGTCGAAAAGCACAGCCCCCAACGTTCTCGTGCCGGCGCCGTTGAGGATGCGAAGCCAGACCGCATTCGAAGACCCGGCAAAGAAGAACAGCGACATGGTGTAGTCGGTGCCCGCGCTGATCGCCGTCGTCTGGCGTATGTGCTGGCCGGTGGTGCCGGCAGTCGAGGCCACGAGATCTGCGCTCGCCGCCCCATCCGGCGCCACAACCGCATTGGCCGTGACGGCGACATTGCTCTTGATCCATGCCGCGTTGTCCAGCTGCTCCGAATGGAGCTCCAGGTTGGTCCGGCTTTCCTCGATCACCAGCCCGAGCGCGGCGCCCGTGATCGGGTCGTGGTCGAAGCGCGGCATGTCGACTGCAGCGGCCCGAAGCGTGCCGGCGGCGTCGAAATAGGTCGCCGTGCTACCGCGGCTGAAGGTGACCAGCTCGGCAAAGCTGGCCGCGCCATAGAAGCCGGCCGCGAAATCCAGCACCAGCGAGGGCGGCGCGATCGGGTGGCGCGGCCGGAAGGGCGCGGTGGTGGCCGTCAGATCCGCGACCAGCTTCATGCCAGCACCATCGCGTGGATGCCGCCGGCGGAGGTGCCGGTCTGGTTCACCCGCCGGACGCCGACCGGCAGGATCGAGAAGTCGACGACGGTCACGCTGCGGCTCTGGCCGGCTTCGGTCACGATCGACAGCGTGCCGCCGGTCTCGACATAGAGCGCCAGCGCCACCTGGCCGAGATCGGTGGCGTCGGACGGCGTCACTGGCACGATATCGGTGGCGGGGCCTGACAGGGCCGGCTCGCGCCCGGCAAAGGGGTTGGACATGGGAACTCTCCTCGATTGGCGAAGGCTGCGCGGCACTGTGCCAGCGATCTCCAAACGGGACGTAACCGGGGCGCGCGCATCCGCGGCGGGACCCGCAACGGGAGAGGGGCGGTCTGGACCGTGCGGCCTTGCCGAGGAGTGCGGCTTTCACCCTGTCGTCGACGAAGCGGCGTTCGCGGAGGCGGGCGGCCGCCGCGCCGGCCCGGGCGTCAGGCGCCCGCCCGGCTAGGTCACGCACTCATAAATGACTGGCACCAATTTAGG
>NZ_JBHRSK010000002.1:0-272922 GCF_042643245.1 Acidimangrovimonas pyrenivorans
CTCTAATCGACGGTGGAGGAAAAATCCCGTGGCAGGTCAGGACCACTATGATGGCGAATACATCGCCGTGGTACAGGACAAGACCAAGGAGCGCCTTTGGGTCTATTGCCCTCAGGGCCTGCGAGACTATCTCGACACGCTGCCAAAGCGCGGCGCCTACATGCTGCCGAAGAACCTAACTGAACCACTGGGCTACCAGGCAATCGAGCGGCGTTTTCGTACGGTGCGTAAGACGGCCGGCAAGGCCTGTGACGGTCTGGTAATGCATGGCTGGCGTTACACTGCGGCCGTCGCACTTGCTGAGGCTGGTTGCAGTGATGCGGAAATACAGGCAGTCACCGGCCACAGGACGCTTGTGATGGTCCAGAAGTATCGCCGCCGGGCCGCACAGAAGCAGCTGAGCAAGCAGGCACAGCAGCGACGGGACCGCATTTCTAGCACTCCCCACGAGTGACACTTTCGGCCCATAGCCGGCTTCCAAGGGAAGCAGGTCACTATCAGAGGAGTGAGTTGCAGGGTGCGCCGCTAAGGGCGAGCTCAGCCAGGTCGGGAAAAATCATGTTCGTAAGCGTCTCGGGCCAAGAACCGGCTGTAGGCGCTCAGCAGCGAGATCGCCAGCGGATCGCGAATCCGACCACGCCGACGGATCGGGTAGCTGTAGGCGCCTGCGTCGTATGTTCCATACTTGGCAAAGCTCTTCTTGGGCGAAGCCCTCGGGATTACCGCGCGCGCTATGAGGGCAGCGACCTCGTCATTGTGCTTCTCCCGCGCTGATTCGATTTGCTTGCTCACACTCCGGAAGTGCTTCCGAAGCTCTTTGTCCCGTTTCTCCCAAGCCTTACTGTGAAGGCTAAGGCTAGGGTCAGCAGCAGCGCTGAGCTGGCAATGGCCGTCCTCATTTAGAACAGCCAGGTCGAGGACGTGTAGATTGGCCGGTGTCGCATCGGCCAACTGGACAATGGCCGATTGCGCACCGTAATGGTCATAGTGATCAAGCGAGAAGTGCAGGCCTTCCTTTATCTTGGGATCTGCGCCCAGTTCCCGTCTGCGCAATGGCGCCAACACTGCAACTTTGAAGTTGTTTTCCCGCACCCGCTCTCCATTGCTGCGGACCATCAGGTCGCACGGTTGGGCAATCAGCACCCACAACTTGAGATCTTCCCCTTCGCCGATCTCGAACACATCACCGTTGCGGAGCGGTTCGTTATAACTATTGACCAGCTCGTCACTCTCATAGAGTTCCTCCCTGCGCAGCCTGTGCAGCCGCTCCTGCGAACTGGCGGAAAGCTCGCGGCCGATGTCGGCGATGTCCTTGGCGGTTTTGGTAGCCGCGGAGAATCTTTCAAATTCTGGGTGTTGAAGAATCTGAGCCTTCACTTTGTCCTTCTGAATGATCCCGTAGACACGGATCAAAGTCTCCAGCTCCGATACGCCCTCCGTCTCCGATGACTTGACGATCATGTGCTCAAAGTCGATGGGATCGAGGTCCGAAAACTGCTCAAGGGCGTCTGCCAGAGCCTTTTCGAAGGCATCGGCTGCTAGGCTCTTCATCGTCTGACTGTAGATGTTGATGAGGGTCCGATAGACGGCGCCGTAAAATTCCGGCGCATCGCCCAAAGTGGTCTTGGCAATCGGCATGAAAAAGCGAAGGTCCAGCTTCTCGGACTTCGCAAGCTCACGCCAAGAGGCGACCTCCGAGCCCTTTTGGACGGTGTGGGTAAGCATGCCGCAGAACCACCGCGTGCCGAACCCGGCCTGTTCCTTCTCGGACATGTCGCGAATGATGTCCGAACCCTTCTTGAAGCCGAGGTCCGCATCATCGACCTCCAGTTCCTGGTCGAACAGGAAGAGCGTCCGATGCTCCTCCGTACACTCTGCGATCAAGGCCGCCCGCTGCTCATGCCAGGCCTGCGGCGTCAACAGTTGCGCTATCGTTTCGTCCGGCAGGTGGTCTTGAAGCAGCCCCAAAGCCTCGCGCTCCGCCGCGTCCTCGCTTTGGGAAGAGAGCACTTCGCGAAGTTCCGCCTGCTTATCGCCATCCAGTTCCGCCAGCCGGGCCGCCAGCTGCTCCGGCAAAGCACCATTATCTATTTCAAGGGTGACACCGGCGAAGAACGGCGCTAGCGCCTCGCTCGCTTCAGGCTTCGCCACCAAGACCTTGAAGACTGCACCGACGTCGGTCTCAAGCGCCGCTTTGTCATCGACAAAGACAATCTTGGCGATCTTCAGATGATCAAAGAGCTGAGCAAGCTTTGCGCGCGCGTCACCCGACGCCTCAGAGGCAGGTTCTACGACGACGGCGCTGTCCGCCACTGCGGGCTCGGGCGCGTCGGGCGCTGTGGCGGCTTTCATTGCCCTCGGCTTGGAGTCTTCAGCCATCGATGATCCCTGTTAGATCCAATTCGAAGATGTATCTCCGGTCTTGGGTGTTTCGGTCAGTCAGCAGTGCGATGCTGCAGCCCATAGACTCTAGAATTTGGGCGCTAATGAACAGGCCAAGACCCCGCCCTTCGTCCTTCGGCTTCAAGGTGATAAAGGGTTCGAACAGGACGTCCTCGACGGCTGGGTCAACCCCGCCGGCGTTGTCCCAGATGCGAAGCCGAGGCGCAGCGTAGGCAATCGCCAGTTTCGGGCGGAAGGCCTTGTCGCGCGATTGAGCTTCAGCGAGCCAGTACTCGCCGTTCAGAAGAACATTGTCGATGACCTGCGTTAACCGCCCACGACTGGTCTTCACCGCAAAATCGACGCTGCCCGGTTCGATCTCCGTCTCGATGCCGTGGCTGGCCCAGCGATCAGCGAAGTGCTCACGGATTTGATCGATAAGACTGGCGACCTTGAAGCTCTCGATCTTGTCTCGCTGATAGCGCAGCGACGGCGACAGATGGCCGATCTGTCGGCGAAGCGCTGAGGCCGCGGCAGTCACGTCCTGACCCAGGACCAGCAAGTCTGCATTCGGGGGTGACGTTTTGCGCGCGCGGGCGATCGCGGCAGCGGCCTTCTGCATAAGCCGGTCGGTTTGGTTCTGCACCTCGTGTGACAGGGCTTCAGCCAGGAGGCCAAGGCCGGCCAATTCGGAAAAGTCTTGGAGCTGATCGTTCAGCACGTCGAGCCGCGGCGACAAGGTCGCCACGATATCGGCTAGGTTCTTAGCCTCCTCGGCGTAGCCCGCCAGCTGGTCGAACAGCGCTTGAGAGGCTTCAAGGGCCTGATTGGCCTCGGTCAAGAGCTCAGCGAGTTCGCGTTCCGCCGCGCTCGTCAGCAGCGGGGCCTGTTTGATCTTGGTCGTGACTGCCGCGATCTTGGTGCGGGCGGAGGCGGTGCTAGCCTCCAGCGCCTTGGCCGAACGGCTGTATGTTGCCAGTCGGCGGGCCACGACCTCGGCATCAGCGATCGCTTTTCTACCGCCCTCGAAGGGCTTTGAGCGCGCCGGCAGATCGGCCTTGTAAGTGTTGAAATTGCGTCGCGACCATTCGTAGAAGTCGCCTATGACCTCGACGACTTGTAGCATCAACCGCCGGAAGTTGTGCGAATACGCATTGGCGACGAAGCCTTCACGGTCGGTCTTGTCCTTTAGGTTGTTATTGGCTGCTTCGCTAATCGAGACGAAGCCGATGACGTTCTGCGGTCGCAGACCATAATAGGAAGCGCCGCTGGTCTGTTGTGCGCTGAGTCGCAGCCAGTCTTCGCCATTCAGCCCATAGGGTTTGATGGCGAAACCGTCGCGAAAAACCTTGATGCCCGCGTGGAGTTTGACGATCTCGCGCACCTCAGTCGTATTGGCGAGACCACCTAGCTTGGCGCCCTCCTCATCGCGGCGGAACAAGAACTCATCTATCTCGGCATGGAACGGCCCCGGATCGGCGACGACGGGGTCAGAGTCGGCGGCCATGCCCGGGACCATCTCCACCTTGGCCAGGGACGACAACTGCAATCGGTATTTGAATTCAACGAAGTAGTTCGGGTCGTCACTGTAGCTAAAATCCACCGGCGCTTTACGCTTTTTCAGATATTCAAAGAAAGAGCGGCCGTTGTCGCGGGCCAGTAGGTGCTCAAATGAGTCCTGGTCTTGGTTGCCGCGTAGCTTCACGAGCCGGAATCTGCCTGTCAGGTCCATCTCGCCGTCGGCAAAGTCTACGACGAACTTGGCGACGGCCGCGCCGCGCACCTTAGTCGAAACCTGTCCAAGGTCGATCGGCCGGCCGTCAATGCGCAGCGTCACTAGGAATGGCCGGGCCTCGGCGAACGGTGAGATGATCTGAGAGAGGTCAGCGATAAGCCTATTTTCGGCGCCACTCCGCCAGACGCCCGGATTACGCAGGCCGGAAATGACCAGCTTCGTACCCTTCACCCGGCCAGCGGCCGCTGCCTCGATGGTCACCGGGACCTCGCTGAGACTCTTGTCGTCGGTGAAGGCGCTCCAGGCGAAGGCGACGTGCTGGGTCGCAGCTTGGCCGTCCTTGCGCGTATACAACTCAAGGTTCTGCCCCAGCTTCTGGGTGCTCAGCCGCCCCAAGCCCTTGTCACCGAGCGGGGTGCGCCCCTTGGGCGTCACGCCTCCGGCAGCCTTCAAGACTCGTTTGCCAGACAGCGAAATCATCAGCCAGCCGCGCTCGATATCAGCACGGTCCATACCCATGCCGTCATCTTCAATAGTGATATAGCCGACGGCCTTGGGGAACTTGCTTTGGTCGCCAGGCGGCGGATCAACGGTATTGACCACCACGTGGGCGTAATCGGCGTCCGCGTCATATGCGTTCTTGACCAGTTCGACGATGGCGGTGACCTCGTCGGAGACCAACTCGTCGCCCAACTGGCGCACGACCGCAGCACTGATGTTGAAGTGGGGATTGGCCATGCGGCTAGGGCTCACCCTTGCGGACGACGAGGATTTTCTCCTCGCGCATGGTCGCCGAACTGGCATTCCGATCTGGCATACGCTTGTGGTGAATGCGGCGCGTTAGGGTAGTGATCACCTTGCAGTTCAAACCCTCAAGCAACTCGCCCAACACTAAGTCGGTGGGCACCTGTTGGCCGGCGATGCTGCGGTTTCCTACCGTCCAAATCATGTAGCTGTCCAGTTTCATCACCCCCAGAATGCTGTCGAGGCTGGCTCCGAAATCCCGATAGAAGCGGACGAGGCGGCTCCGGCCGTCGTCCGGCTTGGACGGCAGCCCATCGGCGAACCGCTTCAGCCGGGGTGAAGCCTCCAAGAGCTTCGCCTCCTCCCAGGCTCTTTCGCCCGAGGCGCCGCCCAGGCTGCGGCGATCGATCTCCTGTGTCGTGCGCAACATCGCGGTGTCCGCAGTCGCATCGATATCCTGAAAATCGATCCAGTGCAGCGGAAGGTAGGAATGCTGGCCGTAGGTGACGGTCGTCAGATTGTCCCCGTAAGGCGGCGAGGTCATCAGGAGGTCGAATGGGGCGGCGTCGCCCCAGTAGTCTAAGGCCTGGCGCGTATCGCCTACGCGAACGTCGGTTTGACCGACGTACTGGGCCGACTTGATCCAATTGGCGTCGGTGAGCCGACGCCTGAATGTCGAGAAGCTAGACGCATTCGCCCGAGCCAGGTCGCGGAACACCGAGATCGGCGACAGGCTGCGCTTGGCGATCACGTCTGCGGGGCGGGCGTGCAGCTTATAGGTAGAGGTGCGATCATTGCTGGTAAGCCGTACGGTCTCGGCCAGCGTCACCCAGAGGAATCGGCGCATCCAAAGGTCGGTGCACTTGCGGATCGCGCGCCTCAGCCGAGACAGTTCGATCGCCACGTCATGCTGAAACCACTTCTCGCGATTATCCATCGAGGTCTCGATGGTTTGGCGCCGATCCGCTTTGGCCTGGGCGGCGACCTGTTCAGCGACCGCCTCGGCTGTGAACTCCACAGTTCTCGACGTCCTAACTCGGCTGATCAGCACAGCCAGCGGGTTGATGTCATTACCATACACATCCAGCCCGTAGTGCATCCCACTGACTAACGAGGTGCCAGAGCCCATGAAAGGGTCGTAAACCGACTGGATGTCCGGACGTACTTCCAATACGGCGCCCATCAGACGACGCTGAACGATAGGAACCATCATCGCCGGATACTGGAAGATGCTGTGGGCGCTATCGCTGCGATCGCGGTCTTTCGAAGACCAGAAGTCCGGATCGGCGCCCTTGGCCTCCAGCAACCTTAGAAGCTCGGCGTCGATGTCCTGTGCTGTGCGGACGTCAGGCGCAGTAGGAGAGCGTTGAGCTAAGAGGGGCATTAAATGCTCACCATGAGACAGCCGAATTTTCCCGATCTGGTCGGGTGATGAGCGTAATCCCCCGGTATAGTCCTGCCGAAGCCCGCCGGTCGCAACGCCTTGCCGCGTGACGATAACTCGATTGCTTGGCCCTGTGAAGTCTCGATAGTTTCCCGTTCGACACCGTGATGCTTGGAGAACCGAATCCGCAGAACCTGCGGCGCAATCCTGTGCTCCGTCGCTATCGCGTCGACGACAATGTCTGTTGACGATGATGAACCGGCAAGAGTGTCCGCAAGATCTTCGACGGCGGCTGAAATCTGATCTTCGCTTGGTCTCAAGGCCGACACCTAAGCAATACCATCACAGAGCGTCAATTGACGCTTTGACATTATGGATCGTGCTACGGTCTCCGTCGCGCTCGAACGTCTGCTTTCCAAGCGAGGCCCAACTGTCACGCATCTGCCGAGAAGGTCTGGAATCCGCCCAGTTCTGCAATAGATGTCAGGTGCGGCTGAAGTCGGTTTGAAAGTGGAGATTGGCTGCTTCCGGACCTGAGCTGCGGTCAGATCGAAGGTCGGGCATGGGTCGGTCTCGCCCTACTACCCCGCGTTCTTCCCTGCTCGGCCGAACAAGAACGGAACAGGAATGGGGGAAAATGGTGGGGGAAATCAGCCGTGCGGGACCGCCTTTCCGCCAACGAAACTCACCAGAATCATTTGCATTTCAATGTGGTACCCGCGGCCGGATTCGAACCGGCACGCCTTGCGGCTAGGGATTTTAAGTCCCCTGTGTCTACCGTTCCACCACGCGGGCGCGGCGCCACCCTAGAGCGCGAGAGCGGCGCGCGAAACCGCTTTTCGGGGAAACGCGGCACCGAGGCAAGGGGGCGGCGCAAGCGGCGGCGCAAACGGCCGCCTGGCCGGTCAGGCCTTCATGATCAGGCAGGTGGTCGAGCCGGTGGCATAGAGCCTGCCATCGGCAACGCCGCGGATCGTGCCCTCGGCGACGCCGGTCGAGCGGCCGGTATGGCTGACCATGCCGACGGCCTCGATCTCGGTGCCGACCGGCAGGGCGCGGGTGATGTTGATCTTGTATTCCAGCGTCGTGTAGTAGCTGCCCTTCGGCACCATGGTCATCACCGCGCAGGCCATGCAGCTGTCGAGCAGCGTCCCGTACCAGCCGCCATGCACCCCGCCCATCGGGTTGGTGGCGGTGAAGTCCGGCGCGCCGCGGAAGGCGACCCGGCCCGGCTCGACCTCGTGCAGCCGGTAGGTCATCAGCCCGGCGATCGGCGGGCCGGAAATCCGGCCCTCGAGGATGCCGCGCATGAAGTCGAGCCCCGACATCGACAGCAGCTCCTCCCGGTTCGGCAGGTCGTCGGGCTTCGTCGCGAAAAACTGTTCGGTCATGCGCACCTCCTTGTCGGAAGCGCGAGCCTAGGGGCAGGCGGAAAGGGCTGCAACCGGGTCGCGCGCGTGACCCTGCGTCGCAACCCGGACGGCTGCAAGGCCGCCGCTCAGGCGACCTTTTCCAGCGTCACGTCCGGCGTCACGCCCAGCGCGTGGCAGACGTCGCGGGTCAGGTGCGGCCGGTTGAGGGTGTAGAAATGCAGGTCCTCGACCCCCTCGCCGATCAGCGTGTCGCAGAGCTCGGTGCAGATCGCGGTGGCCAGCAGGTCCTCGCGATCGTCGCGCCTGGCGGTCTCGAAGGCGTCGTCGAGCCATTGCGGGATCGCGGCGCCGCAGCGGCCGGCGAACTTCTTCACCCCGTTCCAGTTCTCGATCGGCAGGATGCCGGGGATGATCGGCGCCTCGATGCCTTCCTTCACGCAAGCGTCGCGAAAGCGCAGGAAGGTCTCGGGCTCGAAGAAGAACTGGGTGATGGCGCTGGACGCCCCGGCCTCGATCTTGCGCTTGAGCCAGCGCACGTCGGCCATGCTGTCGGCGGCCTCGGGATGCGGGTCGGGATAGGCGCCGACGCGCAGGGTGAAATCGCCCGTCGCCGCCAGCGCCTCGATCAGCTCGACCGAGTTGGCGAAGCCATCGGGATGGGCAGTGAACCGCTCCTGCCCCTTGGGCGCGTCGCCGCGCAGCGCGACGATCTCCCTGACGCCGGCCTCGGCGTAGGATTTCGCGATCTCCAGCGTCTCGTCGCGGGTCGCCTCGACGCAGGTCAGGTGGGCGGCGACATTGAGGCCGTAATTCTTGCCGATCGTCGTCACCGCCTCATGCGTCAGCTTGCGGGTGGTGCCGCCGGCGCCATAGGTGACCGAGACGAAGCCGGGATTGAGCGGCGCCAGCACCTGCACCGTCTCCCACAGCCGAAAGCTCGCCTCCAGCGACTGGGGCGGGAAGAATTCGAACGAGACGCGCGGCGTGGCCATGATGATCCTCCTGAGATGCTCTCTTGTCGCAAATCGCGGAACGTGAGACAAATTCATAATCCTCAAGATCAATATGAACAACGCGACAAGAAGATGCATCTGGAACTGCGCCATCTCCGCTCGATCCGCGCCATCCACCAGGCCGGCGGCCTTGCCCGCGCGGCCGAGATGATGAACATGACGCAATCGGCTTTGTCCCACCAGATCAAGGGCTTGGAAGAACAGGCCGGGGTCGAGCTCTTCGCCCGCCGGTCCAAGCCCTTGCGGCTGTCGGCGGCCGGCCACCGGCTGCTGCGGCTGGCCGAGAAGGTGCTGCCCGAAATCGACGCGCTGGACGAGGAATTCCGCGCCCTGCGCTCGGGCAAGACCGGGCGGCTGCACATCGCCATCGAGTGCCACGCCTGTTTCCAGTGGCTGTTCCCGGTGCTCGAGGTCTTCCGCCATGCCTGGCCCGACGTCGATGTCGACATCCGGCCGCGGCTGGCCTTCGACGCCCTGCCGGCGCTGGTGCGCGAGGAGGTCGACCTGGTGATCTCGTCCGACCCCGAGGATCTGCCCGGCGTCACCTTCCACCCGCTCTTCGACTACGCCCCGGTCTTCGTCGCCTCGGCCCAGAACCCGCTGGCCGAAAAGCCCTATATCGAGGCCGCTGACTTCCGCGACCAGGTGCTGATCACCTACCCGATGGACCGCGGCCGGCTCGACATCTTCTCCGAGCTGCTGATCCCGGCCAAGGTCGAGCCGCGGGCGGTGCGGCAGGTCGAATTGACCGAGGTGATCCTGATGCTGGTGGCCTCGAACCGCGGCGTCTCGGTGCTGCCCGACTGGGTGGTGCGCGAGGTCAAGTATCACTCCGACTACGTCACCCGGCCGGTCACCGAACAGGGCCTGACCAAGCGGCTCTACGCCGCCACCCGCGACGAGGACGCGACGCGGCCCTTCATGGCCCATTTCCTGCGCCTTGCCCGCACCGAGCCGGTCAAGCTGCAACGGCAGTAGGGCGGCGCGCGCCGCTCTCTGCCCGCGTGCCCGGCACTGGGGTCACTCAACTGCGGCCGCTCAAAGGCTCGGAGGATCGCGCCCGGCCCCGAGGGTGGGCGCAATCGCGCCCGCAATGGGGGGCGGGGTCGGGCGCGATCCGGGGCTGAAGCCCCGGAAAGCCGGATGGTCGGCAGGCTGCATGATCTGCATGGCGGACAGCCTTCCCCTCCAAGCTATCGCCCCCTTCCCTTCCGTCCCCTTTGCGCCTATACGGCCCCGGTTACCAAGGAGCCCCCCGATGCAAGGCAGCGCCAATCTCAACCTGATGATCAAGGCCGCGCGCAAGGCCGGCCGCAGTCTGGTCAAGGACTTCCGCGAGGTCGAGAACCTGCAGGTCTCGTCCAAGGGGGCGGGCGATTTCGTCTCCCGCGCCGATATCGCGGCCGAGAAGATCATCCATGACGAGTTGATGGCCGCCCGCCCGACCTATGGCTGGGTCGGCGAGGAAAGCGCCCCGGTCGAAGGCAAGGACCCGACCCGGCGCTGGATCGTCGATCCGCTCGACGGCACCACCAACTTCCTGCACGGGTTGCCGCACTGGGCGGTGTCGATCGCGCTCGAGCACAAGGGCGAGATCGTCGCCGGCGTCATCTTCGACGCCGCCAAGGACGAGCTCTACTGGGCCGAGAAGGGCGCCGGCGCCTGGATGAACGACCAGCGGCTGCGGGTCTCGGGCCGGCGCTCGATGATCGAATGCATCTTCGCCACCGGCGTGCCCTTCGGCGGCCGCGGCACCCTGCCCGCCACCTTGCAGGATCTCGCCCGGCTGATGCCGGCCTGCGCCGGCGTCCGGCGCTGGGGCTCGGCCGCGCTCGACCTCGCCTATGTCGCCGCCGGCCGCTACGACGGCTACTGGGAGCGCGGCCTGAACAGCTGGGACATCGCCGCCGGCCTGCTGCTGGTGCGCGAGGCCGGCGGCCTGGTGGGGCCGATCCGCGAAGGCCAGGATATCCTCGAGAAGGGCGCCGTGCTGGTCGCCAACGACCAGATCTTCGCCCCCTTCGCCAAGATCATCCGCGACGAATAAGCCGCGCCACCGCGCCGCTTGCCTCCGGTGGGGATGTTTTCCCCTCGGAACGGCCGGCAGCGTCTTCCCAACTTTCTGCTCGCAAATATCCTCGGGGAGCGCGAGGGGCAAACGGCCCCTCGCCCGCGCGACGCGTGCCAAGCGCGGCGCCCCCCGATCAGCGCCGCTTGCGCACCACCGGGATCCGGCTTTTCGACAGCTCGTATTCCGCCTGCGGATGTGGCGGCCGGCCATGGGTCCGGCGCCAGTAGCCGATGCCGCCGCGCCGCAGCCAGATCGGCAGGGTCATCGCCAGCCCGGCGGCGAAACCGCCGACATGGGCCAGGTAGGCGACGCCGCCGCCATCCGCCGTCACCGCCAGGCTGCTGAAGACCTGCAGCCCGATCCACACCCCCAGCACGATCCAGGCCGGCAGGATGACGACTCGGAAGAAGATGATGAAGATCAGCAGCACGTCGACCCGGGCGCGCGGGAACAGCATCAAATAACCGCCCATCACCCCGGCGATCGCCCCCGAGGCGCCGACCATCGGGATGCGCGAGCCCGGGTCGCCGGCGATCTGCAGCAGCGCCGCCGCCAGCCCGGCCACCAGGTAGAAGCCGAGAAAGCCGGCATGGCCCAGCCCGTCCTCCATGTTGTCGCCGAAGATCCACAGGAACAGCATGTTGCCCAGCAGGTGCATCCAGCCGCCATGGATGAACATCGAGGTCAGGATCGTTTCCCAGCCATAACCCGACGTCACCCGGGCCGGGATCATCGCCCAGGCGTTGAAGAAGCGGTAGGCCTCGAGCTGGCTGGTGATGAAGGGCCATGTGCTGAGGAAGACCACGACATTGATCGCGATCAGCGCATAGGTGACATAGGGCGTCCGGCCCGAGGGGTTGTGATCGCGGATCGGGAACATGGGGATACGCTTCCCGATCCGCGGCCCACCGTCAAGCGGACATCGTCAAGCCGCCGCGCTCAGGCCGCCACCGCCGCCAGCAGCTGGGCGTTGCCGCCCGAGGCGGTGGTGTCGATGCAGACATGGCGCTCCAGCAGCACCCGCCCGGCATCCGGCATCTCCGTGACCAGCGGCAGGATCGCCCCGTCGCGCGCCGCCAGGGCCCGCGCGTAGTCCCGCGCCATCTCGACCTCGCCCCACCATAGAGCAGACGAGAACTCGTCGAGCCCGGTCAGCCAGTCGGGCGCCACCGTGCCCGCCGCCGCCACCGCGATGCCGCCGGCGGCCTCGACCGCCGTGACCTGTGCCGCCGCCGTGTCCGGCCCCGGGCCGAGGCAGAGCACCGGCGCCCGCGGCAGCAGCGACAGCCGGTTCGACTCGCCGGTCGGTCCCGGCAGGTCGATCACCCGCCGCGCCTCGGCCGGCACCCGGACCGCCCGCAGCTCGCCCTGCAGCCGGGCGCGCTCGTCATCGCCCTCCCAGCGGCCGCCCGCGGGCGTCTCGCCCTTGGTGAAGCGGGCCAGGTATTCCGGCCCGCCGGCCTTGGGCCCGGTGCCCGACAGGCCCTCGCCGCCGAAGGGCTGGCTGCCGACCACGGCGCCGATCTGGTTGCGGTTGACATAGGTGTTGCCGACCTTGATCTGCTCGACCACCTGCTGGACGCGGTCGTCGATCCGGCTGTGCAGCCCGAAGGTCAGGCCGTAGCCGGTGGCGTTGATATCGGCGATCACCTTGTCGATCTCGTGCGCCTTGAAGGTGGCGAGGTGGAGGACGGGGCCGAAGACCTCGCGCTCGAGATCGGCGATGCCGGTCACCTTGAGCACCAGGGGGGCGATGAAATGGCCCTCGTTCGGCGCCCGCAGCTCCTTCAGCACCCGGCCCTCGGTCCGCGCCCGGGCGACATACTCCGCGATGCCCTGCCGGGCCTCGGCGTCGATCACCGGCCCGACATCGGTGGCCAGGTCCCAGGGATCGCCCAGCGCCAGCTCCTCCATCGCGCCGAACAGCATCGTCTGCACGGTCTCGGCGACGTCCTGCTGGACATAGAGGCAGCGCAGGGCCGAGCAACGCTGGCCCGCCGACTGGAAGGCACTGGCGAGGATGTCGCGCACCGCCTGTTCCGGCAGCGCCGTCGAGTCGACGATCATCGCGTTGAGTCCGCCGGTTTCGGCGATCAGCGGCGCGGCGGGATCGAGATTGTCGGCCATCGCCCACCGGATCGCCTGCGCCGTCTCGGTCGAGCCGGTGAAGGCGACACCGGCGACGCGCGGGTCCGAGGTCAGCGCCGCGCCGACGGTCGGGCCGTCGCCGGGCAGCAGCTGCAACGCCGTCTCCGGCACCCCGGCCTGGTGCAGCAGCCGCACCGCGAGGGCGGCGATCAGCGGCGTCTGCTCGGCCGGCTTGGCCAGCACGCCGTTGCCGGCGGCCAGCGCGGCCGAGATCTGGCCGGTGAAGATCGCCAGCGGGAAGTTCCACGGGCTGATGCAGGCGAAGACGCCGCGCGCCGGGGCGGTCAGCCCGGCGGCGCCATCGGCATAGTAGCGCAGGAAATCGCAGGCCTCGCGCAGCTCGCCCACCGCGTCGAGCTGCGACTTGCCCGCCTCGCGCGCCAGGATGGCGAAGGCGGGGCCGAACTCGGCCTCGTAGAGCTCCGCCGCCTTGCGCAGCACCTTCGCCCGTTCCTCGGCCGGGGCGTCCCAGGGCCGCGCCGCCGCCAGCGCCGTCTCGACATCCTCGGCCGCGGCATGCACCACCCTGCCGACCACGTCTTCCGGCCGCGCCGGATTGACCGCCGTCAGCGGCGCGGCGCCGACCACCGGCCCGGCGATCATCGGCGCCGCATGGAAGACCTCCGAGCGCCACGGTGCGCGCGCCGCCTCGATCCCCTCCAGATCGCCGCTATCGGTGATGTCCCAGCCACGCGAATTGCCGCGGGCACCGAACAGCTCGGGCCCGGTGCGGATCGCCGGATTGGCAACCTCGGGCAGCAGCGGCTCGACGGCGGCGAAGGGACAGGCGGCCACTTTCTCCGGCGGCACCTCCTCGTCGACGATCTGGTTGACGAAGGAGCTGTTGGCGCCGTTCTCCAGCAGCCGCCGCACCAGATAGGCCAGCAGGTCGCGATGGGCGCCGACCGGGGCGTAGATGCGGCAGCGGGTGCCCATGTCGCTGTGGACGATATCGTGCAGACGCTCGCCCATGCCGTGCAGGCGCTGGAACTCGTAGGCGTCGCGGTCGCGCCCCATCTCGAGGATCGCGGCCACGGTATGGGCGTTGTGGGTGGCGAATTGCGGGTAGATGCGGTCGGTCATGCCCAGCAGCTTGCGCGCATTGGCGATATAGCTGACATCGGTCGCGGCCTTGCGGGTGAAGACCGGGAAGCTTTCCAGCCCCAGCACCTGCGCCCGCTTGATCTCGGTATCCCAATAGGCGCCCTTGACCAGCCGGACCATGATCCGGCGGTCGAGCCTTTGGGCCAGCGCGTAGAGCCAGTCGAGCGCCGGCCCGGCGCGGCGGCCATAGGCCTGGACGACGACGCCGAAGCCGTCCCAGCCGGCGAGTTCGGGATCGGCCAGCACCGCCGCGATCACCTCGAGCGAAATCTCAAGCCGGTCAGCCTCTTCCGCGTCGATGTTGAAGCCCAGCCCGTGCTGTGCCGCCAGCCGCGCCAGCTCCTGCACGCGCGGCACCAGCTCTTCCATCACCCGCGCCCGCTTGGCGAGCTCGTAGCGCGGGTGCAGCGCCGAGAGCTTGACCGAGATGCCCGGATTGACCCGCACGTCCTTGCCCTTGGCGGCCCGGGCGATGGCCTTGATCGCATCGCCATAGGCCTTGTGGTAGCGCAGCGCGTCGGCGCCGGTCCGCGCCGCCTCGCCCAGCATGTCGTAGCTGTAGGAATAGCCCTTGGCCTCCATCCCGGCGGCCCGGTCCATCGCCGAAGAGATCGACTCGCCCAGCACGAATTGCCGCCCCATCTCCTTCATCGCCCGGCCGACCGCGGTGCGGATGACGGGCTCGCCCAGCCGCTTGACGGCAGCGCGCAAGTGGCCGGCGATGCCCGGCTCGCGCTCTTCCAGCACCTTGCCGGTCAGCATCAGCGCCCAGGTCGAGGCGTTGACCAGCGACGAGGCCGAATGGCCCAGGTGCCGACCCCAGTCGCTGGGCGCGATCTTGTCCTCGATCAGCGCGTCCACCGTCTCGGCATCCGGAACCCGCAACAGCGCCTCGGCGAGGCACATCAGGGCGATGCCCTCCTCGGTCGACAGCCCGTATTCGGCCAGGAACACCTCCATCAGCCCCGGCCGCGCGCTGGCGCGGATGCGGCGGACCAGGTCGGCACCGGCGGCGCTGATCCGGGACCGGGCGGCGGCGTCGAGCCCGGCCTGGTCGATCAGCCGGGCCAGCAGCGGCCCTTCCGGGGTCAGCGGATCGGCGCGGAACGGGGCGATGTCGAGGGCGGAAAGGGGTGCGGCAGTAAGGGGCATGGCACGGGTCTCCTGTTTGATCTAGAATATCGCCAAACGGCAAGCCATATGTCCCGATTGTTCGCCCATCTTTGGCCGAACGAACCGCAATTGAGGAATAATGCGATGCAATCCGCCCCCGCAGAGCTCGACCGCTTCGATCGCGCGATTCTGCGCGAACTGGCCACCGACGGCCGGGTTAGCGCCACCGAGCTCGCCCGTCGCATCGGCCTGTCGAAATCGCCGACCCAGGCGCGGCTGAAGCGGCTGGAGGAAAGCGGCGTCATCACCGGCTACCGCGCCCTGCTCGACCCGATCAAGATGGGGCTGTCGCATGTCGCCTTCGTCGAGGTGCGGCTGTCCGATACCCGCGAGGCGGCGCTGCAGGCCTTCAACAAGGCGGCGCGGGCGATCCCCGAGATCGAGCAGTGCCACATGATCGCCGGCAGCTTCGACTACCTGCTGAAGATCCGCACCGGCGACATCCACGATTACCGCAAGGTGCTGGCCGAGAAGCTGTCCGGCCTGCCCCATGTCGCTGCCACCTCGACCCATGTCGCGATGGAGGCGGTGAAGGAAGGGCCGCTCTAGGGCGCAGGGCCGGCAAAGCCGGGGGCCAGCCCCCGCTCCCCCCGGGATACTTGCGCCCGGAAGAAGGGGGGAATGACCTCTTCTGCCTTTCACCTTTGCGAAAATACTCCGGGGGAGTCGCCTCTGGCGACGGGGGCAGCGCCCCCGGCCACGCCGGGCCCTGCAAGCCTCCTCACACCGCCTTGTCCCGGGCCGGGAGCTGCAGGTCCGAGACCAGCCGCGCCGGGTGGCGCTTGGCGACCCAGTCGCGGGCGCTGGGATGGATCGACTCGCTTGGATCGCGGCCGACGACACGGCGGCTGCGGATCAGGAACAGCTTGCCCAGCCCATACCAGGTGCCGATCATCGGCGCCTCGGAATCGCCGGGGAAGCGCGCCCGCCAGCCCACCGGCAGCGGCAGGCCGCAGCCGGCCGCCTTGTCCAGCATCCAGACCAGCGGGATGTTGGCCAACGGCCGGGCGGGCTCGTAATCGCCCAGCATGCCGCCGACATCGCCATGGCTGCCGCGGAACCAGACCTGCTCGACCCGGCCGTTGAAATCCTCGGGGCTGGTCCACATCACCGGGGCGAAGGCGTCGCGGGTCTCGTCCAGCGCCAGCGCGTGGAAGCCGCGGCGGATGGCCGGCCCCAGATCGTGGTTATGGAAGGCGTGATGGGATTCGGTCAGGCGCCACAGCACCGGCAGGCGCAGCCCGAGCGACTTCACCGTGTCCCAGACCCCGACCATCTCGATCGCCACCTCGTCGTGGCAGTAGAGCCGGACGAAGGCTCGGGCGGCATCGCGGTCGCGCGGCATCTGGTAATGGCGATAGGCGGTGCGGACGTTGCGCACGGTGGCATGCTCGGCCCGCAACAGCCCGACCCGGTCGATCACCCCGGCCAGCGAGCGCACGGCATAGGCGCCGCGCGAGAAGCCGAACAGGAAGATGCGGTCGCCGGGATGGTAGCGCGAGGCGAGGAAGCCGTAGGCGCGGCGGATCTGGCGGTTGATGCCGCGGCCCGAGATCACGTCGCGCGCATGGTGCCAGTTGTGCCACTGGATGCCCGGCTCGTAATAGACCGAGAGCCGGGCCGAGGGCGTCATCTCGCGCAGCAGCCGGTAGGTCAGGCCGGCATGGGTCTCCTGCCCCGGTTCGAGCGAGGACAGGGTGCCGTCAAGGATGATGACATGGTCGACCGGCCCCCGTTCGGCATGGGGCTCGGGCGAATGGGTCTCGGCCCGCCGGGGCCAGACCCAGCGCCTTATGCGGTCACGAAGCCGCACCGGCCTCCCCTGTGTCTTCCGCCGCCGCATCGCGCAGCCAGCCCCAGACCCGTTCCGGCGTCAGCGGCATGTCGACGGCCCGCACCCCGCGCGCGCAGAGGGCGTCGAGCGCGGCATTGGTGACGGCGGCCAGCGCGCCGACCGTGCCGGCCTCGCCGCAGCCCTTCATTCCCAACGGGTTGGTCGTCGAGGGCACCGGTTCGGTGGTGAAGCGGATCATCGGCATAGTGTCGGCCCGCGGCATGGCGTAGTCCATGAACGTCGCCGTGAGCAGCTGGCCGGCCTCGTCGAAGACCACCCGCTCGGTCACCGCCTGGCCCAGGCCCTGGGCGACGCCGCCATGAACCTGGCCCTGGGCCAGCATCGGGTGCATCAGGTTGCCGAAATCGTCGGTCACGGTGTAGCGCACCACCTCGAGCGCGCCGGTCTCCGGGTCGATCTCGACCTCGGCGACATGGCCGCCATTGGGATAGGAGCGGCCCTCGAGCTTGGTCCGCTCCTCGTGGCGCAGCAGCTCGGTCCGGCCCTGTTCCCGCGCCAGGTCGGCGGCCTCGACCAGAGTCATGGTCCGGTTCGAGCCCGGGGCGCGAAAAGCGCCGTCGTCGAACTCCGGCTTCGCCCCCATCTCGTCCTCGAGGAAATCGGCGAAGGCGGCGACCATCTTGTCGACCGTCGCCAGCGTCGCCGCCGACTGCACGGTGACCGAGCGCGAACCACCGGTGCCGCCGCCCCGAGCGATGCGATCGCTGTCGCCCTGGATCACCTTGATCTGTTCGATCGGGATGCCGGTCCGATCCGACAGGAACTGGGCATAGACGGTCTCGTGCCCCTGCCCGTTCGACTGCGTCCCGACATACAGGTTCACCGTGCCGTCCTCGTTGAACTCGACCGTCGCGCCCTCGGACGGATCGCCGAGGATCGCCTCGATATAGTAGCACAGCCCGAGCCCGCGCAGCTTGCCTGCCTTCTCGCTTTCCGCGCGACGTGTGGCAAATCCGGCAACATCGGCCTCCTGCTCGAGCCGGCCCAGCACGCGGGGGAAATCACCGACGTCATAGGTCTCGCCCGAGGCGGACTTGTAGGGGAAGGCGGCGGGCGGGATGAAGTTGCGCCGGCGCAGCTCGAACGGGTCGAGGCCGAGCTCGCGCGCCGCCATGTCCATGGTGCGTTCCAGCGTGTAGATCGCCTCGGGCCGGCCGGCGCCGCGATAGGCGTCGACCTGGGTGGTGTTGGTGTAGATGCCGCGCGCCCGGACATCGACGCATTGCACGTCATAGGTGCCCGTCAGCACCCGCGAAGAGATCGAGGACTGGATCGCCTGGCCGAAGACCGAGTTGTAGGCGCCCAGGTTCGAGACGATGTCGACCCGGTAGGCGGTGATCCTGTAGTCGTCGTCGAGGGCCAGCTCGGCGGTCGAGACCAGGTCGCGGCCGCCATTGTCCGACAGCATCGCCTCGGTCCGGTCGGCGATCCAGCGCACCGGCTTGTTCAAGGCCCGGGCGACATGGGCGAGGACGAAATACTCCGGGTAGGGCCCGGTCTTCATGCCGAAGCCGCCGCCGACATCCGGGGTGGTGATCTGGACCTGCTCGGCCTCCAGCCCCAGCGCCTTGGCGATCCAGCCCTTCATGTTCCACACGCCCTGGCCGCCGAAGGCCAGGTGCAGGCGCGCGCCGTCCCACTCGGCGAAGGCGCCACGCGGCTCCATCGAGCCCACCATGATCCGGTTGTCCTCGAGCCGCAGCTTGACCCGGTGGGCGGCCCTGGCAAAGGCCGCCTCGGCCGCCGCGGCATCGCCCAGCCGCCAGTCATAGGCGACGTTTTCGGGCGCCTCGGCATGGATCTCCGGCCCGCCCGGCGCCACCTCCATGTGCACCGGCAGTTCCTCGAGGTCGAAGCCAATCGCCTCGGCCGCGTCCCTGGCCTGGTCCATGGTCTCGGCGATCACCGCCGCGAAGGGCTCGCCGACATAGCGCACCCGGCCCTGCGCCAGCACCGGCCGCAGCGGCGCGGCGGCGTCGCTGCCATCGGCGTTCTTGACCGTGATATAGGGGATCGCCAGGTCGACCCCGGCGGCGACGAGGTCCTCGGCCCCCAGCACCATGTGGACGCCCGGCATCTCGCGCGCGTCGTCGAGGTCGAGCGCGGCGATCTCGGCATGGGCGACCGGGCTGCGCAGGAAATAGGCATGAAGCGCGCCCGCGGGCGCCACGTCATCGACATAATGCCCCCCGCCGGTCAGAAACCGGATGTCTTCCAGTCGCTTGATCGACTGGCTTTCGCCAAATCTGCTCATCTTCGCCCTCGCGGAAATCCTGTTCCGGGCGGAGACTAACCCGCGCGGCGCCGGTGTCCAGAGGGCGCGGCGGCGCGCGGGGCAGGATCGCGGGGCGGGATCGGCCGTCCTCGGGCCGTCCTAGTGCTGCAACGCCAGGACGGTGACCAGCGACAGGGCGCCGAAGCCGTTGAACCGGGTATTGGTCGCCATCGAATAGGCGCCCATGCCGTGGAACAGCAGGTAATCCTCCTCGGCCATGTCGCCGGGCAGCGCGATCTCGCCCGGCAGGCGGTCGACGCTGTCGCAGGTCGGGCCGAAGACGATGCGCGGCACCGTGTCGCCGTGGCGGCGCTGGCCCTCGGTCGAGAGCACCTCGATCCGGTCGATGATGCCGATCATCGGCAGCTCGGCCAGCGCGCCGTAGACGCCGTCGTTGAGGAAGACATGGGCGCCGTCGCGGATCGCCTTGACCCGGGCGGCCAGGCTGAAGGCCTCGGCGACCAGGCCGCGGCCCGGCTCGCAGACCAGTGCCGGCCGGCTGTCAACGAAGGCCTCGCCAGTGGCACGGTCGATCAGGGCGAAGGTCGCCTCGATCTGCGGCATGACGTCGTCGAGCCGATGCGAGGGGAAGCCGCCGCCGACATTGAGCCGGGCGATGGTGACACCGGCCTCGCGGGCGATCTGGGCGGCGCTGTGGATATAGGTCTCCCAGGCCGCCGGATCGGTGCACTGGGTGCCCGGGTGGAAGGTCAGCGACGGGATGAAGCCGGCATTGGCCGCCATCCGCAGCAGCTCGACCGCCTCTTCCGCCGTCGCCCCGAACTTGGCGCCGAAATTGTAGGCCGCGCCCTGCACCGGCAGCTTGAAGCGCACCGAGATCTCGCAATCCTCGGCCGGCACCAGCTCGATCAGCTTGGCCAGCTCGCTGCGGCTGTCGACCGACCACGACTTGACGCTCATCTCGACCGCGGCGCGGATTTCCGACCGCGCCCGCACCGGGTTGTTGTAATGCAGCGCGGCTTCCGGCGCGAGCCGGCGCAGCAGCGCGATCTCTTCCGGCGAGGCGACGTCGAAGCCGCGGATGCCGGCGGCGGCCAGATTGGCGATGACGATCTCGTCCGGGTTCGACTTGACCGCATAGGTCACCAGCCCCGGAAAGCCGTCGAGGAAGCGCCGCGCGGTAGCGTGCAGCACCCCGGGCGAGAAGAACATCACCGGGTTATCCGGCTGGCTGTGCTTGAGAAATTCGGACGGATTCGTCCAGATCGTTTTCGAGAGCCCCATCGGCGTTTCCCTTTCCCTGCCAACAGAGCGCAGCCCTCTCCAGCCCTGGGACAACCAGTTCGGAGCCGCTTTGCGCGTTCAACCAAACCAGGCCAGGTACAGGCTTGCGCCGCCCTTTGGTCCTGAAAACGAGTGTGCTGCATATGATGGACATTTTCACCGATGAAAAGAGTTGAATTGTGCGGAATGGTAGGCAAAATGACGAAAACCGTGGGCAGATTTCATGGACGACCTCGACGAGAAACTTCTGGCGGCGCTGGCGGCGGATTCCAGCACCTCGACCTCGCGGCTGGCGCGGCGATTCAAGGTGGCGCGCTCGACGGTGCAGGCGCGGATCGAGCGGCTGGAACGGACCGGCGTCATCGCCGGCTACACGATCAAGCTGGGCAACGCGGTGCTGGCGCGGCGGATCCGGGCCACCGTGCTGCTGCAGGTCGAGCCGCGCTCGACCCCGCGGGTGCTGCAGCGGCTCAAGATCATGCCCGAGATCGAGATCGCCCACACCACGACCGGCCGCTTCGACCTGATCCTGCAGGTCGCGGCCGAGACGACGCAGGCGCTGGACGAGGTGCTCGACCAGATCGGCGCCGTGCCGGGGGTGAAATCCTCCGAAAGCCTGATCCAGCTGGCGACCAAGATCGACCGGGCGGTGTAGCGGGGCGGTGTCGCCGGGCGCGCTCAACGGAGCCTGCGGCCCTGTTCGCGATGAGGCGCCGCAGGCGGCCGAAGAGCCTCCCCCGTTCTCCTGCGGCCAGATTTCCCCGTTTAGGCGCTTTTCCTTGGGCCGGGGGCGCGTTAAACACCACGCGCCCACCATGCGGGCGCAGTGAGCGGGAAAGATCCGATGCCGATGGAAAAGACCTTCAACGCCAAGGAGGCCGAAGAGCGCCTCTATGCAGCCTGGGAAGAGGCCGGGGCCTTCGCCGCCGGGGCCAATGCCAAGCCCGGGGCCGAGACCTTCTCCATCATGATCCCGCCGCCGAACGTCACCGGCGTGCTGCACATGGGCCATGCCTTCAACAACACGCTGCAGGACATCCTGACCCGCTGGCACCGGATGCGCGGCCATGACGTGCTGTGGCAGCCCGGCCAGGACCATGCCGGCATCGCCACCCAGATGGTCGTCGAGCGCGAGTTGGCCAAGGACAAGTCGAACCAGACCCGGCGCGAGATGGGGCGCGAGAAGTTCCTCGAGAAGGTCTGGCAGTGGAAGGCCCAGTCGGGCGGCACCATCGTCAACCAGCTCAAGCGCCTCGGCGCTTCCTGCGACTGGTCGCGCAACGCCTTCACCATGTCCGGCGCCCCCGGCGCTCCGGCCGGCGAGGAAGGCAACTTCCACGACGCCGTCATCAAGGTCTTCGTCGAGCTCTACAACCAGGGCGCCATCTACCGCGGCAAGCGGCTGGTCAACTGGGACCCCCATTTCGAGACCGCGATCTCCGACCTCGAGGTCGAGCAGGTCGAGGAGGACGGCAAGCTCTGGCGCCTGCGCTATCCGCTGGAGGACGGCGTCAGCTACGATCACCCGGTCGCCTTCGACGACGAGGGCCGGCCGCTGGAGACCGAGCCGCGCGACTATCTCGTCGTCGCCACCACCCGGCCCGAGACCATGCTGGGCGATACCGGCATCGCGGTGCACCCGGACGACGCCCGCTACACCCACCTGATCGGCAAGCATGTCGTGATGCCGATCACCGGCCGCCGCATCCCCATCGTCGCCGACGACTATGCCGATCCCGAGAAGGGCACCGGCGCCGTCAAGATCACCCCGGCGCATGACTTCAACGACTGGGGCGTCGGCCAGCGCACCGGGCTGCGCGTCATCAACGTGATGAACACCCGCGCCGGCATCGCGCTGAAGGACAATGCCGATTTCGCCGAGGGCTGCCCCGAGGACCTCGTCGCCCGCGCCATCGAGCGTTTCGACGGCTGCGACCGCTACGAGGCCCGCGACGCCATCGTCACCATGGCCGAGGACGAGGGCTGGCTCGACGGCATCGACAACGAGCGCCACATGGTCCCGCATGGCGACCGCTCGAAAGTCGCCATCGAGCCCTTCCTGACCGACCAGTGGTTCGTCGACACCCGGAAGGTCGTCGGCCCGGCGCTCGACGCCGTCCGCAAGGGCATGGCCGCGCAGGAGGCCGGGGAGTTCGACGAGACCGCCGGCTACACCCGCATCCTGCCCGAGCGCGACGCCAAGACCTATTTCCACTGGCTGGAGAATATCGAGCCGTGGTGCATCTCGCGCCAGCTGTGGTGGGGGCACCAGATCCCGGTTTGGTATGGGCCGAAGTGGTTCGCGGAACCAAATTCGAATGTCATTTCGCACAAGTTTGGGGAGCACGAGTTCTTCTGTGCTTCCAATGAAGCCGAGGCGATTGAACGCGCGAGCCAATATTACGAGCGTCAAATTGTGGTCGTGAGCGATGAAAAGGCCGCGACCTTGTATCTGGACCAACACGGCCTTGCGGGAGCGATGCCGATTTGGCGCGACCCCGACGTCCTCGACACCTGGTTCTCCTCGGGCCTGTGGCCGATCGGCACCCTCGGCTGGCCGGAAAACACCGAAGAGCTGCAGAAATATTTCCCGACCGATGTCCTGATCACCGGCTTCGACATCATCTTCTTCTGGGTCGCCCGGATGATGATGATGCAGCTTGCCGTGGTCAACCAGATCCCCTTCCACACCGTCTATGTCCACGCCCTCGTCCGCGACGAGAAGGGCAAGAAGATGTCGAAGTCGCTCGGCAACGTGCTCGACCCGATCGAGCTGATCGACGAATACGGCGCCGATGCCGTGCGCTTCACCCTGACCGCGATGGCGGCGATGGGCCGCGACCTCAAGCTGTCGACCGCCCGCATCGCCGGCTACCGCAACTTCGGCACCAAGATCTGGAACGCCACCCGCTTTGCCGAGATGAACGGCGTCTTCGAGGGCTACGCCCCCGACGGCTCCATCCCGCAGCCGAAGGCGACGGTGAACCGCTGGATCGTCGGCGAGACCGCGCGTGTGCGCGAGGCGGTCGACGAGGCGCTGACCAACTTCCGCTTCAACGACGCCGCCAACGCGCTTTACGCCTTCGTCTGGGGCAAGGTCTGCGACTGGTATGTCGAATTCGCCAAGCCGCTGTTCGACAGGCAAGAAACCGCCGCCGAGACCCGCGCGACGATGGCCTGGGTGCTCGACCAGAGCCTGACCCTGCTGCACCCGATCATGCCCTTCATCACCGAAGAGCTGTGGGCCACCACCGGTAGCCGCGACAAGATGCTGGTCCATGCCGACTGGCCGACCTACGGCGCCGAGCTGATCGACCCGGCGGCGGATCGCGAGATGAACTGGGTGATCGCCCTGATCGACGAGATCCGCTCGGCCCGCGCCCAGATGCACGTGCCGGTCGGGCTGCGGCTCGACATGCTGCAGCTGGCGCTCGACGACGCCGGCAAGGCCGCCTGGGACCGCAACGCGGCCCTGATTCAGCGCCTCGCCCGGATCGAGAGCCTGGCCGCGGCCGAGGTGGCCCCCAAGGGCGCGATCACCATCGCGGTCGAGGGCGGCACCTTCGCGATCCCGCTCGAGGGCGTCATCGACATCGCCGAGGAGAAGGCGCGCCTGGCCAAGACGCTGGAGAAGCTGGAAAAGGATCTCGGCGGGCTGCGCGGCCGGCTGAACAACCCGAAATTCGTCGCCTCGGCGCCGGAAGAGGTGGTGGACGAGACCCGCGAGCGGCTGGAACAGGGCGAGGACGAGGCCGCCAAGCTCAAGGCGGCGCTGGCCCGGCTGGCCGAGGTCGGCTAAGGCCGCGAAGCCAAGGTCGGGGCCGGCGCCGCTGGCCCCACCCGCCGCCACCGGCTACAGTCGGCCGATGAGCGGGATCAGCTACACCACCGGCGACGCCACCGCCCCGGCCGACCGTCCGGCCGTCATTGCCCATGTCTGCAACGATCTCGGCGGCTGGGGGAAGGGCTTCGTGCTGGCAATCTCGAAACACTGGCCCGAGCCCGAAGCCGCCTACCGCAAATGGGCCACCCACGGCCCCGATTTCGCCCTCGGCCGCAGCCAGTTGGTGAAAGTCGAGGACGATCTCTGGGTCGCCAACATGATCGCCCAGCACGGGCTGCGCCCCCGGCACGGCGTGCCGCCGATCCGCTACGACGCCCTGCGCGCCGCGCTCGACGAACTGCACCGCCTCGCCCCGCCCGGCGCCTCGGTCCACATGCCGCGCATCGGCTGCGGCCTCGCCGGCGGCAGCTGGGACGAGGTCGGCCCGATCGTCGAGCAAGCCCTCGCGGCAAAGGGCCGCCGGGTGACGGTCTACGACTTCGCCCGCAAATAGCCGCCCCCCTTTCATCTTCACGCAAATATCCTCGGGGGGCGCGGGGGGCAGACAGCCCCCCGCCTGCGTCACCTGCGCCATTGTTCAAGTACAATGGCAACGCGGGCAGACAGCCCCCCCGCCTCCGCCCTCGCCTCTTGCACAACGCCGCGTTTTCCGCTTCTGATCCGGCCATGACCGGACCACGCTACACCCCGCTCGTCGCCAGCCTGCCCTCGACCGTCCCCTTCGTCGGGCCGGAAACGCAGGAGCGCAGCCGCGGCCGCCCCTTCGCCGCCCGGCTCGGCGCCAACGAATCCATCTTTGGCCCCTCGCCCAAGGCCATCGAAGCGATGCAGGCGGCCGCCGCCGAGGTGTGGAAATACGGCGACGCCCAGAACCACGACCTGCGCCAGGCGCTTGCCGCCCACCACGGCATCGGGCCCGGGAACATCATCGTCGGCGAGGGCATCGACGGGCTGCTGGGCTACCTGACCCGGCTGGTGGTGGCCGAGGGCGACACAGTCGTCACCTCGAACGGCGCCTATCCCACCTTCAACTACCATGTCGCCGGCTTCGGCGGCGTGCTGCACAAGGTGCCCTATCGCGGCGACCACGAGGACCCCGAGGCCCTGATCGCCAAGGCGGTCGAAGTGCAGCCCAAGCTGATCTACATCTCGAATCCCGACAACCCGATGGGCAGCCACCACCCGGCCGAAACCATCCTCAAGATGATCGCGGCGGTGCCCGAGGGCAGCCTGCTGATCCTCGACGAGGCCTATATCGACCTCGCCCCGGAGGGCACGGCGCCGGAAATCGCCCCGGACGATCCGCGGGTGATCCGGATGCGCACCTTCTCGAAGGGCTACGGCATGGCCGGCGCCCGGGTCGGCTATGCCATCGCCGCGCCCGCGCTGATCACCGCCTTCGACAAGATCCGCAACCATTTCGGCATGTGCCGGACCAGCCAGATCGGCGCCCTCGCCGCGCTGCGGGACCAGCCCTGGCTGGAAGAGGTCAAGGCCAGGGTCGCCCATGCCCGTGCCCGGCTGGCCGAGATCGCGGCGGCCAACGACCTGACCGCCCTGCCTTCGGCGACCAATTTCGTCGCCATCGATTGCGGCGCGGACGGCGATTTCGCCCGCCGCGTGCTGGCCGAGCTGACCGCGCGCGACATCTTCGTCCGCATGCCCTTCGTCGCGCCGCAGGATCGCTGCATCCGGGTCAGCTGCGGCCCCGACGCCGATCTCGACGCCTTCGCCGCCGCGCTGCCCGAGGCGCTGGAAGCCGCCCGGCGCTGAGCACGGGCCGGCCGCCCGGCCACGCCCCGGCATGCCGCCTTTCCCGCGCGACCGCCGCGCCAGAGGCGCTATGTGGCCAGGTGGCCACGATGACGCATCCTGCGCCGGGAAGCGATATGATATTACATCGCCTCCCTGCCATGAACCGAAAGGCCAACATCATGCGCCAGTCCCTGCTGATGGACAGATACCCCGCCTACGACCTGACGCTGCCCAAGAGAGAGACCTCGCTCGGCTCGGTCGACGAGATCATCGCCGCGCTCAAGGCCCGGATCGATGCCCATCCCAAGGTGGCCTATATCGCCACCTTCGATCACTACGGCCATACCAGGGCGATCGACGGCACCGTCTCTGACGAGATCAAGGAGGCCAAGAACATCGTCTTCTGCTTCGGCGTGGCGCTGCCCAACCCGCATGTGCTGGCGGTGCGGCCGCGCTCGATCGGGATTGCCGACATGGGCGACCATTTCGAGATCACCTTCCTCGAACCGCCGATGGAGGTGGCGACCAAGGAGATGGAAGCCTGGTGCAAGGATCTGGCCGACCGGGTCTGACCCCGCCCGGACGGGCCGGCGCCGGGCACGGCGGAAGATAACCGCGGCCGCTCGAGGGGGCGGTGGAGGGGCCCAGCAAGCGAGGAAGCCGGCAAGCGAGGAGGCACGCAAGCCGGCGCTTCAGCCCGCCGTCTCCGCGACCGCCTCGGCCGCCACCGTGGCGGCCGCCTCCAGCGCGCCCGGCCCGTGCGGAATGCCCAGCGCCTGCATCCCGGCCTCCATCACCGCCAGCGCGCCCAGCGTCATATGGGCGTTGACATGGCCCATATGGGCGACGCGGAGGAAGCCGTGATAGGCCGGGTCGTTCGGCTCGGCCATGCCCAGCCCGATGCCCAGCGTCACCCCGGCCTGGGTCTCGGTCCACTTGCGCAGGGCAGAGGCCTGGGGCGCGCCCAGCCGGGCCGCCGTCACCGCGTGGCCGCGCAGCGCCGGGTCGGCGATGTTGAGCGCGATATCGGGGGCGCCCTGCCCCCAGGCCTCGAAGGCGGCCCAGACCGCGCGCGCCAGGGTGGCGTGGCGGGCCCAGATCTGCGGCAGCCCCTCCTCGGCGATCATGTCGAGCGCGGCGCGCAGGCCGTAGAGGTGATGGGTCGGCGCGGTGCCGCTGAAATACTGGTAGAACTGCTGCGGCGCCGCGCGCGGGCCCCAGTCCCAATAGGGCGTGCGCAGGTCGGCGCCAGCGCAACGCTCCTGCGCCTTGTCGCTGAACCAGACGAAGCCGAGGCCGGGCGGCGTCATCAGCCCCTTCTGGCTGGCCGAGACGGTGACGTCGACGCCCCAGCCGTCCATGTGGTACTCGTCGCAGGCCAGCGAGGCGATGCAGTCGACCGCCAGCAGCGCCGGGTGACCGGCGGCGTCGATCGTCTCGCGCACCGCCGCGATATCGTTGCGCACCGAGGTGGCGGTGTCGACATGGGTGACCAGCACCGCCTTGATCTCGTGCGCCCTGTCGGCCTCCAGCGCGGCGGCCAGTTGCGCCGGGTCGACCGTGGACTGCTTGCCGAAATTCAGCATCTCGACATCCACGCCCATGCGCCGCGCGCTGTCGGCCCAGCCCTCGCCGAAGCGGCCGGTGGCCAGCACCAGCGCCTTGTCCCCGCGCGAGAACATGTTGGCGTTGGCCGCCTCCCAGGCGCCATGGCCGTTGGCGATGAAGATCGCCACGTTATGCCGCGTGCCGGCAACCGCCTTGAGGTCGGGCACCAGCCCGTCGACCATCTCGTGCAGCGCACCCTCGTAGATGTTGGGCGCCGCCCGATGCATGGCATTCAGCACCCGGTCGGGCATGACCGAGGGGCCGGGGATGGCAAGGTAGGGACGGCCGTGACCGAGGCTCATGGGGCAAACTCCGCCGATTGCACGCAGGGAACCGCCAATCGGTAGACCCGGGATTCGGGAGCGTCAATCCGGCACGGCGCCCGCTCCGGCCCCGGGGAAGGCGATTGCCCGTTTCGTCATCACTTGCGCGGCTGCGCCGCAAGCCTGCCCGTTGGCGCTGCGCGCCGGGGGGCGCTGCCCCCGCCCGTTCCGGGCTCCCCCGGGATATTTTCGCTCAGGTGAAGGCGAAAAGGGATAGCCGTCGCCGGCTTCTTCTTTGCCCAAATACTCCCGCCGGAGGCGCCCGCCCGGCAAGGCCGCACGCCGCCGACCGGTGGCCGGCCAGCTTGCCACCTGCCCCCTTTGCGGCTAGACCGCCGGGGAACGCCCGGGCAAACGCCACGCGGGCCGGCACGGCGACGGAGAGCGGATGCTCAAGAAACTGCACAAGCGGGTCAAGGACCTCGAGCGGCGCCTCAACGTCCCGAATTACAGCGACCTGAGCAATCCGGAGCACCGGCGCCGCGCCTATTGGCACTACCAGCTGATGGACCACGCCTTCCTGCGTGCCTGGTGGACCAATTTCCACCCGGTGACCGAGGGCGTCTACCGTTCGAACCAGCCCGGGCCGGCGCGGCTGCGGCGCTATCACGAGATGGGCATCCGCGCCGTGCTCAACCTGCGTGGCGCCGCCGATACCAGCTATCACCTGTTCGAGCGCGACGCCTGCCGGCGCTACGGCATGGAGATGGTCGATATCGGCCTCTCGGCCCGCAGCCTGCCGCTGCCCGACACCCTGCTCGAGCTCGAACGCATCTTCCGCACCATCCCGCGCCCCTTCGTCATGCATTGCAAGTCGGGCGCCGACCGCGCCGGCTTTGCCTCGGCGCTCTACCTGATGATGATCGAGGGCGCGCCGGTCGAGGTGGCGGCGCGGCAGCTGCACTGGAGATACCTGCATCTGAAGAAATACGACACCGGCGTGCTCGACCATTTCCTGCGCACCTACGCGCGCGCGCAGCGGCGCAGCGGCATCGGCCTGATGGAGTGGATCCGCACCGGCTATGACCGCGACGCGGTCGGCCGCGACTTCCAGCTGTGGCGGAAGGGCGAGTGGGAGGCGGAATGACCGGCGGGGCGCTCTTCCTCTGGATCTGGCGCGGCTACCTGCACCCGCATCGCTGGCTGCTGCTGGCGGCGCTGGTGCTGATGAGCGTCGAGGGCGGCATGATGGGCGCCCTGTCCTACCTCGTGAAGCCGATGTTCGACCGGGTCTTCGTCGAGGGCGACAAGGCGGCGGTATTCTGGGTCGCCTTCGCGGTCAGCGGCGTCTTCATCCTGCGCGCCCTGGCCGGGCTGGGCCAGCGCATCCTGATGGTGCTGAGCGGCGAACGCGCCGTCGCGGCGCTGCAGGCGGACATGCTCGCCCACCTGATGACCCTCGACCAGGGCTTCCACCAGACCCATCCGCCCGGATCGCTGATCGAGCGGGTGCGCGGCGATACCGGCACGCTGCGCGGGCTGTGGACCTCGGTGGTGGCGGCGCTGGGGCGCGACGTCGTGGCACTGGTGTCGCTGTTCGCCGTGGCGCTGTCGGTCGACTGGCGCTGGACCCTGATCGCCGTCGCCGGGGCGCCGCTGCTGGTCGGGCCGATCCTGCTGCTGCAGAAGCTGGTGCGCCATACCAGCCGCAGTGCCCGCGCCTCCGCCGCCCGGCTCTCGACCCGGCTCGACGAGATCTTCCACGGCCTGACCACGATCCAGCTCACCGGCACCGAGGCCCGCGAATCCGCCCGCTTCGGCGCCGACCAGAAGGCCTTCATCGGCGCCCAGGTCCGGGCCGAGGCCGGCTCGGCCGGCATTCCCGCGATGATGGACGTGGTCGCCGCGATCGGCTTCGCCGGGGTGCTCAGCTATGGCGGGCTGCAGATAATCGCCGGCGAGAAGACGGTCGGCGAGTTCATGTCCTTCTTCACCGCCATCGCGCTGATCTTCGAGCCGCTGCGCCGGCTCGGCGCGGTGTCGGGGGCCTGGCAGGTGGCGCGCGCCAGCCTCGAACGCATCCGCGAGATGTTCGACCGCCCGGCCACCATCGTCACCCCCGCCAAGCCCGGCCCGGTGCCCGAGACGATGCGGGTCGAGCTCGACGACGTCCGGTTCGCCTATGACCGCGACCCGGTGCTCAACGGGCTGAGCTTCACCGCCGAGCCGGGCCAGACCACGGCCCTCGTCGGCCCCTCCGGCGCCGGGAAGAGCACCGTCTTCCACCTGCTCGCCCGGCTCGCCGACCCGCAGTCCGGAGCGATCCGGATCGGCGGGCGAGAGCTGCACACGATCGAGCTCGGCACGCTGCGCAACCTGTTCTCGGTCGTCAGCCAGGACGCCGCGCTGTTCGACGAGAGCCTGCGCGACAACATCCTGATGGGGCGCCAGGGCGTGGCCGAGGACAAGCTGGCCGAGGCCCTGCGCGCCGCCCATGCCGACGAATTCACCGCCGCCCTGCCGCAGGGGCTCGACACCCCGGCCGGGCCGCGCGGCTCGGGCCTGTCGGGCGGCCAGCGCCAGCGCATCGCCATCGCCCGGGCGCTGTTGCGCGACGCCCCGATCCTGCTGCTCGACGAGGCCACCAGCGCGCTCGACGCGCAATCCGAGGCGCTGGTCGCCGAGGCGCTCGACCGGTTGTCGCAGGGCCGGACCACGCTGGTCATCGCCCACCGCCTGTCGACGGTGCGCGATGCCGACAAGATCGTGGTGATGAAGGAGGGCCGCGTCGTCGAACAGGGCACGCATGACGAGCTGCTGGCCCGGGGCGGCACCTATGCCGAGCTCTACCGGCTGCAGTTCCGCGACAGCGCCGAGCAATAGGCACAGGGCCGACGGCCCGGCTTTCCTCGCCGAGGCCGCCGGGCCAGGCCGCTCTCGCCGCGCGGGCATACCCGCGGGAAACGACCTGCCCCCGCCCCGACTTGGCCCGCCCCGTCTTGGCCCGCCCCGTCTTGGCGCACGCCGTCTTGGCTCGGCCGCTGAACGCTCCGGGCGAATGGCACAGGCTCGCGGCTCTCGCCCTCTTCAGTCGAGGAACGGGTCCGGGTTCCAGTCCTTGAACGGGCTGTCCTCCTCCCCCCAACTCCGCTCGAACTGCTGGGCATGCACATCCACGCCGCCGGCCCGCTTCAGGATCTCGCTGGCTTCGCTTTCTTCACCGGCGTTGGCGACGGCCACCCAGAACAGGATCCCGCCCTCGCGCAGGCTGGCCTCCAGCCGGTCGGCATGGGTCTTGCCGATAGCCGCGGCAAGCACGCCACCGAGACTGCCGCCGACGGCCCCGCCGGCCGCCGCGGCCAGCAAGACCATCGCCAGGGCGCCGCCGCTCGCCACCACCATCAGCGCGCCGCCCATCGCCCCCACATAGAGGGGCAGCCCGATTGCCGCGCTTTCGGCGGTCATCCGGTCGGACCTCTGGATGAATGCGCGTTGCGGCACCCGCGGGTCGTCCTCCATCACCTCGATCGGTTCGAAATGGTGGCCCAGCTTCTTCGCGACCGCCTTCCGGTCGCCCATCACGCTCAGGCGGCTTTCCGAAAAGCCCGCCTTCAGCAGTTCCTCTGCCGCGGCCTCGAGCTTCCCGGCATCGTGAAAGACCGCGACGACCTCGCGCATCTTGTTGGTGGTGGCTGCAGTATCCGACATTGGTCAATCTCCCTCCTGGTTGCCTTGCGACTGGCCACCGGCGCCAGGCATGCAACGGTGCACCATCGTGGGGCGAGCGATGGCGTCGCGCTCGCCCGCGCGCATTTCGTCCCTTGCCCCGGAAGAGTTACCGCCAGGGAGAAGCGGCGGCATTGACGCCGGTCACGGGACCGGCGCGGCAAGGATTTCGTCTTGCCCTGCAAAGACAGAGGTTCCGGCCGCAGGGCCGGCTGGCGCGGCCCGGGAACGGGGCGATTTCCGCCCGCGAACATCGCCGAGCAGAGTGCAGCGCCAAGCCGGGAGGGACAGAGGCCCCCTGTCACGGAGGCCGCCCCATGCTATATCTGCGCCACGACGACCAAGGAGACCCGCATGAGTGGCGAACGCGCAGAGAACCGTCGGCTGTTCCGCATCACCGGCGCCGACCGGCAGGAGTTCCTGCAAGGGCTGGTCAGCAACGACGTGGCCGGCCTCGAGACCGGATTGGTCTATGCCGCGCTGCTGACGCCGCAGGGCAAGTACCTGGCCGATTTCTTCCTCGTGCCGATGGGCGATGCGATCCTGCTCGACGTTGCCGACAGCCTCGCCGACGGGCTGATCCGGCGGCTGACCATGTACAAGCTGCGCGCCGACGTCCAGATCGAACCGTCCGGGCTGCATGTCAGCCGCGGCCTCGGCACCCCGCCCGCGGGCGCCTATCGCGATCCGCGCCACCCGGCGCTGGGCTGGCGCGCCTATTCCGAGGCGGCGGGCAGCGAGCCGCAAGTCGACTGGGACGCGATCCGGGTCGCGCATTGCATCCCGGAAAGCGGGATCGAGCTCATTCCCGAGGACAGCTTCATCCTCGAGGCCGGGTTCGAGCGCCTCCATGGCGTCGATTTCCGCAAGGGCTGCTATGTCGGTCAGGAGGTGACGGCGCGGATGAAGCACAAGACCGAGCTGCGCAAGGGCCTGGCCATCGTCGAGGTGCGCGGCGCCGCCGCGCCGGGCACCGAGATCACCGCGGGCGGCAAGCCCGCCGGCACCCTGTTCACCCGCTCGGGCGACCGCGCCATCGCCTATCTGCGCTTCGACCGGGCCATCGGCGAGATGAATGCCGGCGCGGCCACCGTCACCCGCGCCGCCACAGCCGACGCGGCGGGATGAGCGGGCTCGCCGCCCGTCTCGCCACCGTGCTCGGGGCCCCGGTCAGCGGGCTTGCCCGGATCGGCGGCGGCGACCTGTCCGAGGTCTGGCAGGCCCGCGACGGCGACGGGCGGGGCATCATCGTCAAGCGCGCCGCCGGGGCCCGGACCGAGGCGGTGATGCTGGCCGCGATCGAGGCCGCCGGCTGCCCGGTGCCGCGGGTGCTGCATGGCGGCTCCGGCCTGCTGGTGATGGAGCGACTGCCCAGCGGCCACCGCCCCGGCACCGCCGGCTGGGCCGGCTTCGGCGCCGCCGCCGCGACGCTCCACGCCGCCACCGGCCCGCGCTACGGCTGGAGCGAGAACCACGCCTTCGGCCCCGTCGCCATTCCCAATGCCGCCGCGCCCGACTGGCCCGCCTTCTGGGCCGAGCGCCGGCTGCTGGCCGCGCCCGAGGCGCTGCCGGCCGAGATCGCCCGCCGCCTCGACAGCCTCGCGGCCCGCCTGCCGGAGCTGTTGCCGCAAGCCCCGCGCCCGGCGCTGCTGCATGGCGACCTGTGGATCGGCAACGCACTGTTCGGCCCGGACGGCTTCTCGGGCCTGATCGACCCGGCCTGCTCCTGGGGCGACCCCGAGGTCGACCTGGCCATGCTCGCCCTCTTCGCCAGCCCGCCACCTGCCTTCTTCGACGCCTACGGCCCACTGCCGCCCGGCGCCGCCGAGCGCGTGCCGCTCTACCAGCTCTGGCCCGCCCTGGTGCATCTGCGCCTGTTCGGCGCCGGGTATCGCGACCTGGTCGAAGGGCTGCTGCGCGCCGTCGGCGCCTAGGGACGGGCCCGCCCGGCCGACCTGTGGCCGGCGCGCAACGCCGCACCGCGGCATCCGCGCAGCGCCCGCCCCGGGCCGGCTATTGAGCGGGATTTCGCCGCCAAGGCCGGGAAAGATCGGGAAATTTCTTACGATAAACTTGATCGGTGAGGCGCGGCCTCTATATATCGCAGATCCAGCCCCGGCGATCCGACTAGATACGGTAGTTTCTTGCCTCAGCCATGCGCCTCACGCATGGCAGTCATTCCGAAAGAGGCATACCGAATCAGCGCGAAAAGTCCATATTCGCCGGACGCCACGAAACGCAAGAGCAATAATAAAGGACGACAATATGGCCGATTTTGTTGACGGCAGCGCATTCAACTTCGAACAAGGCCAGCGGGCGCGCAAGCTTTTTGCCGCCGTGGTGCTCGCCGCGCTCGATGATGCGATCGCCGACGACAAGAAGTACGGCAACGGGCCGGAGCAGATCGCGCGTTGGGCGCGGTCGCGCGACGGGCGGGAAGTGCTGTCCTGTGCCGGGATCGACCCGAATGAACGGGTCGTGAAGGGTCTGATGGAATTCGTCGGCAAGGGTGTGCGGACTTCGGTCGCCCTGTCGCGCGAAGAAAGCGAACGCCGCCATGCGCTCGAACTGGAGCAGGCCGAAGCCGCCTGAGCCAGAGCCGATAGACGCGGGCAACCGCGATGCGGAACAACGCGCCCCTCGGGGCGCGTTTTCCTTTTGCAGCCCGGCCTTCCCTGGCGACATGGGCGCCTGCGAAGGCCGCCGCATGAACGGCGTCTTCCCGTCCCGGTCGGGCCCCGGCCCCGGGCCAGGAGCTTAGAAGCTCGGGCCGCGGCGACGCGAATCCCTCTGGACGGCCGCGCCCGGGCGGGCCAGCATCCGCCCGACGATCAGGGAAGGACGGACATGCTGGTATTCGATCACTTCGCGGTGGCGGCCGAGACCTTGGCCGAGGGCGTCGAGGCCGTCGAGGCGGCGCTGGGATTGCCGCTGGGACCGGGCGGACAGCATCCCCGGATGGGGACGCATAACCGGCTGCTCGGGCTGGGCGATCTCTATCTCGAAGTGATCGCCATCGACCCCGACGCGCCGGGGCCGGGCCGGCCGCGATGGTTCGACATCGACAATTTCTCCGGCACGCCGCGGTTGACCAACTGGATCTGCCGCTGCGACGACCTTTCCGCGGCGCTGGACGCGGCCCCGGCCGACAGCGGCACGCCGATCGCATTCACCCGCGGCGAGTTGCGCTGGGAAATGGCGGTGCCAGAGGATGGCAAGCTGCCTTTCGACGGCTGCTTCCCGGCGCTGATCCAGTGGCACGGCGCGGCCCGCGGCGCCGCCCATCCGGCAAAACGGCTCGAGGATGTCGGCTGCCGGCTCAAGCGGTTCGAGATCGCCCACCCCCAGGCCGAGGCCCTGCGCGCCGCGCTGGCGCCGCTGATCGCCGACCCGCGCGTCGTGGTGCTCGACGGGCCGGAGAAGGCCCTGCGCGCCGAGATCGAAACCCCGCATGGAGTGCGCAGCCTGTGACGCAGATCCGCCCCGCCACCCCGGCCGACTGCCCGGCCATCGCCGCGATCTGGAACCCGATCATCCGCGACACGCTGGTCACCTTCAACGCGGTCGAGAAATCGCCCGCCGACCTCGAAACGCTGATCGCCGAGAAGGCCGCGGCGAGCCATGCCTTTCTCGTCGCCGAAGACGATGGCGGCCTGCTGGGCTTCGCCAGCTACGGCCAGTTCCGCGGCGGCATCGGCTATGCCCGGACAATGGAACACACCGTCATCCTCGGCCCCGACGCCCGCGGCCGCGGCGTCGGCCGGGCGCTGATGACGGCGATCGAGGATCACGCCCGCGCCGGCGGCGCGCATTCGATCTTCGCCGGGGTCAGCGCCGCCAACCCCGCCGGCCGCGCCTTCCACGCCGCGATCGGCTACCGCGAGGCCGCAATTCTGCGTGAGGTCGGCTACAAGTTCGGCCAGTGGCTCGATCTTGTGCTGATGCAGAAAATGCTGACCTGACAGCGCCCCGCCGGACCGTTATGCTGATCCCATGTCGATCTGGACCCGCATCTCCGCCGCCCTGTCCTCGCTCGCCTCGGGCGAGGCGCTGGGCACGCTGTTCGACAGTCTGCGCAGCCCGCCGGAACGCTCGGTCGCCTTCACCATCGCGGTGATCGCGCTTGGGGCCAAGATGGCCAAGGCCGACGGCCGGGTGACGCGCGACGAGGTCTCGGCCTTCCGCCGCATCTTCTTCATTCCCAAGCGGGAAGAGGCCAATGCCGCCAAGGTCTTCAACCTCGCCCGCCAGGACGTCGCCGGGTTCGAGGATTACGCCCGCCGCATCGCCCGCATGTTCCGCGACGACGAGCAGACCCGGATCGACCTGCTCGAAGGGCTGTTCCGGATCGCCGTCGCCGATGGCGAGTATCACCCGGCCGAAGATGCCTTCCTGAGCCGGGTGGCCGAGATCTTCGGCCTCGGCGACCGCTGCTTCCGCAGCCTGCGCACCCGCCATGTCCCCGACGCGCCGCCCGATCCCTATGCCGTGCTCGGCGTCTCGCCCGAGGCGCCGCTGGAGGAAATCCGCGCGGCCTGGAAACAGGCGGTGCGCGAAAGCCATCCCGACCGGATGAAGGCGCGCGGCGTGCCCGAGGAGGCGCTGCAACTGGCCGAGGCCCGGATGATCGCGGTCAACGCGGCCTGGGAGGAGATCTCGCGCCTGCGGGCGGCCTGACGGCGATGCGGATCGCGACCTACAACGTCGAGTGGTTCAGCAACCTGTTCGACAATGACGGCGAGCTGCTCGAGGACGGCGAATGGTCGGCGCGCTACAACGTCACCCGGTCCGACCAGCTGCAATCGCTCGGCATTGTCTTCACCGCGATGAATGCCGACGCGGTGCTGATCGTCGAGGCCCCGAACGAGAACCGGCGCCGTTCGACCGTCGGCCAGCTCGAGGCCTTCGCCGCCCATTACGAGTTGCGCACCCGCAAGGCGGTGCTGGGCTTTCCCAGCGAGACCGAGCAGGAGATCGCCCTGCTCTACGACCCGGACGTGATGACCGCCGTCCACGATCCGCGCGGCGAGCCGACCGGCAAGAAGGGCTCGGCCGACGCGCCGCGCTTCGACGGCGTCTTCCGCTACGATGTCGATGTCGACACCATCCCCGACCTGATCACCTTCTCCAAGCCGCCACTGGAACTGGCGGTGACGCTGAAGGACGGCTTCGCCTTCCGCATGATCGGGGTGCATGCCAAGTCGAAGGCGCCGCACGGGGCGCAAACGCCGGACGAGGTCCTGCGGGTGTCGATCGAGAACCGGCGCAAGCAGCTGGCGCAATGCGTCTGGCTGCGCCAGCGCATCGACCAGCACCTCGAGGCCAAGGAGCCGCTGATCGTGCTGGGCGATTTCAACGACGGTCCCGGGCTGGACGAATACGAGAAGCTGTTCGGCCATTCCGGCATCGAGGTGGTGCTGGGGCTGGGCGAGGGCGAGGGCCGGCCGCTGCGCCTGCGCGAGCCACATGCGATGATGGCGCTGGGCCGCCGCGTCGGCGTCGCCCCGACCACGGCGCGCTTCTACCTCGCCGAGCACAAACGCTATTTCTCGGCCCTGCTCGACTACATCATGCTGTCGCCCGACCTGGCCGAGCGCGACCCGTTCTGGCGCGTCTGGCACCCGTTCGACGACCCGCTCTGCTACCGAACGCCCGAGCTGCGCGAGGCGTTGCTGGCGGCGTCCGACCATTTCCCGGTCTCGGTCGATATCGTGCTCTGAGCTTCAAACGACTCGGGGGGGCGCCTATATTGAGGCCATGCGTATCTTGCTTGCCCTGCCCCTCGCCCTGAGCCTCGCCGCCACGCCCCTGTGGGCGCAGGAAGGCGATGCGCCCGGGTCCGACGGCCAGGCCGAGCAGGGCCAATCGCAGGACGGGAAGGGCGATCTCGGCCGCGGCGCCGAGATGATGCAGGAGGGCGGCAAGCTGATCCTGCGCGGGCTGATGTCGCAGATGGAGCCGAAGATGCGCGCGCTGACGCGCCAGCTGTTCACCCTGATGGACAGTCTCGACGCCTACGAACTGCCCGAGATGCTGCCCAATGGCGACATCATCATCCGCCGCAAGGTGCCGCTGGTCCCGGTCCCGCCCGGCGCCGGGGGCAACGATATCGATCTCTGAGCGGCCCGGGAGCGGCCTCTTTCGGCGCCTTCCGGCTCCTGGACACAGAGGGTCAGCGCCCGTCCGCGGGTGGACGCTGCGACAGCCCCGGTCTTCACTTCATGGCGCCGCCACATCGGAGTTCGGAGCGTGGAATAGACAGAGAAGACGCGCCCGCCCGATGGGGCGGACGGGCGCTGCCCCGGCGGCGCTGCGCGCCTTGCTTCCGGGTCGGGGAGGTCATCTCCCACACGCGCCGATTGACTTTCGCCCCGGCGCCGGAAAACATTTGCATACGAACAGTCTCGCATCCGAGGGCAGCTTCATGAACACGGGCGTTTCGGGCCAGTCGGGCCAGATCGTCGGCGTCGATGTCGGCGGCACCTTCACCGACCTCGTCGCGCTGGACCCGGCCACGGGCCAGGTGCGGCTGGCCAAGGTGCCCTCGACGCTGGACAACCAGGCCTACGGGGTGATGGCGGCGCTGGAGGAGGCGGCGGTCGACCTGGCCGCGCTCGACCTCATCGTCCACGGCACCACGACGACGACCAACGCGGTGCTGGAGCGCAAGCTGTCGAAGACCGGCCTGATCACCACCGCCGGTTTCCGCGACGTGCTGGAACTCGGCCGGCGGACCCGGCCGCAGCCCTACGGCATGAAGGGCAGCTTCACCCCGATCATCCCGCGCGACCTGCGGCTGGAAATCCCCGAGCGGATGGATGCGGCGGGCGAGATCGTCACCCCGCTGGACGAGGACGCCCTGCGCGGCGCCGCCCGGGAGCTGCTCGACAAGGGCTGCGAGTCACTCGTCGTCCATTTCCTCCACGCCTATGCCAACCCGGCGCATGAGCTGCGCGCCGCCGAGATCCTGCGCGAGCTCTGGCCCAACCAACACGTCACCCTCGGCCATGCCCTGCTGTCGGAAAGCCGCGAGTTCGAGCGCGGGGTGACGGCGGCGGTCAACGCCTCGGTCCAGCCGCTGCTGGAACGCTACATCCGCCGGCTGGTCGAGGAGCTGGCGGGCGGCGGCTATGCCGGCGAGGTGCTGGTGATGAACGGCAATGGCGGCATGGTCTCGTCGCGCATGGTGGCGCGCGAGGCGGCCAAGACGGTGATGTCGGGCCCGGCTTCGGGGGTGATGGCGGCGGCCTATACCGGGCGCCAGGCGGGGATGCCGGACCTCATCACCTATGACATGGGCGGAACCTCGACCGACGTCGCCCTGATCCGCGGCGCCGAGCCCTCGGTCTCGAACGAGATCGAGATCGAATACGCCATGCCGATCCACGTGCCGATGGTCGATGTCCGCACCGTCGGCGCCGGCGGCGGCTCGATCGCCCGGGTCAACGCCGCTGGCCTGCTGGAAGTCGGCCCCGAAAGCGCCGGCGCCAGCCCCGGCCCGATCTGCTACGGGCGCGGCGGCACCGACCCGACGATCTCCGATGCCAACCTGCTGCTCGGGCGGCTGAACCCGGCCAAGCTGAAATCGGTCGAGGGCGGGGTGTCGCTGGCCGATGTCAGCGCCATCTTCGAGGCCAAGCTGGCCCGGCCCCTCGGCCTGACCGTCCCCGAGGCGGCCGAGGCGGTGATCCGGCTGGCCAATATCAAGATGGCCGGCGCGATCCGCATGGTCTCGGTCTCGCTCGGCGCCGACCCGCGCGACTTCGCCCTCTTCGCCTTCGGCGGCGCCGGCCCGTTGCACGCCTCCGCGCTGGCGCGCGAGCTGGGCGTGCCGCGGGTGCTGGTCCCGGCCCGGCCCGGCATCACCAACGCACTGGGCTGCGTTGTCGCCGACCTGCGGCACGATTTCGTCACCACCCTGAACACCCCGCTCGACCTGCTCGACATGGATCACCTGGCGCAGGTGCTGGAGGGACAGGCGGTCGAGGGCGCGGCGCTGATCGGCGCCGAGAAGGTCGAGATTCGTGACACCCGTCCGGTCTATTCGCTCGACATGCAGTTCATCGGCCAGACCCACCTGCTGCGCGTCCCGCTCGACGGCCCGAAGATCAGCCGCGAGGCCCTGCGCAAGCGCTTCGAGGAGGTCTATTTCCGCCGCTTCCGGGTCGAACTGGCCGAGATCCGCGCCGCCGTGGTCAACGCCAACTGCTCGGTGATCGGCGCCCGCGCCCCGCTCGACCTCTCGACCCTGATCGACCCTGCGGGGCGCAAGGCGACGCTGGCCGAGGCCCGGACCGCCCGCCGCGCGGTGATCTTCGACGGCGCCGCCCACGACACCCCGATCTACTGGCGCGACCACCTGCCCGGCGACTTCAGCCTCACCGGCCCGGCCATCATCGAGCAGATGGACACCACGGTCCTGATCGAACCCGGCGATACCGCGACGGCCGACGGCGCCGGCAATATCATCGTCACCCTGGGGGGCCGCGCATGAGCCTCGATCCGATCACCCTCTCCGTCATCCAGGCCGGGCTGCAGCAGGTCTGCGACGAGATGGACCTGAGCTTCTCGCGCGCCGCCTTCTCTCCCGTGATCGCCGAGGCCAACGACCGCTCGGACGGCATCTACAGCGCCGAGGACGGATCGCTGATCGCACAAGGGGCCGGCGGGCTGCCGGTCTTCGTCGGCACCATGCAGGCCTCGACCGCGACCCTGATCGAGCGCATCCGCGCCGGCCGCAGCGCGGCGCCGCAGCCGGGCGACATCTATATCGTCAACGATCCCTATCTCGGCGGCACCCACCTGATGGATGTCCGCTTCGCCCGGCCCTTCTACCGCGACGGCGAGATCTTCTGCTGGCTGAGCAACACCGGCCACTGGCCCGATACCGGCGGCGCGGTGCCCGGCGGCTTCTCGGCCTCGGCGACGGCGGTGGAACAGGAGGGGCTGCGCCTCCCGCCGGTCCGGCTGTTCAAGCGGGGCGTGCTGGACGAGGAAATCTATTCCATCATCTGCTCGAACATCCGGGTCGCCGACCAGCGCATCGGCGACGTCAAGGCGCAGGCGGCGGCGCTGATGGTCGGCGAGGAGCGGCTGACCGAACTGCTCGACCGCTACGGCGACGCCACCGTGCGCGCCGCGATCGCCGAGCTGCGCGCCCGCGCCGCCACCCAGATGCGCGCCTTCATCGCCGCCATCCCCGAGGGCCGCCACGAAAGTACGGCCTGGATCGACAGCGACGGCGTCGTCGACGAACCGCTCGCCATCCGCCTCGCCGTCAGCCGCACCGGCGACGACCTGCGCTTCGACTTTGCCGGCTCCTCCGCGCCCTGCGCCGGGCCGATGAACTCGGTGAAGGCGACGACGCTGTCCTCGGTCTACCTGGCGATGCGCCACATCTTCCCCGAAGTGCCGATCAGCGCCGGCGCCTTCGAGCCGCTGCAGGTGACGGGGATCGAGGGCACCTTCCTCGACGCCCACTACCCTCGGCCGGTCTCGGGCTGTGCCGCCGAAGTGTCGCAGCGCATCGCCGAGGCGGTCTTCGCCGCGCTGGTCGCCGCCCTGCCCGACCGCGTCACCGCCGCCCCGGCCGGCACCTCGGGCAACTTCGCCCTCGGCGGCCACGACCCGGCGCGGGGCCGCGATTTCGTCATGTACCAGCTGTCGGGCGGCGGCTATGGCGGCAATGCCGACCATGACGGGCTCGCCAATGGCTGCTCGACCATCGGCATCTCCAAGGCGCCGCCGGTCGAGATCATGGAGCAGCAATTCCCCGTCCTCTACCACCGCTACGCCCTGCGCGAGGGCTCGGGCGGCGCCGGGCGCCATCGCGGCGGCTTCGGCCTCGACTACCTGCTCGAGCTGCGCCGGGGCGCGGCCCGGGCCAGCTTCGTCATGGATCACGGCCGGGTCGGGCCGCAGGGGGCGCTCGGCGGCCGGGACGGCGCACCGAACGAGGTCACGGTCTGGCGCGGCGGCGCGGCCTACACCCCCGCGCACCTGTCCAAGGAGCAGGACATTCCGCTGGCGCCCGGCGACCGGGTCCATGTCTGCACCCCGGGCGGCGGCGGCTATGGCGACCCCCTGACCCGCGATCCGGCGGCGGTGGCCGAGGATGTCCGGCTGGGCCGCTACACGGTGGCGCAGGCGCGGGAGCTGTTCGGTGTCGCGCTGACCGGCACGCCGCCGGAGGTCGACACGGCCGTCACGGCAGCATTGCGGAACGGTTAGGCCGGGGGCGCTGCCCCCGGACCCCCGGGATATTTGCCAGCAGAAAGAAGGCGCGCAGACAAGATCATCTTTCTGGTCGCGATATCCCCACCGGAGGCTCCGCCCGCTCCGCTGGCGCCTTGGCCGGGCAATCAGCCGAGTTCGAGAATGCGCTCGGGCGTGCTGCGGCCCAGGGCCAGGTCGCGCAGGGCGCGGAGGTTGCCGCGCAGCCGGCCGCGGCGGTCGACCCAGGGCTCGGGCCGCAGCGAACGGCCGAGATTGGCCGCGAGGTTGCGCGCCATCATCCGCAGGGCGCGGCGCGGCGCCATCGTGCCTTTGCGCATCAGGTAGGCCGGGTTGGCGATCTGGGAATAGCCCAGCCGGTAGCCCGGCGAGCGCCCGGTCTTGGTCCCCAGATGGACCCCCCGCAGCGCCCCGGCGCGGACGATCCGGCCATGCGGGGCCAGCCGGCGCGAGAAATCGACGTCCTCGAGCCAGGCATAGAGCGGCAGCCGCTCGTCGAAGCGCAGCTGGTTCTGCAGCACCGGCCGTGCCCGCACCGCCATGTTGCAGCCATAGCCGTTATAGGTGTCCTCGAGCCGGTCGTCGCCGCGGCCCTCGGCGGCGCGCAGCCGGGCCAGGCCCTCGCTGAAATCGTAGCCCGGGCCGAGGATGCCGTCGGCCACCACCGTGCCGGTCGCCACCACCACGTCCGGGTTGTCGCGGAACAGCCGCTCGGTCTGTTCGACGTAATCCGGCGCCATCAGGAAATCGTCGTCGAGCAGCAGCAGCACGTCCTCGGGCGCCAGCATGTTGATCGCCCGGTTGCGCTGGACCGAGGCGCCCTTGTCGCCGCTCACCACCATGCAGGGAAAGGGCAGGTCCTCCAGCGTCGATTCCTTGAGATCCCCCGATTCGGCCACCGACAGGACGACGAAATCGGGCAGCCGGGTCTGGCGGGCGATATCGCGCAGCGTCCGGGCCAGGATCTCGGGCCGACCGGTCGTCGGAATGGCAAGAACCAGCCTCATTTCGGCCACATTTCGCTGCTTCCTTTGGAAGACCGGAAATAGCAGCGTGCTATGGGGGTCGTCGATATGCAAGCTTGTGGCCATGATCGCCTCGTACCGGTTACTGCTTCGTCTATTCCGGCCGCCCTTCCGGGCGACCACTGAGCGTGAGGGAAAGCACATGGCGATGACCGAAGATCGTTTCTCCGGCGCCCACGCCCTGCGCCCTTGCCCCGGCTGGCTGGCAACGATGTCCGCCGCCGCGATTCGCCGTGCCGTCGTCATCGGCTGCGCCCTGGCCTGGGTCATGGTGATCGGCCTGGCCGTCGCCTGATTGCCGCGCGCTTCGGATTTCTCCCTGACCTAGCAGGCGCCGTCGCGGAACAGCACCACGCGCACCGTCCGCAGCAGGATGCGCAGATCGGACCACAGGCTGTGGTTGCGCACATATTCGACGTCCATCGCCACCCGCTCGGGATAGGTGGTGTTGCTGCGCCCGCTGACCTGCCACAGCCCGGTCAGACCCGGCCGCACCGAGAGATACTCGCGGAAGTTCTCGCCATAGTGATGCTGCTCGTCCTCGACGATCGGTCGCGGCCCGACCAGCGACATCTCGCCGCGCAACACATTGAAAAGCTGGGGCAATTCATCAAGGCTGGTGCGCCGGAGGGTGTCTCCCAGGCAGCTGATCCGCGGATCGTCGGTCAGCTTCTGGGTTTGCTCCCATTCGCGCCGGGCGACCGGATCGGCCGCGAGCAGCGCCTCCAGCCGTTCCCGCGCATCCGGCACCATGGTGCGGAACTTCAGGCAGCGGAAGCGGCGGCCGTTCAGGCCGATCCGTTCATGCGCGAAGAGAATCGGTCCGCCCTCGCGCAGCTTGAGAACCGCCGCGATGATCAGGAAGAACGGTGCGAAGAACAGCAGCAGGACCGCCGCGCCCAACTTGTCCAGGGCGATTTTCCACAGCGGTATCGTGTTCGCGCCACCCCGGGACAGGTCCAGGCGGTTGAACGAAGACACGATCTTGCCTGCCCCGTTGCTACGGGGGTCGGTAATGTCACTCATGCTTTGTCAGCCGGAACCCGGCCCCTCTCTCGGTTGTCAGTTCCGAGATCACACCCAAGACTGTGTTAGACGCTGAGCTGCCTTATTTTTGACACCATTATTGGCAAATCTCTGTTTCGCGTCTCACAACAGTCCGGCACCCACGTGTTAAATATCTGAAGTATAATAGTTTTTATAAACACGTTACTCGCGCTCGGAACCACGGGACAAGCCGTCGTACCCTCGTATCGCCACCTTGTCTCGTCCCCCCGGACACGTCGATAGTCCAAATGGTGCCTCAATTCCGCCCCATTCGCAACAGGCACTGCGATTCGGCACGAATATGGGTCGCCACGACATGGCAGATGGCACGACAAACGGACACAGCGCGTGAGCAACAAGACCTCTTCCCCCGCGCCCCGGCGCAAATCCGGCACCGTCGGCGACGGGATCTGGACGATGATGGAGCGGGTGATCTCGCAGGGCACCCAGCTGGCGATCTTCGTCGCCGCGGCGCGGTTGCTTAGCCCGGCCGAGTTCGGCGTCTTCGCCCTCGTCTCGACCTGCGCCATCCTGCTGCTGCGCGTCGCCGAGGTCAGCTGGGCGCCCTATATCATGTCGTGGAGCGGCGACGACACGGTGCCACGCCAAGTGGTGATGATCGCGCTCTATGCCGGGGTGGCGATGGGCGCGGTCGGGGGGCTGGCCGGGGCCCTGCTGCCCGCCCTGGGATTCGGCGCCCAGACCGGACACCTGGTGATGCTGTTCGCACTCTGGGTGCTGCTGGCCACCGTGTCATCGGCGCAGAAGGGAATGATGATCTGGCAGGACAGGCTGCGCGCCTCGGCCGCCGCCGAGATCACCGGCGACGTGGTCGGCATGGCGGTGGCCCTGGCCTTCCTGTTCTCGGGCTGGGGCGTCTTCGCGCTCGCCTTCGGCCGGCTCGCCTTCCAGTCGACCCACCTGGTGCTCAGTTTCGCCTTCACCCGGCGGGCGCCGCTGCCCGGCATGGAGGCCACGGCGCTGCGCGACCTGATCGCCTATTCGCGGCAGAACTTCACCAGCCGGATCATCGCCAACCTACGCCTCTACGTCGCCACCTTCGTCATCGGCGGCTTCCTCGGCCCGGCGGCGGTGGGCTATTACCGCGCCGCCGCGCGGCTGGTCGGCGCCGTGGCCGAGGTGATCGGCCAGCCGGCCCATGTCCTGGCCTGGAGCCTGTTCCGTCAGGTCCGCGACGCCCATGAGGGCAGCACCACCGGCTTCCAGACCCAGGCCAAGCTCTATTTCACCGCGCTCTTCGCGCTCGGGGTGCCGGTCTTCGTCTGGCTTGGGGTGATGGGCGAGGACCTGATTCGCGGCCTGCTGGGCGAGAAATGGCTGCCCGCGCTGCCGGTGGTCGCCGTCCTGGCGCTGTCGCGGGCGCTGCAACTGCCCGGCCCGGCGGTCGAGCCGATCATGTCGCTGGCCGGGCAGGTCCGGCGACTGCCCCTGTTCACCCTGTTCGGCCTGGTGCTGAGCGTCGCGGCAACGACGGCCGGAGCGACCTTCGGCCTGCTGGCGGTGGCCTGGTCGCAGGTCGTGGTCAGCGCGGTGATGGCCGTTGCCTCGGCCCGGCTGCTGCAGCGCCATGCCGGGCTGAGCTGGCCCGGCATCCTCTATTCGATGCGCCGCATCGTGGTGCCGCTGCTGCTGGGGGCGGCCGTGATCCTGCTGCTGCGCGAGTTTCCCGCCTTCGAACAGCTGCCGGCACTGGTGCGCGCCTTCGGCGCCGTCGTCCCGGCGCTGGCGATCTACCTCGTCGCCCTGGCCGTGGCCGAGCCGCGCCTGCGCGCCCTGGCCCGGTCCCGGCTCCGGCGCCGGCAGGGCGGCGCCCGGAGCTGAGCCCTGATTCGTCCCCGCCGCTCGCGGCGAAGCGGCCGGGCGAGGGCAGATGGCCGCGCCACGGCCAGATGTTGTGGCCGGCGGCCCATGCGCCCCACATCTGGAACGATGACAACCCCCGATTGAATACCCGTCGCGCAGTCGCCATGCGGCTGCGCCCTGAAACAAAGCGTTTCGATTTGCCTGAAAATTGCCGCATTGCGATCCCGAAACCGAACACAAACAACAGCTTAAACAGATAGCGAAACACCAGGTTTCTGGGGCCGACACGATCGTCTGCGCCGATTTGTTGACAGAAATTCTGATCGGCAAATACTCGGCAGTAGGTGACCGTAACGAGTGTTTTTCACCCCCTGCCCGCGGAGAGGCGGCCAAGGGGAAAGGCATTTGCACGGTGCGATTGCGTCGACTCCGACATGCGGCGCCCTTCGGCATCGGGTCATTTCCGGCCCGGATCCGCCAGTCGGGGATTTATTTTGGGGTGGGGAATGAAACGCGATGGCGATGCCGTATCGGTGGCCCGGCCGGGCTACGATCCGGGGCAGGCGATTTATCCGGTCTTCGCGGCTCAGGCGGTGCGGGCGCCGGACGCCCATGCACTGCTGGCCGGCGACCGTGTCCTCTCCTATGCCACTCTGAAAACGGCGGCAGAGCGGGTCGCGGCGCGGCTGCGCGCGGCCGGCGTCGGCCGCGGCGATTTCGTCGGACTGCTGGAATCGCGCTCGGCCGAGGCGATCATCGCCATGCTCGGGGTGCTGCGCGCCGGGGCCGCCTTCGTGCCGCTGGACCCGACTCACGCGCCCGAACAGCTCGCCTTCATCGCCACCGACCTGCCGCTCAAGGCCGCGCTGGTGGCGGCCCGCTATGCCGACAGGGCGCCCGAGCTGCTGCCCGCAGGGCTGACCGCCCTCGCCCTCGAGGACGTCCTCGCCGGCCCCGATCCCGACAGCGCCGACTGGCCCGAGGCGACGGGCGCCGACCCCGCCTATGTCATGTATACCTCGGGCACGACCGGCACCCCGAAGGGGGTGGTGACGGCCCAGCGCGGCATCGCCGCGATCATGCTCGACCAGCCGCTCTTTGCCGTCACTCCCGACGACGTCGTGCTGCATGCCTCGACCATCGCCTGCGACGGCTCGGTCTTCGACATCTGGGGCGCGCTGCTGAACGGCGCCGCCTGCGCCATCGTCGAGACGCCGATGCCGGCGGTTCAGGACGTCGCCGCGGTGATGCGCCGCCACAACGTCACGGCGGCAGTGTTCTATGCCGGGCTCAACCACCTGATGATCGACCACGCGCTGGATGCCTTCGCCAGCCTGCGCCTCGTCTCCTCGGGCGGCGACGTGATGTCGCCCGGCCATGCCAAGCGGCTGCTGGCCGCCTATCCCGAGATCCGGCTCAACAACATCTACGGCCCGACCGAGACGACCATGGTCAGCCTCGGCCAGTGGGTGACGGAAGAGCTGCTCGACGGCGGGCCGCTGCCGATCGGCCGGCCGATGGTGCATGAGGAGGCCTTTCTCGTCGACGAGGCGCTCCGGCCGCTGGCGTCGGGCAAAACCGGCCAGCTGACCATCGCCGGCCCCGGCGTGGCGCTGGGCTATTACGGCCGGCCCGAGAAGACCGCCGAGGTCTTCATCGACGATCCCCGGCCGGGCAAGTCCGGCAAGGTCTACCTGACCGGAGACCTTGCCCATCTGCGCGCTGACGGCGTCTTCGAGTTCCGCGGCCGCGTCGACCGCCAGGTCAAGCTGGGCGGAAGGCGGATCGAGCTCGACGGGCTCGAACACGTGCTGCGCAGCCAGCCCGGCGTCGCCGACGCGGCGGTCGAACTGGTCAAGGGTCCGGCCGGCGACAAGCGCATCGCCGGTTTCCTGCTGCCCGAGGGCGGCATGCCCGCCGACGAGACCGGTTTCGTCCGCCAGGTGATGGCGGCGGCCGGCGAAGAGGTCAGCCCGGCAACCCTGCCGCGCGTCACCCGGGTGACCACGGACTGGCCGCTGACCCCGGCCGGCAAGACCGACCGCAAGGCGCTGCTGGCGCTGCTCGACCGGCCCACGGCGGCCGCGCCGGCGCAGAAACCCGACCCGAGGAACATCCGCGCCACCATCGCCGCGGTCTGGCAGGAGATCCTGGCCTGTGATCCGCCGGACGACGACATCACCTTCTTCGAGGCCGGCGGCACCTCGCTGCAACTGATCGACGCCCATGCACGGCTGGAGGCGCGGCTGGGGGTGAAGTTCGACATCACCCTGCTGTTCGAGACCCCGCGGCTGGGCGATCTGGCGGCGCGGCTGGCCGATCTCGCCCCCGCCGCCCCGGCGGCCGAGGCGACGCCGCAAGCCGCGAAACGCGACGACCTCCCCGAGGGCGCCATCGCCATCACCGGGCTGGCAGGACGGTTCCCCGGCGCCGACGACCTGGCCTCGTTCTGGGCCCGCATCCGCGCCGGCGACAACCTGATCCCGCGCTTCGCGCCCGAGGAACTGGAAGACGTCGTCCCGCCCGAACTGCATGCCGATCCGGCCTATGTCCCGGCCCGCTCGGTGCTGAAAGATGTCGACCTGTTCGACGCCAGGTTCTTCAACATGCTGCCGCGCGACGCGGCCGAGATGGACCCGCAGGGCCGCATCTTCCTCGAGATCTGCCAGGAGGCGCTCGAGGATGCCGGCATCGACCCGACCCGCGCGCCCGGCCCGGTCGGCGTCTACGCCGGGGCGACGCTGTCGACCTATCTGCTGGCCAATATCATGGCCGACCGTGCCGCGCTGGACGATTTCACCGCCCAGTTCCAGATCGGCAATTACGGCATCCTGACCGGCAACACCAACGACAACCTTGCCGGCCGGGTGGCCTACAAGCTCAACCTGCATGGCCCGGCGATGGCGATCTCGACCGCCTGCTCGACCTCGCTGACCGCGATCGCCCAGGCGGTGCAGTCGCTGCGCGCCGGGGCCTGCGACGTGGCCCTGGCCGGCGGCGTCTCGATCACCTTCCCGCAGAAGCGCGGCTACATGGCGCAAGAGGGCGGCATGGGCTCGACCGACGGGCTGTGCCGGCCCTTCGACGCCCGGGCCGGCGGCACCGTCTTCGGCCATGGCGCCGGGGTCGTGGTGCTGAAACGGCTGGAAGACGCGCTGGCGGCGGGCGACCAGATCTATGCCGTGATCCGCGGCGCTGGGGTCAACAACGATGGCGCCGAGAAGATCTCCTACACCGCGCCCTCGGTCACCAGCCAGGCGGCGGCGATCCGGATGGCGCATCAAGATGCCGGCATCGACCCGGCGACGATCTCCTACGTCGAATGCCACGGCACCGCGACGCCGCTGGGCGACCCGATCGAGATCGCCGGGCTGACCCAGGCCTTCGGCACCGGCACGCCGGGCGCCTGCGCGCTGGGATCGGTAAAGGGCAATATCGGCCATCTCGACGCCGCGGCGGGGGTGGTCAGCACGATCAAGACGGCGCTGATGCTGCGGGCGCGGGAAATCCTGCCGGTGGCCAATTTCCAGACGCCGAACCCGCGGATCGACTTCGCTTCAGGCCCGTTCCGGGTGCCCGAGGGGCTGGAAGACTGGGCCAGCGACGGCCCGCGCCGCGCCGGGATCAGTTCCTTCGGCGTCGGCGGCACCAATGTCCACCTGGTGCTGGAAGAAGCCCCCGAGCGCCCGGCGGAAGCGCCGGTCGAGGCGCCGCAAATCCTGCCGCTCTCGGCCACCACCCCCGAGGCGCTGGCCGAAATGGCGGTGCGGCTGGCCGACCGGCTGGAGGCCTCCGACGCCCCCGCCCTGGCCGACGCCGCCTTCACCCTGCAGGAGGGCCGCCGGACCTTCCCCTGGCGCCTGGCCGTCGCCGCGATGACCAATGCCGAGGCCGGGACCGCGCTGCGCAAGGCCCAACCGCCGCGCGCCGCGACGCCGAAGGAGGCGCCGCCGGTCGTCTTCATGTTCCCCGGCCAGGGCTCGCAATATCCCGGCATGGGCAAGGGCCTCTATGCCAGCGAGCCGGAATATGCCCGCTGGATCGATCAGGGGGCGGAAATCCTCAAGCCGCTGATCGATCTCGACATCAACGAGTTGCTCTGCTTCGGCGACGTCACCGACAAGGCCGCCGCCCGGGCGCTGCGCGACACCCGCATCACCCAACCGGCGCTCTACCTGACCCAGGTGGCCACGGCCCGGCTGTGGCAGGCGCGCGGCATCGACCCGGCCGCCATGCTGGGCCATTCGGTCGGCGAATTCGCCGCCGCCACCATCGCCGGCGTGATGAGCTTCGAGACCGGCCTCAAGATCATCGCCGAACGCGGCCGTCTGATGCAGGACCAGCCGCCGGGCGCGATGCTTTCGGTGCGCTGCACGCTGGACGAGCTGCGGCCGCATCTCGACGACACGGTCGACCTGGCCGCGCTGAACGCGCCGAAGCTGCAGGTCGTGGCCGGACCGGACGAGGCCGTCGACGCGCTGGCCGAGAGGCTCGAGGCGGCGGGAATCGCGGTCACGCGGCTGCATACCTCGCATGCCTTCCATTCGAAGATGATGGACCCGGTGACGCCCGCGCTCGAGGCACTGGTCGCCGGCGAGGCGCTGGCGGCGCCGCAAATTCCCTTCGTGTCCAGCGTCACCGGGCGCTGGATCACCGACGACGAGGCGCAGAGCCCGGCCTTCTGGGCCGCCCAGGCCCGCGCCCCGGTCAATTACCAGGCCGCCCTGCAGGCGGTCTGCGAGACAAGGTCTCCGATTCTGCTGGAGGTGGGTGCGGGACGCACCTTGTCAGCCTTCGCGGCGCAGACCTTGGGACGCGGCGGGCATGGCGGGATAATCCAGTCATTGCCGGATCACACCCAATCGGACTCTGACGATCAAAGCGTCATGGCCGCCGCGTTCTGCCAACTCTGGGCCGCCGGGGCGCCCGTCGACTGGTCCCGCCTGCCGCGCGGCACCCGCCGGGTGTCGCTGCCGCCCTACCCGTTCCAGCGCAAGCGCCACTGGATCGATCCGCCTCCGGCCGGAGTGCCGATGGCTGCGCCGGCTGTTGCCGCGACGGCCATGCCCCCGGCCCCCGAAATCCCCGCGCCGCAGCCCGCTGTGCCCGCCGCAAGTGAGAATGCCATGACCGATGTTGCCCAGACCGCCCCGCGCAGCGCGCGCCTGACCGCCGAACTGCTGGCCCTGTTCTCCGACCTCTCGGGCGAGGACCTGGCGCCGGAGGAGGCGACGGCGCCATTCCTCGAACTGGGCTTCGACTCTCTGTTCATGGGCCAGGTGGCGCAGGCGCTGGGGCGCGACTACGGGGTCGAGATGACCTTCCGCAGCCTGCTCGCCGACACCCCGTCGATCGCCGAGCTGGCCGCCCATCTCGACGCGGTCCTGCCGGCCGAGGCCGCCCCGACACCGGCCCCGGCGCCCGCTCCGGCCCCGCAACCGGCGGCTGCACCCGCCGCGCAGGTCCCGGCGGCGGCGTTGACGGCGGCGGCTCCGGCGATGCCGGCGGCTCCGGCCCAACCGATGGCCCAACCGATGACCCAGCCGATGGCCGCCGGCTCGGATCTTTCCGGCCTGCTGCAGGCCCAGATGCAGACCATGCAGGCGGTCTTCGCCGAGCAGCTGCGCGCCCTCGGCGCCGCGGCGCCGGCCCCGGCCGCCGCACAGTCGGCGCCCGCCCCGGTTGCCCAACCGGCGGCGGCGCCGGCGACGATCGCTACCCCGGTTGCCCCGGCGGCCGAAGAGGCGCCCGCACGCAAGGAGGGTTTCAAGGTCGGCCGCGGCCCGAGCCTCGCCGGCGCCGAACTGACGCCCGATCAGCGCGCCTTCGTCGCCGACCTCGCCGCGCGCTATTCCGAGCGTCACGCCAAGTCGAAGGCCTACACCGCCGAGCACCGGTCGCACCTGGCCGACCCGCGCACTGCCGCCGGCTTCCACCCCGACTGGAAGGAGCTCACCTTCCCGCTGGTCTCGGACCGCTCGAAGGGCGCCTATATCTGGGATGTCGACGGACACCGCTTCGTCGACGTGGTTAACGGCTTCGGCCAGACCGCCTTCGGCCATTCGCCCGATTTCGTCAGCGCCGCAGTCGCCGCTCAGCTGGAAAAAGGCTATGCCATCGGCCCGCAATCCGAGAAGGCCGGCCCGCTGGCCAAGCGCCTATCCGAGATGCTGGGGCACGAACGCGTCACCTTCTGCAACACCGGCTCGGAAGCGGTGATGGCGGCGATGCGCGTCGCCCGCGCTGTCACCGGGCGCGAGAAGATCGTGGTCTTCTCAAACGACTACCACGGCCAGTTCGACGAGGTGCTGATCAAGGGCAAGACCCGCGGCGGCGATCCGGCGGCGCTGCCGATCGCGCCGGGCATCCCGCGCTCGGGGCTGACCAACATGGTGGTGCTGGGCTACGGCGCGCCGGAATCGCTCGACTGGATCAGCAGTAACATCAAGGACATCGCCGCGGTGATCGTCGAGCCGGTGCAGTCGCGCCATCCCGAGCTGCGGCCGTCCGAATTCTGCCGCGACCTGCGCCGGATCACCCGCGACGGCGGGTCGGCGCTGGTCTTCGACGAGGTCGTCACCGGCTTCCGCACCCATGCCAGGGGCATGCAGGGGATCTGGGAGATCGAGGCCGACATGGCGACCTACGGCAAGGTGATCGGTGGCGGGCTGCCGGTCGGCTTGCTGGCCGGCGCGCGGCGCTTCCTCGATGCGCTCGACGGCGGCCAATGGGCCTATGGCGACGATTCGGTGCCGCAGGTGGCGCCGACCTTCTTCGCCGGCACCTTCGTCCGCCACCCGCTGGTGCTGGCGGCGGTCGAGGCGGTGATGGACCATCTCGACGCCAGGGGCGAGGTGCTGTGGACCGAGGTCGCGGCCAGGGCCGGGGCGCTGGCCGGGCGGATGAACGCGGCGCTGGCCGAGCGCGGGCTGCCCGAGCTGGTGACGCATTTCTCGAGCTGGTTCGTCATCAACGTCACCAGCCACGACCCGCGCGCCGCGCTACTCTTCCCGCTGATGCGGATGGAGGGGGTGCATGTGCAGGACGGCTTCTGCGGCTTCCTGACCACCGCGCATAGCGACGAGGATATCGAGGCGGTCTACGGCGCCTTCGTCAAGGCCGTCGACACGCTGCAGTCGATCGGCATCCTGACCGGCACGGGCGGCGCGGCCCGGCCTTCCGCGGCGCCGCAACCGGCCGCCACGGCCACTCCGACCCAGGCGATCCCGCTGACCGAGAGCCAGCACGAGATCTGGCTCACCCACCAGCTTGGCGACGGCGCCGCCTGCAGCTTCAACGAGGGCGTCGCGCTGCGGCTCGACGGCCCGCTCGACCGGGCGGCGCTGGAGGGGGCGCTGCAGCTGCTGATCGCCCGGCACGACGCGCTGCGGCTGGTCTTCGACCGCGCCGGTGCCAGCTTCGACGTGATCGCGCCCTATGCGCCCGAGCTGGCGCTGCACGACGTCTCGGCCGATCCGGACCCGGAGGCGGCGCTCGAGGCCTTGCTGGCGAAGGACGCGGCCGAGCCCTTCGACCTGACCGCCGGCCCGGCGCTGCGGCTGGCGCTGGTCGCGCTGGCGCCCGAGCGTCACGTCTTGCTGATGACCGCCCATCACATCCTCTGCGACGGCTGGTCCTTCAACGTCCTGCTCGACGAGATGTCCCAGCTCTATGCCGCCGCCTGCGAGGGCCGCGATGCGGGCCTGCCGCCGGCGCCCTCCTTCGCCGCCTATGCCCAGGCCCATGCGGCGACCGAGATGCGGCCGGAAACCCTCGCCTTCTGGCGCGCGCAATACGAGACGATCCCGTCCCTGCCCGAACTGCCGGCCGACCATCCGCGCCCGGCGGTCAAGCAGTTCAACGGCGGCACCGTCACCGCCCGTATCCCGGTCGAGACGCTGAAGGCCGCGCGCAAGGCCGGGGCCAAGCAGGGCTGCACCCTGTTCGGCACCCTCTTCGCCGCGCTGCAGATCACGCTGGGCCGGCTCAGCGGCGCCTCCGACATCGTGCTCGGGGTTCCGACCGGCGGCCAGGCGCTGCTCGAGAACCAGGCGCTGGTCGGCCATTGCGTCAACTTCCTGCCGATCCGCGCCGCCTTCGACCCGGCGCAGCCGGCGGCCGAGCACCTCGCCCGGGCCGGCAAGGCGGTGATGGCGGCCTTCGACCACCAGGACACGACCTATGGCGCCCTGGTGCGCGAGCTGGAAATCCCGCGCGCGCTCAACCGGTTGCCGCTGACCGAAGTGCAGTTCAACCTCGAACGCGTCGCCGAGGAGCTGCCGATGGGTCCGGTGACCGGCCGCGCCGCGCCGACGCCCAAGGCGGCGGCCAATTTCGACCTGTTCTTCAACATGATCGAGGGCCGCGACGGGCTGCGCGTCGATGTCGACTACAATGCCGATGTCTACGATCCCGAGACGGTGCGGCGCTGGATCGGCCATCTCGAGGCGGTGCTGGCCGGGCTGGGCGCCGACAGTGCCACGGCGATCGCGCATCTGCCGATGATGGCGCCCGAGGCGCTGGCCGATCTGGTCGAGGGCCGGAACCGGACCGCGATGGACTATGACCGCGCCGCGATGCTGCCCGACCTGATCGCCCGCAGCGCCGCGGCCACGCCCGAGGCGGTGGCGGTCGAGGCCGCGGATGCCGCGCTCACCTATGCCGAGCTCGCCGGCGCCAGCGACGCGCTCGCCGCCCATATCCAGGCGGCCCTGCCCGAGCCCGGTGCCCGGGTCGCCGTCGCCCTGCCGCGCGGCGCCGGCATGCTGGTGGCGCTGATCGCGGTGCACAAGGCCGGCCATACCTACGTGCCGCTCGACCCGCGCCAGCCGGCCGCCCGGCTGCGCACGATCTGCGAGACGGCAGAGGTCTCGGGCCTGGTCTGCGCCGATGCCGGCTTTGCCGAGGGGCTGGACATCGCCGTCCTCCACCTCGCCGACGCCCCGGCCGGCGGCACGCCGGCACCGGTGGCCGCCGATCCCGAGCGCCCGGCCTATGTCATCTTCACCTCGGGCTCGACCGGCACGCCGAAGGGCGTCGCCGTGCCCCATCGCGCGGTGGTCAACTTCCTGACCACCATGGCGCGGGAGCCGGGCATGACCGCCGAGGACACGCTGCTCTCGGTCACCACGGTGATGTTCGACATCGCGGTGCTGGAGCTGTTCCTGCCGCTGGCGGTCGGCGGCACCGTGGTGATTGCCAGTTCCGAGGACATCCTCGACGGCTTCGCCCTGGCCGAGCGCGTGGCGCGGGACGACATCACGGTGATGCAGGCGACGCCGACGCTGTGGGACATGCTGCTGGAGGCCGGTCTGCAACCGCGCACCGGGCTGAAGATGCTGGCGGGCGGCGAGCCGCTGCCGGCCGACCTCGCCCAGCGGCTGACCGCGGCGGGTGGCGAACTGTGGAACATGTACGGCCCGACCGAGACGACGATCTGGTCGGCGGTCAAGCGCATCGCCCATGACGAACCGATCACCATCGGCGGGCCGATCGGCAATACCGATCTGCACATCCTGTCCGAGGCCGGGGAGGTTCAGCCGATCGGCGTCACCGGAGAGCTGAATATCGGCGGCGACGGGCTGGCGCTGGGGTATTACAACCGGCCCGACCTGACCGAGGCCGCCTTCCGCGACATCGCGCTGATGGGCAAGCCGCGCCGGCTCTACGCCACCGGCGACCTGGCGCTGCGCAAGGCGGATGGCGGGATCGTGGTGCTGGGCCGCCGCGACACCCAGGTGAAACTGCGCGGCTTCCGCATCGAGCTGGGCGAGATCGAGACCCGGCTGCGCGCCCTGCCCGGCATCGCCAGGGCGGCGGTCGACGTCGCCGCGCGGCCGTCGGGCGACAAGCTGCTGGCCGCCTGGCTGGTGGCCGAACCGGGCGCGACGCTCGACACCGCGGCGATCTCGGCCAGCATCGCGGCGCAGCTGCCCGATTACATGGTGCCGCAGGCCTGGAGCGTGCTCGACGCCCTGCCCCAGACCGGCAACGGCAAGCTCGACCGCAAGGCGCTGCCGGCGCCCGAGGCCGCCGCCGTGCTGGCCGAGGCGCCGCCGGCCGATCCGCCGAGCGGCCCGACCGAGGAGAAGATCGCCGCGATCTGGGCCGAGGTGCTGGGCCGCGAGACCATCGGCGCCACCGAGACGCTGCACGCGCTCGGGGTCGACTCGCTTTCGGTCTTCCGCATCGCGGCGCGGATGCTCGATGCCGGGCTCGGGCTCGAGGCGCGCGACATGCTCGCCCATCCCTCGATCCGCGACCTCGCCGCCTTCGCCGACGCCCGCGGCGGCGATACCGAACCCAAGGGCCCGGCGCGGCCCTCCCTGAAATCGTTCCGCGGCGGTGCCCGGCGCGGCATGGAGAAAGCCTCCTGAACATGAGTGACCACGACCCCTCCGCCGGCCAGGGCCCCGAGACGCAGGAGGCGCCGCTGCGCTTCCCGCTCAGCACGATGCAGCGCCAGCTCTGGTTCATCGACCAGATGAACCCGGGCGACCCGACGCTCAACGTCGCGGTCCGCTGGGAACTGCGCGGCCCGGTCCGCAACGAGAGCATCGAGGATGCCTTCAAGGCGATCATCGCCCGGCACGAGATCCTGCGCACCCGCTTCGTCGAGGAGGACGGCGCGCCGCTGCAGGAAGTGCTCGACGCGGCCCCGTTCCGCCTCGGCCTGATCGACCTGCGCACCACGCCCGCGGCCCGCCATGCCGAGCGGCTGGACGAGATCGCGCAGGAGGATGCCGCACGGCCGTTCGACCTGACCCAGCCGGGGCTGCTGCGCGCCACGCTGGTGCGGCTGGCGCCCGAACGGGCGGTGTTGCTGATCGTCGCCCATCACGTCGTCTTCGACGGCTACTCGATCGGCGTGCTGGGCCAGGAACTGGGCACCATCGCCGCGGCTCTGGAGGCCGGACAGGCGCCCGAGCTGCCCGAGCTGCCGCTGCAATACGGCGATTACGCGCTGTGGCAGGAGGAATACCTGGCCAGCGGCGTGCTCGCGGAAGATAGCGCCTACTGGGCCGCGCAGATGAAGGACGCGCCCTATTTCGAGCTGCCGGCGGACAAGCCGCGCCCGGCCCTGCGCTCGACGGCAGTCACGCGCCGCAGCCGCGCCCTGCCGGCCGAGTTCATGCCGCGCTTCGAAGCCGCCGCCAAGGCGCGCGGCGTCTCGACCTTCACCCTCGGCGCGGCTGCTCTGGCGGCGACGCTGCACCGGGTGACGGGCAAGCCGGAAGTGCTGTTCTCGACCCCGGTCGCGGGCCGGGCCGAGACCGATCTGGAACCGCTGATCGGCCCGTTCATCAGCCACCAGGTGCTGCGCCTACCGACCGCCGACGAGACCCCGTTCAGCGCCCATCTCGCCACCACGCGCCGCGTGGTCGAGGAGGCGCTGACCCACCAGTCGCTGCCCTTCAGCAAGCTGGTCGAGATCGTCAATCCGCCGCGCGACCCGTCGCGGGCGCCGCTGGTCTCGGTCGCCTTCAGCCTGCAGCACGTCTTCCTCAGGGACGCCCGCTATGGCGGGTTCGAGCTGGTCTCGGCCCCGTCGCACACGCCGGGCGCGGCGCAGGACCTGAACGTCGTCATCATCGGCCGGCCGGCGCAGGGCTGGCACCTGCATGTCGAGTATTGCCCCGAGCTGTTCGAGCCCGAGACGATCGAGGCGCTGATGGCGACCCTGCTCGCCGATATCGAGGCGGTGCTGGCCGATCCCGAACTGCCGCTGGGCGCCCTGCCCGCCGATGCCCGGCTGGGCGCCTCCACCGAGGCCGCGGCCCCCGGGCTGACCCAGGTCGAGGCGGTGCTGGCGGGCCATCCCGAGGTCGCCGCCGCGGCGGCCGTGGCCGTGGAAGGCGGCAGCTATGCCTTCGTCAGCCCGCAGCCCGACAGCCTGGTGCCGCTCGAGGGGCTGCCGGTCGAGCTGATGGGCTATGCCGCCCGCCGCCTGCCGGCCGCGGAGATGCCGCAGGGGATCAGCGTGCTGGCGGCCCTGCCGCGCGGCGCCCGGGGCGAGATCGACCGCGCCCGCCTGCCCGCCCCGCCGCACGGCACCTCGGCAACGGCCATGACCGCGCTGCTTGCCTCTTCCGCGCCGCAGCCCGCGCCCTTCGTCGCCGCCGAGGGGGCCGCCGTTGCGCCGGCTGCTCCAGCTGCGGTCAAAGCCGGCGCCGGCGAGATCGAGGACCGGCTGGCCGCGCTCTGGGCCGAGCTGCTGGACCAGCCGGAGCCGCCGCGCGAAACCTCGTTCTTCGACCTCGGCGGTCATTCCCTGCTCGCCGTCCGGCTGATGTCCCGGATCCGCGAGACCTGGGGCGTGCGCTTCGGCGTCGCCACGATCTACGCCCATCCGACCATCCGCGCCCTGGCCGCCAGGATCGGCGCCGAGATCGGCGGGACCGAAGAGGCGCAGGGTGACGACTGGCGCATCGAGCCGCTGGAAACCGAGGGCGACGCCCAGCCGATCATCGCGGTCAACGATGTCGCCATCATGCTCTCGGCGCTGGGGGAGATGAGGGACCGCCACCCGGCCGCCTGCGTGCGCCTGTTCGACGGCACCCGCGGCATCGACCAGCGTCCGCGCAGCTTCGAGGAGATCGCGGCCGAATACGCCAAGGTCATCCGCAAGCACCAGCCGCACGGCCCCTACCTGCTGTTCGGCGTCTGCGTCCACGGCAATATCGCGCTCGAGGCCGCCCGCATCCTGCAGGCCGAGGGCGAAAAGGTCGCCGTCGTCATCAAGGATGTCTGGGAACCGGGCTATGCCGCCAGCCTGAAGGCCGACAAGGCCAGCCGCTGGCGCGAGCGCCGCTTCGCGCTGGCGAACAGGATCCGCATGGTCCGGGCCGGCACGATGTCACTGCCGGCGATGCTGGGCAGTTACCGGCTCATCCGCAAGACCGGGCTTTTGCAACTGGCGGTGAAGGTGGGGCTGATCGAGCGCGGCGCGCTCTACGACCTGGCGCCCGAATTGCAGGGCTTCGTCACCTACATCTCGGCCGCGCGCGATGTCTATCGTCCGGCGCCCTTCGACGCGCCGGTGCTGCATGTCGTCACCAAGATCACCCCGCATGGCAAGCATTTCCTGCCCTCGGTCGGCTGGGAGAAGGTCGTCACCGGGCCACTGAAGACGGTCAATATCGACGAGGTCCTGGTGAAGGGCGAGAGGCGGCTGGGCACCGCCGAACTGGCGCGCGAGATCGAGACCTTCCTCGCCGAGCACGCGGCTCAGTGAGCCGGCAGCGGCAGGCTCCCCTGGCGCAGGCGCAACCGCAGGGTGGCGCCGCCGGTCTCGGCCGCCACAGCCCCGGCCATGCCCGGGCCAACGTCAAGGTCGGCCAGGGCCCAGTCCGCGGCCGTGCCGCCCTCGATCCGGGTCAGCCGCGCCTCGCCCGGCGCCAGCGTGACGTCGAAACTGTCCAGCGCCATCGACAGGCCGGGGCCGCAGGCCTTGACCAGCGCCTCCTTGCGGGTCCAGCAGCGGAAGAAGCCGGCCTGCCACTCGGCCCCGGGCAGCGCCGCCAGAGCGCGCTGCTCGGCGGGCGAGAAGAAGCGGCGGGCGATGCCCTCCTCGACCGTGCGATGGGCCTCGATGTCGATGCCCAGCCGCAGCGGCCGTTCGCTGACCGCCAGCGCCGCCCAGCCGCCGGAATGGCTGAGGTTGAATTCGGGCCCGCCGGCGAGCGACGGCCGGCCGTGATCGGAATAGCTGAAACGCAGCGCAGCGGGCGACATGCCCCTGTAGCCGGCAAGGATCTCGCGCAGCCGGCTACGGCCGGCGCGGAAGGCCTCGGCATGGCGGTGATAGACGAAACGGTCGGCCCGCGCCGCCTCGTCGGGCGACAGATGCGCGCCGCCGCCGGTCAGCGGCCAGAGCCAGAGGTCAATGACAATTTCCACCCGGCTCCCCTTCCCGCCCGCCGTTTCGGCGCGCATCCTAGCCGCGACGCGATATCGAGGTCGAGCCCCGGGGAGGCAGGATGAGGAAACGCTGGCTGGTGATGATCGGGGCCGTGGTGCTGGCGGCGGGCGGGGCGGCCGCGGTCAAGCTGCCCGGGCCGGTGCATGACGCGCTGCGCGGGCTCAAGTACCGGGCCGAATTCGCCGCCTGGGTGCGCGGGTTGCCGGCCAAGCGGCTGGCCGATGTCATGGTGCCGATGCCCGACGGCATCAAGCTGGCGACCGACATCTACCTGCCCGAGGACGGCCCGGCGCGCAAACCGGCAATCCTGGTCCGCCTGCCCTATGGCAAGGACGGCTATCCCGAGGCCCGGCACTGGGTCAGCCTGTTCACGCCGCACGGCTATGCCGTGGTGGTGCAGGACATGCGCGGCCGCTTCGGCTCCCAAGGCGTCTTCGCCCCCTACCCGCACGCCGCCAGCGACGGCGCGGCGACGCTGGACTGGATCGCGGCCCAGGGCTGGTCGGACGGCCAGGTGGGGACGATCGGCTGCTCGGCCCTGGGCGAGAGCCAGGTGATCCTCGCCGCCGCCCGGCCAAAGCAACTCAAGGCGATGGTGCCGATCGGCGCCGGCGGGGCGATCGGCACGGCAGGCGGGGTCTACGGCTACTTCGGCATGTTCGAGGGCGGCATCCCCGAGCTCGCCTCGGCCTATGGCTGGTTCGCGCGCTGGGGCGGCAAGACCGGCGACAGGATGGACGCGCCGCCGATCGACTATGCCCGGGGGCTGGCCACCCTGCCGCTGCGCGACGCCATCGCGCGCGCCCGGCCCGACCCGACCGATTTCGAGGCGATGCTGGACGGGTTCGACCAGCCCGGCTTCGGCGCCCACACCGGCTTCATCGGCGACGATGCCCGCTTCGCCACCCCGGCGCTGATGGTCGACAACTGGTACGACCAGAGCGTCAGCTCGACCCTGGTCCTGTCGAAGCTGATGCGCCGCTCGGCCCCCGACCAGCACGTGCTGATCGGCCCGGGCGGGCATTGCGACAGCACCGGCCCGTTCAGCGCCGGCCATGTCGGCGACATGGCAGTGAAGGGCCGGCCGCAGCCCTATGACCGGCTCTATCTCGGCTTCATGGATGCCAGGCTGAAGGATGCGCCGCCGAAGGGGCCGGGCAAGCTGCCGCCCTACCGCTTCTACGTGCTGGGCGAGGATGTCTGGCGCGATGCCGAGAGCTGGCCGCCGGCGGCCGCGCGGCAGGTAACCTACCGGCTTGCCGGCGACGGCCTGAGCCGCGCCGGGGCCTCGGCCGGGGCGCGCAGCTTGACCTCGGACCCGATGGACCCGGTGCCGACCCTCGGCGGCGCGATCTGCTGTACCGGCGATCCCGCCACCCGGGACGGGCCGCTCGACCAGCGCCCGGTCGAGGCGCGGGCGGACGTGCTCAGCTACAGCTCCGCCCCGCTGCAGGTGCCGCTGCGCATCGCCGGTCCGATCAGCGCCCGGCTGACCGTGTCGACCGACGTGCCCGATACCGACCTCGTCGCCCGCCTCACCGATGTCGCCCCGGACGGCACCTCGCTGATGATCCAGGAGGGGGCGCTGCGGCTGCGCTATCGCGACGGCTTCGCCGATCCCAAGCTGATGCAGCCGGGCCAGAGTTACACGGTGACGATCCGGCTGCGCGACATCGCCTGGCTGGTCCGGCCCGGCCACCGGCTGCGGCTCGACATCGCCGGGTCGAGCTATCCGCGGCTGGCGCGCAACCTCAACGGCGGCGGCGACCCGAACCGCGAGACGGTGCCGCACAAGGCCCGGATCACCATAGCGGCGCCGTCGGAGCTGACGCTTTACGATCTGCCGGAGTAAGCTGCCCCCTTCCGTCCGGGGAACCGGTGGCGCAGCCCTCCCGACCAGGGAGGGAGGATCGCGCCCGACCCCGAGGGTGGACACACGGTCGTTTGCGCTATGTCCGCATTCCCTGGCCCGACGTCTTCTGGCCCGACCTCCTCTGGCCCGGCGCCCTCTGGCCAGACCTCCTCTGGCCCGGCGTCCGTCTGCAGGGCAACGGCTGCTCCACACCGCGCCCGCCCTGAGCGGCGGGTCGGCTGCGATCCGGGGCTGAAGCCCCGGCAAGGCAGGTGGGTCAAACGGTCTTTGCAGCTTTCGCGGCCGGGGCGCCTGTCTCAGGCCGAATAGCCATACCCCTCGGTATAGACCTCGGTGCTCTGGCGCTGGTCGACCACGCTCAGCACCGCGCCGGTGAGGTGGAGCCCGTTCTCGTGGCATTGCGAGATGCCCTTGGTCACCGCGCTGCGCGGCGTGCTGTTCCAGCGCACCAGGTAGAGGCTCATGTCGACCGCCTGGCCGACGATCAGCCCGTCCGACACCGCCAGCAGCGCCGGCGCGTCGACCAGAACCAGATCGTAATTGTGCTTCAGCGTCTCGATCATCGGTTCGAGCCAGCTTGCCGCCAGTTCGTCGGCGACATCGGGCCGCGGGGTCGAGGCCGCGAGCACGTCGAAGCCGAGATCGGGGTCACGGTGGATCGCGTCATGCAGCGAGCAGGTATTGGCGATGAAGCCGGCGAAATCGTGCTCGGCCTGCCAGCCGAAGGTGCGGTAGAGCGTGGCCCGGCGCAGGTCGCAATCGACCACGATCACCTTCTTGCCCGACAGCGCCGCCATCCGTGCCAGCGACAGCGTCGTCGTCGTCTTGCCCTCGCCCGGCACCGAGGAGATCAGCATCACGCTGCGGGCCTCTTCCTTGCCGTCGCGCAGCAAGAGCGAGGTGCGCAGGTGGCGGATGCGCTCGGCATAGAGGCCATAGGGGTTCTGGGCCAGCTCGCGCCAGGCGCCGAGCGGCGATTTCCACGGCTCGCGCGGGATCGCGGCCAGCACCGGCAGGTCGGTCTCGCTCTCGACATCGCGGATCGAGCGGAAGGTGACCGAGGTCATCTCGAGGAAGAACACGAGCGCCAGGCCCAGCACCAGGCCGGTCATCCCGCCCAGCATCGTCATCAGCTTGGGCCGCGGCGAGACCGGCGCGGTCGGGACCGTCGCGTTCTCGATCAGCTTGGCATCGGCACGCTGCATCTGCTCCTGCGTCCGCGTGTCGGTCAGCCGGCCGAGCAGCTGCTCATAGGCCTGGCGCGCCGCCGCCGCCTCGCGCTGGAGCTGGCGCAGCCCGATCGTGCTGCGCGACAGGTCGACGATCCGCGACTCCATCTTCTTGACGCTGTCCTGCAGCGTCGCCTCGCGGATACGGGCGATGTCGACATCGTTCTTGCGCTGGTCGACGATCTTCTGAACCTCGGCCTTGAGGTCCTTGCGCAGTCCCTCGATCTCGACCAGGAGACGCTGGCGCTCGGGATGGCCCGTGCCGTAACGCTGGGCCCAGATCGCATCCTGGCGCTGGCGGTCCATCAGGTCGGCATTGATCTTGTCCAGCGCCGGCGAGCTGACGATGTTGTTGACCGCGTCGATGCCCTGCTTGTCGATCACCGATTTGATCTGGTCATAGCGCGCCTCGGCCTGGATACGGTCGGCGCGGGCCGTCACCAGCTGGCTGTTGAGCTGGGCCAGCTGCTGGTTCGCGGCGTCGAGCGTGCCGCCATCGACCAGCAGGTTCTCGGCCCGGAACTTCTCGACCTTGGCCTCGGCTTGCTCGACCTGCTTGCGAAGCTCGTCGACCCGGCTCGACAGAAAGCGGGTCGCGCTCTCGGCGGTGGCGCGGCGGCTGTCGAGCTGGGCCGAGATGTATTGCTCGGCGATGGTATTGGCCAGCAGCGCCGCCAGCTGCGGCTGGGTATTGGCGGCGTAGATATCGATGACGTAGGACTGGCCCTCGCGCCCGACCTTGAGGTTCTTGCTGATCTGCCAGACCAGCCGCTCGATCTTGCGCTGTTCGGGCGTCATCGCCCCCTCGGCCGCGCTGGGGGCCGGCGCCGGCTTGTTGAGGCCCAGCAGGCCCTTGACCTTGCTTTCCAGCTGCGCCGTCAGCGACGGCGCCTGATTGGCCGGGTCCATGCTGTCCAGCCGGTCCAGCCCGATCTTCCTGACCACCGACTCGATCAGCACGTTCGAGGTCAGAACCGAGACCTCGCTATTGACCACCTGGTCGTTGAGGGTGAGATCGGAGACCACGTCCTTCGAGGACGTCACCTGGCTCTTGCGGCTTTCGAGCATCACCTTGCTCATCGCACCGTATTTCGGGGTCACGAAATGGGTCGAGCCGCCGGCCAGGATCGCGCCCAGCAGGAAGGTGCCGATCAGCATCATGCGCCGGCGCCAGACCATGCGGAACAATTCGCGCACGTCGACGCGCTCGGGCTCGTCCACTGACCCGCTCGAGCGACGACGCGATGCCGCAGCCCTCTCGAAGGGCAGCACCCTGCTGTTCATCCCAGTCTCTCCTTGGCAGGGGCCCGTTCCGTCGGCGCGCACGCACCAAGAAAGCCCGGTTCCCACCCGCCGTCCGCCAAAGGCGCCCCCAAGAAGGCATCTTGTCCCGGATCGGGGCCGCAGGTCAAACGCTGTGTCGCGACGGGAGCGGATTTGCCGAATGCGGGGCCACAATCTGCCTGTCAGCGCGCTTATTGACGGCGAGCCTTCACCAATCGTCGCGCATCCCGCGGTGCAGTTCGCGCCGCGATTCTATCACCGCGCCGCGCGACAGGCCGCTGGCCAACCCGGCCAGGGCGAAGAAGAAGACGCCCAGGTCCGGCGTCGGCGCGGTCAGCATGGCCGAGATCAGCAGCGCGAAGCAGCCCGCCTTGAGCCCGCCGATCGCGGCCGCCCGGTCGGGGTCGAGCTGGGCCGGCGCCGGCGCCCGGCCAAGGCTGGCGAAGAAGCCCGCGAACAGCGCCGTGCCGATCAGCCCGATGCTGCCCAGGCAGGCCAGCAGCCAGTTCGAGGCACGCATGCTGCCCAGCCCCGCCCCCATCAGCCAGGTCTCGGTGAAGTTGACCCAGGCCTGGGCATTCCAGCTCATCCGCTCGACGCCCGAGGCGGTGCCGAGCTTGTCGAACAGGGCGCGGTTGAGGAAATCGCTCACCGGCCCGACCAGCTCGTAGGCCGCGACCAGCACCAGGAAGGCCAGCCAGAGCGTAACCGCCACACCGACGGTCAGCGCCGCGGACCGGCGGTTGATGCGGCGGTCGAGATGGCGGGCGACGGCAAACCCGGCATAGGCGACCAGGAAGGCCATCGCGGCGACATAGGCCGAGGACGAGGTCGAACGGACCAGCACGAAGGCGGTCAGCAGCAGGCACCAGGCGGCCAGCGCAGAGCGCCCCGCCCTCAGCCAGTAATGCAGCCAGAAGCCGAACAGGCCGAGCGTGTAATAGCCGAAGGCGGAGGCCTCGGGAAAGCCGCCGACCATGCGCTTGAGCCCGGCCATGCTGACCTCGGTCAGCATCGCGTAATTGGCGGTGCGGAGGAAATCGAGCAGCTGCGGCAGGCCGACATCGTGGCTGAGCACGTCGAGGATGCCGAGCCCGACATGGACGAAGGTCGCCGCTGCCATGCCCTTGACCACCACCTTGCCGTCGGGATGCTGGCGGAACACCGTTGCCAGGGCGAAGAAGGCGGCGGCGTCGATGTAGATGCGGAACAACTGGGTCAGGTTGCCGGTCGTCGGGCGCAACGGGATCGAGACGATGCTGGACTGGTTCTTGACCCGGGCGATGGCGAAGACCTCGGTCTGGCCGACGAAGAGCCGCGGAAAGAACAGCGCGGCGACAGTGCAGAACACCACCAGCAGCAGCAGGTAGAAGCCGGGCCGGAACGGCCGCATCGAGCCGAGCAGCCGCGCCGGCGCGTCCTTCTGCATCCACAGCAGCACGAACAACGCCAGGGCGCAGAAATCGCGCATGATGATCGAGGCGCCGCCCGCCGCCGGCAGGTTGAAGGCCGCCGCCGCCCCGAAAGGCGTGACGGCCAGGAACAGCCACAGCCCGCGATAGGGGCCTTTCACCGCCAGCGCGACGATCACCGCGAGGGCCAGGAAAGTGGTCGGAACGATCTGCATGCGTGCCTCTTTCGGGCCGCCCCGGCAGGGGGCGGACAGGTTCGGCGCAGCATAGCGTCCGCTCGCGAAAAAACGAGCGGCGGAGGGATGAAAAAACGCGTAGCATGGGTGCCAATCCGCTCCAAAGACGAATCCCCATGATCCGCCGATATTTCCTGCCCCTTCTTCTGGGTGCTGCCCTGCCCCTCGCCGCCGCGGCTCCCGCCGCCGCGCTCGACCTGCGCGGCCCGGCGCTGGCTGCGGATTCGAATTTCGGACAGGGCTGGAGTCCCGAGATGCTGGCGGCGGCCCAGGGCCTGGGCGTGCGCGCCCTGCGCGACGCGGTCTACTGGAGCCTGGTCGAGCGTGACGGCGAATTCCACTTCGACCGCAAGCGCACCAGCTATCCCGACAAGGTCGCCGCGGCGGGGCTGCGGATGAGCCTGGTGGTCAATAACGGCCATCCCGACTACGACGACGGCAAGACGCCGCACAGCAAGCGCGCCGTCGCCGCCTTCGCCCGCGACGCGGCCGAAACCGTGAAGCGTTTCCCGGTCATCGACTCGGTCGAGGTCGGCAACGAGTTCAACAGCGCCAATTTCGTCGACGGCCCGGTCAAGGAGGGCGGGCTGAGCCAGCGCGTCGCCTATTACGCCGCCTTGCTCAAGGCGACCCATGACGCGGTCAAGGCGGCGCGGCCCGAGGTCCGGATCCTCGGCGGCGGGGTGCATTCGATTCCGGTCGGCTATCTGCAGCGGCTCTTCGCACTGGGGGCGGCGGCGGACATGGACGCCCTGGCGCTTCACCCCTATTCGACCCCGCCGGAGCAGCTCGCCCGCCAGATCGCGGTGCTGCGCCGGCTGCCGCAGGCCGCCGAGATGCCGATCGAGGTGACCGAGTTCGGCACCACCGATGCCGCCGCCGCGCCGGGCTTCCTGCTGCGCAACTATTGCCAGATGGCACTGAGCGGGGTCAGCCGGGCGGTCTGGTTCCCGCTCAACGCCCGCGGCGACGGGCTCGAGCCGCTGGTCGACGACACCGGCGCCGCCACCCCGACGGGCCGCGCCTATGCCACCGCCGCGCGGCTGCTGGAAGGCAAGCCGGTAAGCGATGCCGCCCCCGACCCCTTCACCTATGCCTGCCAGTTCGGCGACCGGGCGCTGGTGATCTGGGGCGCGCCTCGGGCGCTGCATCTGGGCCGGAGCGACCTGCAGGCCTTCGACCCCAGCGGCGCCCCGCTCGCCCCCAGCCTGCTGCAGCTGTCCGAGACCGACCCGATCCTGGTCACCGGCGAGAGCCCCTTCGTGCTTGGCACCGACGTCACGCTGGGGCCGCAGCGGCTGATCGCCGACAGCTACGACCAATACGCCTTTCCCGGCGGCCGCACCGAAGACGGCTTCGACCGCTACGTGCTGGCCGGCGGCAAGCGCGTCGAACTGGAGATGCGGCCGGGGCAGGAGGCGCCGGGCCGGCCCTGGACGCCCTACCTCGCCGCCGCCGACAATCCATGGGTTCGGCTGCAGGCCCGGTCGCTGCTGCCCGGCGGCAGCTCCGACCGGCCCGAGATGATCGTCCAGAGCTTCACCGCCCCGCACGCCATGACCCTGCGCGCCGAGGCCCGCTTCACCCCGGCCCAGCGCAGCGCCGACGGCATCGAGGTGACGGTCGCGCTGAACGACCGGGTGCTGTTCCGGGGCGTGGGCAAGGATCCGCAGGTCTTCGACGGCAAGCCGCTGACGCTGAAGGCCGGCGACACCCTGAGCTTCACCGTCGGCCCGAACGGCAACGCCAAGGGCGATGTCACCGCCTATCGCATCACCCTGCGCCGGGCCGCGCCCGCCGAAGGCACCGCGGCCGGCACCGGGAGCGGCCCGGCCGACTAGGACAGTCCCCGGCCGCTCATGCCGTCATAGAGCCCGAGCAGGTCGCCGATCCAGCTCTCCGGCGTGTTGGCCAGCGCCACCACGCGGTCGAAGCCGCGCCGGCTGATCCTCGCGACCGCGTCATCGGACAGGGCGCGGAACCGCTGCAGCGCCGCGGCCAGATCGCCGGGCCGGGCCATGTCGAAGCCGAGGCCGAGGCCGTTGTCGACGATCTCCGGCGCCAGCAGCGCCGAATTGGCCACCAGCACCGGCAGCCCGCTCTGCGACGCCTCGGCGACGACCAGCCCGAAGGGCTCGGCATGGCGCGACGGCACGACCACCGCCCGGGCCCGCGCCGCCAGCCGGGCGATGCCGGCCCGGTCCTGCCAGCCGGCGAACGCCACCTCCGGGTGCGCGGCTTCCAGCTCGGCCCGCAGCGCGCCCTCGCCGGCCACGGTCAGCGGCATTTCCGCCTGCGCCGCCGCGGCGACCAGCTCGCGCACGCCCTTGTCGGCCTCGACCCGGCCGACGAAAAGCAGCCGGTCATTGCGCTCGGCTTCGATCCGGTGGTCGGTATAGGGGGTGACGGGATTGCGGACCACGTGCAGCCGCTCGGCCGCATAGCCGCCCAGCTCCATCAGCGGCACCATACCGGGATGGATGATGGCGATCCCGCCCCAGTCCAGACGCTGGTCGAAGGCGCGCAACAGCCCGGCATGGCGCGCCACCCGCCACAGCTTGTGAACATAGCTGCGCTTGTCGCAATTCGTGGTCAGGCAATCGAGGCCCAGCGGCCGGCGCCGGCAGGGCACGCCGCGCTTGTAGTCGGTGAAGACGCTGTTCGGGCAGGCCAGGAACAGATCATGGGCATGGGCCAGCACCCGCGGCGCCACCTTCTGCAGCGCGGTGAAGATCGAGGGCGAGAGGATCTGGCTCCAGACATGGACGTGGTAGACCGTCGCGGGCGTGTCGCGCTCGGCGATCAGCGCGGCCAGCGCGTCGCGGGCCTGCGTATTGTAAAGCCCCGCCGTCGCCGCCTGCCATTTCGGCTGTTGCAGCAGCCGGGCGCCGCCGACCGGCACCACCTCGACGCCGATCTCGGCCAGTTCCGGGTTGCCGCCGTCGTCACCGGTGAACAGGGTGACGTCGATCCCCCGCGCCCGCAGCATCCGCGCCGAGAGCAGCGCCAGCCCGGTCGCCCCGCCGCGCGCGGTGCTGGAATCGTTGACGATGACGACATGGCGGCTCATCGGCGGGCCTTGGGTTGGGAAACGGAGCGGAGGGGCATGCGGCGTCCTGTCTGGTCGGCGCAGAGCCTAGCCCGGATATCTTGTGAAAAATATGGTGTTGTGGCGATGTTGGGCGGGAAATTCGCGGCTATGGCGGGGACTGCTGGCAATAGCGCGCCAGGCGGAGGTTCGAGACAGCGCAACGGGGGGGCCGACCTGTCGAAGCTTCGGCCACGGCCCCCGTCTCTCCCCTAGCCGCCCTTCATGTAGGGCATCAGCACCACCTCGCTGTCGGGCTTGATCGGGGTGAACCAGGCCTCGCGGTAGATGCGGCCGTCGAGCGCGAGGGAGACCCCGCGCTCGATCTGCGGTTTCAGGCCGGGATAGTCGGCCGAAAGCTTGTCGAGCAACTCCTTGAAGTTGCGCGCCTCGACCTCGACTTCCGCCTGCCCGTCGGTGGCATGGCGCAAAGAGCCCCAGATCGCCACCTTGACCATACTCAGCCCTTCGCCATCAGCGCCGACAGGATCCGCGGCGGCGACATCGGCAGTTCGGTCAGCCGGACATCCGCCGCCCGCGACACCGCGTTCGAGATCGCCGCCAGCGGCGGCACGATCGAGGTCTCGCCGACCCCGCGCACGCCGTAGGGATGGCCCGGGTTGGGCACTTCGAGGATCACCGTGTCGATCTTCGGCAGGTCCGAGGCGACCGGAATACGGTAGTCGAGGAAGCCCGGGTTCTGCAGCCGGCCGTCCTCGCCATAGATGTATTCCTCGTTCAGCGCCCAGCCGATGCCCTGGGCGGCGCCGCCCTGCATCTGGCCCTCGACATAGGCGGGATGGATCGCCTTGCCGGCATCCTGGAACACCGTGTAGCGCAGCACCTTGGTGGCGCCGGTCTCGGGATCGACTTCGATGTCGCAGAGATGGACGCCGAAGCTGACCCCGGCGCCGTCGGCATTGGCCTCGTGATGGCCGGCGATCGGGCCGCCGGTCTGGAACGAGACCGCCGCGATCTCGGCCAGGGTCATCGGCGGGAACTTGCCCGCGTTCGGCCCCGCCGGCACCGCCGCGCCGTCGACCCATTCCACCGCCTCGGGATCGATGCCCCAGATCTTGGCCGCCCGCGAGCACATCTTCTTGATGGCATCCCGCGCCGCCTTGATCGTCGCCAGGCCGACGGTGAAGGTCACCCGGCTGCCGTCGGTGGTGTCGGAAAAGCCGATGCTGGTGGTGTCGGCGACGATGGTGCGGACATGCTCGTAGGGGATGCCCAGCTCCTCGGCCGCGATCATCGAGATCGAGGCACGGCTGCCGCCGATATCCGGGTTGCCCTCGGTCACGTTGACGGTGCCGTCGGTGTTGACGCTCAGCGTCACGCTGGTGTTGCCGCCGAAGTTGAACCAGAAGCCGCAGGACAGGCCCCGGCCCTGGTTCGGACCCAGCGGCGCGGTGTAATGCGGATGGGCCTTGGCGGCCTCCAGCGTCGCCCGCAGGCCGATATCCTCGAAGGTGACGCCGTAGCTCGACTTGGTGCCCTTGCTGGCGGCGTTCTTGAGCCGGACGTCGAGCGGGTCGAGCCCCAACTCCTGGCACAGCTCGTCGACGACGCTTTCGACCGCATAGATCGCCGTCGGCGCGCCCGGCGCGCGATAGGAGATCTCCTTCGGCCGGTTGGTCAGCGCGTTCAGGCCGTAGGTCCGCACCGCGTCGAGGTCATAGGGCGCGAAGGCGGCCTGGGCGCCCATCTCGCAGGTGCTGTTGGGGTAGCAGCCGCCGGAATAGCGCAGCGTCGCCTCGGCCGCGGTGATGCGGCCGTCCCTGGTCATGCCGATCTTGACGTCGGTCGAGGTGTGGACGGTCGGGCCCGAGGCGCGGAACACCTCTTCGCGGCTCATCACCAGCTTGACCGGCCTCCCCGCCTTGCGCGACAGCGCCAGCGCGACCGGCTCGATGAAGACCGTGGTCTTGCCGCCGAAGCCGCCGCCGATCTCGGACGGGGTCACCTTGAGCTGGCTCTCGTCCATCTCCAGGATCCCGGCGCAGAGTTCGCGCACCAGGTACTGGCCCTGGGTGCAGACCCAGAGCTCGCCACGGCCGTCCGGCCCCATCGAGGCGAGGCAGGCATGCGGCTCGATATAGCCCTGGTGGGTGGCGGCGGTGCGGAAACTGCGGCTGATGATCTTGTCGGCCTTGGCAAAGCCGGCCTCGAGATCGCCATGGCCGAACTCGCAGTAATTGGTGACGTTGGCGGTATGGCCCGCCGGCACCGTCTCCTGCACCCGGCCCTCCAGCACCACCGGCGCGTCGGGCTGCATCGCCGCGTCGACATCGGTGACATGGGGCAGGACCTCGTAGTCCACCTCGATCGCGGCCAGCGCCGCCTTGGCGGCCTGGGCCGAGGTCGCGGCGACGGCAGCGACGGCATGGCCGTCATAGAGCACCTTGTCGCGGGCCAGGCAATTGTCCTGGGTGTCGCGCAGGCCCATGTCGTCGGGCAGGCCGAAATCGGCCGAGGTGACCACGGCCTTGACGCCGGGCAGCGCCGCGGCCTTCGAAGTGTCGATCCTGACGATCCTGGCATGCGCATGCGGGCTGCGCAGGATGCGCCCCACCAGCATGCCGGGCGCGGTCAGGTCGGCGCCATAGAGCGCCCGGCCGGTGACCTTGTCGATGCCGTCGGGACGGGCCGGGCGCGAGCCGACCACCTTGAAATCGCGCTTCTGGTATTCGTCGAAAGCCATCTCACGCGCTCCTCAGCTTGGCGGCGGCATCCTGCACCGCCTCGATGATCTTGTCGTAGCCGGTGCAACGGCAGAGGTTGCCGGCCAGCCAGTAGCGGACCTCCTCGTCGGTCGGCGCGGGATTCTGTTCCAGCAGCGCCTTCGAGGCGACGAGGATGCCGGGGGTACAGATGCCGCATTGCAGCGCGGCATGGTCGATGAAGCTCTGCTGCAGCACGTGCAGGTGATCGCCCTCGGCCAGCCCCTCGACGGTGCCGACCTCGGCGCCCTCGGCCTCGGCCGCCAGCACCAGGCAGGAGCAGACCAGCCGGCCGTTCAGCGTCACCGAGCAGGCGCCGCAATCGCCGGTGCCGCAACCTTCCTTGACGCCGGTGAACCCGAGCCGGTTGCGCAAGGCGTCGAGCAGGGTCTCGTCCGGGGCGCAGACGAATTCGTACTCGTCGCCGTTGACCTTGGTGGAAACCTGAAGGGATTTCATTGCGCGCCTCCCGCCCGTTCGAATGCAATCCGGGCGGCGCGCTTCGCCAGCACGCCGGCCACATGGGTGCGGAACGCGACGGTCCCGCGCTTGTCGTCGATCGGCGCGCAGGCGGCCGAGGCGGCGGCGGCGAGCGCCTCGAGCACCCCGTCCTCCAGCTTCGAGCCAATGAGCGCCGCACCGGCCTCTGGCACCAGCCGCGCCGTCGGCGCCACCGCGCCCAGCGCGACCTTGGCCTCGGTGACGGTGCCGTCGGCGGCCAGCACGATGTTCACCCCGGCGCCGACGACGGCGATATCCATCTCGGTGCGCGGGATGAAGCGCAGATAGGCGTCACCGGCCCTTTCGGGCCGCGCCGGCAGGAAGATCGAGGTGACGAACTCGCCCGGCTTGAGCGAGGTCTTGCCGGGGCCGACAGGGATCTCGGCCACCGGGCAGTCGCGGCTGCCCTCGGGACCCTCGATCCGCGCCACCGCGCCGGCGGCGATCTGCGCCGGCACGCCATCGGCGGCGGGCGAGGCGTTGCACAGGTTGCCGGCCATCGTCGCCCGGCCCTGGACCTGGGTCGAGCCGATCAGGTTGACGCCCTCGACGACGCCGGGCCAGGCGGCGACAAGATCGGCGTTCTCGGCCAGCTCGGCGCCCGAGACGGCGGCGCCGATGCGGAAGCCGCCCTCCTCGCGCGTGATCTCGCGCAGGCCGGGGATATGCTTGATGTCGACGACGGTTTCGGGCGCGACGAGGCCCGATTTCATCTGCACCAGCAGGTCGGTGCCGCCGGCCAGGACGCGGGCCGCGCCGGCGCCTTCCAGCAGCAGGGCCGCGGCCTCGGCCGCGGTTTGGGGTGTTGTGTAACGCATCGGTCGGATTCCCTTCCGCCTCGTCCGAGGCTATCTGGCCGGGAGCCTATCAACAGCGTCACGGGAACCGCAACGGGGGAGCGGCGGAAATCGTGCCGCGGGCGGAGCTTGGCCGGACGGTGGGCAAGCCAGGCTCATCCCGTGAGCATTGTCTGTGGGTCCACCCTGCGCGAAATCAAGGCCGCGGACCGCCGCGCAAGCACGCGATGCTCGGCGCCGCCCCTACCCGTCCGTCCCGCGCCGGCTGGTGATCGCCTCGGCCCCGGTGACGACGTCGAGCAGTTCCTCGGTGATCGCCTCCTGGCGCAGGTCGTTCTCGGCCCGCTGCAGCACTTCCAGCTTGTCGGCGATCGAGCGGTCGGCGGCCTCCATCACCTGCAGCCGGGCCGCGTTCTCGCTGGCGAAGCTTTCCATCAGCGCCACGGTCAGGGCGGCGAAGAGATATTCGTCGTAGAGCCGCGCCACCAGTTCGGCCGGCGGCATCTGGGTCAGCGGCAGCACCAGCTCGCCATAGGCCGGCTGCGGCGCCGGCTCGGGCGGCAGGACGCCGCGGTCGGTGACGTCGAAGGCGCCGCCGCGGCGATAGGCGCCGAACACCACCCGGACGCGGCGCGCGCCCACCACCTGGGGAAACAGGTTGCGCGCCAGCCGCGGCACGCCGGGGGCATGGGTCGCCATCGGCTGGCGGCCCTCGAGCTCGAAACCGCGCTCGGCGGCGATGGTCGCCCCGCGCGAGCCGACGATGACCAGCCGCTCGCCCTTCTCGCGCAGCGCCTCGGCCCGGTCGAGCAGGCGGGCGTTGAAGCCGCCGACGAAGCCGTGCTCTGCGCAGACGGCGATCAGCACCGGCGGCCCCTCGCCGAAGGGCAGCGGGCGCGGGCCCTCGGTCACCAGCGCCAGCGCCTCGGACAGCGCCGCCTCGACCACGGCGACATGGGCGCGGATGCCGGCCAGCGCGTCCTGGCCCTCGTGCAGCCGCCCCGCCGCCATCGCCCGCAGCGCCTGGAACAGCTTGCGCAGCTCGCGCAGGTTGGCCAGACGGGCCTTGATCGCCTGGGCCTGCTCCATCCTAGTCCGCCTTCCCGGCCTCGACCGCCGCGACCTCTTCGATGCAGGCGTCGATGATCTTCAGGATCGCCGCCTGGTCGGCCTGTTCCAGCTTGCCGGTGGCGTCGATCCGCGCCACCGCCTCGGGGCATTCGGCCTCGAGCCGGTCGCCGATCGCCGCCTTGAAGCGGTCGACCGCCTCGAGGCTGACCCCGTCCAGCCGGCCCTGCCCGATCGCCAGCAAGAGCGCCAGTTGCCGGGCCAGCGGCGCCGGCTGGTATTGCGGCTGGCGCAGGATGGCGCGGATGCGGCGGCCGTGGTCGATCTTGGCCCGCGTCCGCTCGTCGACCATGGCGCCGAAACGGGTGAAGACCTCGAGTTCGAGGAACTGGCCGTAATCGAGTTTCAGCGAGCCCACCGCCGTCTTCATCGCCGGCGCCTGGGTCTGGCCGCCGACGCGGCTGACCGAAAGGCCGACGTTGACTGCCGGTTTCTGGCCCTCGTAGAACAGCTTGGGTTCGAGGTAGATCTGGCCGTCGGTGATCGAGATCACGTTGGTCGGGATATAGGCGGTCAGGTTGCCGCCCTGGGTCTCGACGATCGGCAGCGCGGTCAGCGAGCCGCCGCCATGCTCGGGCGCCAGCTTGGCGGCGCGCTCCAAGAGCCGCGAATGGAGGTAGAAGACGTCGCCCGGATAGGCCTCTCGCCCCGGCGGCCGGCGCAGCAGCAGCGACAGCTGGCGGTGGATGATGGCGTGTTTCGACAGGTCGTCATAGACCACCAGCGCATGCTGGCCGCGGTCGCGGAAATACTCGGCCATGGAACAGGCGGCATAGGGCGCGATCCATTGCGCCCCCGGCGGCGCGTCGCTTTCGCCGACGACCACGATGCAGCGGTCGAACGGGCCCTTTTCGCGGATCGCCTGGGCGACGCTGGCGACGGTCGAGAGCTTCTGGCCGATGGCGCAATAGACGCAGATCACGTCCGAGCTCTTCTGGTTGAGGATGGTGTCGACGGCGATCGCGGTCTTTCCGGTCTTGCGGTCGCCGATGATCAGCTCGCGCTGGCCCCGGCCGAGCGGGATCATCGCGTCGACGACGGTGATGCCGCTCATCAGCGGCTGGGTCACCAGCGCCCGGTCGACGATGCCCGGTGCCGGGCGCTCGATCGGCTCGTGGCGGGCGGCGGCGATCTCGGGCCCGCCGTCCAGCGGCCGGCCCAGCGCGTCGACGACCCGGCCCAGCAGCCCCTCGCCCACCGGCACGCGGACGATCTTGCCGGTGCCGCGCACCTTGCTGCCGGCGCTGATGCCCTCGGACGGGTCGAGCATGACGATGCTGGCGCGCTCCTCCTCGACCCGCAGCGCGAAGCCGCGCGAGCCGTCCTCGAACTCGACCACCTCGTCGGCGCGCAGCCAGGGCAGGCCGACGACCGTCGCCACGCCGTCGCCGATGGTGTCGACCGCGCCCTCGTGCTCGACCCCGGCGGCGAATTCCACCGCCCCGGCGCGGTCGCGTGCGCTGTCGAACCAGCTGCCGATCTTCTCGTCAAACCCGCTCATCGCTCTCGATCGCTTCCGTTGCCTGGTTGAGTTGCTCGGCCCAGCTGTATTTCAGTGCCGAATGGGGGAAGTGCAGCTCGGCCCCGCCGAGGATTTCCGGATCGACTTCGAAGGCGACCCTGGCGCCGTCGAACTCAGCCGCCAGCCGGGCGCGCCACTGGCCCTGCTCCCCGTCGGTCAGCGGCCGGGCGGTCAGCACCCGGATCTCTGCCCCCTTGACCTCGAGCGCGGCGTCGAGCCGGGTGCGCTCTTCCTCGGGCAGGGCGGCGACGCGGGCACAGACGTGTTCGAGCAGAGAGCCCTCGGAGGCCTCGCGCAGGATGCGCCGGGCCAGGGTCCGGGCCAGGTCCGCCAGTTCCGCCTCGGCTCCGGCGATGGCGGCGCGGCGGTCTTCGGCCAGCACCTCGCGCCCGATCTTGAGCACCTCCTCGGCCTCGGCCCGGGCCCGTTCCAGCAGCGCCTTGCGCTCCTTCGCCGCCTCGTCACGGGCGGCGGTCAGGACGCCGACCCGCTCGTTCTCCAGCGCGACGCGGTCCTCGACCAGCCCCTGGCGCTCGGCCTCGGCCGCCGCCCGGGCCTCCTCGGCCCGTTCGAGCGCCGCCCCGGCCTCGGCCCGCCGCGCCTCGATCACCCGGCGGACTGGCGCGTAGAGGAAACGCCGCAGCAGCCAGACGAGGACTGCGAAATTGACGGCCTGGAAGCCGAGGGTCCACCAGTCGATTTCCATCGCGTCAGCCCGTGAACGGGTTGGCGTAGAGCAGCAGCAGCGCGATGACGAGGCAGTAGATCGCCATCGTCTCGATCATCGCCAGGCCGACGAAGAGCGTGCGCGAGATCGTCCCGGCGGCCTCGGGCTGGCGGGCGATCGCCTCCATCGCCGCGGCTAGCGCCCGGCCCTCGCTGAAGGCGGGGCCGATGGCGCCGAAGGACACGGCGATGGCGGCGCCGATGATCGAAAGCATCTCGATGGTCACTGTGGGGTCTCCTTGGTTGCGCTCAGGTCTCGACCGCGCCGATGCCGGCGCCGATATAGACGGTGGCGAGGATGGTGAAGATGTAGGCCTGGATGACGCCGATCAGGATGCCCAGCAGCATGAACGGCACCGGCAGGAACAGGCCGGCGAGGTAGAGCACGATGGCGATGACGAATTCATGGCTCATCATGTTGCCGAACAGGCGCACCATCAGCGACAGGATGCGGGTGAACTCGCCCAGGATGTTGAGCGGCAGCAGCATCGGGCTGGGATGCAGGAAATGGGCGAAGTAGCCGCCCGCGCCGCGCGCCTTGATGCCGAAATAGTGGATCGAGAAGAAGACGATCAGCGCCAGCGCCGCCGGGGTCTCGATCCGGCCGGTCGGCGGAGTGACGCCGGGAACCACGGCCGAGAGGTTGGCGACGACGAGAAAGACGAACAGCGTCCCCAGCATCGGCAGATAGGGCCAGGGGTCGCGCTGCAGGATCGAGCGGACCTGTTCCTCCAGCGTCTCGACCAGGATTTCCAGCGCCGCGGCAAACAAGCCGCCGCGCGCCGCTGCCCGCGTCCCCCACCAAGAGACCAGCGTCAGCAGCGCCATGATCCCCCAGGTGGTCACGACCGCCCGGCTGATCGGCACCGGGCCGAGGTGGAACAGGATCTCGAGGCCGAAGGGCGTGTGATGCATCAGCCCTCCCTTCCGCCGCGGACGACGAGGAAGCGGGCGACGATGAAACCGGCGAAGGTGATCAGCAGGGGCAGCGCGCCCTCCTGCGCCACCAGCACGAAGACGACGACGGCGCCGCCGATGCGCAGCCCGTACCAGGCCGCCAGCTTGCCGGCCGGGGCCTTCTCGCCATGCAGCCGCACGGTGTGGCGCAGGGCGAGGAAATAGCCCGTCCCCAGCGCCCCGCCGAGGATCAGGTAGAGGATCGCCGCCAACGGCGCGATGGCGAGTTGAAGATGGGTCATGACCGGGTCGCCTTCTGCCAGGCCAGCCAGGCGCCGATGACGACGCCGGCGGCGATGAAGAGGCCGCTCCACAGGATCGGGTGGCCGGTGACCCGGTCGAGCCAGCGGCCGAGCAGCCCGCCCAGAAGCGGCGGCACCACGATCAGCCAGCCCAGGGCGCCGATCAGCGACAGGTTCTCCCACACCGTCGGCTCGCGCTCCTTGCGGCTGCGGGCCTCGCGCGCGGCGCGCTTCTGCACCGCGCCGTGCATCTCGTCGCTCCTGGCGTCGCGGTCGTCGTCGGGATCGCTCATGCCTTGCCTCCCGCCTGCAGCGCCGCCTCGATCCCCGGCACGTTGCCGCCCTCATAGCCGCGATGGGCCGAGGTCAGGTAGCGCTGCAGCTGCCGCATCGTCGCCAGGTGCAGCCGTGCCGTCGAGATCCGCGCCTCCTCGTCCGAGCGTTCCTCCTGCTCGAACTGTTCCAGCACCGCCGAGCCCAGCCGGTCGAGCGCATCCTCGGTCACCGCCTCGCGCGCCGCGACCGAGACCTGGTCGCCCTCCGAGACCCGCAACACGCCGCCGCGCAGGGCGGCGTGATGCTCGGCCCCGTCGGCGCCGGTCCAGCTCAGCACCGAGACCGCCAGCACGGTGAGGAAATCGGCGTGTCCCGGCAGGATGCCGAAGCTGCCGGTCTCGTCCTCGGCCCGGATCCGGGTGACGCCCTCGGTCTCGAGCACCAGCTTCAGCGGGGTGGTGATCAGCAGCTTCATGCCGCGTCCTCCCCCGGCTGCGCCGTGCCCCCCTCGCCCTCTTCCGATGTGCCGGTTTCGCGCGCGGCCTGCTCCTTGGCCCGGGCCTCCTCGAAGGTGCCGACCATGTAGAGCGAGCTTTCGGCCCAGTCGTCGGCCTCGCCATCGAGGATCGCGCGGGCGCCCGCGAGCGTGTCCTCGAGCGTCACCGAGGCGCCCGGCAGGCCGGTGAATTGCGAGGTGACGGCGAAGGGTTGGGTCAGGAAGCGGATGATCCGCCGCGCCCGCCGCACCGCGCGCTGGTCGGCCGCCCCGAGCTCGTCCATGCCGAGCAGCGAGATGATCTCCTGCAGCTCGCGGTAATGCTCGATCAGCCGCCGCACCTCCTGCGCGGTGTCGTAATGCACCTGGCCGACGATCAGCGGATCGAGCAGCGACGAGACCGAGGCCAGCGGATCGACCGCCGGGTAGAGCCCTTCCGACGCCATCTCGCGGCTGAGCACCAGCGAGCTGTCGAGATGAGTGAAGATCTGCGCCACCGCCGGGTCGGTGAAGTCGTCGGCGGGCACATAGACCGCCTGGATCGAGGTCACGGCGGCCTGGTCGACCGAGGTGATGCGCTCCTGGAAGGCCGCGATCTCGGTCGCCAGCGTCGGCTGGTAGCCGACCCGGCTGGGCAGCCGGCCGAGCAGGCCCGAAACCTCGCTGCCGGCCTGGACGAAGCGGTAGACGTTGTCGACCAGCAGCAGCACGTCCTGGCGCTGCTCGTCGCGGAAATACTCGGCGACGCTGAGCGCCGACATGCCGACCCGCCAGCGCGCGCCGGGCGGTTCGTTCATCTGGCCGTAGACCAGCGCGGTATTGGACAGCACGCCGGAGCCCTTGAGCTCGGACCACAATTCGTGGCCCTCGCGCGTGCGCTCGCCGATGCCGGCGAAGACCGAGAGGCCGCCGTGCTTTTCCACCGTCGCCCGGATCAGTTCCATGATCAGCACGGTCTTGCCGACCCCGGCGCCGCCGAACATCGCCCCCTTCGAGCCGCGGGCGAGCGGGGCCAGCAGGTCGATGATCTTGATCCCGGTCAGGAACAGCTCGGAGCCGCCGCGCTGCTGGGCGAAGCTCGGCGCGGCGCGGTGGATCGGGACGCGCGGCACGTCGTCCTCGAACGGCGCGCCGCCATCCGCCGCCTCGCCGATGACATTCATCAGCCGGCCCAGCACCGCCCGCCCCGCCGGCACGGTCAGCGGCCCGCCCAGGGCCGCGACCTCGAGCCCGGGGCGCAGCCCGGCGGTATCCTGCATCGCCACCGCGCGCAGCCTCGTGGCGCCGATATGCTGCTGGACCTCGATCATGACGTCGTGGCCGCGATCGGCCACCACCCGCAACCCGGCATTCACCGGCGGCAGCGCGCCCTCGGGGAAGACCGCCTCGACCACCGAGCCGTCGATCGCCGCCAGCCGGCCCGCCACCCGTTCGGCCCCGCCCCTGTCACTTCCGGCCTCGTCGTTCCCGCCTTGCGCCGCCGTCTCCGCCACGTCCGCCATGCACTCGTCCTTCCCGACGTCCCGCATTTCAGCCTGCCGCCCCCGGGTCATCCTGACATTGATTTGTCGCAATGGCATGTTTTTTCTGGCTTCCCCCGGGTCCGAATTGCGCCGACGGGGTTGACGGGCGCGGCCCGGGCGGCCGTCATCGGGAGAGCGCGGGGCCCCCTGCCCCGCCCCGGTTCAAGGAGGACGACCATGGCAACCGTGAGGCTGATCGGCGATGAAGAGGCCGAGACGATCCCCGCCGTCAAGGCGGTGTTCGACGACATCCGCGCGACGCGGCAGACCGACTTCATCAACAATTTCTGGCGCGGGCTGGCGAACGACCCGGTGACGCTGGCCCGGGTCTGGGACAGCCTGAAGGCCACGATGACCGGCGACACGGCGCTGCCGCCGATGGTGCAGGAGATGATCTACATCGCGGTCTCGACGGCCAATGGCTGCAGCTATTGCGTCCATTCCCACACCGCCGCCGCCAAGGCCAAGGGGATGACGCCGGACATGCATGCCGAGCTGCTGGCGGTGATCGGGCTGGCGGCGCAGACCAACCACCTCGTCACCGCGATGCAGCTGCCGGTCGACGCGGCCTTCCTGGTCGGGGAGTGAACGGCGCCGGCAGGAGACGCCGCGGCGCGGGCGCCCCCCCCCACAGGCAGGACCGGACGGGACCGCCCTCTGCCCCTCAGGCAAAGCCGGGGAAGAAGTCCACCTTGATCCGCGAACGCCGGACGCCCAGCCGCCGCAGCGCCTTCTCGAAGCGCACCACCATGCCGCGCGGGCCGGAGATGTAGAAGGTCCGCTCGCGCAGGTCGGGCACCTCGCGCAGGATCAGGTCCTCGTCGATGAAGCCGTTGTGGTAGCCCGGGCCGTAGACCCCGCCCTCGGCAACGGCATAGACCGCGCGCATCCCCAGCTCGCGCCGCGCCCGCTCGAACAGGTCGCCATAGGCGATCTCGTCGGGCCGGTTGTTGCCGTAGAGCAGCACGATTTCGCGCTCGTCGCCACGGTCGACGAGGTCCTGGACGATGCTGCGGAAGGGCGTGATGCCGATGCCGCCGGCGATGAAGGCCAGCTTCTGGTTCGGGTCGCGCGGCAGGGTGAAGGTGCCGGCGATCTGCGAGCCGTACATGACGTCGCCCGGCATCATCTCGATCATCTTGCGCTTGAAGGCGCTGGGTTGCGGGTAGAACTTGACGCCGAGCCGGACCTCGTTCTCGGTCGGGGCCGAGGCGATGGTGAAGGGCCGGCGGTTGCCGCGGCTGTCCGGCTGTTCGAGATGCAGGGTCCAGTCGAGATATTGCCCCGGCCGGAACGGCAGCGCCTTCTCGCTGTGGAAGACGTAGTCGTAGCAGCCGGCCGCGATCTCCTCGACCCGCAGCAGGGTGAGCTTGAACCGGCCCTTGGGACTGGCCGCCCAGGCGTAGAGGTTGCCGACGAGGAAGGCGATCTCGGGCGTCAGGTAGAAGCCGCCGATCTGGATGTTGGGCGAGGACAGCACGCCGACGATGGCGCCGTAGACCAGCCGCGAGACCCGACCATGGGCAGCGGTCAGCGGTTCGGTCAGCATGGCGAAACCGGCGAAGAACAGCGGCGAGTAATAGAGGCTCTGCTGCAGCGCCATGCCCGCCATCTCGGGTGGGGTGGTCGCGGCGACGGCGGCGAGGTTGGCCAGCACGTAAACCCCGATCATGTCGAGGCGCTGGACCTTGCGCGTCACCATCAGCCCGCCGATCAGCACGATCGGCAGCAGGTAGGAATTGCCGCCCAGCCACCAGATCGCCGGCTGGCCCAGCGCCAGCCCCGAGACCACGGCGCCGAGGGCGACCGGGTTGAAGATGTGCTTGCGGTCGACGGCGAGGAGGAATTTCGACGCGATCGCCGCGACCGAGGCCAGCACCAGCCCGGCCAGCCCCATATGGTCGGAGGCCGTCACCGGCGGCATGATCAGGGCCAGGATCAGCGCGGTGATATGGACGGATTCGGCGTTCACCGGCACCCGCAGCAGCCACGCGAAGGCCCGGTTGGTGGCCCAGCAGGTGGCGACGATCACCACGGTCGAGAAGACCAGCGCGGTGGGATCGGCGGGCACCAGCCCGAACAGCCCCAGGCCGAAGGCCGCCACCAGCAGCGCCCCGGTATAGTAGAGCATCAGCCGGTACATGGTGACATGGTTCAGCACACGGTCGACGAGATGTTTCATGATGCGACAAAGCCTCTGAAGCCGCTGGTCTGCTGGGCGGTGCCGTCGGCGCGGACGGCGTAGCCCTCGAGTTGCGGCACTGCCTCGATGAAGTGGATGCCCTCCGGCCCCATGGCGAAGCCGGCGGTGGCGTAGAGATCGGCGGCCAGCACGTCGGGGCCGATCACGGTCAGGCTGACGACCTGTTCGATCGGCCGCCCCGGGAAATGCGGATCGTAGATATGGGCGCCGCGGGCATAGCTGCCCGAGGTGGCGATGCCGCGCCCGCGCGGCGTCACCCCCTTGATGATCTGCCCGGCGTCGAAGGGGTTGCGGATGCCGATCACCCAGTCGCGGCCCTCGGCATCGCGGCCGCCGGTCTGGATGTCGCCGCCGGCATCGACATAGTAATGCTCGACGCCCGTCGCCGCGATCTGCCGCGCGACCTTGAGGATCGCCCAGCCCTTGACCACGCCCGACGGGTCGATGCCGCCCTCGGGGCGGGCGATGTCGAAATAGCCGTCGCTGGCCTGCCGCATCTCCTCGGCGATCTCCAGCACCTCGGCCATCTCGGCACTCGCCGCTCGGCGCGCCAGGCGGCCGGCATTGAGCGCGCTGACTTCGCTGTCGTCGCGATAGGGGCTGAACCGGGCATCGACCTCGGCAAAGGTCGCGAAGGCGGCGTCGATCAGCGCCTCCGCCCCCGCGCCGACCACCTCGACCGTGATCGGCATGCCCATCATCAGCCGCGTCTCGCGCGCCATCGGCGGCGTCCTCAGCCGCCCGCCCTTTGCAGCGCGCCCTGCATCGACATCAGGAAGGCCTCGCTGGTCAGGGTGGCGCCGGAGACGCCGCTGACCCGCAAGCTCTGGGCCCGGATCACCTCGGTTTCCAGCGCCGGCAGGGCGCGGCGGTTGATCCAGCGGCTGGTCGAGCGGTCATGCGGGTAGCGCAGGATGTCGATCGAAGCGATGCGGCCATGACGGATGTTCGCCCGGACCTGGACATAGCCGTAATAGTGGCGCACCGCCGGGCCGCGATAGCTGCCGTCCTTGAGGTGGTGGCGGCTGGACACCGTGGTGGCCATGGCGGCGGCATCGCCCGGCCGCGCCGGCGGCAGCGGCACCGGCGAGGCGGCGAAAGCGGCGGCGCCGCAGAGCAGCGCGGCGGCGGAAACGGCAAGGGCGGTGGTACGGATGGTGAAAGCCATCGGGGGCCTTTCGAATGGAGGTTGCACGAGTCGTCTGGCGGGCCTTCCGGGCCCTGTTTTCGCCTGCCATCCTAGCGATCCGACCTGACAGCGCGCTGAGAACCGCCCGCCCGCCGCAAATGACCTCGCGACGGCCCCGGGCTGGCCCGAGGCCGGGCCTCGGGGTCGCGCGTCTCTGCTGCGGTGCCGCATTTTGCTCTGACTCTCGCCGCAGGGGACGCTAGAAGGGCCCCAACGCATCCTTTCAACCCTCCCAACCGAAACGCGCGCCATGACCCATTACGCCCTGACCGTCAAATGCCCCTCGACCCGCGGCATCGTCGCCGCCGTCTCCGCCTTCCTCGCCGAGCGGGGCTGCAACATCACCGACAGCTCCCAGTTCGACGACCAGGAGACCGGCAACTTCTTCATGCGCGTCAGCATGAGAAGCGAGACCGGCGCGACGCCCGACGGCCTGACGGAAGGCTTCGCCGCCGTCGCCGAGCGCTTTGCCATGGATTACGCCTTCCATGACGAGGCCGAGAAGATGAAGGTCATCATCATGGTCTCGCGCTTCGGCCATTGCCTCAACGACCTGCTCTATCGCTGGCGCATCGGGGCGCTGCCGATCGAGATCGTCGGCGTGATCTCAAACCACCTCGACTACCAGAAGGTGGTGGTCAACCACGACATCCCGTTCCACTACATCAAGGTGACGAAGGACAACAAACCCGAGGCCGAGGCGCGCCAGATGGCGATCGTCGAGGAGACCGGGGCCGAGCTGATCGTGCTGGCGCGCTACATGCAGGTGCTGTCGGATGAGATCTGCCGCAGGATGTCGGGCCGGATCATCAACATCCACCATTCCTTCCTGCCCAGCTTCAAGGGCGCCAACCCCTACAAGCAGGCGTTCCAGCGCGGGGTCAAGCTGATCGGCGCGACCTCGCATTACGTCACCGCCGATCTCGACGAGGGCCCGATCATCGAGCAGGACACGGTGCGCGTCACCCATGCCCAGAGCCCGGAGGATTACGTCGCCCTCGGCCGCGACGTCGAGAGCATGGTGCTGGCCCGCGCCATCCACGCCCATATCCACCGCCGGGTCTTCCTCAACGGCGACAAGACCGTGGTCTTCCCGGCCTCGCCGGGCTCCTACGCCTCCGAGCGTATGGGCTGAGCCGGGCCGGGAGCGCCCCGCCCGACACGCCGCAAAGCAAAGGGCGCGCCGCAGGCAAGCGGCGCGCCCTTCTTTCGTTCGGATGCGGCCCGGCCTATTCGACCGACAGCGCCAGGAACCGCGGCTCGCCCTGGCGGCGGATCAGCAGCAGGATCGACTTGCGGCCGGCATCCTTGGCCTCGGCGATGCGGTCGTTCAGGTCGCTGATGCTGGCCACCTTGACCTGCCCGGCCTCGGTGATCAGGTCGCCGGCGCGCAGGCCCTTCTCATAGGCCTCACTGGTGTCGGCGACATCGGTGACGACGATGCCCTCGGCATCGGCCTTCAGGCCGAGCTGGTCGCGCAGTTCCGGGGTCAGCGTGCTCAGCGTCATGCCCAGCAGCGTCTGCTCCTTCGGCTCGGGCGCCGGCGCCGTCTCGGCCGCGGGCTTGTCGGCCTCGGCGGTCTCGCGCCGGCCCAGCGTCACGGTCAGGGTCAGCGTCTTGCCCTCGCGATAGACGAGCACCGGCACCTTCTTGCCGACCGGCGCGTCGGCCACCATGCGGACCAGTTCGCGGGTATCCTTGACCTCGGCGCCGTTGAAGCTCTGGATGACGTCGCCCGACTGGATGCCGGCGGCGGAGGCCGGGCCGTCCGGCACGTCGGTGACCAGCGCGCCCGCCGACTTGGGCAGGCCCATCGCTTCGGCGACGTCGGGGGTGACGTCCTGGATCCGAACGCCGAGCCAACCGCGCCGGGTCTCGCCGTAATCCTGGAGCTGGGCGACCACCTTCGAGACCACGTTCGAGGCCATCGAGAAGCCGATGCCGATCGAGCCGCCATTGGGCGACAGGATCGCGGTGTTGACGCCGATCACCTGGCCGTCGGTGTTGAACAGCGGCCCGCCCGAGTTGCCGCGGTTGATCGCCGCGTCGGTCTGCAGGTAGTCGTCATAGGCACCGCGCAGCGCCCGGCCGCGGGCCGAGATGATCCCGGCCGAGACCGAGAAGCCCTGGCCCAGCGGGTTGCCGACCGCCAGCACCCAGTCGCCGACGCGCATGTCGTCGCTGTTGCCGAAACTGACGAAGGGCAGCGGCTTGTCGCTTTTCACCTTGAGCAGGGCGATGTCGGTCTTGGGATCGACGCCGACCACCTTGGCCTTGAGCTTGCCGCCGTTGAAGAACTCGATCTGGATGTCGTCGGCGCCGTCGATGACGTGGTTGTTGGTGACGATATAGCCGTCTTCCGAGATCACGAAGCCCGAGCCCAGCGCCTGGCTGCGGCGCGGCTTGGGCTTGCCCTGGCCGTTGCGGTCCATGAAATCGCGGAAGAAATCCTCGAAAGGCGAGCCGGGCGGCACCATCTGGCCCGGATCGGTCGAGGCGGCGACCGTGGTCGTGGTGGTGATGTCGACCACCGCCGGGCTGACCTTCTCGACCAGGTCGGCGAAGCTGTCCGGTGCGGCACGGGCATAGGCTGCCAGCGCCTGGGCCAGCAGCAGCGCGAGCCCGAGCGCGAGCATCGCCAGCGCGCGCAGCGGATCCTGCCGCCGGACGGGAATGGAAATAGCCTTGGATTGCACTGCGAACTCCTTTTCATGCGCCCCGGCGCGAAGCCGGAGCTCCTCCTCCGGCCGGGCCGGCGGCCGGCGGCAGGTTTCCCGCCGCGGCCTTTGCCTCAGTATGCGCCCCCCGCCGCAGCGGGGGACATGATAATCCGAAACGGTCCCGCTCACATAGCCGTGAATGTCGCGTTTCAGTGGCCCAGCACCCGGACCAGCGTCAGCACCAGCACCCCGGCCGCCAGCGCCCCGAGACCGAGGATCCGGCGCCATTCGTTCGGCAGCCGCGCCAGCAGCAGCAGCGCCTCCTCGATCCGCCCCGGCGCCAGCGCGAAGACCAGTCCCTCGACCACCAGAACAAGTCCGATGGCCTGGAACGCGGTCTGCATCACTGCCCCGCGGCCGGCGCCGCCGGCGCGGGTTTGGCGACGCCCATGTCGCTGTTGAGATAGTTGAAGAACTCGCTCCTGGGCGTCAGGACGATGGTCGAGTTGTCGCCCTTGAGCGCCTTCTCATAGGTGCTGAGCGAGCGCGTGAAGGCGAAGAACTCCGGGTCCTTGCCGAAGGCCTCGGCATAGATCGCGTTGCGCTTGGCGTCGGCCTCGCCGCGGATCACGTCGGCCTGCTTCTGCGCCGCCGAGGTCAGCTCGACCGCGGTCCGGTCGGCGGCGGCGCGGACGCGCTGCGCCGCCTCCTTGCCGCGGGCGACCTCGTCGGCGGCCTCGCGCTCACGCTCGGCCCGCATCCGGGCGAAGGTGGCCGAGAGGTTCTGCTCGGGCAGGTCGGTGCGGGTCAGGCGCACGTCGATGACGTCGACGCCCAGCGCATTGGCCTCGCGCTTGGCCAGATCGCGGATCCGGTTCATCAGCGGGGTGCGGTCCTCCGACAGCACCGCGTTCGACGGCACCGAGCCCAGCACCTGGCGGGTCGAGGCGTTGAGGATGTTCTCGAGCCGCCGCTGGGCGAAGCCGATGCCCTGGGTACCCGTCGCCTCGCGGAATTTCACCAGATCGGTGATGCGCCAGCGGGCGAAGGCATCGACGACCAGACGGCGGTCGTCGAGCGGCGTGACCTCGAGCGGCTGGGTCGGCAGGCCGAGAATGCGGCCGTCATAGCGGACCACGTCCTGAATGAAGGGGATCTTGAAGCCGATGCCCGGCGTCTGGACCACCTGCTTGACCTGGCCGAACTGCAGCACCAGCGCCTTCTGGCGCGGATCGACGATGAAGATCGACGACAGGCCGACGGCCAGCACGATCAGGGCGGCCGGGATGATAATCGCTGTCTTGCGCATCAGTTGCCTCCCGTGGCGCTGGTATTGGCGGAATTCGCCGCGCTTGCCATGCCGCTCGCCGCCGCGTTGCCGGAACGCGACGAGAGCGACGCCTTGGTCTTGGGCAGCAGGTCGTTGAGCGGCAGATAGGGCACCACCCCCTGGCCGCCGCCGCCGTTGCCGGTGGTGACGCCGTCGAGGATGACCTTGTTCATCCCGCCCAGCACCGAGCCGATGGTGTCGAGATACATCCGCTTGCGGGTGACCTCGGGCGCCTTGACGTATTCCTTGTAGATCGAGTCGAAACGGCTGGCCTCGCCCTCGGCGATGTTCACCACCTGGGCGCGGTAGCCCTCGGCCTCCTCCTGGACCTGCGCCGCCTCGCCGCGGGCCGCGGCCAGCGCCTTGTTGGCATAGGCGTCGGCCTCTTTCTCGAGCCGGTCCCGCTCCTGCTGCGCGGCCTGGACCTGGCGGAAGCTGTCGATCACTTCCTTGGGCGGGTCGGCGCTGTCGAAGTTGACCCGGATCACGTTGATGCCGGCATTGTAGCTGTCGAGCGTCTTCTGCACCGAGGTCCGCAGGTCCTGGGCGATGACGCCACGGTCGCGGTTGAGGATCGGCGCCAGCTCGGTCCGGGCGATGATGTCGCGCATCGCCGATTCCGAGACCGCGCGGATGGTGTCGGGCGGATCGGCGAGGTTGAACAGGTACTTGGCCGGATCGGCGATGTTCCAGACGACCTGGAAATGGACATCGACGATGTTCTGGTCGCGGGTCAGCATCAGCCCGTTGTCGCCCGAGGCCGCCCGGCCGCCGCCGATATCGGTGGTGCGCTCGCCGGTGACCGGGATCACCTCGGCGGTCATGAAGGGCCAGGGCGCGAAGTTCAGGCCGGGATCGCCGATGCCGGCGAACTTGCCCAGCAACAGCTTGACCGAGCGTTCCTCGGGCTTGACGGTGTAGAACGAGCTGTAGCCCCAGACCGCCAGCAGCGCCAGCGCCCCCAGCGCGACGCCGCGCATGGTGAACATCGGGCCGCCGGAGCCGCCGCCGCCCACCGGGCCGCGCGGCCCGCCGCCGCGGCCGCCCATCAGCACACGCAGCTGCTCCTGGCCTTTCTTCATCAGCTGGTCGATCTCGGGGATCTGCGGCCCCTCGCCCGGGCGCCGCCCGCCGCGATCGTCGCCGCCACGGTCGCCGCGATCATCGTCGCCGCGGTTTCCGCCCCCCTGGCCGCCGCCGCCCCAGGGTCCACCTGTGTTGCCTGCCATCTGGCTTCCTTTTCCCTTTCGCAAGTCGCCTCAACTTAGGGTGAAAATTGGGGACTTGCCTGTGAAATTCAACCTTTGCGCACCGGGGTTTTCATCGTCACCAGTTCTTCCGACATGGTCGGGTGAACGGCCACGGTGCGATCGAAATCCTCTTTGGTCGCGCCCATCTTGATCGCCACCGCCGCCAGCTGGATCATCTCGCCCGCCTGCGGCGCGACGATATGGCACCCCAGCACCTTGCGGCTTTGCTGGCTGACGATCAGCTTCATCAGCACCCGGTCCTCGCGGCCGGCGAACAGCGTCTGCATCGGCCGGAAAGCGGCGCAATAGACCTCGATCGGCTCCTGCTCGCGCGCGGCCTCCTCGGTCAGGCCGACCGAGCCGAATTCCGGCTGGGTGAAGACGGCGCTGGCAACGAGATCGTGATCGGCCGTGGTCGGCACGCCGGCGAAGACGGTGCGGGCGAAGGCCTGGCCCTCGCGGATCGCCACCGGGGTCAGGTTGATGCGGTCGGTGACATCGCCGACGGCATAGATCGAGGGCACCGAGCTCTGGCTGTAGGCATCGACCTCGACCTGGCCGTTGCGGCCCAGCCTGACGCCCAGTTCCTCGAGCCCGAGCCCGGCCGAGTTCGGCACCCGGCCGGTGGCATACATCACCGCGTCGAATTCGCGGTCGTGGCCGTCGGTCGAGACGACGCGGATGCCCGTGTCGGTCTTCTCCATCCGGATCACGTCGGTGCCGCAATGGATCGCGATGCCGCTTTCGCGCATCGCCTCGGCGACATGGCCGCGGGCCTCGTCATCGAAGCCGCGCAGGATCTGGGCGCCGCGGTAATATTGCGCCACCTCGATGCCGAGCCCGTTGAGGATGCAGGCGAATTCCGAGGCGATGTAACCGCCGCCGACCACCAGCGTCCGCTTCGGCAGCGCATCGAGCTTGAACACCTCGTTCGAGGTGATCGCCAGTTCGGCGCCGGGGAAATCGGGGATGAAGGGCCGGCCGCCGGTGGCGATCAGGATATGCGCCGCGGTGACGGTCTCGCCCGAGGCAAGGCGCACGGTATGGGCGTCTTCCAGCACCGCGCGCTCGTCGAAGATCGTCACCCCGGCGCCGTCGAGCCCGCTGCGATAGGCCTTTTCCAGCCGGTTCAGCTCGGCATCCAGTTTGGCGCGGAACACCGACCAGTCGAAATCGCCGATCTGCGCGTCCCAGCCATAGGCGCGGGCATCCTCGACCGCCGAGGGGTATTCCGAGGCGAAGACCATCAGCTTCTTGGGCACGCAGCCGCGGATGACGCAGGTGCCGCCCATGCGGTATTCCTCGGCCAGCGCGACGTTGGCCTTGCCCTCGGTCGCGGCGATGCGGGCGGCGCGCACCCCGCCAGAGCCGCCGCCGATGACGAAGAGGTCGTAGTCGAAAGTCATTCCGTCACTCATCCAGGTCGGCGAAGATATTGTCGCTGTCGGCGAATTCGATCCGTTCCTCCGCCGTCGTGCCCTCGTTGATGTCGCGCAGCTCGACCTTGCCGTCGCCATGGCCGATCACGACGACGTCGCAGATGTCGATGAACAGACCGTTCTCGACGACGCCGGGGATCTGGTTGAGCACCAGCGCCAGCTGGCGGGCATTGCCGATCCGCTGCAGGTGCAGGTCGACGATGTAGTTGCCCTCGTCGGTGACGAAGGGCGCCTCGCCGTTCATCCGCAGCGAGGCCTCGCGGCCGAGCACGTCGAGCCCGACCAGCGTCTCCTCGATCAGCGCCTTCGAGGTCTGCCAGCCGAAGGGCACGACCTCGACCGGCAGCGGGAAGGCACCGAGCTGGGCCACTTCCTTGGCGACATCGGCGATGACGATCATCCGGTCCGAGGCGGTGGCGACGATCTTCTCCTGCAGCAGCGCCCCGCCGCCGCCCTTGATCAGGTTGAGATTGGCGTCGAACTCGTCGGCGCCGTCGATGGTGAGGTCGAGCCACTTGGCCTCGTCCAGCCCGAGCACGGTGATGCCGCATTGGCGGGCCAGCTCGGCGGTGCGGCTCGAGGTCGGGACGCCGGTGATCTTCAGCCCCTCCTCGCGCACCCGCTCGCCCAGGCAGCGCACCATCCAGGCCGCGGTCGACCCGGTGCCGAGGCCGAGGCGCATCCCGTCCTCGACGAAATCGACAGCGCGCCTGGCGGCGACGAATTTCGCCTTGTCGATGGGAGAGAGTTCAGCGGCCATGTCGGTCTCCTTGGAAATCGCTGGTTTCGCTTATAGGCAATCCGCACCGCAGGGGCGAGGGGGCAATTGCCGCGGTGCCGCGATGTGAAGGCGCCGGCTTGCCGGTTTCAGGGTTGCGCCGGGGCCGGACGCTCGACCGGCCGGGCCAGTGCCCGCTCGCGCCAGACGATGTAGAGCCCGGCGGCGATGGTCAAGCCGATCCCGGCCAGCGCGAGGCCGTCGGGGAAATCGCCGAAGACGACGAATCCGGTGATCGTGGCGAAGGGGATTTCCAGGTATTGCATCGGCGCCAGGGTCGAGGCCGGGGCGAAGCGCAGCGACCAGGTCATGAACAGATGGGCGAAGGTGCCCAGCGCGCCCAGCAGCACCAGCAGGTGCCAGGGCTGGGAGGCCGTCAGCAGCGGCCCGACCGGGGGCAGGCCGATATGCCGCCCCAGCAGGCTGAGCGGGATCAGCAGCACGCAGGCGACGAGGCCGCTGACCGCCTGCAGCGCCACCGGCCCGGCCTCGCGCGAGACCTGGCGCGTCACCAGCATGAAGAAGGCGAAGATGACGGCGACGCCCAGCGGCAGCAGCGCCGGCGGCCCGACCTCGGCGAAGCTTGGCTTGATCACCAGCAGCGTGCCGACGAAGCCGACGACGCAGGCCATCAGCCGGCGCGAGCCGACTTCCTCGTTCAGGATGAAGCGGCCGAGCAGCAGCATGATGAAGGGCATGACGAAGGCGATGGCGACGGCATTGGCCAGCGGCAGGAAGCGCAGAGCCGAGATCATCGTGCCGATCCCGGCGATATGCAGCAGGGTCCGCAGCACGGTCAGCCGCAGCCCGCGCCGGCTGAGCCGCAGGCTGTCGCCGGTGGCCAGCACCAGCGGCACCAGGATCACCGCCTGGGCGACGAAGCGCAGCGTCACCAAGTGGATCAGCGCCACCTGGCCGCCCAATACCTTGGCCGTCGCGTCCCCCATGGTGGCGAGGGCGCAGAAGACGAGCATCAGCAGGATGCCGAGAACGGGGCGGTCACTGGTCATGACGGGGACGATAGAGGCGGCCGCGCGGGGGCGCAATCGGGGATAGGGTGACCCAGAGGCACTTGGCAGAGCGAAGACGTGACCGGCCCGCTCGCGGGGTGGCCGGCATGCTCAGAGGCGCGCCGGTCGCCCTAGAACCGGGCCTTCCGCCGACACGACGCAAGCAGGGCGAGCGCCTGCTCGTGGGATGGCGCTCGCAACCTCAGAACGGGGCAGTTTATGCCGGCCAAGCCCCTCCACGATAGGAGCGTCGCGCGCAGTTCCCCAAAGCGCCAGCCCGTCACGCCAAAGGCATGCCGACGATACGCGGCGCACCTGCGGTGCGACGGGACGGACAGGCGCTCGCCCTGCGCGGTTCCCGCGCGCACCGGGCGGGAAGACACCAGGCCCAAGACCGCACCTCCCGCCAAGCGCTCCGAGACCGCTCAAGCTCGCCCGTGATCCACTAATCCCCCTCAGCAGTTCGGCACGTTCACCGCCAGCCCGCCGAGCGAGGTTTCCTTGTATTTCTCGTGCATGTCGTGCCCGGTCTGGCGCATGGTCTCGATCGCCGCATCGAGGCTGACCAGGTGCTTGCCGTCGCCGCGCAGCGACAGCGAGGCGGCGGACACCGCCTTGATCGCGCCCAGCCCGTTGCGCTCGATGCAGGGCACCTGGACGAGGCCCTTCACCGGGTCGCAGGTCATGCCGAGGTGATGCTCGAGCGCGATCTCGGCGGCGTTCTCGACCTGCTCGGGGCTGCCACCCAGCACCGCCGCCAGCCCGGCCGCCGCCATCGCCGAGGCGCTGCCGACCTCGGCCTGGCAGCCGCATTCGGCGCCCGAGATCGAGGCGTTGTGCTTGCACAGCCCGCCGATCGCCGCCGCCGTCAGCAGGAAATCGGGCACCCGCGCCGCGCTCGCCCCCGGCACGTGGTCGAGCCAGTAGCGGATCACCGCCGGCACCACCCCGGCGGCACCGTTGGTCGGCGCCGTCACCACCTGTCCGCCGGCCGCGTTCTCCTCGTTCACCGCCATGGCATAGACGCTCATCCAGTCGTTGATGACATGCGGGGCCGTGAGGTTCATGCCGCGCTCGGCCTCCAGCGCCTCGTGGATACCCCGCGCCCGGCGCCGGACGTTGAGCCCGCCGGGCAGGATGCCGCTGCCGGCCAGCCCGCGGTCGATGCAGGCTCCCATCACCTGCCACAGCCGCGCCAGCCCGGCCTCAATCTCGGCCTCGCTGCGGAACACCCGCTCGTTGGCGCGCTTCATCTGGGCGATGGTCTTGCCGCTTTCCGCCGCCATCGCCAGCATCTCGGCCGCGGTCTGGAACGGGAACGGCACCGGCGAGCGGGCATTGTCGGCCTTGGGATCGCGCGCGGCCAGTTCCTCCTCGGTCAGCACGAAGCCGCCGCCGATGGAATAGAACACCTCCTGCATCAGCACGTCGCCCTGGGCGTCGGTGGCCGACAGGATCATCGCGTTGGCATGGCCGGGCAGCGCCGGGCCGTAATCGAAGCTCAGGTCCCGGGCCGGGTCGAAGGCCAGCTCCGGCAGGCCCGGCGGCGTCACCCGACCGCTGGCCCTGATCCCGGCCAGCGCCGCCTCGGCCTTGTCGGCGTCGTAGCGCTCGGGGTCGAAGCCCGCGAGGCCGAGGATCGTCGCCCGGTCGGTCGCGTGCCCGACCCCGGTGAAGGCGAGCGAACCGTGCAGCGAGGCCTTGAGCCCGGCCGGGTGGAACGGGCTGCCGCGCAGCATGTCGAGAAAGCGGCCGGCGGCGACCATCGGCCCCATCGTGTGGCTCGAGGACGGGCCGATGCCGACCTTGAAGATGTCGAAGACCGAAAGAAACAAGGCGCGCTCCTGCTGTTCGCGGCGGAGAGTGCGGCGGGCCGGACCGGATTGCCAGACCGAAAGCGACGCTTTGCAGCCGAAACGGCGCGGGCGCGTCGTCGCAGCCCGCGCTCAACGCCCGCCAGCCGCGCCCGGCACCTGCCGGAAGGCGCGCGCCGCCTCCGGAAGCCGCTCCAGAACCCGTTCGAAATCCGCCGCGTCGACATGTCGGCGCAGCGCCCAGGCGACATCGCCGATCACCGTTTCCGGGCAGAAGTTGTGGTTGCGCCGGACGTCGCGGGCCGCGCGCATCATCTGCTCCCGGTCGGCGAAGGGCACCGGCATCACCGGCAGCCAGCCGGCAACGAAGATCGCCCGCAGCACCGCCGGCGGAAGACCCGGAAGACGGCATCGGCGCAGGTATAGGCGACATTGTCCGATGGCGTCCCCAGTCGCTCGCGCGCATCGGCCAGGTAGGCGCGAAATTCCTCGGTGGCATGGCGATAGGTGAAGGGCATCGGCATGGTGGCAATATGCCCCGACCAAGGGACAGATGCAGCCCCTAGCCTTTCTTCTTTGCCCCAATACTCCACGGGGGTCCGGGGGTGTGAAACCCCCGGCCTTGCCCTCAGGTCGCGCTGCCCTCTGGCGGTTCCGCGTAGCCCGGCGCCGAGAAGGGTGTCGGCCCCAGCCCCTCGGCCTCGGCACAGCGCCGGGCGGCCGGCCGCGCCTCCGCCGCCTCTGCCAGTGTCTTGAGCGCGGGCGTGTCGTCAAGCCGGAACCAGCCGGTCCCGCCCCGCGGGTAGAGCGCCGCCCAGCGCATCAGCCCGGCAAGGTAGCAGGACAGCACCGAGGGGGCCTCGGGCGAGAGCCAGTCCGGCGCCTCCGCCGCCACGACGTCGAGCAGGCCGAAATGGCGCGCGATCCGCCGCCCGGCGATGGCGTGGAAGCCCGCTTCGCAGCCCGGCGGCGCATAGCGTTCGGGATAGAACAGCTGGCGCAGGTCGGCGTGGAGCGTGTTGGCGGTGAAGAACAGCCACTTGAGGAAGGCGCCGCGCGCCGGGTCCAGCGGCGCCGGGGCCAGCGCGCCGTGGCGTTCGGACAGCCAGAGCAGGATGGCGCCGGTCTCGAAGATCGGCCCGTCGGCGGTTTCCAGCACCGGGATCAGTCCGGCGGGGTTGAGCGCGCGATAGGCCGCCCCCTCCTGTTCCCGCGCCGCCCGGTCGACCAGCCGCGTCTGGTAGGGCGCGCCCAGTTCCTCGAGCGCGAGGCGGACGATCAGCGAGGCATTGTCGGGCGCGTAGTGCAGCAGATACATCGGCGGTTCCTTTCGGGCATCTGGTGACCGGTTTGGCCGCAGCGCAAGCCGGCGGCGCGCCGGAAAGCGACCCCGGCCGGATCAACCGCGCCGCGAGAAACGTCTCGACATTGCGCCGCCCGCCCCTGGACATGGGGCATCTCCGGACAGGGCCAGATCCATGCCCCTCGACTCCGGCTTCGCCTTCGTCGCCGCCCTGCTGCTCTGGGTGGCGATCCCCGGCCCCGGCCTCCTGATGGGGGCGGCCGCGCGCTTTCCTGCGGCGTCCGCTCCACCCTCGGGCTGATCGGCGGCATCCTCTTGGGGAACGTCTTCTACATGGCGCCGGTCTTCCTCGGCCTCGCGGCGCTGGGGAAATTGCCGGGCGAGTTCTTCGTCGTCGTCCGCATCCTCGCCGCGCTCTACCTGATCTGGCTCGGCATCGCGCTGTGGCGCAAGCCGCCCGGGAAGCCGCAGGCGCCGGCCGCGGCCCAGGGCGACCGGGGGGAAGAGCTTCCTGACCGGCTTCGGCCTGACGCTCGGCAATCCCGAGGCGATCCTGTTCCATCTCGGTTTCCTGCCGACCTTCTTCGACCTGCCCCGGCTGTGGGCGCTGGACGCGGTGGCGATCATCGCGATCTTCGTCGCCATGCTCGGCACCGCCTTCGCGCTCTACGCCCTCGCCACCAGCCGCGCCGGCGCCGTCTTCGACAGCCCGGCCCGGATGCGCCGGCTCGACTGCGCCTCCGGCAGCCTGCTGATCGGCGCCGGCGGCGTGGTGCTGCTGAAGCGCGCCTTACGGGACCGCTCTCGATGGGGCCGCCGAGGAGCGCCCCAGGGGCAGCCTGCCTCCGGCGGGGATATTTTTTGAACAGAAAGTGAGGCGCGCGCACCTCCCCCACTTTCTGCTCGAAAATATCCTCGGGGAGCGCGAGGGGCAGACAGCCCCTCGCCCTTTCCTGCGCACCATTGCCCAGGCGCAATGGCGGCGGGGCAAACGCTCCCCCGCCTTTCGTCCCCGAACATCCAAACCCGTCCCCGCGATGTCGCAAACCGGACGGACTTGGCACCGCGCCGGCCCTATCCGCGGCGGATGAGCAGCACCGACCGCATCCCCCTCGGCATCGCCTTCATGCTGGGCTTCTGCGCCCTGGCGCCGATGATCGACGTCTCTTCCAAGCTGGCCGCGCAGAGCGTGCCGGTGGGCGAGATCACCCTGGCCCGCTTCGTCGTCCAGGCCGCGCTGATGGCGCCGCTGGTCTGGTGGCAGGGCCAGAGCTTCCGGCTGCGCGGCCGGGCGCTGCAGCTCACCCTGCTGCGGGCCGCGGTCTCGATCCTGTCGACCTATTGCTTCGTCGCCGCCGTCCGGGTGATGCCGATCGCCGACGCGCTGGCCATCGTCTTCGTCGAGCCGTTCCTGATCCTCGGCCTCGGCTGGCTGATCTGGCACGAGCAGGTCGGCCCGCGCCGGATCGTCGCCTCGGGCGTCGGCTTCCTCGGCGCGCTCCTCGTGATCCAGCCCAGCTTCGCCACGTTCGGCGCCGTCGCCTTCTTCCCGCTCGGCACCGCGCTCGGCTTCGCGCTCTATATCCTGATCACCCGGCAGTTGGCGCCGCTGCAGCACCCGATCGAGATGCAGTTCCACACCGCCTTCGTCGCCATGGCGCTGTGGGCGCCGGTGATCTGGCTGGCCAAGGGCAGCGGGCTGCCGGCGCTCGACCCGGTGCGGCCCGAGGGCTGGGCCTGGGCGTTCCTCATCGGCGTCGGCGGCTTCGCGACGCTGTCGCATATCCTGATCGGCTTCGGGCTGCGCTTCGCCCCGGCAGCGACGCTGGCGCCGCTGCACTACCTCGAGATCGTCAGCGCGGCGACGGTCGGCTACCTGTTCTTCGGCAATTTCCCCGACGCGCTGACCTGGGCCGGGATCGGCGTCATCGTCGCCTCGGGCCTCTACATCATCCACCGCGAACGGGTGCTGGCAAAGCGCCCGGCGCCAGCGCCCGCACCGCCGCTGCCAGCTGGCCCCGCGGCAGGATCACCAGCATCCGCGGCGCCGAGAAGCTGAGCCGCACCTCGCCGGCGACGACCCGGTTCGAGGTCCCGACCCGGCCGTCGGGCGCGAACTCGAGCCCCTCGATCGGCCATTCCAGCCCGGCGCTCTCGCCCTTGACCGGGGCGAGCGGGAACAGCGACAGCCGGCTGCCCTTGCGCAAGTGCAACGTCAGGTCGCGCGGCGCCAGGAAGCACAGGTCGCTGCCGCCGAGCAGGATGCAGGCACGGTCGGGATGGCGCGCCAGCGTGTTCAGCGCCGCCAGGCCGTGGTCGAAGCGCGGCCCCCAGAAGCCCAGCCCGAGCACGAAGGGCGCCGAGACATGGCGCAGCGCCTTGTCGAAATCCGTGGTTTCCTGCTCGTCGATGCGATAAAGACGGTCGGGGGGAAGGGTTGTCCGGGCCGCCGGCGTGAGCGAGTCGAGATCGCCGATCACCGCCTCGGGCGCGTGGCCCAGCGCCAGGGCCCGGTCGGCGCCGCCATCGGCCGCCACCAGCCGCGGCGCCAGGGCCAGGGCGGCCGCCAGGGCGGGCTTGGTTAACGCGCCGGCGCCAACCAGGGTGACCCCTGCGGGTGATTGGACAATCGCCTGTGTCATGCTTTTATTGTTCCCAAATAAGGCAAAGCGCCACGGTAACGGCCACATTCAATCCTTCAAAAGACCCCGTTCTGTCCACGGAAATGAACATGAACAAGGTAAATTGGACCGGATTGGTAACGGCAGAAAGCGAGCGTATCGATGGTCGGAGATAGTAAGATCCTCACAGTCTCCTATGGTACCTTTTCCTGCACGCTGGAAGGGTTCGAGGAACCGTTTTCGACGATGAAGGCGATCGCGGAGTATTTCCGCGACCTGGCCGCGGACGACCGCTATTTCGGCGCCGAGCCGCCGACGCCCGACGCCAACATGCTGCATCAGATCGCGGAACGCGAGATCCAGCGCCGGGTCGAGGCGAAGATCCAGGAGAACGGCGTCATCCTGCGCGCCGACGAGGGCCACGCCCTGAGTGCCCCCGCCGCTCCGGCCGCCGCTACTCCGGTCCCCACTACTCCGGCCCCCGCGGCCGAGGCGCCCCAGCCTGCCACGCAGCCTGCCCCGCATCTGGCCCCGCAAGCTCGGTCGGCCGCCGGCCAGCCCGAGACGGCGCGCCCCGTGCCCGCCGATACGCTGCGCCCCGAGCCGCTGGCCGAGCCGCATCCCCGGCCCGCCGCCTTCGCCGCGCCCGAGGACGAGAGCGAGAACCGTCCCGCGGCCACGAGCGACGACAGCGTCGCCGCCAAGCTGCTGCGCATCCGTGCCGCCGTCACCCAGGCCCGTGCCGCCAGCCCGGCGCCCGGCGCTGCGCCGGCTGTTTCTGCCCCTGAAGCCGTCCCGTCCGATGAGGCTTACGAGGAGGAAGCAGCCGACCTCGTCGCCAGCCCCGCGCTCTCGGCCCGGATCGCCGCCACGGAAACGCCCGCCGAGGAGACTCCGGAGGAGGAACCGGTCGCCGAAGCGGCGCAGGAAGCCGCCGAGGAAGCGCCTCTGGCTGCCGAGGCCGAGGAAGAAGCCGTCGAGGAAGCTCCGGAGGAAGAGCCGGTCGCCGAGGCGGCGCAGGAAGCCGCCGAGGAAGCGCCGCTGGCTGCCGAGGCCGAGGAAGAAGCCGTCGAGAAAGCTCCGGANGCCGAGGCCGAGGAAGAAGCCGTCGAGAAAGCTCTGGAGGAGGAGCCGGTCGCCGAGGCGGCGCAGGAACCCGTCGAGGAAGCGCCGCTGGCTGCCGAGGCCGAGGAGGAAGCCGTCGAGAAAGCTCCGGAAGAGGAGCCGCTCGCCGAGGCGGCGCAGGAACCCGTCGAGGAAGCGCCGCTGGCTGCCGAGGCCGAAGACGCGGAGGCCGCCGAGAAGGAAGCCGCGGCCTTCCAGGCCCTGGACGCCGCGGTCGGTGGCTCGCCGTCGCTGAAGGACCGCATCGGCAACCTGCTCTCGGTCCTGGGCCAGCAGAAACCCGGCCCCGAGGAAGCGGTGGAGGAAGAGGCTGCCGAAGAGCCTGCGGCCGAAGCCGAAGCGCCGCAGGGGGCCGAGAGCGCCGCAGCCGAGGAGACTGTCGAGCCGCAGACCATCGAGGCCGAAGAAGGCACCGCCGAGGAAACCGCCGCCGAGGAAACCCCGCTTGCGGCCGAGGCCGAAGCGCCCGAAGCCGAGGCACCGGAGGCCGCCGAAGAAACCGCTGCCGAAGAGGCGCAGCCGGAAGGCCCCTCGGAGAAGGCGCAGCGCGCCCGGGCCCGGGTGATCAAGGTGCGCCGGATGGACAGCATCGCCCCGGGCGCGCCGTCGGCCGCCGAAACGTCGGCCACCGAGGAACCGGAGACCGAAACCCCGGCCGCGCAAGCCGTGGAGCCGGAAGCCCCGGTGGCCGAAGCGCCCGTAGCCGAAAGCACCGAGACCGCTGCCGAGGCCGCGGGGGAAACCGCCGCCGAGACGCCCGCCACCAGCAGCCTGTCGCCCGAGGACGAGGCCGATCTGCAGGCCGAGCTGGACGCGGTGGCCCGCGAGGCCGCGGCCCAGCGCCGCGCCGACCGCCCCGGCCGCTCGATCCTCGAGAACCGGGTCGAGCCCGAGGACGACGCGATGAACCGGCTGCTGCGCCAGACCAATACCGAGCTGGCCGGGCCCGAGAACCGCCGCCGGCTGGCCACCATCGCCCATCTCAAGGCCGCCGTCGCCGCGACCCAGGCCGACAAGACCCGCGCCTCCGACAACGCCCATGCCGCCGAGGCGACGATGAATCGCTACCGCGACGATCTCGCCAAGGCCGTGCGCCCGCGCCGGCTGCGCTCGGAAGGCCGCCACACCACCGCGCGCCCGCAGGCGCCCGAGGATCGGCCGGCGCCGCTGGTGCTGGTCTCGGAGCAGCGCATCGACCGCCCGGCCCCGGGCAGCGAACACGGCCCGGTGCGCCCGCGCCGCGTCACCAGCGGCAACCTCGCCGTCAGCGAGGAGGAGCAGGAGGACAGCGCCCTGCTCGCCGACAGCCACAGCTTCGCCGAATTCGCCGAGCGGATCGGCGCGACCGAGCTGCCGGACCTGCTGGAAGCCGCCGCCGCCTATTCCGCCTGCGTCGAGGGCCGCGAGAACTTCACCCGGCCGCAGATCATGCGCTTCGCCGCCAGCGTCGGCAGCGAGAGCGAGACGCCGTTCAGCCGCGAGGCCGGGCTGCGCAGCTTCGGCACGCTGCTGCGCGAGGGCAAGATCAAGAAGGTCAAGCGCGGCCAGTTCGCGATCGCGGACTCGTCCCGCTTCCTGTCCGAGGCGCGCAAGGTCGCCCACTGAAGACACCGCTATGCTCGTTTCGGTAACGAGTGCCGGGCGGAGAGGGCGACAGCCCGCTCCGCCCGTTTCCTTTCTTCAGACCCCGCCCCTTGCCGGACCCGATTGCGCGCACCGGGGGGCGCTGCCCCCGCCCGTTCCGGGCTCCCCCGGGATATTTTCGCTCAGGTGAAAGGACGCGGAGGCGCCGGCGTCTTCCGTAGCCGAAGAGCCCTGCCGGCGGCGCTACTTCGGGCGCGGGTCGTCGCGCGGCGCGTCGGGATCGGGCTGGCCGACACCGCGGAAAACGAAGCGGAACGGCAGCGCCCAGAGGAAGCCGAGCCCGACATAGACCGCCAGCTCGACCAGGAAGGACGGCCGGTCGAACAGGTCGACGACGGTCACCGCCGCGACGATGTAGGCCGGCAGGCCGATCAGCAGGATGACGAGCGACCAGCGCCGCCTGGCCTTGTAGGAGAGCGCCATCGCCCGCCCCTCAATCCGCGAACGGGTCGGTGACGAGAATGGTATCCTCGCGCTCGGGGCTGGTCGAGAGCAGCGCGACCGGGCACCGGATCAGTTCCTCGATGCGGCGGACGTATTTGACCGCGGCGCCGGGCAGGTCGGCCCAGCTGCGGGCGCCGGCGGTGCTTTCGCTCCAGCCCTCCAGCGTCTCGTAGACCGGGGTCACGTGGGCCTGCAGGTCGGCCGCCGTCGGCAGGTAGTCGTAGTGCTTGCCGTCGAGCTCGTAGCCGGTGCAGATCTTGAGCTCGTCGAAGCCGTCGAGCACGTCCAGTTTCGTCAGCGCGATGCCCGAGACGCCCGAGGTGGCGCAGGTCTGGCGCACCAGCACCGCGTCGAACCAGCCGCAGCGGCGCTTGCGCCCGGTGACGGTGCCGAATTCGTGGCCGCGCTCGCCCAGGCGCTGGCCGTCGGCGTCGTCGAGTTCGGTCGGGAACGGGCCTTCGCCGACGCGGGTGGTGTAGGCCTTGACGATGCCGAGGACGAAGTCGATCGCGGTCGGGCCGAGCCCGGTGCCCGAGGCCGCCATGCCGGCGGTGGTGTTGGACGAGGTGACGAAGGGATAGGTGCCGAAATCGACGTCGAGCAGGGACCCCTGGGCGCCTTCGAACAGGATGCGCTTGCCGGCGCGGCGGGCCTCGGTCATCACCTTCCAGACCGGGGCGGCGAAGGGCAGGATCTTGGGCGCGATCTCTTCCAGCTGCGCCTTGAGCGCGTCGCCGTCGATCGGCTCGAGCCCGAGCCCCGAGCGCAGCGCGTTGTGATGGGTCAGCAGCCGGCCGATGCGCAGGTCGAGCGTCGCCGAGTCGCCGAGATCGGCGACCCGGATCACCCGGCGGCCGACCTTGTCCTCGTAGGCCGGGCCGATGCCGCGGCCGGTGGTGCCGATCTTGGCGACCGCGTTCTGGCTTTCGCGGGCGCGGTCGAGCTCGCCATGCACCGGCAGGATCAGCGGCGTGTTCTCGGCGATCATCAGGTTGTCGGGGGTGATCTCGACGCCCTGCGCGCTGAGCTTGTCGATCTCGGCCAAGAGCGCCCAGGGATCGAGCACCACGCCGTTGCCGATCACGCTCAGCTTGCCCTTGCGGACGATGCCCGAGGGCAGCAGCGACAGCTTGTAGACCTCGCCGTCGATCACCAGCGTATGGCCGGCATTGTGCCCACCCTGAAAGCGGGCGATGACGTCGGCCCTTTCGCTGAGCCAATCGACGATCTTGCCCTTGCCTTCATCGCCCCACTGGGCGCCCACGACGACGACGTTGGCCATGTGCTCCTCGCATTCTGCCGGTCAAACCCTGCGCGGTATAGCCGCCGGCGCGGGCGCGCGAAACCACAAATTCGCCGCAGCGTGCGCCCGCGCACTGGACAGCGGCGGCAAGAGCCGGGTAGCGAAAGGGAAACGCGCGGGAACCAAGAACAAGCGGTAGGGGAACATGATGGGGTTTTTCATGCGCTGGCTGGCAGCCTTCGTGCTGCTGGCCTCGACCTATAACCCGACGCAGTGGAACTATGTCAGCTGGATCGAGGCGAACTATGCCGTGCAGCTGCCGCTGGCGGTGCTGATGGGGCTGCTGTTGACGGTCGCCTACATGATCTACCTGCGCGCCACGCTGCGCTCGATCGGCAGCTTCGGCATGATCATGGTGATCGCCATCCTTGCCGCGCTGATCTGGGTGCTGATCGACTGGGGCGTGCTGACGCTCGACAATCCCGACCTGAACCTGTGGCTCGGCATCTTCGTGCTGTCCTTCGTCCTGGGCATCGGATTGTCCTGGAGCCTGGTCCGCCGGCGCCTGACCGGACAGGCCGATGTCGACGACCTCGACGAATGAGCCGAGACGGGGGGTTGCGACCCCCGCTGCAACAGCCTAAATAGCCCCGTCACCAGCCAGCGGAAGCCGTCCAATGGAAAACGTCGTTCTCATCATCCACCTGATCCTCGCGCTATGCCTGATCGGCGTGGTCCTGCTGCAACGTTCCGAGGGCGGCGGGCTCGGCATGGGCAGCGGCGACGGCGGCGGCGGCGGGGTGATGACCGGCCGCCAGGCCGCGACCGCGCTGGCCAAGCTGACCTGGATCTTCGCCATCGCCTTCCTCGCCACCTCGGTGACGCTGACCATCCTGGCGGCGCAGAAATCCGCCGGTTCCTCGGTCGTCGACCAGCTTGGCGGCAAGACCCAGCAGGCGCCGGCGACCACCCCGGCCAAGGACAACAGCCTGCCGGCGCCGAGCGGCGATCTTCTGCCGCCGAGCCAGAACAACCAGACCGACGCGCCCGCCACGCCGCCGCGCGCCGACTGATCCGGCCCCGATCGGGGTCCAAGCCGGGCTTCTGCCCGGCCGTGGCCCCGTCACCACAACCAATTGGTTCACGCCTAAACCGAGCAACATCATCTTGCGGTTTGCTTGCAGACCGCACGGAGTTCGACTATATGTTAACTCCCGTGATGCTGCGATTCCTTCGGGCTGATCCGCGACACTTGAACGAACGACTCACGGGAGATTCACCGCATGGCACGGTATGTTTTCATCACAGGCGGTGTGGTCTCCAGCCTGGGCAAGGGGCTTGCCTCGGCCGCGCTGGGGGCATTGCTGCAGGCGCGTGGTTTCTCGGTCCGGCTGCGCAAGCTCGACCCCTATCTCAACGTCGATCCCGGCACGATGTCGCCCTTCGAGCATGGCGAGGTCTTCGTCACCGATGACGGCGCCGAGACCGATCTCGACCTCGGCCATTACGAGCGATTCACCGGCGTCGCCGCACGCAAGACCGACTCGGTCTCGTCCGGCCGGATCTATTCCAACGTGCTCGAGAAGGAGCGCCGCGGCGACTACCTCGGCAAGACGATCCAGGTGATCCCGCACGTCACCAACGAGATCAAGGATTTCCTTGCCGTCGGCGACGACGAGGTCGATTTCATGCTGTGCGAGATCGGCGGCACCGTCGGCGATATCGAGGGCCTGCCCTTCTTCGAGGCGATCCGCCAGTTCAGCCAGGACCGGCCGCGCGGCGAGTGCATCTTCATGCACCTGACCCTGCTGCCCTACATCACCGCCTCGGGCGAGCTGAAGACCAAGCCGACCCAGCACAGCGTCAAGGAGCTGCGCGCCATCGGCATCGCGCCCGACGTGCTGGTCTGCCGCTCGGAACACCCGATCCCGGAAAAGGAACGCGAGAAGATCGCGCTGTTCTGCAACGTCCGCAAGGACGCGGTGATCGCCGCCCCGGACCTGAGCTCGATCTACGAGGCGCCGCTGGCCTATCACCGCGAGGGGCTCGACCAGGCGGTGCTGGACGCCTTCGGCATCTCGCCCGCGCCGCGGCCGAACCTGGCCCGCTGGGACGACGTCATGGACCGGCTGAACAATGCCGAGGGCGAGGTCCGCGTCGCCATCGTCGGCAAGTACACCCAGCTCGAGGACGCCTACAAGTCGATCGCCGAGGCGCTGACCCATGGCGGCATGGCCAACCGGGTGCGGGTGCGCTCGGAATGGATCGACGCCGAGATCTTCGAGCGCGAGGACCCGGCGCCCTATCTCGAAGGCTTCCACGCCATCCTCGTCCCCGGCGGCTTCGGCGAGCGCGGCACCGAGGGCAAGATCAAGGCGGCGAAATTCGCCCGCGAGCGCAAGGTGCCCTATCTCGGCATCTGCCTCGGGATGCAGATGGCGGTGATCGAGACCGCGCGCGACCTTGCCGGCCTGCCCGATGCCGGCTCGGAGGAGTTCGACCACGAGGCCGGCAAGAAGCGCTTCACCCCGGTCGTCTACCACCTCAAGGAATGGGTGCAGGGCAACTACACCGTCCAGCGCAAGGTTAGCGACGACAAGGGCGGCACGATGCGGCTCGGCGCCTATACCGCGCAGCTGACCCCGGGCTCGAAAGTGGCCGAGGTCTATGGCGCGACGACGATCGAGGAGCGCCACCGCCACCGCTACGAGGTCGACATCAAGTATCGCGACAAGCTCGAGCAATGCGGCCTGATCTTCTCGGGCATGAGCCCGGACGGCCGCCTGCCCGAGATCGTCGAGGTCAAGGACCACCCGTGGTTCATCGGCGTCCAGTTCCACCCCGAGCTGAAGTCGAAACCCTTCGCCCCCCACCCGCTCTTCGCCGACTTCATCCGGGCGGCGAAGGAGGTCGAGCGGCTGGTGTGAGGGCCACCGCTCCCTGATCGCCTTGCGGGTATCCCCGGCACCCTTCCGCCGATCCCTTCCCCGCGCTCTTTCCCGGGCCGCCCCCTCCGCGCTATCACGGAGGGGTGAGCCCGGAGACCCAGATGCCCCTGCCCCGCCCTGTGCCCCGCCGCGCCGTCCTTGTCCTGCTCCTCGGCCTTGCCGGCTGCGGCTACCGGCCGCCGGCCAGCCGGGCCGACACCTCGGGGCTGCATGCCGGCGAGACGCCGCAGCTGCGGCGGATGATCAACCATTACGCACGGGTCTACGACGTGCCGCCCTCGCTCATCCACCGGGTGATCCAGCGCGAGAGCGGCTACAATCCGCGTGCCCGCAACGGGCCCTATTACGGGCTGATGCAGATCCTGCCGCAGACCGCCCGGACGATGGGCTATCGCGGCCGGCCCTCGGGGCTGCTCGATGCCGATACCAACCTGAAATACGCGGTGAAATACCTGCGCGGCGCCTGGCTGGTCTCGGGCGGCAGCGAGAGCCGCGCGGTGATGTGGTACGCCCGCGGCTACTATTACGAGGCCAAGCGCCGGGGCATGCTGCGCGAGACCGGGCTGCGCTCGTGAGGGCTTGCGGCGGGCGCGCGAGCCGCTAGGCTTTGCGGGTCCAGGAGGTGCCATGCTCGCCTATCACACGCTCGACGTCTTCACCACGCAGGCCTTCGCCGGCAACCCGCTGGCGGTGGTGCTGGGGGCCGACAGCCTGACGCCCGAGCAGATGCAGATCATCGCGCGCGAGTTCAACCTGTCCGAGACGATCTTCGTCCAGCGCCCGCGGAACCCCGATCACGAGGCCAGGGTGCGGATCTTCTTCCCGACCGCGGAAATTCCCTTCGCCGGCCATCCGACCATCGGCTGTGCCTGCCTGCTGGCCGACCTCCGGCACGGGCCGGACAATTACCGCACCCATCTCGTGCTCGAGGAACAAGCCGGGCTGGTGCCGGTCACGGTGACCCGCAAGCGCGGCGTCACCGAGGCCGAGTTCATTGCCCCGGTCCTGCCCTACGCCCATCCCGGCGAAGCGCCGGCCGAGCTGATCGCCGCCGCGCTCGACCTGGGCCAAGAGGCGATCGGCTTCGGCCGCCACGCGCCCGGCATCTGGGAGGGCGGGCCGGCCTTCCTCTATGTCCCGGTCGCCGACCGCGCCGCGCTGGCCCGCGCCCGGCCGATCGAGCCGCATTGGTCGGCGCTGATGGCGGCGGCCAAGGTCGACAGCGCCTATCTCTATACCAGGGGCGACGGCGTCGATTTCCAGGCCCGGATGTTCTCGCCCACCGCCGGCATTCCCGAGGATCCGGCCACCGGCTCGGCCACTGCCATCCTGGCCGCGCAACTGCAGGCCGCCGGCCGGGTGAGGCCGGGCGAGCACGCCTTCAGCCTGCTGCAAGGGGCCGAGATGGGCCGGCCGAGCCACCTGACCCTGACCGTGGTCGCCACGGCGACCAAGCTGGTCGAGGTCCGGATCAGGGGCGCCGCCATGCCGGTCTCGGAAGGCCGCATCGCCGTCCCCGGCGCCCGTTAGAATTTCACAGGAGGAAAGAGATGCCCAAGGGATACTGGGTCGCCCATGTCGACGTGCACGACCCCGCGGTCTACGAGGAGTACCGCAAGGCCAATGCCGCGGCCTTTCAGAAATACGGCGCGCGCTTCATCGTGCGCGGCGGCGCGCAGGTCCAGCGCGAGGGCCAGAGCCGGGGCCGGACCGTGGTGATCGAATTCCCCAGCGTCGAGGCGGCGCGGGAGTGCTTCGACAGCCCGGAATACCAGGCGGCCAAGGCGCTGCGCGACCCGGTCTCGGAGGCCGACCTGGTGATCGTCGCCGGCTACGACGGCTGAGGCGGCCTTCCTTGGCCCCGTTCCGGCCCCGTCCCGGGCCTCGTCACCCCCTGCGACGAGGCCCGGCCGGGGCACCAGAAGCGCCGCGCCGCGAAGCCCACACAAGCGTGAGCCCTCTTCCCCCGCCCGCGCCGGCGCTTTATATGATAACCATGTTCGCCGATCTTCTCCGCGGCCTTCTGGCCCCCGCCCCGCAGCGCCTGCCCGAGCCGGACGCACGCCTCGCGCTCGCCGCGCTGCTGGTGCGCATCGCCCGCTCCGACGGCGATTACGCCGAGGAGGAGATCGCCCAGATCGACTGCATCCTCTCGTGCCATCACGGTCTGAGCCCGTTCGAGGCGGGCAAGCTGCGCCAGCAGGCCGAGGCGCTGGAGGCCGAGGCGCCCGACACCGTCCGCTTCACCCGGGCGCTGAAGGACGCGGTGCCCTACGAGGACCGGATCGACATGATCGAGGCGATGTGGGCGGTGGTGCTGGCCGACGGCAAGCGCGACCAGGAAGAGGATTCGCTGCTCCGCCTCGTCGCCAACCTGCTCGGCGTCAACGACCGCGACAGCAACATCGCGCGGCTCAAGGTCGAGCAGGGCAAGGCATGATCGCCGCGCTGCCGATGTATGACCGGCCCGAGAATGCCGGCGCCCATGATGCGCTCTGGGCCGCGATCCGCGACGCGATGCGGGCGCGCGGCGCCGCGGCGCCCGAGGCGCTGGACCGCGCGGTCGGGCTGATGGAGGGCTGGACCTCGCCCGAACTGGTGCTGGGACAGACCTGCGGCCTGCCCTTCCGCACCAGGCTGCATGACCGCGTCACCCTGGTCGCCAGCTTCGATTACGGCCTCGACGACACGCCGCCGGGCTACTACCGCAGCCTCTTCGTCAGCCGCGCCGACGAGCCGGGCGAGATCGCCGATTTCGCCGCCCGCCGCTTCGCCTACAACCAGTCCGACAGCCATTCCGGCTGGGCCGCGCCGCAGCTCGCCGCCGAGACGATCGGCTTCCGCTTCGAGCCGACGCTGGAAACCGGCGCCCACCGCGCCAGCGCCCGGGCCGTGGCCGAGGGCCAGGCCGACATCGCCGCCATCGACGCCATCACCTGGCGCGGGATCGAACGCTGGGAACCCGAGCTGGCCGCCGTCCTGCGCGTGCTGGGCCCGACCGCGGCCGCCCCGGGCCAGGCCCTGATCGCCGCCGCCGGCGCCGATGCCGACATCACCTTCGCGGCGCTGGAAGAGGCGCTCGACCGGCTGGACGACGACAGCCGCGAGACCCTGGGCATCGTCGGCGTGGTCCAGACCCCGGCGGAAACCTACCTGGCCGTGCCGACGCCACCCGGCCCCTGAAACCGGGCGCCGGGACGCGCCTGCGCGCGGCTCTTTCGCGCCCTTCCCTCTGCGGCAGCTTTCGGCGTTGCTTTCCGCCGCCGGATCGGCCCTACTGCGCGGCAGTTGCAACAACATACTGTGCTATCGTGACATCACGCGAAAGATCCGCTGACACCCAGGGTTTCCAATTCCGTCCGTTCCGCGCCCGGCCGCTGCCGCTGCGCCGCCTCGTCCCCCTGCCCTCGCGCCCGGCGCGGGGAGGTGCGGCATGATGACGAAGAACTGGCTGAGAAAGAACCCGCAGGTCCGGACCATTCGTGTCGCCGCCGCCGACCTCAACGGCCAGGCGCGCGGCAAGCGCGTCCCCGCCCGTTTCGCCGACAAGGTGGTCGCCGACGGCACCCGCTTCCCGATGTCGGTGCTCAACCTCGACATCTGGGGCGAGGATATCGACGACAGCCCGCTGATCTTCGACACCGGCGACGCCGACGGGGTGCTGAAACCGACCGAGCGCGGCTTCGTGCCGATGCCCTGGCTCGAGGCGCCGACCGCGCTGTTGCCGATCTGGATGTTCCGCGACAACGGCCAGCCCTATGACGGCGACCCGCGCCACGCCCTGCGCAACGTGCTCGACCGCTACCGCACCCACGGCCTGACCCCGGTGGTGGCGACCGAGCTGGAATTCTTCCTGATCGACGACAGCGGCAAGAAGCTGCAGGTGCCGCTGAGCCCGCGCTCGGGCAAGCGGCGCAAGGCGGCCGAGACGCTGTCGATCCGGGCGCTCGACGCCTTCGACACCTTCTTCACCGATCTCTACGACGCCTGCGAGGCGATGGACATCCCGGCCGATACCGCGATCTCGGAAACCGGGCTGGGCCAGTTCGAGATCAACCTGATGCACAGCGACGAGGCGCTGCGCGCGGCCGACGACACCTGGCTGTTCAAGATGCTGGTCAAGGGCCTGGCCCGGCGCCACGGCTTCGCCGCCAGCTTCATGGCCAAGCCCTATGCCGAATACTCGGGCAACGGGCTGCACACCCATTTCTCGCTGCTCGACAGCAACGGCGCCAACGTCTTCGACAATGGCGGCCCCGAAGGCACCGCGATGCTGCACCACGCCGTCGGCGGCTGCCTGGCGGCGATGCATGACAGCACGCTGATCTTCGCGCCCCATGCCAACAGCTACGACCGGCTGGTCCCCGGCATGCACGCGCCGACCGGCATCGCCTGGGCCTACGAGAACCGCACCGCCGCCGTCCGCATCCCGTCGGGCAGCCCGAAGGCACGGCGGATCGAGCACCGGGTGGCGGGCGGCGACGTCAATCCCTACCTGATGCTGGCGGCGATCCTCGGCGCCGCGCTGATCGGGATCGAGGATGCGATCGAGCCGCCCAAGCCGATCACCGGCAACGCCTATGCGCTCGACCTGCCGCAGATCCCGGACAGCTGGGACGAGGCGATCGCGGATTTCGAGACCAGCGATATGGTCGCCCGCATCTTCCCGCCCGAGCTGATCCGCAACTACGTGCTGACCAAGAAGCAGGAACGGCACTACATGGCGGAACTGAGTCCGGAGGAACAGGTCGAGGTCTATCTCGATACCGTCTGAGCGGTCGGAGAGGCCGGGGGCCCAGCCCCCCCGGCCCCCGGGATATTTGGATGAAGACGAAAGGGGAAGAAGAGCTCTTTTCCCCTTTCGTTGCCTGCCCTATCTGCAAGGCGCATGGCCTTGCCCTTCCTGAGGCGGCCGGGATACCGTGCCGCGAAACGACGAGAACACATCAAGATGCTGATCGGAATTCTGCAAACCGGCGAGTCGCCTGCGGATCTGCGCGGGGAAATGGGCGACTATCCCGCCATGTTCGAAAAACTGCTGGCCCCCTACGGCTTCACCTTCCGGACCTGGAAGGTGATGGAGATGGACTTCCCCGAGGACGTCAAGGCCGCCGACGGCTGGCTGATCACCGGCTCGCGCTTCGGCGCCTACGAGGATCATCCCTTCATCAAGCCGCTCGAGGACTTCATCCGCAAGGCCTATGACGCCCATGTGCCGATGGTCGGCATCTGCTTCGGCCATCAGATCATCGCCCAGGCCCTGGGCGGCAAGGTCGAGAAATTCGCCGGCGGCTGGTCGGTGGGGCCGACGGAATACGAGTTCGACAACGGCAAGGTGGTGATGAACGCCTGGCACCAGGACCAGGTGACCGAGAAGCCCGCCGGCGCCGAATGCATCGGCCGCTCGGATTTCTGCGAGAACGCGGCGCTGGTCTACGACACCCGCGCCTTCACCGTGCAGGCCCATCCCGAATTCGCCGACGACTTCGTCGGCGGCCTGATCGAGACCCGCGGCAAGGGCGTGGTGCCCGACGCGCTGCTGGCGGAGAGCCAGAGCAAGCTGGGCACTCCGCTCGACAGCCCCGCCGTGGTCAAGCGGATCGCGGAATTCTTCAAGCATCCCCGGGGCTGACCCGAGGTCATGCGGCGAGCTGGCGGCAATCCACCGCCGCTCGCGGATTTCTCAATGGCCAAATCGCCCGCGATGAGTTACAGAAAACCTGAAAGAGACTTTCAGGAAAGGTGAAGCATGGCCCTCGCACCGAATGTCTACGACGCCGAGCCGATCCCCGAAGCCGCCCGCGCCGAGATCGAGCGTCTGCTGAGCTCGGGCGACCTGTTCCGCTACACCTCCGACAACGCCCCGGTCGCGCTGCTGGAAGCCGAGTTCGCGCAGATGATGGGCAGCCGCTATGCCCTCGCCGTCTCGTCCTGCTCGGCGGCGCTGTTCCTGTCGCTCAAGGCGCTCGACCTGCCGGCCGGGGCCCGGGTCCTGATCCCCGCCTTCACCTTCGCCGCCGTGCCCTCGGCCGTGGTCCATGCCGATTGCGTGCCGGTGCTGGCCGAGGTCGGCGAGAACTACCGCATCGACCTCGACGATTTCGCCGCCAGGCTGGACGACGACATCGCGGCCGTCATCATCAGCCACATGCGCGGCCATACCTCGGACATGGACGCGATCATGGAACTGGCCGAGGCGAAGGGCGTGCCGGTGATCGAGGACGCCGCCCATTCGCTCGGCACCGTCTGGGGCGGGCGCAAGATCGGCACCATCGGCAAGATCGGCTGCTTCTCGTTCCAGTCCTACAAGCTGGTCAACTCGGGCGAAGGCGGCATCCTGGTCACCGACGACCCGGAAGTGGCCGCCCGCGCCATCATCATGTCCGGCGCCTACGAGCATAACTGGAAGAAGCATCCGGGGATGCAGAACAGCTTCCACCACTGGCAGAACAAGCTGCCGCTCTACAACATGCGGATGTCGAACATCGCCGCCGCCATCGTCCGGCCGCAGCTGCCGGAAGTGGCCCGCCGGGTCCGCGACGGCCGCGCCAATCACGACTATGTCGCCGAACAGCTCAACGCCTCGCCCTGGCTCGACGTCCCACCGCCGCTGGAGCCCGAGGAACGGGCGCCGGATTCGATCCAGTTCAACCTCGTCGGCTTCGACAGCGACGACGAGGCCCGCGCCTTCCAGGCCGCCGCCAAGGCGCGCGGCGTCTCGGTCCAGGTCTTCGGCCTGAGCCAGGACAACGCCCGCGCCTTCTGGAACTGGCAGTTCCTCGGCGAGACGCCCGAGCTGCCGAAAACCCGGGCCATGCTGATGCGCGCCTGCGACACCCGCCTGCCCGCCCGGCTGAGCCGCGAAGAACTCGACATCATCGCCGGGGCGCTGGTGGCGGCGGCGGAAGAGGTCAAGGGCGAGACCCGCGCCTACGGAACCTGAGCGCGGTACGAGAGAGACCGACGGGCCGGGGCTCTGCCCCGGACCCCGGAGTATTTCGGCAAAGGTGAAATGCAGGGCGGTGTCTCCCCATTTCATCTTCAGCTAAATATCCCGGGGTCCGGGGCAGCGCCCCGGCCTTGTCACAGCACCCGCAGCGCGCCCTCCAGCCACGGCATCCGCGCCACGGCCGGGGCCACCACCAGCTCCTGCAGCAGCGGCCGCAGCCGGCCGGCGACCTGGCCCGGCATGTCGCGCAGCACGCCGGCGCGGGCGGTGAGCGAGATCCGGCGCGACAGCGGGGCGAAGGGCAAGGGCAGGACATCGACCTTGTCGCGGAACCGCTGGGCGTGGAGGTAGCCGAGCGGCGTCAGGATGGTCCAGCCCGCGCCCTGCGCCACCATCGCCATGATCGCGTGATAGCTGTCGAGTTCGAAGCGATGCGCCAGCCGCAGCTCCTGCCGCGCCAGGTGGGCGGCGATCTGGCGGCCCATGGCGTGGCGCTTGGTGTAGAGGATCAGCGGCAGCGCCTGGAGCCGGGCCAGGGTGTCCGCACCCTCCGCCACCGCGCCTTTCGGCACCGCGGCGACGAAGGGTTCCGACAGCAGCGGATGCACCTCCATCCAGTCGGCCGCCGGCCCCATCTCGGCCGCGACCACCATGTCGAGCGCGCGGCTGTCGAGCTGGTCGAGCAGGCGGTGGCTGGGCCCGGTCTCGAGCAGGAACTGGCAGCCCTTCAGCTCTTCCGCCATGTCGGCGAGCAGCCGCGGGGTGACGTCGGAATCGAAATCCTCGATCATGCCGAGGCGAAAGCTGGTCAGCCCAGACAGGTCGCCCGCCGCCAGTTCGGCCCGCGCCTCGGCGGCCTCGTTGAGGATCGCCTGGGCGCGGCGGCGGAACATGGCCCCGGCCGGGGTCAGCGTCAGCGGCCGGGCCGAGCGGTCGAGCAGTTCGGCCCCCAGCGCCGCCTCGAGCGCGGCGAGCTGCTGGCTGACGCCCGAGACGCTGGCTCCCAGCCGCCGCGCGGCGGCCGAGATCGCGCCCTCCTCGGCGACGATCAGAAACACCTCTATGCCCCAGAGCGTGACCCGCCCCTGCGTCTCGCCCATGTCGCGAGGCTCCCTGTCGATGGCCTGCCCGATTGCGTCGCGGCAGGCTAGCCGGGCCGCGGCGCCGGCACAATCCGCCACGGCGCCGTCCCGATGCGGTTCTCACGGCCGGAATGCGGGACCATGAACCCGGCCACGGACCCGGGCCGGGCCATGGCAATCAGAGCTTGGACAGCTTGGACTGGAGCTCGGCCAGCTGCTTCTTGATCTGGGCCAGTTCCTCGTCCTTGCCCTGCTCGCCGGTGCCGGCGCCCGCGGCTTCGGGCCCGGTGCCGCCCTGCGCCGGCCAGCCCGCCATCATCGACTTGAGGAACGCCTCCTGCTGGCGCTGCAGCGCCTCGAAGCCGGGCACCGTCGCCATCGGGTTGGGCATCGAGCCGAGGTTTTCCATCATCTTCGACTGGCTGTCGCGCAGCATCTCGAAAGAGGCGGCGAGGAATTCCGGCACCACGCTCTGGGCGCTGGAGGTATAGCTGCGCACCAGGTCGGTCAGCACCGTGATCGGCAGCACGCTCTCGCCCTTGCTCTCATGCTCGGCGATGATCTGCAGCAGGTATTGTCGGGTCAGGTCGTCACCGCTTTTCAGATCGATGATCTGGACCTCGCGCCCGGCCCGGATGAAGCCGGCGATATCCTCGAGCGTGACATAGTCGCTGGTCTCGGTGTTGTAGAGACGGCGGCTGGCGTAACGCTTGATCAGAAGCGGTTTTTCGGTTTCGGCCATAAGGCCCCTCCCCCTTAATTCGCACATTCTTTTGCAGTGCAGAGAAAACTCTAGGGCAGCGCAGAAAAAAAAGAAAGGGCGGGCACGAGGCCCGCCCTTCAGCGTCCGGCCGGCGGGAGGAGAACCGGCGGTCGCCCGATTGTGTCGCGCGCTTACTTCGCGGCGGCAGCGGCCTTCTTGGCCGCGGCGGTGGCTTCCGTGGTCGCCTTCTTGACGGCGGCGGTGGCATCCTCCTGGATGTCCTTGCCCGCGGCCAGCATCAGCTCGACGGTTTCCATCTGCACCTTCTTCGCCACTTCGGCGAAGGCGGCCAGGTTCTCGGCAGCCATCTCGGCCGAGGCCGAGGCGAAATCGCCGAACGCCTTGCCGTAATCGGCCGGCTCGGTCTTGGCGGCGGCCACTTCGCTGGCCTTGGCCAGGGTGTCCTTGGTCCACTTGCTCGAGATCTCGGCCGATTTCTCGGCGGCGTCGAGCGCGACCTTGCTCATCTTCTCGCCCAGCGCGGCCTGGGTCTTGAAGGCGTCCTGCATGGCCGTGGTGTCGACCGGGAACGCCGACATCATGTCTTGCATCACCTTGGTAAAATCTTGGGTCTTCGTCGCCATTATTCAACTCCAGTTTGCGGGATTTCGGGGGCATCCCGTCCAAATCCATGGCCAATAGATACATGCTGCACCGCAGCATTTCAAGAGTTTTCGCTGCGATGCAGAAAGAGATTTCGAAAAGGGCAGGAAATCAGCCTTTTGGCCGGGCCACGACATAGCTGCCCGGGGCCGGGCCGAGCACTTCGTTGGTCGAATCGCCCGGCACGCGCGCCGCCACCTTGGCGCCCGAGCGCCGGGCCAGCCACTTGCCCCATTCGGGCCACCAGCTGCCCTGGTGATAGTCGGCCGCGTCCTTCCACGCCTCGGGATCGCCCATCTCGCCGCCGTTCAGGTAATGGCCATACTTGTTCTTCGCCGGCGGGTTGACGATGCCGGCGATATGGCCCGACTGGGCGAGGATGAAGGTCTTGTCCTTCGAGCCGAACTGACGCACGCCATTGAAGCTCGATTTCCAGGCGGCGATGTGGTCGGTCTCGCAGGCGACGGCGCAGACCGGCAAGGTGACGTCCTTGATCGAGACGTCCTCGCCGCAGATGCGATAGCTGCCGCTGGCGAAACGGTCCTGCTGGCACAGCCCGCGCAGGTACTCGACGGCCATCTTCGCCGGCAGGTTGGTGCTGTCGCCGTTCCAGTAGAGCAGATCGAAGGCCGGCGGCGCCTGACCCATCATGTAGCTCTTGATCGCCGGCTGGTAGATCAGGTCGTTCGAGCGCAGGAACGAGAAGGTGCGCGACATGAAGAACGAGCTCAGCAGGCCGGTCTGCTCGACCTCCTGCTCGATGCCGTCGACGAAATCGTCGGTCAGGAACACCCCGACCTCGCCTTGGTCCGAGAAATCGGTCAGCGTGGTGAAGAAGGTGGCCGACTTGATCGGGCTCTCGCCGCGCTTCTTCAGCAGCGCCAGCGTCAGCGCCAGGGTGGTGCCGGCGATGCAGTAGCCGACGGCGTTGATCTTCTTCTCGCCGGTGATCTTCTGCACCTCGGAAATCGCGGCCAGATAGCCCTCCTCGACATATTGGTCCATGCCGACATCGCGATAGCTGGCGTCCGGGTTGACCCAGCTGACCACGAACAGGGTGAAGCCCTGGTCGACGATCCACTTGATCAGGCTGTTGGCCGGCTTGAGGTCGAGAATGTAGAACTTGTTGATCCAGGGCGGGAAGATGATCAGCGGCGTGCGGTGCACCTTCTCGGTCGTCGGCGCGTATTGGATCAGCTCGAGCATGCGGTTGCGGAACACCACCGAGCCCGGCGTCGTCGCCAGGTTCTCGCCGACCTTGAACGCGTCCCGGTCGGCCAGCGTCACCAGCAGGTCGCCGTCATTCTCCTCGAGATCGCGGACCAGGTTCTCCAGCCCCGCCACCAGCGACTCGCCGTCGGTCTCGACCGCGCGTTCCAGCGCGTCCGGGTTGGTGCCGAGGAAATTGGTCGGCGACATCATGTCGATGATCTGGCGCGCGAAATACTCGACCCGCTGCTTGTCGCGCGGCGCGATCGTGTCGATCCCGGCCACCGCCTGCTCGATCGCCTCGGCGCTCATCAGGTATTGCTGCTTGATGTAGTTGAACCAGGGATGGGTCTCCCATAGCGGGTTGGCAAAGCGCCGGTCGCCGGGGGTCTGGTCCGGCGGCGGCGCCAGCCGGCCCTTGGCCAGATGCTCCTGCGCCTCGACGTAATGCTTCAGCGCCTTGCCCCAATAGGACACCTGCTGTTCGATCAATTTCGAGGGATTCTGCATCATTTCAGCCATGTAGGCCGTCGCCGCCTTGACGAAGAGATCCTGTCCGGGGCCCTGCAGGCTGGGATCGACCGGGCGCTTGCGGGCCATGGCCGCCACCAGCCGCTTCGACAACTCGTCAATCCGGGCGAGATTGGCGTTGAGACGATCGAGCTTTCGCGCTGCGTCCTCGTCATCGGTTGTCATGTTAATAAATTCTCCCTATCGTGCCGCTGTGCAGCATATCTGTGCTTGCCCGATGGGGAAAGCAACGATTGCCGTGAACACCCTGGGAGGAGCAGACCGGGGAAGGAGCGATCTATGAAAAACCTGATGACCTATGACCTGATGGAAACCGCTCGGAATACCAACGAGTGGCTTGGGGCGACGGCCCGGGCGATGGCGGCCTATCCCGCCTTCGGCCTCGTGCCCAACCCGATGGTCAACATCGTCGCCGCCTATGGTGCGGTGACCGAACGCGCCTTCGCCCGCATGGTCGCCAAGCCCGACTGGGGCATTCGCACCGTCGTCAGCGAAGAGGATGGCCGCGATCACATCGTCGAGATCGAGACCGTGATCTCCAAGCCCTTCGGCGACCTGATCCATTTCAACGTCCGCGGCCGGGCGCCGCGCGCCCGCCGGGTGCTGCTGGTCGCCCCGATGTCGGGCCATTACGCCACGCTCCTGCGTTCCACCGTCGCCAGCCTGCTGCCCGATTGCGAAGTCTACGTGACGGATTGGCACAACGCGCGTGACATTCCGGTCTCGGAAGGCAAGTTCGATATCGAGGATTACACGCTCTACCTCGTCGATTTCATGCGCGTTCTGGGGCCCGACCTCAACGTCATCGCGGTCTGCCAGCCGGCGCCGCTGACGCTGGCCGCCACCGCCTATCTGGCGGAAGAGGAGCCGGCCGCCCAGCCCCGCACCCTGACCCTGATCGGCGGCCCGATCGACCCCGACGCCGCCGCCACCGAGGTGACCGATTTCGGCCGCCGGGTGACGATGGGCCAGCTCGAACACCTGGCGATCCAGCGCGTCGGGGTGAAATATGCCGGTGTCGGCCGCGCGGTTTATCCCGGCCTGCTCCAGCTCGCCTCGTTCATGTCGATGAACGCCGACCGCCACGGCAAGGCCTTCTTCGACCAGATCCTGCGCCACGCCAAGGGCGCGGCCGGCGATCACGACGCTCACAACCGGTTCTACGACGAGTATCTCGCGGTGATGGACATGACGGCCGAGTTCTACCTCTCGACCGTCGAGCGGGTGTTCAAGAACGGCGAAATCGCCAGGAACGAGTTCGTCGTCGGCGGCAAGCAGGTCGACATCGGCAAGATCACCGATGTCGCGGTGAAGACGGTCGAGGGCGCCAATGACGACATCTCGGCCCCGGGGCAATGCATCGCCGCGCTCGATCTCTGCACCGGGCTGGACGACGCCAAGAAGGCCAGCCATGTCGAGCCCGGCGCCGGCCATTACGGCATCTTCGCCGGCAAGTCCTGGCGCGACAATATCCGGCCGCTGGTGCTCGACTTCATCGACGGCAATGCCGGCGGCCCGACGCCGCTGCGCCAGGTCAAGGGCGGCCGGGCCTGAGCCCCGCCCCCGCCTTAGCCCCGCCCGACCTGAGCCCGCGCTAGCGCAGCATCAGCGGCGCCCGCAGCCACGCCTCCAGCGCGTCCGTTACCGCCTCGGGCTGTTCGAGCGATGGCAGGTGGCCGCAATGACCGATCTCGACGAAGCTGCCATGCGGCATCAGCTCGGCCATGAAACGCTGGCGCCGCGGCGGGGTCACCGGGTCGTCGGAGCCGCCGATCACCAGCGCCGGCAGCATCGCCCGGCGCAGCACCTTCTGCTGGTCCGGCCGCCGCTGCAGCGCCCGGCTCTGGCGGATATAGACCCCCTCGCCCAGGGTCAGCGCCATGTCGCGCAGCATCTCGAGGATCTCGTCGCGCGCCCGGCCCGGCGCCAGCACGGTTTCGGGGAATTCCTTCGCCACCATCTCGGTCAGCCGCCCGGCCTGGGCGCCGACGATGCGCGGCTCGCGGGCCACGGAATCGGCCGAGGTCTCGGCCTGGGCATGGCTCGCGATCAGCGCGATCCGGCTTACCCGCTCGGGCGCCCGGCGCTGCATCTCGAGCGCGACATTGCCGCCAAGCCCCTGGCCGGCCAGCGCGAATTCCGCCGGCGCCTGCGCCAGCAGATCCGCGGCCATCTCCTCGACCGTGCTGCCGCGCACCGGCGCCGCCACCTGCACTGCCCGGCCAGAGGACAGCGCGATGACCTGATGCCAGAACGCGCGCGCGTCGCTGATCATCCCGGGCACGAGGACAAGGGGGTCTGGCATCGATAGGTCTTTCCGAGCTTCTTGGCGAGCTTCTTGACGAGATGCGCAACTCTCGCAGAGCGGGTGGAAAATTCAAGCGGATCGCCGCGCGGGCGGCGGCAATCCGCGATCACATTTGCTGTCCGGAAACACCCCGCGGAAGCCCGAGGGGGCGCGGCAGCGCGCCTCCCCCCCTGCCGGGCGCGCCGGCTCAGAAGCCCTGCCTCTTTGCCCAGTCGAGGATCAGCTTCTCCGTCCCCGCGGTCTGGCCCGGGCTGAGGATGTCGCCGGCGATGACATGGGAACTGGGATCGTCGCCCGGCCCCATCACCCGCTTGACCACCTCGTGCGGACCGCCCCACCCGGCGGCGATCTCGGCCGTGCGGCGCTCGTCCACCACCTCGTCGGCGGGGGCGTAGAGGAACAGCGCCGGCGCCATGTCGCGGCTGTAATCCTGACGCCCGGCATAGGCGACCAGGGCGCCGACCGGGAAGACCGCGACCGAGGGGTAGCAGGTGGTCCAGTATTTCTTGTGCAACGGGTTATGCGGCGTGAAGCAGCGCTTGCGCCCGGCGATCAGCGGCGCCCAGTAGCGCGCCAGCGGCATCGTCAGCACCACCGCCTTGGGGTCGCGCATGGCGAAATTGGGCGACAGCAGCACCAGCCCGTCGATCTGGCCCTTCAGCCGCGGATCGCTGGCCCCGATCGCCGCCAGCGTGCCGCCGGTCGATGTCGCCATCACGATCACCCGCTTGCCAATCCGGTGGCCGATGGCCAGCGCCTCGGCGAGGTCGTTCATCCACTTGCCCGTCGTCGCCGTAGCCAGCGCCGGACCGCCGAGGCCATGGCCGGCCAGCCGGGTGTAGAACAGGTTCGCCCCCAGCGCCCGTGCGACATCGTCCGGCACCGGCCGGATCTCCTGCGAGGTGGCCGAGAAGCCGTGGATATAGACGATCGCCACCGGCGTCTGCGCCCCGCGCGCGCCGGCCCAGACGATGCGCTTCTGCACGCCGGGGGTTATGTCGGGAAACTGCTGTTCTTCCTTCGCCAGGTAAGCGTCAAGATCTACCCCCATAGCATTGGGATCGAAGGTTATTCTTGTGTCCATTTCCGCGCGGGGTCCGAAAAGCCAAATCGCTGTGATCAGCAGGATAATGCAAAGCAGGCCGCGCCCCAACCAGCGCCCGAAGACCCGCATCTCAGCCGTCCGCCCGGGCCAGGACCTCACCGACGGAGGCCGCGATCAGGTCCAGGCAGTCGGGCGTCGAGAAGCGGTGGTCGGCGCCCTTGACCAGCGTCAGGCGGATGTCCTCGCCCTCGGCATGGGCAAGCAGGCGCAGCGCCACCTCCTGCGGCACGTCGAGATCGGCGGTGCCCTGCAGCAGCCGCACCGGGAACGGCAGGCCGAGATAGTCGCGCAGCACCAGGTGGCGGCGGCCGTCCTCGATCAGCTTGCGGGTGATGATGTAGGGCTCGTCGGAATATTCCGACGGCAGCTCGACCTGGCCATGCTCGTCCAGCGCCGCCCGCTGGGCGGTCGAGAACCCGTTCCACATGCTGTCCTCGGTGAAGTCCGGCGCCGCGGCGACGCCGACCAGGCCGGCGACCCGCTCGGGCAGCGCCCTGGACACCAGCAGCGCAATCCAGCCGCCCATCGACGAGCCGACCAGCACTTGCGGCCCCTCGGTCAGGGCCGAGATCGCGGCGACGGCATCCTCGGCCCAGTCGCCGATGCAGCCGTCGAGGAAGTCCTCGGACGACTGGCCATGGCCGGAATAGTCGAAGCGCAGGAAGGCGCGGCCGGTCTTTTCGGCCCAGTCCTGCAGGTAGAGCGCCTTGGTCCCCTCCATGTCCGACTTGAAGCCGCCGAGGAAGACGACGCCCGGCCCCTGCCCCGCCGTCCGGTTATAGGCGATCCGCCGGCCCTGCGGCGTTTCCAGGTATTCCATCGCGTGTCCTCCTGCCTGGCGCCCGGCCCGGGCGTCCCGATCCCTCGCCCAAGTCATGGCAAAGAAGCGGGTGCTGTGGAAGGCCCCCGGCCCTTGCCTGACGCAGCGACAGGCCGGGCCGGGCGTGGACAAAAGCGTCGCGGCGCCGGGCGGGCCGGTTGACTTCCCGCCGCGCCGCGCCGATACAGGCGCCCACATAACCCGCAACCGGGCGTTCCGTGGGCGCCAAACCGACGAGGAGATCGGCCTATGAGTGACAAAAACATTTCCTTTGGCTTTGTGCATAGTGCTGATTACAAACGTCCTGTAGACGACGTTTCGGCGAGCGAAATCAGGCTCACCTTCCCCGATGGCAATGCACGCAGCTTCCCCGCCGGCACCACGCCCGCGCAGGTCGCCGAGAGCATTTCCAAGTCTCTCGCCAAGAAGGCGATTTCCGCCACCGTCGACGGCGCCCATTACGACCTGCAATGGCCGATCGAGCACGATGCCAGCATCGCCATCAACACGATGCAGGATGACGGTCCGGCGCTCGAGCTGATCCGCCACGACCTGGCCCACATCATGGCCCGCGCCGTGCAGGAGATCTGGCCCGAGGTGAAGGTCACCATCGGCCCGGTGATCCAGAACGGCTGGTACTACGATTTCGACCGCGAGGAGCCCTTCACCCCGGAGGACCTGAGCGCGATCGAGAAGAAGATGAAGGAAATCATCAACCGCCGCGACCCGGTGACCACCGAGGTCTGGGACCGCGAGCGGGCGATCAAGTATTACGAGGCCAATAACGAGCCCTACAAGGTCGAGCTAGTCGAGGCGATCCCGGAGGATCAACAGATCCGGATGTACTGGCACGGCCACTGGCAGGACCTGTGCCGCGGCCCGCACCTGCAGCATACCGGCCAGGTGCCCGCCGACGCCTTCAAGCTGATGAGCGTCGCCGGCGCCTATTGGCGCGGCGACAGCGACCGCCAGATGCTGCAACGCATCTACGGCGTCGCCTTCAAGAACCGCGAGGATCTGAAGGCCTATCTGACCATGATCGAGGAGGCCGCCAAGCGCGACCACCGCCGCCTCGGCAAGGAGATGGAGCTGTTCCACCTCCAGGAAGAGGCGCCGGGCATGGTGTTCTGGCACCCCAACGGCTGGACCATCTACCGCACGCTGGAAGACTACATGCGCCGCCGCCTGTCGCGCGCCGGCTACAAGGAGATCAAGACCCCGCAGGTGGTCGACCGCATCCTGTGGGAGCGTTCGGGCCACTGGGAGGCCTATCGCGAGAACATGTTCATCGTCGAGGTCGAGGAGGAGCACGCCAAGGAAAAGCGCATGAACGCGCTCAAGCCGATGAACTGCCCCTGCCACGTCCAGGTCTACAACCAGGGTCTCAAGTCCTACCGTGACCTGCCGCTGCGGCTGGCCGAGTTCGGCTCGTGCCACCGCTATGAAAGCTCGGGCTCGATGCACGGGCTGATGCGGGTGCGCGGCTTCACCCAGGACGACGCCCATATCTTCTGCACCGAGGACCAGATCGAGCAGGAGACGGCGCATTTCCTCGAGCTGCTGTCGTCGATCTACCGCGACCTCGGTTTCGCCAAGTTCGACATCAAGCTGTCGACCCGGCCCGATGTGCGGGTGGGCTCGGACGAGATCTGGGACAAGGCGGAAACTGCGCTGGAAAACGCGATCCGCAAGGTCACCAACGATTACGAGATCGACCCGGGCGAAGGCGCCTTCTACGGGCCCAAGCTCGACTTCAAGCTGACCGACGCGATCGGCCGCGAATGGCAATGCGGCACCTTCCAGGCCGACTTCAACCTGCCGGTCCGGCTCGACGCCGAATATGTCGGCGAGGACGGCGCCAAGCACCGGCCGGTGATGCTGCACCGCGCCATCCTCGGCTCGTTCGAGCGCTTCCTCGGCATCCTGATCGAGAACTACGCCGGCAAGCTGCCGTTCTGGCTGGCGCCGCGCCAGGTCGTCGTCGCCTCGATCGTCTCGGATGCCGACGACTACGTGAACGAGGTGGTCGAGAAGCTGCAGGCCAGGGGCATCCGCGCCGAGGCCGACACCCGCAACGAGAAGATCAACTACAAGGTCCGCGAGCATTCGCTGGGCAAGGTGCCGGTGCTGCTGGCGATCGGCATGAAGGAGGTCGAGGACCGCAGCGTCTCGATCCGCCGCCTGGGCGAGCGCAGCACCGAGACCGCGACGCTCGAGCAGATCGTCGAGGACCTGGCGGCCGAGAGCCTGCCGCCCGACCTGGCCTGACCGCCGGCCCCGGAAAACACCGCGGAGAACACTGCGGGAAAAAGAAGGCGTCGCCCGCGGGCGGCGCCTTCTTCATCGGGGCCGCCGAGGCAGCAGCGAAACCGAGGTGATTCGCCATCATGGGCCGGGATCACGGCCTTGCCCGGCGCGACGCCGCTGTTGCGATGCTGCTTTGCGGCAACGGGCCGAGTCGCAGCCCCGGCGGCATTTGGCCTAATGCGCGTCCGGCTGCTGCGCCAGCAGGGCCAGCACGCCGGCCAGCCCGCACATCGCGATCGGGAACATGGTGAAGACGTTGAAGCCGAAGGCGTGATACATCCCCGCCATCGACACCAGCAGCAGCACGCCGGCGATCACGTTGCGCGCCCGCGCCATTGCCCCGCCGGCAATCGCCAGCAGCGGCGCGAACAGGCTAACTGTCCGGATCAACTCGGGATTCTGCACCTGATGGGCGAAATCCGCGACCTCGCCGTAATTGGCGATGAACTCGGTATAGCCGTAACTGAAGAAGCCGACGAGCATTCCCCAGAGCCCGCCGATGATCCCCAGAACCAGTGCCGCGTTGCGCATTCCGCACCTCCTTCGCATTGCCGTTCCGATATAGGCGCGCACCGCGGCCGGAGAAACCCCGAAGCCGCCCGCTGCAATCGCAAGTGGCATCGGCGGCTCCGCGCCGGCCCGCCGGCTCCGCCCCCGCTCACACCAATGACGCTTGATTTTCTAAACGGATGCGGCATCATTTTTTTGCGTGACGACAGTTCTTCAAGACGACCGCCTCCTGTTTCAGGCAGCCGGAAGACGACGAACTTGGCTGCACGGCCCACGGCAATTTCGCCGGGGGAAACTTGAAAAGGAGAGACGGAATGCCGACTGGCACCGTGAAATGGTTCAACAGCACCAAGGGCTATGGATTCATTGCGCCGGACGAAGGCGGCAAGGATGTGTTTGTGCATATCTCGGCGGTAGAACGCGCGGGCCTCAAGGGGCTGAGCGACAATCAGAAGATCGGCTACGAGCTGCAGTCGGGGCGCGACGGCCGCTCCTCGGCCGGCGACCTGCGCCTGCTCTGAACATCGCCGGAAAAGACATTTCGAAACGGCCCGGCGCCTGCCCGGGCCGTCTTGCTTTCCGAGACGGCCGGGGGCGCTGCCCCCTGACCCCCGGGATACTTGGATGAAGATGAAAGGGAAAGGCGCTGTGGCGTCCAGACCCCGCTCTGGCCCCGGACCTGGCTGTCACCGGCCTCAGCCGTTGGCCACCAGAAGCGCGCCGATGGCGATCAGGACAACGCCGAACCAGCCGGCGCCCGACAGCTTCTCGCCCAGGAACAGGCCGGCGAAGACGGCGACGAGGACGATCGACAGCTTGTCGATCGGGGCGACGCGCGAGGCCGGGCCCAGCTTGAGGGCGCGGAAATAGCACAGCCACGAGGCGCCGGTGGCGAGGCCGGAAAGGGCCAGGAAGGTCAGGCTGCGCGGCGAGACGGAACCGATGCCGCGCGCCTCGCCGGTCGCCCAGACGATGCCGGACAGGGCAGCGACGACGACCAGCGTGCGGATCAGCGTCGCCAGGTTCGAGGGCACGTCCTCGACCCCCAGCTTGGCCAGGATCGCGGTCAGCGCGGCGAAGACCGCCGCCAGCACCGCCCAGAAGGGCCAGGAGGCGCTCATGCCGCCCGCTCGTGATTTGTCGCCATCGCGTCCGTCTCCCCTGCCTTGCCCGAGCTTCGGCCTTGCCCGAGCTTGAGCCAGCCTCGACCATTCGTCGCCCCGGCGCAAGCGGGCGCGGACGTGTCCGGCGGATCACGTTAGGCGGCGGGTAACGGTTTCTTGACACCAATCAAGGCAGGCTGCCCATCGGCGGCGCGATGTTGGACCTTGACCGATGGGGCAACAGGCATGGAGGCCGGCATGGCAGATGGGAAAGAGCCTCGGGACGCAGCCACGGACCTGCCGCCGGAGGCGGTGGAAGAGGTCATCGGCGAGCCGAACGGCGGCGGGCCCGGTGGCGCCACGGAGGCACCGCTGCCGAAACCGGTGCGGCGGCATGTGGCGCGCGGGCCGATGCTGGACGGTTCGGGCTTTCCCCGGGTCGACCCGGACGCGATCCGCCACGCCTTCGAGACCGGCGCCTATCCCTATCGCCGCAAGCTGGCGGAAAAGGCCTACCTGGCCGAGAAGGCGCAGCTGCAGGCCGAACTTCTGAAGGTCCAGCTCTGGGCCCAGGAAACGGGGCAGAAATTCGCCCTGCTGTTCGAGGGCCGCGACGCCGCCGGCAAAGGCGGCACGATCAAGCGGTTCATGGAGCATCTCAACCCCCGCGCGGCCCGCGTCGTGGCGCTGAACAAACCCACCTGGGAAGAGAAGGGGCAGTGGTTTTTCCAGAGGTATATCAAGGAGTTGCCGACGGTTGGCGAGATGGTCTTCTATGACCGCTCGTGGTACAACCGTGCCGGAGTCGAACGGGTTATGGGCTTCTGCAGCCCCAATGAATACCTCGAATTCATGCGCCAGACGCCCGAGCTGGAGCGGATGCTGGTGCGGGCGGGGATCCGGCTCTACAAATACTGGTTCTCGGTCACCCAGGACGAACAGGCCCGGCGCTTCAAGGCGCGCGAGACCGATCCGCTCAAGCGCTGGAAGCTGAGCCCGATCGACAAGGCCAGCCTCGGCATGTGGAACGAGTATACCGAGGCCAAGGAGGCGATGTTCTTCTATACCGACACTGCCGACGCGCCCTGGGTCATCGTCAAGTCGAACGACAAGAAGCGGGCGCGGCTGAACTGCATGAAGCATTTCCTCAACTCGCTCGACTATCCCGGCAAGGACCCCGAGATCGCCACCCCGCCCGATCCGCTGATCGTCGGCCAGGCCGCGCACGTGATTCACAGTTCCGAGCATATCCTGGGCACCTCGCTGCATCCCGATCAGCGCCGGCGCTGACGGCGGCCCTCCGCGCCGCTCTTGCCCTGCTTTGCCGCCTGCCCTAGCTCTGATGCGGCACAGGACAGGAGGAACGCCATGTGGGACGAACGCTTCGCCGGAGAGGATTATCTGTTCGGCACCGAGCCGGCGGCCTTCCTGGCCGCCCAGGCCGGCCGGCTCCAGGCGGGCAGCGATGTGCTCTGCGTCGCCGATGGCGAGGGCCGCAACTCGGTCTACCTGGCCGGGCTGGGCCATCGGGTCACCGCGATGGACGGCGCCGCCAACGGCATCGCCAAGGCGAAGAAGCTGGCCGAGCGGCGCGGGGTCGCGGTCGACTATCACCTCGCCGACATCGCCGAATGGGACTGGAGCGAAGGCACCTACGACGCCGTGGTCGCGGTCTTCATCCAGTTCATGGGGCCCGAGATGCGCCGCAGGGTCTTCGACGGCCTGACCCGGACGCTGAAGCCCGGCGGGGTACTGCTGCTGCACGGCTACACGCCCAAGCAGCTGGACTACGGCACCGGCGGGCCGCGGATCCTGGAAAACCTCTACACCGCCGACCAGTTGCGCGCCGAATTGCCGGGGGTCGAGATCGAGACCCTGCGCGAATACGAGGCCATGGTCGACGAGGGCAAGGGCCATTCGGGGCGCTCGGCGCTGGTCGACCTGATCGGGCGCAAGCCGGGCTGACCGCCCCCCTGCCACGCCCTCTTGCCGCCCCAGGAGGGCTCGGCTAAGGGGCATCATGGCGGACAGGATGACATATCGCGCCCAGGCCGGGGCGGTGCTGGCGCTCGGGCTGCCGCTGGTCGGCTCGAACCTGGCGCAGTACCTGCTCAACGTCACCGACACGGTGATGCTGGGCTGGTACTCGGTGCGGGCGCTGGCCGCCGTCACCCTCGGTTCGTCCTCCTTCTTCATCGTCCTCATCGTCGGCGCCGGCTTCGCCAAGGCGGTGATGCCGATGGTCGCCGAGGCGGCCAGCAGCGACGACCGCACCGAGGCGCGGCGGGTCACCCGGATGGGGCTGTGGCTGTCGATCCTCTATGCCGTGGCGGCCATGCCGCTGATGTGGTATTCCGGCCCGCTGCTGCGCCTGCTCGGCCAGAAGCCCGAGATCGCGCAGCTGACCCAGGATTACCTGCGCATCGCCGGCTGGAGCCTGCTGCCCGGCCTGCTGGTGATGGTGCTGAGAAGCTTCCTTGCCGCGCTGGAACGCACCCGCGTGGTGCTGCTGGCGACGCTGGCCGGGGTGGCGCTGAACGCGGTGCTGGACTGGCTGCTGATCTTCGGCCACGGAGGGCTGCCCGAGCTGGGCGTGCAGGGCGCCGCCATCGCCACGCTGGGCACCCACCTGCTGACGCTGGCCATCGCCGCGCTCTATGCCGCCCTGCAGCCCGAGCTGCGGCCCTACCAGCTGTTCACCCGCTTCTGGCGCGCCGACTGGCCGGCCTTCGGCCAGGTCTTCCGGCTGGGCTGGCCGATGGGGCTGACGAGCCTGGCCGAGGGCGGGTTGTTCCAGGCCTCGGCGCTGATGATGGGCTGGATCGGCACGGTCCAGCTGGCCGCCCATGGCATCGCGCTCGAGATCGTGGCGCTGACCTTCATGGTCCATCTCGGCCTGTCGAACGCGGCGACGATCCGCGGCGGTCGGGCCCGCGGCCGCGGCGACGCGCGCGGCCTGCGCGACGGGGCGGCGGTGGCGGTCGGGCTGTCGGCGCTGTTCGCGCTGGTGGCGGTGGCGACGATCGTGGCCTTCCCGCACCAGCTGCTGGGGCTGTTCATCAATCCCGACGATCCGCTCAAGCCGCAGCTCCTCGACTACGGCACCCGGTTCGTGCTGGTCGCCGCGCTGTTCCAGTTCGCCGACGCGACGCAGGTGATGGCGCTGGGGCTGCTGGCGGCGCTGAAGGACACGAGGGGGCCGATGGTCCAGGCGGCGGTGAGCTACTGGCTGATCGGCATCCCGGCCAGCTACGCGCTCGCCTTCCCGCTGGGGCTCGGCGGCGTCGGGCTGTGGCTCGGCCTGACGCTGGGGCTGACCCTGGCGGCGGTGCTGATGATGACCCGGTTCTGGCGCAAGGCGCCGCGGGTGGAGGTCTAGGCGGGTGGAGGTCTACACGGGTGGAGGTCTACACGGGTGGAGGTCTAGGCGGGTGGCGGTCCAGGCAGAACCAGAGCCGGGCGCCCTAGGCCTCCCCGCCGCCCTTGGCCATCAGCCGGTCGGCCTTCTTGCGCACCAGCACCGAGCGCAGGTCGTGCATCGCCATCAGCAGCGGCTCGGTCAGTTCCTCCAGCGCCTCGTCGCTGGCCTTGCTCTGCGCCCATTGGGCGGCGAGGTTGAGCTGCTCGATGGTGCGCCGGATCTCGTCCAGTTCGCGCCCGGCCAGCAACGCCTGACGCTCCGTCAGCCACGCGCGGATCGCTGCCATGTCCGCGGACGTCAGGTCCCGGTTGCCATGCGGCTTGATCTCGCCGTTCCGGGCGTTGGCGACGGCGATCTGCTCCATCTCGAGCCGGCGCAGGCGGTTCTCGGGCTCCAGCCGGAACACCGCCGCGCCGTTCTCGCGGATGCGGAAATAGTATTCCGGCAGGTCGTCCGCCATCTTGCCCCCGTTACTTCAGGCCCTTGCAGAAGGTCTGAATCCGCGTGCAGGCCTCGGTCAGGGCCGCGTCCGAAGTAGCGTAGCTGACCCGGAAGGCCGGCGAAAGCCCGAAGGCCGCACCGAAGACGACGGCGACGCCGGTCTCTTCCAGCAGCGCCGTGGCGAAGGCCTCGTCATCGGCAATCACCGTGCCGCCGGCCGAGGTCTTGCCGATGCAGCCGGCGATGCTGGGATAGACGTAGAACGCCCCTTCCGGCACCGGGCAGGTGATGCCGGGCGCCTCGTTGAGCATGCCCACCACCAGGTCGCGACGGCGCTGGAACGCCACCCGGCTCTCGGCGATGTAATCCTGCGGCCCGGTCAGCGCCTCGAGCGCCGCCCACTGGCTGATCGAACAGGGGTTCGAGGTGCTCTGCGACTGGATCTTGCCCATCGCCCGGATCAGTTCCACCGGCCCGGCGGCATAGCCGATGCGCCAGCCGGTCATCGCGTAGGCCTTGGAAACGCCGTTGCAGGTCAGCGTCCGGTCGTAGAGCCTGGGCTCGACCTGCGCCGGGGTGCAGAACTCGAAATCGTCGAAGACCAGGTGTTCGTACATGTCGTCGGTCAGCACCCAGACATGCGGATGGCGCAGCAGCACGTCGGTCAGGCCCTTGAGCTCGTCGCGGCTGTAGCCGGCGCCGGTCGGGTTCGACGGCGAGTTGAAGATCAGCCACTTGGTCTTCGGCGTGATCGCCGCTTCCAGCATCTCGGGCGTCAGCTTGTAGCCGGTTTCCATCGGGCATGCGACCGCCACCGGCTCGCCGCCGGCCAGCAGCACCATGTCGGGATAGCTGACCCAGTAGGGCGCCGGGATGATGACCTCGTCACCCGGGTTCAGCGTCGCCATCAGCGCGTTGTAGAGCGTCTGCTTGCCGCCGGTGCCGACCGAGACCTGCGCCGGGGTGTAGTTCAGCCCGTTCTCGCGCTTGAACTTGTCGCAGATCGCCCGCTTGAGCTCGGGGATGCCGTCGACGGGGGTGTATTTCGTCTTGCCGGCGTCGATCGCCGCCTTGGCCGCGTCCTTGATGTTCTGCGGCGTGTCGAAGTCGGGTTCGCCAGCGCCGAGGCCGATGACGTCCTTGCCGGCCGCCTTGAGTTCGTTGGCCTTGGTGGTCACCGCGATCGTGGGTGACGGTTTCACGCGATCGAGCGACGCAGACAGGAACGACATGGGCGGCCTCCGGTTTGATGTTGCCGGAGACCTGTCTTAGGGTGCGCCCCGACAGCGATCAAGCGATATCGGAGAGGAGAGGCGAGATGGCGGAAGAGACCCCGACGGAAGGCTGGTTCAGCGAGGATGCCGCGACCTTCGGCGACCGGCTGGCCGGCGCCCGCGAGGCGATGGGCATGAGCCAGAGCGAGCTGGCCCGGCGGCTGGGCGTCAAGCTCAAGACCGTCACCGGCTGGGAAGACGACCTGATCGAGCCGCGGGCGAACAAGCTGCAGATGCTGGCGGGGATGCTGAACGTCTCGATCATGTGGCTGCTGACCGGCCGCGGCGAGGGGCTTGAGGGCCCGGTCGAGGCCGACGGCCTGAATGCCGGGGCCGAAAAGCTGCTGGCCGACTTGCGCAAGGCGCGCACCGATGCCATTGCCTTGGGCGACCGGATCGGCCGCCTGGAAAAGGCGCTGCGCAAGACCCTCAAGGAGAACGCCGGATGAGCGAAAGCCCGGAAGATCGGCTGAAGCGGATGAAAATGCGCTCGTGGCGGCGCGGCACCAAGGAGATGGACCTGATCCTCGGCCCCTGGGCCGACGCCCATCTCGCCGGCCTCGCCCCCGCCGCGCTCGACCTCTACGAGGCGCTGCTGGCCGAGAACGACCAGGACCTCTACCCCTGGATCACCGGCCAGAGCCCGATGCCGGCGCAATATGCCGAGCTGCTGGGCGAGATCGGCACCTTCGCCCGCGCCCGGCTTGGCCCCACCGGCTGATCCGGCGCTCCGGAGCCGCGCCCTGCGGGCACAAGGCTTCTGTCGGGTGCCGCGCGCGTGGGGGCGCTGCCCCCGCCGCCCTTCGGGCGCCTCCCGCGAAGCATTTCCACAAAGGTGACTGAGAAGAACGGGTGCCCGCTTCCTCTCAGCGCAAATATCCCGGGGGTCCGGGGGCAGCGCCCCCGGCCTGCCCCCCGCTCCTTAACCCTATCTTTGCCTTTTGCCGCGAGTCTCCGGCCGCACCATGACCAGGCGGAGGGCACGATGTCGGCGCAGGCGATGCCGAGCGAGGCGGATCAGGAGTTCCTGCGGGGCTATCTGGAAAGCCTCGCGCTGGTCGAGCGGCTGCACCGGCTGCTGCTCGACGTGATCAAGGACGAGTTCGAGCGGCTCGGCCTGCTCGAGATCAGCCCGGTGCAGGCGCTGCTCATCTACAATATCGGCGATAACGAGGTGACGGCGGGCGAGCTGAAGTCGCGCGGCTATTACCAGGGCTCGAATGTCAGCTACAACCTGAAGAAGCTGGTCGATGCGGGCTACATGCATCACCAGCGCTCGTCGATCGACCGGCGCTCGGTCCGGGTCCGGCTGACAGGGCGCGGGCGCGAGGTGCGGCGCATCGTCGAGGCCCTGTTCGCCCGCCAGGCCGGGGAATTCGAGAAGCGCGAGGTGCTGGCCCTGGGCGGGATCGGCGAGGTCAACCTGGCGCTGCGGCGGATGGAGCGGTTCTGGACCGAGCAGATCCGCTACATCTACTAGCGATCGCCGGGCCCGGCGGTTTTCGCGCCGGGCCCGGCATTGCGACGCCTACCGGTGGCCGAACTGCAGTGGCCCGACCGCCAGCGTCCCGATCACCAGTGACCGGTGTTTTCCATGCTGGCCCAGGGCTCGGCCTTGGGCAGCGGCTCGCCGATCTGCAGCAGCTCGACCGAGATGTTGTCGGGGCTGCGGACGAAGGCCATGCGGCCGTCGCGCGGCGGCCGGTTGATGGTGACGCCGTTGTCCATCAGGTGCTGGCACATGTCGTAGATATTCTCGACGCCATAGGCGAGATGGCCGAAATGGCGGCTGTCCGAGGGCAGGCCCTCGTCGCCGTCCCAGTTGTAGGTCAGCTCGACCGGGCAGTCCTCCTGGCCCTCGGGCGCCATGAAGACGAGGGTGAAGCGCCCTTCCTCGTTGTCCCAGCGCCGGGTTTCCTTGAGCCCGAGAAGGGCGAAGAATTTCATCGTTTCGTCGAGATCCTGCACGCGGACCATGGTGTGAAGATAACGCACCTGCATCGGCACCTCCTGTTGGCGTTTCGCCAGACTTAGCACGCCCGCCAGCGGTGTCACCCCCGGGACCGGCGCGCCGCAGGGCGGGCGGTCAGAACTGCGAGCGGAAGCCGAGCAGCAGACCGGCCTGGCTCGAGCGGTAGAGCCCGACATTCGAGGCCGTGCGGCTGTAGCTGACGTCGAGGCTGGGCGAGAAGCCCATGTAGGAAACCCTGGTGAAAACCATGGTCAGACCGGCCGACAGGGTCACGTCGCGCCGGCCGTTCGGGGCCCAGCTATAGGGTCCGTAACGTCGGCGCTCCGCGCTCAGCTGCAGCCCCAGCGCAATTCCGCGCACCGGCTTGGCCTTCGACCAGGTCAGGTCGGCAAACACGGCCCGATTATCGATCTCCGCTTCCGCCGCGCGCGTGTCGCGCGCTCCGAAGCTCAGCCGCATTCGGTCGCGATTGGCCAGCCCCCAGTCCAGTCCGATTTCGCCGGTCATCACGTCGGCCGACCGGGACGTCATGTCGTAGCGGTCCTGATGCTCGTAGCTGACATCCCACAGCGCCTTGAGCTGCGGCGCCAAGGGATGTTCGGCGCCGAGGCCGAGCCGGGCATAGTCGGACAGCACCGCCCCACCGTACCAGTTGCGTCCCAGCGTGCCGGTCCAGTGATAGATCGACAGCGACTTGACCGAGCGGCGGAATTCCTGCCGGATGCCGATCTCGAAAGCGCCAAAGTCGTAGTCGCTGCCTTTCGCCATCGGCGCCGCCGCCTTCGCCCGGGCCGAGAGCCAGTTGTGACGATAGCTGCCGGAAAAGTGGAACTCTGTCCGGACGCGCTCGCTCGGCGGCAAGCGGTAGACCGCGGCGAATCCCAGTTGGCCGACATAGCCCGAAAGCGCCTGGGCGTCCGTGCCCAGTTCGATCGTCACCGGCCCGTAGGGCAGCCATGGCAGTTCGGCAAGGCTGGTCGAGCTCGAACTGCCGTTGTTGACGTTCGACGACGGCGACAGCGACAGGCTGAAATGCAGCGCCCAGGGATTGCGCGAACGGACATATCTGTAGTCGCGCACCGCCAGCGCCCGGGCGCGCTCGTCCGGCGCGTTCTCGACCGCGCGCCGCAGCCAGAGCTGGGCCAGCGTCCGGTTCCCGGCCGAGGACAGCGCCTGCGCCCGCACCCGCGCCGCGGCATAGCGTTCGGGCGCGGTCTCGGCATAGCGCCAGGCCTTGCGCGCGGCGGCGCGGGCCTCGTCGTAATGGCCCAGGTCGCGCGCCGCCCGCGACCGGATCAGCAGCGCCGTGACGTCCTTCGGGTCGCGCCCCAGCAAGGCCAACGCGATATTGTGAGCGTCGGCGGCATAGCCGGCCGCGAGCGCCCGCATCCCGACCGCGCGCATCGCAGCCGGGCTCAGCTCGACCGGCTTGGCCTGGCCGGCAAGCGGCGCGGCAACGGCCAGCAGGCCCAGCGCAAGCGCAAGCCCGGCGGTGCGGATGCGCATCAGCGCCTCCTAGTTGCGTTGCAGGATGAACCCGCCGGTCTCGCGCACCGTGACACCGTCGACGCGCGGATCGGCGGAGGTCATGACCACGATGCCGACCACCTCGCCCGCATTCTTGCCCGACAGCACCGCGTAATACTTGCCGGTCTCGAGCCGCTCCGATCCCGAGCTGGTGGGGACAGTGCTGGTGATGCCGTTGGTGATCTCGCCGGCCTTGCTCAGCGTTCCCGGCCCGACGGTGAAGACGGCAGTCGGCAGCACGGTCTGGGTCACGTTGGTCTTGGTGGACAGCGCCGCCAGCACCTGGCCGGTGATATCGTTGCCGTTCACGTCGAAGATCTTGCGGTTGGAAATCTGGCCCTGCACCCCGGCGGGATCGTTGAAGTCATTGAAGTCGATGGCGATCTTCATGTCGCCGGTGGTGTATTCAAGTCCCGCGGCGCCATCGAAGTCGCGCAGGCCGGCATATTTGCCGCTGTAATTGGCCTGGCCCGAGGTCGGCAGCACGACCGATCCGTTGCGCTGATACATGAAGCCACCGAAGCCGTAGGGGACATAGGCCCCGGTGCGGACGATGGCGAATTCGGTCGTCGGCTTGCCGTCCGCCGTCTTGTTCGTGCTGCGCGCGTAGATCGCGCGGTAGAGGAACTGGTTGATCGGGGTGCCGGTAAGCGAGTCCTGATAGGTGCTGGCCGCCTCGTAGACCTGGTAGGGCCCGAGATTGGGCACGGTCGTGTCGCGGGTATAGGTATTGCCGCCGTCGAAGGCGAGGTTGTCGACCGTGAACGTGTCGTTGGTCGCGTCATAGGTCATGTTGGTCGCATAGCCGTCGCCCGTGGCCGCGTCCTGCTTTTCGCTATGGCTGATCGGCGAACTGGCCGAGACCGTCGTGCTCCCCGGCAGGTCGACCGTCGTGCCGGTGCCGCCGCTGCTACCCGAACTCGGGCCGCCGTTGTTGAGCGAATTGCCGCTACAGCCTGCAGCCATCAGCGTCACGGCCGCCATATGCCAGAATTTCATTTCACTGCCCGTAATTCGTTCTTTCTTGCGCGAATGGTCGCCGCGCACCGCTTCAAAGTCAACGCTGCAACGGAAAATCGCCCGCGCCGTGACCTTCATGCCAGCCCGGCGAAGTGCTACCGGATATTGCGTCGGGCCCGGCTTCAGGCGGAATATGTTGCGCATTCCCGGCAGAGCGCCCATGCTTCGCGCTTGGCGGAACCGGCCGGGGCGGGTAAGACTGCAGGCAGGCGAGGGACGACCGGGAGAGACGGGGATGAAACAGTATCTTGACGCTTTGAGAACGATCCTGGCCGAGGGCGTGGCGACGACCGACCGCACCGGCACCGGCACCATCGCCCATTTCGGCATGCAGGCGCGCTACCCGCTGGCCGACGGTTTCCCGCTGGTGACGACGAAGAAGCTGCACCTGCGCTCGATCATCCACGAGCTGCTGTGGTTCCTGGCCGGCGACACCAACATCAAGTATCTCAACGACAACGGGGTGACGATCTGGGACGAGTGGGCCGACGAGAACGGCGATCTCGGTCCCGTCTACGGCCGCCAGTGGCGCGCTTTCCCCGCCCTGCAGCCGACCGACAAGACGCTGGACGGCGCGCCGCTGTTCCTGGCCCGCAGCGTCGACCAGATCGCAGAGCTGGTCGACGCGATCCGCACCACCCCCGACAGCCGCCGCCTGATCGTCTCGGCCTGGAACCCCGGCGACGTGCCGGAGATGGCGCTGCCGCCCTGCCATACGCTGTGGCAGGTCAAGATCCTCGGCGGCAAGCTGCACCTCCAGCTCTACCAGCGTTCGGCCGACATGTTCCTCGGCGTGCCGTTCAACATCGCCTCCTATTCCCTGCTGCTGGTCATGCTCGCCCATGTCACCGGCTACGAGCCGGGCGACTTCGTCCATACCATCGGCGACGCCCATATCTATTCCAACCACATGGAGCAGGTGCAGACCCAGCTGGCCCGCACACCCAAGCCCCTGCCCCGACTGCGCATCACCCGCGAGGTGAAATCGATCTTCGACTTCCGCTACGAGGATTTCGAAATTTCTGGCTACGACCCGGACCCGGCGATCCGCGCGCCGGTGGCGGTGTGACGATGATTTCGCTCGTCGTCGCCCGCGACCGCAATGGCGCCATCGGCAAGGACAACACCATCCCCTGGCGCGCGCCCGAGGACCTGGCCTTCTTCCAGCGCGAGACCAGCCACGGCGCGCTGATCATGGGCCGCAACACCTGGGAGAGCCTGCCGGTCAAGCCGCTGAAGAACCGCCTCAACCTCGTCGTCTCGTCGAGCCTGGAGGGCGAGCATGTCGTGCCCTCGCTCGATGCCGCCCTCGAGGCCGCCCACGCCGCCGGCTACCACCGCCTCTACGGCATCGGCGGCGCCGGGATCTACCGCGCGCTGCTGCCCCGGGCCCACCGGCTGCTGATCACCGAGGTCGATGTCGCCGTCGAGGCCCCCGACACCTTCTTCCCCGCCTTCGATCCGGCCGAGTGGCGGCTGATCGGCAAGGCGGTGCTACGGGAAGAGGGGCCGAAATGCGAGCTGTGTGAGTATTTGCGGCGGGGTGAGGGACGCGCCCTAGGCGAACAGCCAAACCGCCCTTATACTCGTAGATAAAGGACAGGGACAAATACGGCTGAGGGCCTGGGGCCAAGTTTGGCGGAGATAGTTGATGAGTAAGACAAAGAGCTTTTCTGAACTTGAAAGAAGAGAATTTGTCGCTCTAAAGCGACAATATGTGCATCCAGCCAACGAAGTATCGCAACCCAACCAACTTGTGGGACGAGAACAAGCCCTTAACTCAGTCCGCAATGCTTTTGAGCGCGATGGGTCTAATATTTTCATTTGGGGTCAGCGCGGCGTTGGCAAAACATCTCTGGCCCACACCGCAGCAGCAAAATACTCAGACATTGTCGCGCTCGGTCCTGCAATCGCGTGCGAAAAGAATTCTTCGATATCTAACCTCTTTCAAGACCTTGCGCGACGCGCAATAGCCAAAGATAAGAGCCTCCTTAAAAATTCGTCCGTCAAGATCAAACTCGAAGCCCTTGGGCTCTCTGTTGAGGGCCAACTCGGTGGCTTTCGGCCGACTACGGAGATCACATCTGTCAACCAAGCGTCAGAACTTCTTGGTGCACTCTTCCCCTCGGACTTTCAAAACGGAAAAAAGACAGTCATCATAATAGACGAATTTGATCAACTTGAGAATCAAGACACCATCAATTTCCTAACCTCGCTCGCCAAACAAATGTCAGTGGACGCACTGGACGTAAAAATTGTCTACTGCGGCGTTGCAAGTGATCTGTAAGCATTGATTGGCTCCCACGAGTCTGTCGGTCGATATATTTCGGCGATCAAGCTTACCCCACTATCTGACAATCACATCTGGACAATCGTACAGAATATTGCGTCAAATTTTGGCCTGAAGATTCCACGCGGCCAAGTAGTTAGAATAGGACAAATTGCGTGTGGATATCCCACATTCGCTCACCTCATTATGGATGAAATATTAAATGTTGCGTTTGAAGAAACGTATTCCGACGAGACAGTAAATCAAACGATATTCAATGAAGCAATGCGCAGAGCGGCCAGTGGGGCAGCCACACATTTACAAGGCGCCTATGAAGCCGCAACTCTTAAAGGAACAGACAGATACGTGGAAGTCCTGTGGTCAGTTGCCAACGGCCAACATATCCAAGAACGTCAATTCAAAGACATTAGAAATGACTACAAAGCAATTATGGCAGCTCGCCCTCAAAGGGATGCTATCGTCAAAGAACAAACACTTCGAAACCATGTTAATGCGCTTTGCGAGGATTCGAATGGAAGCGTGTTGGAGAAGATGAAGACAGGTTGGTACAAATTCCGCGACCCAATGTTCCGGGGCTATGTTCGCATGATGGCATTTAATGAAGGCATCGAATTAGGTGACGAGAGTTTTCCTCGCTAGTCTCACCCCTCAAATATCCAGCTCCTCCACGAACCGGGCGTTCTCCTGGATATACTGGAAGCGCAGTTCCGGCTTCTTGCCCATCAGCCGCTCGACCAGGTCGCCGGTCTCGCCCGGTTCGTCCTCGTCGATGGTGACGCGGATCAGCTTGCGCGAGGCCGGGTCCATGGTGGTTTCCTTCAGGTCCTTGGCGTCCATCTCGCCCAGGCCCTTGAAGCGGCTGACGTCGATCTTGCCCTTGCCGCCCAGCCCCTTGGCCAGCCACATGTCCTTTTCCGCCTCGTCCAGCGCGTAGATCCGCTTGGCACCCTGGGTCAGGCGGAACAGCGGCGGGCAGGCGAGGTAGAGGTGGCCCTGGTCGATCAGCGGCCGCATCTGGGTGAAGAAGAAGGTCATCAGCAGCGAGGCGATATGGGCGCCGTCGACATCGGCGTCGGTCATGATGATGACCTTGTCGTAGCGCAGGTCGTCGATGTTGAACCGCGTCCCCAGCCCGGTGCCCAGCGCCTGGGTCAGGTCGTTGATCTCCTGGTTCGAGCCGAGTTTCGAGCTGGCGGCACCGAGGACGTTGAGGATCTTGCCGCGCAGGGGCAACAGCGCCTGGGTCTTGCGGTCGCGGCCCATCTTGGCGCTGCCGCCGGCGCTGTCGCCCTCGACGATGAACAGCTCCGTCCCCTCGCGGTTGGTGGCGGAACAGTCGACCAGCTTGCCCGGCAGGCGCAGCTTCTTGGTCGCCGTCTTGCGCTGGGTCTCCTTCTCCTGCTTGCGCCGCAGCCGTTCCTCGGCCCGCAGCACGAGGAAGTCGAGGATCGCCCCGGCCGCCTTGGTGTCGGCCGCCAGCCAGTTGTCGAAATGGTCGCGCACCGCGCCCTCGACCAGCTTCTGCGCCTCGGTCGTGGCCAGCCGGTCCTTGGTCTGGCCGACGAATTCCGGCTCGCGGATGAAGACCGAGATCAGGGCGCAGCCGCCGGTGAGCAGGTCCTCGCGGGTGATCTGGGCCGCCTTGCGGTTGCCGACCAGCTCGCCATAGGCGCGGATGCCTTTCAGAATCGCGGCCCAGAAGCCGGCCTCGTGCGTACCGCCCTCGGGCGTCGGCACGGTGTTACAGTAGGACTGGGTGAAGCCGTCGCGCGCCGGGGTCCAGTTGATCGCCCATTCGACCTGGCCGGGGACGTGGAACTTCTCCTCGAAGCCGACCTTGCCGGCGAAGGGCCTGTCGGCATAGGTCGAGGAGCTGCCCAGGGTTTCCGACAGGTAGTCGGCCAGGCCGCCGGGGAAGTGGAAAGTGGCCTCCATCGGCGTGTCGCCATCCTCGATCGCCGTCTTCCAGCGGATCTCGACGCCCGAGAACAGGTAGGCCTTCGAGCGCACCATCTTGAACAGGCGGGCGGGCTTGAAGCGGTGGCTGCCGAAGATCTGCTCGTCGGCATGGAAGGTCACGGTGGTGCCGCGCCGGTTCGGGGCGGGCCCGACCTTTTCCACCGGCCCCAGCGGCTTGCCGCGGCTGAATTCCTGGGCGTAGAGCTCGCGGTTGCGCGCCACCTCGACCCGCATGCGATCCGACAGCGCGTTGACCACCGAGGCGCCGACGCCGTGCAACCCGCCCGAGGTCTGGTAGGCCTTGCCCGAGAACTTGCCGCCGGCGTGCAGGGTGCAGAGGATGACCTCGAGCGCCGACTTGTCGGGGAACTTGGGATGCGGGTCGATCGGGATGCCGCGGCCGTTGTCGCGGATGGTGATCGAATAGTCCGCCGCCAGCTCGACCTCGATCCGGCTGGCATGGCCGGCCACCGCCTCGTCCATCGAGTTGTCCAGCACCTCGGCGACGAGGTGGTGCAGCGCCCGGTCGTCGGTGCCGCCGATATACATGCCGGGCCGCTTGCGGACGGGCTCCAGCCCCTCCAGCACCTCGATGGAACTGGCGTCATAGGAGGCGGAGGCGGCGTCGCCGGAAAGAAGGTCGTCGGCCATGGATGCTCGATTCTTGGTATGGTGGCTTGGCGGCAAAGTAGACCATCCTTGCCCCTGCCGTGCAAGCCTCGGCCCAGATGTTGGGGCCCGGTGCCGCCGCCCCGCCCCATGCTGCGCCCGCCGGCCCCGGCAGAGCCCCGCGCCGCCGTTGAGGCCCGTCAATGCACGCGTCCGCCGGCGCGCGCAGACTGACCCGAGGGGAAACTCGCATCAAGATGAGAGCATTGGGAGGAGATTTTATGACACAAGTTATTCGGAGTGCCGCCGCCGCATTGATCCTCGGTCTGGCATTCGGCGCGCCGGCGATGGCCCAGAGCACGGTCGAAGCCGGGGCGGCCGCATTCAAGAATCGCTGCGCGGTCTGCCACGGCGAGACCGGCAAGGGCGACGGCACGGTGGGGCAGATGTTCACGCATCCGCCGAAGAACCTGACGCTCTTGAGCAAGGAAAACGGCGGCGTTTTCCCGTTCGAACGGGTCTACCAGTCGATCGACGGCCGCAAGAAGATCGCCGCCCACGGGATCGGCGGGTCGCCGATGCCGATCTGGGGCGAGTATCTGATGGAAGAGGCCATGGAACGGCAGGGAACGGACAAGAACGCCGCCGCCCTGATGGTTCAGGGCCGGATCCTGCAGCTGATCGCCTATATCCAGTCGGTCCAGCAGTAAGAGCTACAGCCCCCAGGCGGCCTGCGCCGCGGCGGCCCAGCCCAGGGTCCGGCGCCCGCCGTCCTCGACCACCGGCCGCTTCATCAGCGCCGGGTGTTCGGCCAGCAGGTCTGCGGCCGGGCGGGCGCGCTCGGCCTCGGACAGGCCGCGCCAGCTGGTCGAGGCACGGTTGACCAGCTTGTCGCCGAACTCCGCCAGCAGCGCCGCCAGCTCGGCAGGGCTCAGCGGCTGGGCCCGGACATCGCGGAAGGTCACGTCATGGCCGGCCGCGGCAAGCGCCTTGCGCGCCTTGCGGCAGGTGTCGCAGCTGGGAATACCGTAGAGGATCATCGCGGCCTCGCATCATTGATCGGGCCGTCACAGTCCCCGATGCGGCGGGCCGGTTCAAGCCCGCTTCGCCGCTCCGCGCGCGCCGGGCGAAACCTCGCCATGCCAAAGGTTTGAGCCGGAGCCGCCGGCCCGGCCTTGACCTGCCCCCGGCGCTGCCCCCAGATGGGGGCCAGTTCCCATCACAGGAGTTCCCCGATGTCCTACACCCTGACCCGCCTGCTGGCCGACACCCCGATCGACGCCGCCGAGGAACGCGCCCGCAAGGCGCTGGCCGATAACGGTTTCGGCGTGCTGACCGAGATCGATGTCGCCGCGACGATGAAGAAGAAGCTCGACAAGGACATGGCCGGCTACAAGATCCTCGGCGCCTGCAACCCGAACATGGCCTGGCAGGCGATCGGGATGGAGCCGCGCGTCGGCGCCATGCTGCCCTGCAACGTGATCCTGCGCGCGGTCGAGGGCGGCACCGAGGTCTCGGCGATCGACCCGGTCGCCTCGATGGCGGCGATCCCGAACGACGATCTGAAATCGGTCGCCACCCAGGTGCGCGACATGCTCGACAAGGTGGTGCAGGCGGTCTGAGGCCCCCTTCCGGACCGCCCCTTCCGGACCGCCGCGCCCGGCGCGGCGGCCCCGCACCGGCCGGTCGCGGCGCCGGGCCTCAGCGTTGCAGCGTCTCGACGTAATCGGCCAGGTCGACCAGCTTCTCCGGCGTCGGCGTCACCACCCCGTCGCCGGTGTCGATCATCACCTTCGGGCCCTCCAGCAGCGTGTCGAAGACCGGCATCATGCCGCCATGGCCCTTGGCGCGGTTGTAGCCGTCGATCATCGACATCACCGCGATGCGCGGGAAACTGCCGTCGTTGCGCGCCGCGATGCCGGTCAGGTCGGCCGGCTTGACCTTGAGATCCGCCGCCGCCGGCCCGTCGCCGCGCCCGTCCACGCCATGGCATCCGGCGCAGAGGTCCTGGTAGCTGGCGCGGCCGGCCGCGACCTGCGGCGGCTGGCCGGTACAGGCCGCCACCAGCGCCACCAGCGTCACCCCGGCCAGTCCGACAAATATGCGCATGTCCCTCTCCTGTCGTTTCGCCCGGCCAGACTGCCAAGGCGCCAGCCCGGTCGCATTGATCGAGGTCAGCCCGGCGGCGCCCCTTCCCCTCCGCCCCTACCTCCCCTAGTCTCGCGCCGCAATCATTCCGCGAGGCCCCCGATGACGCTCGACTCCCTGCGCTATGCCGCGATCATGCTTGCCGCCGGGATCGGCATCCCGGTTCTGGCCGCGCTCAACGCCCAGCTCGGCGCGCGGCTGGGGGCGCCGGCGGCGGCGGCCGTGATCCTGTTCGTCGTCGCCTTCTGCGGCGCGCTGATCGCGGCGCTGGCAACGATGGGGGCCGACAGCCTCGGCCGGGCGCTGGTGCGGGCGCCGGCCCAGCCGAAGGTGCTGTTCCTGGCCGGGCTGCTGGTCGCCTTCTACGTGCTGTCGATCACCTGGATCGCGCCGCGCTTCGGCGTCGGCAACGCGATCTTCTTCGTGCTGCTGGGCCAGATGATCTCGGCCGCCGCCATCGACCAGTTCGGCCTGCTCGGCGCCGTGGTCAAGCCGCTGACCCTGATGCGCGGCGCCGGGATCGGCTTCATGGTGCTGGGAATCCTGCTGATCCAGCAGGGGTAACCCCTCCTGCATTTCTTCTTTGCCCAAATACTCCCGCCGGAGGCGTCCCTGCCCGTCCGCTCCCACCGCCCGCGGGCGCGAGGACCTCAGCCTTCGATCCGCCCCGCCTCGAGCCGGACGATGCGGTCCATCCGTGCCGCCAGCTCCATGTTGTGGGTCGCGATCAGCGCCGCCAGCCCGGTGCCGCGCACCAGCTCCATCAGCGCGCCGAAGACCTGGTCCGAGGTCTCGGGGTCGAGGTTGCCGGTCGGCTCGTCGGCCAAGAGCAGCCGCGGCTCGTTGGCCAGCGCCCGGCAGAAGGCGACGCGCTGCTGCTCGCCGCCCGACAGCGCCGCCGGGCGGTGGTCGGCCCGCGGCTTGACCCCGACCCGGTCGAGCAGCGCCAGCGCCCGCGCCTCGGCCGCCTTCCGCTTCGCCCCGTTCGCCAGCTGCGGCAAGACGATGTTTTCCAGCGCGGTGAACTCGGGCAGCAGGTGGTGGAACTGGTAGATGAAGCCGACCTCGCCGCGCCGCACCCCGGTCCGTACCCGGTCGCCCAGCCGGGTCATGTCCTGCCCGCCGATGGCGACGCTGCCGGTGTCGGGCGTGTCGAGCAGCCCGGCGATATGCAAGAGCGTCGACTTGCCGGCGCCCGAGGGCGCGACCAGCGCCACGACCTCGCCCCGGCCGATCCGCAGCGAGGCGCCGCGCAGCACCTGCACCTCGCCCGGCGTGCCCTTGAGGTAGGTCTTGCCGATCCCGTCCAGCGCCAGCACCGTCTCACTCATAGCGCAGGGCCTCCACCGGGTTCATCCGCGCCGCGCGCCGGGCCGGGATCAGGGTGATGACGAAGGACAGGCCGAGCGACAGCGAGACCGATTTCAGCACGTCCCACAGCTCGAGCTTGGCGGGCAGCGAGTAGATGCCGCGGATCGACGGGTCCCAGACGCCGCCGCCGGCCCAGTAGTTCACGAAGGAGAAGATCGGGTCGATATAGATCGCGAACAGGCAGCCCAGCAGCACGCCCATCGCGGTGCCGATGGTGCCAGTGGAGGCGCCGCAGATGAAGAAGACCCGCAGCACCGAGCCCTCGGTCAGCCCCATCGTGCGCAGGATGCCGATGTCGCGGCCCTTGTTCTTCACCAGCATGATCAGCCCCGAGATGATGTTCATCGAGGCGATCAGGACGAGGATAGAGAGGATGACGAACATCACGTTGTCCTCGACCGTCAGCGCCCGCAGGAAGCTGCCGGCACTGTCGCGCCAGGTCCAGAGCATCGCATGCGGCCCCGCCGCGCGCAGCAGCGCCGGTTTCAGCGCGTCGACATGCTCGGGATCGGCGGTCATCACCTCGATCTCGTCGGCCGCGCCCTCGCGGTTGAAATAGCTCTGCGCCTCCTTGAACGGCATGTAGACGCGGGTCCGGTCGATGTCGTAGCGGCCGGCGGTGAAGATGTAGGTCACCGTGTAGGCCTTGACCCGCGGGCTGGTGCCGAAGGCCGTTTTCACCCCGTCGGGCGAGATCAGCCGCAGCCGGTCGCCGATGCCGATGCCCAGCTCGCGGGCGATGCCCGAGCCGATGGCGATGCCCTGGTCGAAAGCGTCGAGGCTGCCGATCGCGCGGTCGGGATGGGCGATGCGCGGGATGTTCTTCAGGTCGTCCAGCGCGATGCCGAAAACCTGAACCCCGGTATTGCGGCCATCAAAGGTCGCCATCACCTCGCCCTTGACCAGCGGCGCGGCAGTGGTGACGCCGGGGATCTTCTCGATCCGGTCGGTGATGGCGTTGTAATCGGTGATCTCGCGGCTGACGCGGCCGTTCACGTCGGCATGGGCGGCGGCATAGACCGTGACATGGGCATTGGCGCCGAGGATGGTGTCGACGAACTCGGCCCGGAAGCCCGAGCGCACGGCCAGCGTCGCGATCAGGGCGAAGACGGCCAGCGTGATGCCGATCAGGCTGATCCAGGTCATCACCGAAACGCCGCCCTCGGCCCTGCGGGCGCGCAGGTAGCGCCAGGCGATCATCCATTCGAAGGCGGAAAAGGGGGCGGTGCGGTTGGCCACGTCTGCTCCTGTCATGCGCGGCGGAGAGTGCTGTCCCCGGCATCTGGCGTCAAGGGACCGGCAGGGGAAGAGGTGTCACGAAACCCGATGGTTATGAAAACAGCGCGTGAATGTCCCCCGCCCCGCGCCGGCGTCGGCGGAAACCGGCCATCCCTAGCGTTTGCGCGTCAGCCGCAGCAGCTGGCCGTCCTCGGCATCGGTCAGCGCCAGGATCGCGCCGTCGGCGGCGACGTCGATGTCGCGCAGCCGCGCCTGGCGGTAGAGGAAGCGTTCCTCGCCGGTCACCCGGTCGCCGGTCAGCTCGAGCCGGACGATGCCGCCCGGGGTCAGCGAGGCGGCGAGGATGTTGCCGCGCCATTCGGGGAACATGGCGCCGTCGTAGAAGGTGAAGCCGCTGGGGGCGATCACCGGGTCCCAGTATTAGCGCGGCTCGGTCATGCCCTGGGCATGGGCCTTGCCGCTGCCGACTGGGGCGCCGTCGTAATTCACGCCATAGCTGACGATGGGCCAGCCGTAATTCGCCCCCTTGCGGATCAGGTTGAGCTCGTCCCCGCCGCGCGGCCCGTGCTCCAGCGTCCACAGCTGCCCCGTCCCCGGCCGCAGCGCCGCGCCCTGGAGGTTGCGGTGGCCGTAGCTCCAGACCGCCGGGCCCCGCTTCGGGAACGGATTGTCGGCGGGGGCGCTGCCATCGGCGTTGAGCCGCAGCACCTTGCCGTAGCTCTTGCCGATGTCCTGCGCGAATTGGCGCTCGCGGCGGGTGAAATGCTCGCCAGTGGTGATCCAGAGATATTGCCCGTCGGGAACGATCCGCGATCCGAAATGGGCGGCGGTGCGCGACGGCGGGGACTGGACGAAGAGGTCGCCCCCCCCTCCAGCCGGCTCAGGTCCGCAGACAGCCGCGCCGTGGCGGCGGCGGTGGCCGAGCCGCCAGCAACCGGCTTGGCATAGGTGAGGTAGATGCGGCGCGAGCTGGCGAAATCGGGCGCCAGCGCGACGTCGAGCAGCCCGCCCTGCCCCTCGGCCAGAACCCTCGGCACGCCGGCGATCGGGGCGCTCACCCGGACAGCGGCACCGACATGGCGCAGGGTGCCGACGCGCTCGGTCACCAGGTAGCCGCCCTCTTGCGCCGGCAGCGGCGCGATGCCCCAGGGATGATTCAGCCCCGTCGCCAGCACCTCGACCGACAGCGCGACGCCGCCATCGAGCTGCGGCGTCCTCGTCTGGCCGGCGAAGGCGGGGCGGAATCCGGGGACATTGGGCTGGCCGTATTCCCAGCCCTGCGCCGCCAGCGGCGCGGCGGCACTCAGGGCCAGCAGGATGGCGGCGAGGCGGTCAACGAACATGGGGCCCTCCTTTCCGGGGGCCCCATTAAAACACGGAAAACCAGCGCAGCGGGCGGAAAACCGGCGCCGGATCAGATCGTCGCGTAGATTTCCGCCACCCGGGCGATCGCCGCCTCGGCGCTCATCTCCTCGCTCTCGCCGGTGCGGCGCGAGGTCAGCTCGACCTTGCCGTTGGCAAGGCCGCGCGGGCCGACGGTGATGCGCCAGGGCAGGCCGATCAGGTCCTGGGTGGCGAATTTCGCCCCCGCCCGCTCGTCGGTGTCGTCGTAGAGCGGATCGAGCCCCTTGGCCTTGAGCGCGGCATAGATCGCGTCGCAGGCGGCGTCGGTATCGCCGTTGCCCTGCTTGAGGTTGACGATGCCGCAATGGAACGGCGTCACGCCCTCGGGCCAGATGATGCCCTTGTCGTCGTGGCTGGCCTCGATGATCGCGCCCAAGAGGCGGCTGACACCGATGCCGTGGCTGCCCATGTGGACCGGCACCCGGCTGCCGTCGGCGGTGACGACGGTCGCCCCCATCGGCTCGGAATACTTGGTGCCGAAATAGAAGATCTGGCCGACTTCGATACCGCGGCTGGTCTTCTGCCGCTCGACCGGGATGTCGTGGAACAGGGCGACGTCGTGGGTCTCGTCGGTGCGGGCGTAGGGCGTCGTCCATTCCTTGACGATCGCCGCGCATTCGGCGCGGTCGTCGTAATTCACCACCCGGTCGCCGAATTTCAGATCGGTGATGGCGCTGTCGTAGAAGACCTCGGATTCGCCGGTCGAGGCGAGGACGAGGAACTCATGCGTGTCGTCGCCGCCGATCGGGCCCGAATCCGCCCGCATCGGGATCGCCTGCAGCCCCATCCGCTCGTAGGTCCGCAGGTAGCTGACCATGTGGCGGTTGTAGGCGTGCATCGCGTCCTCGTAGGTGAGGTCGAAATTGTAGCCGTCCTTCATCAGGAACTCGCGCCCGCGCATGACGCCGAAACGCGGCCGGACCTCGTCGCGGAACTTCCACTGGATGTGGTAGAGCGTCATCGGCAGCTGCTTGTAGCTCTCGACATGCGAGCGGAAGATGTCGGTGATCATCTCCTCGTTGGTCGGGCCGTAGAGCATGTCGCGCTCGTGCCGGTCGGTGATGCGCAGCATCTCCTCGCCGTAATCGTCGTAGCGGCCGGATTCGCGCCACAGGTCGGCCGGCTGCAGCGTCGGCATCAGCAGCGGGATATGGCCGGCGCGCTGCTGCTCCTCGTGCACGATCTGCTCGATCCGGCGCAGCACCTTGTAGCCCAGCGGCAGCCAGGAATAGATGCCGGCCGCCTGCTGCTTGATCATGCCGGCGCGCAGCATGTAGCGGTGGCTGACGATCTGGGCCTCGGCGGGGGTTTCCTTGAGGACGGGCAGGAAGTAGCGGGACAGACGCATCTCACGGGCCTTGCATAGACTGGGTTCGGCATCACCTATTGGATCCGCAGCTATCAGGCAAGCGGCCCGCGCTTGCAAGGGCCGCGGGGATCGGTCAAGACAGGGAAAAGCGAGGAACGCGGCCGATGGCACTGCCGGTCAGGGAACAGCTGAAATACTGGGGCGCCGCGGCGGCGGTGTTCCTGCTGGCGCTGTGGTTCCTGGGCGGTGTCATCCTGCCCTTCCTGGTCGGCGGCGCCATCGCCTATTTCCTCGATCCCGTCGCCGACCGGCTCGAGGCGATGGGGCTGAGCCGGGCGCTGGCGACCACGGTGATCTCGGTGATCGCGGTGCTGATCTTCATCCTCGTCGCGCTCCTGGTGATCCCGACCCTGGTGCAGCAGCTGATCGCGCTGATCAATGCCGCGCCGACCTATTTCAACCAGCTCCAGGCCTTCCTGACCCGGCATTTCCCGCAGGTGCTGGACCAGAACAGCGTCGTCCACCAGACGCTGCTGTCGATCGGCGACGCGATCAAGTCGCAGGGCGGACGGGTCGCCAACAGCCTGCTGAGTTCAGCCGTCACCGTGATCAACGCGGTGGTGTTCCTCATCGTCGTGCCCGTCGTCGCCTTCTACCTGCTGCTCGACTGGGACCGCATGGTCGCCCATCTCGACAGCTGGCTGCCGCGCGACCACCGCGCCACGATCCGCCAGCTTGCGCGCGAGATCGACGCGGTGCTGGCCGGCTTCGTGCGCGGCCAGCTCTCGGTCTGCCTGGTGCTGGGCAGCTATTACGCCATCGCGCTGATGCTGGTCGGGCTGCAATTCGGACTGATCGTCGGCGCCATCGCCGGGCTGATCACCTTCATCCCCTATGTCGGCGCGCTGACCGGCGGCACATTGGCGATCGGGCTGGCGCTGTTCCAGTTCTGGGACCAGCCGCTCTGGATCGGCGTCGTCGCCGCGATCTTCGCCCTGGGCCAGATGATCGAGGGCAATATCCTGACCCCGAAACTGGTCGGCGGCTCGGTCGGGCTGCACCCGGTCTGGCTGCTCTTCGCGCTGTCGGCCTTCGGCACCTTGTTCGGCTTCGTCGGCATGCTGGTCGCGGTGCCGGTGGCGGCGACGCTGGGGGTGCTGGCGCGGTTCGGCATTCGCCAGTATATGCACAGCCTGCTCTACCAGGGCCTCGGCCCCGGAGAGACGCCTGTAACCGGATCGGACGCGAGCGACGACGCCTGACATGCCGCAACAGCTGACTTTCGACCTGCCCGTGCGCGAGGCGCTGGGGCGCGAGGATTTCTTCGTTTCCTCGGCCAATGCGGTGGCGCTGGCGACGCTGGACGGCTGGCAGGACTGGCCGCAGGGCAAGATGGCGCTGATCGGGGCGCGCGGCGCCGGCAAGACCCACCTCGCCCATGTCTGGGCCGCCGAGGCCGGGGCCAGCATCGTCTCGGCCGCCGACCTGACCGAAGCCGAGGCCCCGGCGCTGGCCGCCGGTGCGGCACGGGTGGTGGTCGAGGATGCCGACGCCATTGCCGGCGACCGGGAGGCCGAGGTGGCGCTGTTCCACCTTCACAACCTGGTGCTGGCCTCGGGCGGGCGGCTGCTGCTGACCGCCGCCACCGCCCCCAACCGCTGGCCACTGGGCCTGCCCGACCTGGCCAGCCGGATGCAGGCCACCGCCGTTGCCGCGCTCGAACCGCCGGACGACGCGCTGCTCTCGGCGGTGCTGCTCAAGCTCTTCGCCGACCGCCAGATCGCGGTGGCGCCGAACCTGATCCCCTATCTCGCCGCCCGCATCGACCGCTCCTTCGCCGCCGCCCGCGACGCCGTCGCCCAACTCGACCAGCAGGCGCTGGCCCAGTCCCGGCCGGTGACGCGGGCGCTGGCGGCCGAGGTTCTGGACTTGGGCGCGGAAGACGCGCCATAGTCGTCACCTCGCATTTACACAGCTTCCGCTATAAGGCGCTTATGACCAACGCTGATTTCCTCACCGCCCCGTTTCCCGATGCCGCCGCCCTGCCCGCCGCCGAGACCGCCGGACCGAAGCGGTTCTTCAACCGCGAACTCAGCTGGCTTGCCTTCAACTGGCGCGTCGTCGAGGAGGCCCGCAACCCGCGCGTGCCGCTGCTGGAACGGGTCCGCTTCCTGTCGATCTCGGCCACCAACCTGGATGAATTCTACACCGTCCGCGTCGCCGGCCTGCGCGAGCTGGCCCGCGCCGGCAACACCACGCCCGCCGCCGACGGTCGCAGCCCGGCCGAGCAGCTTGTGCTGATCAACGAGGACGCACGCCGGCTGCTGCAGGCGCAGCAGGCGATCTGGAACAAGCTGAAGAAGGAGATGGAGGCCGAGGGCATCAGCCTGCTGACCCGGGCAAAGCTGACCCGGCGCGACCACAAGTTCCTCGAGGACTATTTCCTGGGCCAGGTCTTCCCGGTGCTGTCGCCGCTGGCGATCGACCCGGCGCACCCGTTCCCCTTCATCCCCAATACCGGCTTCTGCCTGGCGCTGCAGCTCGAACGCACCGGCGATTCCCGGCCACTGCAGGCGCTGCTGCCGATCCCGCAGCAGGTCGCGCGCTTCGTGCCGCTGCCGGCAGAGCCGGGCGAATTCCGCTTCCTGCCGATGGAGGAGCTGCTGCTGCTCCATCTCGGCTCGCTCTTCCCCGGCTACCGCGATGCCGGCCATTGCGCCTTCCGGGTGCTGCGCGACAGCGATCTCGAGGTCGAGGACGAGGCCGAGGACCTGGTGCGCGAGTTCGAGGTGGCGCTGAAGCGGCGGCGGCGCGGCGAGGTGATCCGGATGACGATCACCGCCGGCGCACCGGAAGAGCTGCGCCACACGGTGATGGAGGAGCTGGGCGTCGCCCCGGACGAGGTGATCGAGATGCGCGGCCTGATCGGCGTCGCCGATCTCAAGGAACTGGTGCTCGACAGCCGGCGCGACCTGCTCTGGCCCTCCTTCACCCCGCGCGTGCCGGAACGGGTGCAGGACCACGAGGGCGACATGTTCGCGGCGATCCGCCAGAAGGACATGCTGCTGCATCACCCCTACGAAACCTTCGACATGGTGGTGCGCTTCCTCGACCAGGCCGCGCGCGACCCGGACGTGCTGGCGATCAAGCAGACGCTCTACCGCACCAGCCGCGACAGCCCGATCGTCGACGCGCTGTGCGAGGCGGCCGAGGCCGGCAAGTCGGTGACGGCGCTGGTGGAACTGAAGGCCCGCTTCGACGAGGCCGCCAACATCCGCCAGTCGCGGCGGCTCGAGCGCGCCGGCGCCCATGTCGTCTACGGCTTCCTCCACCTCAAGACCCATGCCAAGATCTCGACCGTGGTGCGGCGCGAGGGCGACCAGCTGGTCACCTATACCCATTACGGCACCGGCAACTACCACCCGATCACGGCGCGGATCTATACCGACCTCAGCCTGTTCACCTGCGATCCGGCGCTGGGGCGCGACGCGACCAAGGTGTTCAACTTCCTGTCGGGCTATGCCCAGCCCGAGGGGCTGGAGAACCTCGCCATCTCGCCGATCAACCTCAAATCGCGGCTGATCTCCTCGATCGCGGCCGAGGCCGAACACGCCCGCGCCGGCCGCCCGGCCGAAATCTGGGCCAAGATGAACGCGCTGACCGAGCCGGACGTGATCGACGCGCTCTATGCCGCCAGCCAGGCCGGGGTGAAGATCAACCTGATCGTCCGCGGCATCTGCAACCTGCGCCCCGGCATCAGGGGCCTGTCCGACAATATCCGCGTCAAGTCGATCGTCGGCCGCTTCCTCGAACACAGCCGCATCGTCTGCTTCGGCAACGGCCACGGCCTGCCGTCGCGGCAGGCGCGGGTCTACATCTCCTCGGCCGACTGGATGGAGCGCAACCTCAACCGCCGGGTCGAGACCCTGGTCGAGATCGGCAACGCGACGGTGAAGGCCCAGATCGTCGACCAGATCATGGCCGCCAACCTGGCCGACGAGGCGCAGAGCTTCATCCTCCAGCCCGACGGCCATTTCCTCCGCCAGCTCGAGCCCGCCGATGGCAGCCTGTTCAACTGCCACCATTTCTTCATGGACAACCCGTCGCTCTCGGGTCGCGGCAGCGCCGGCGCCTCCGACGTGCCCAAGCTCGCCCACCCGAAGGAATAGGGCCGCGCCCCCCGTCGGCGGCGCCCCTCCCCAGCCCCTGGACTTCACTTTCTGCTCGAAAATATCCTCGGGGAGCGCGAGGGGCAGACAGCCCCTCGCTCTTTCCTTGCGCCATTATCCGAGGCCAATGGCGGCGGGGCAGACGGCCCCTCGCCCTTCCTTTGCGCCATTGTCCAAGGCCAATGGCGACGGGGCAGACAGCCCCTCGCCCGCTTTGCCCTTCCGCGCGGCATTGACGCCCGCCCCCCGGGGCGGCATGGTCGGGCCGGAAGAAGCAGGGAACCGTCGATGAACGGCAGTCCAGAAGCCGCTGACGATTGGGGGCCTTTCGGCCGGCCGCTATTCGAAGATCCGTCAGCCCGCGCGCTGTCCCGCGTCGCCGTGGTCGATGTCGGTTCGAACTCGGTGCGCCTCGTCGTCTTCGACGGCGCCGCCCGCTCGCCGGCCTATTTCTACAACGAGAAGATCCTCTGCGGCCTCGGCGCCGGGCTGGCCGATACCGGCCGGCTGAACCCCAAGGGGCGCGAGCGGGCGCTGTCGGCCCTGCGCCGCTTCGCGCTGCTGGCCGAGGGCATGCAGGTGACCTCGCTGACCGCCGTCGCCACCGCCGCGGTGCGCGAGGCCGCCGACGGGCCCGAGTTCCAGGACGAGGTCCTGCGCGAGACCGGTCTGCGCCTCTGGGTCATCGACGGCGCCGAGGAGGCGCGGCTCTCGGCCCAGGGGGTGCTCCTGGGCTGGCCCGAGGCCGAGGGCATCGTCTGCGATATCGGCGGCTCGTCGATGGAGCTGGCGCTCTGCGGCGGCGGCCGCATCGGTCCCCGCGTCACCTCGCCGCTGGGGCCGTTCCGGCTGCAGCAGGTCGAAGGCGGCGCCAAGGGCCGCAAGAAGCATATCGAGACGATCCTGAACCCGTTGCTGGAGCAATTCGACGGCGGTCACCGCAAGCTCTACCTCGTCGGCGGCTCCTGGCGCGCCATCGCCCGACTGGACATGGAGCGGCGCGGCTATCCGCTGACGGTGCTGCACGAATACCGGATGACGCAGAAATCGGTGCTGGCGACGATCGACTGGATCGGCAAGAACGACCTGACCGAGCTGCGCAAGCGCACCGGGACCTCGTCGGAACGGATGGAACTGGTGCCGCTGGCGGGCGAGGTGCTGCGCCAGCTGGTGCGCATCTTCCGGCCCAAGGAGATCGACGTCTCGTCCTACGGCATCCGCGAGGGGCTGCTCTACGAGCAGATGCCGCAACGGCTGCGCGCCCGCGACCCGCTGATCGAGGCCTGCCGCTTCGCCGAGGCGACCGGCGCCCGAATGCCGGGCTTCGGCAAGAAGCTCTACAGTTTCCTGATGCCGCTGTTCCGGACCGCGCATGCGCCGCGGCTGCGGCTGATCAAGGCCGCCTGCCTGCTGCACGACACCACCTGGCGCGCCCATCCCGACTACCGTGCCGAGGTCTGCTTCGACAACGTCACCCGCGCCAATCTCGGCGGGCTCGACCATCGCGGCCGGGTCTTCCTCGGCCTGGCGCTGCTGCATCGCTACAAGAACAGCCGCTCCGGCAGCCGGTTCGAACCGCTCATCGGCCTGTTGTCCGAGGACGAGCTGCGCGATGCCGAGGTGCTGGGCAAGGCGATGCGCTTCGGCGCGATGTTCGCCGTCGACGACCCGACGCGGGTCGGCGAGCTGCGCTATTTCCCGCGCAAGAAGGTGCTGGAGCTGGTGCTGCAGCCCGAGGGCGTCGGCCTGTTCGGAGAGGTGGCACGGGCGCGGTTCCAGTCGCTGGTCTCGGCGCTGAAGGTGACCTCGAAGGTCACCGAGGCCAGGGCGCCGGCGGTGAAGGGCTAGGGCGGAGGCCTAGACGCTGGGCCCGGCCAGGGACCAGCGCACGGCATCCTCCATCCGGTCGTCGCCCCAGAACAGCTCGTCCCCGACGATGAAGCTCGGTGCGCCGAAGATGCCCTTGGCGCGCGCCTCCCCGGTCGCGGCGGCATAGGCGGCTTCGGTCTCCGGCGCGTCGGACTGCGCGATCACCCGCTCCGGGTCCTGCCCGATCTCGCGCAGCGTGTCCGACAGGTTCGGCTCGCTGCCCGCCGGGGCGCCGTGCTGGAACCAGCGGCGATAGGTGGCCAGCAGGTAGTCGCGGCACCAGCCCTCCTGCCGGCCGACGATGGCGACGCGGTTGGCGAGGTCGAAACCTTCGAGCGGATAGGGCGCCGGCAGGCTGGCGGGAATGCCGAAGCCGGCGGCGCGGCGCTGGATGTCGCGCCACATGTAGCGGGCCTTCACCGGCTTGGTGGCGAAGGGGATGTTGTCCATCTCGACCATGATCGCGCGCACGCTGAAGGGCCGCAGCTCAAACCGCACCCCGGTTCCCGCCTCGACCCGCGCCAGCCGCATCAGGCTGAGATAGCTGTAGGTGCTGCCGACCGACAGCCAGAACTCGATCGGTTTCATGATCCCTCCCCGCCGGCACGACGCCGCCGGACGATAGCGCGGATCGCGCCGATCGCCAAATCGCGCCGCCGGAGCGGCCCGGGGTCAGGACTTCTTGACGAACTGGGTCAGGATGACGATGCGCTGGCCCTCGACCCGGCCCTCGATATGCTCGGCATTGTCGGGCACGAGAGAGATGTTGCGCACCGCGGTGCCGCGCTTGGCGGTGAAGCCCGCGCCCTTGACCGGCAGGTCCTTGATCAGCACCACCGTATCGCCCGAGGCCAGCACCGCGCCGTTGCTGTCGCGATGCACCACTTCCGGCTCGGCGCTCAACCCGGCCTCGGCCCAGCTCAGCACTTCGGGTTCCAGGTAGGCGATCTCGAGCACATCCCGCGCCCAGGGTGCCTCGGGCAGCGCCTTGAGCAGGCGATAGGCCAGCACCTGCACCGCCGGCTCGGTGCTCCAGATCGCCTCGTTGAGGCACTGCCAATGCGGCCCGTCCTGCGGCCCGTCCTCGATCCCGGCGCGGCAGGTGGCGCAGAGCATCACGGTTTCGTCGCGCGGCACCACCGCGTAGGGGGTGGCGTCTTCGGCATGGCAAAGGGCGCAGGTCGGCATCGGGTGTCCTGTCTGTGAGGTATCGCCCCTGCCATAAGCCGTGGCGGCGGCCCTGTCCATGCGGGACGTGACCGGCCCGGGCTGCGACCACGCGGACATCGCCCGACGCTTGAAAAATCCCCGAGACCACGGATGATCGGGGAATGCGCAATATCCTTGCCCTTTCGCTCGCCCTGATCGGCCTTGCCGGCCCGGCGCTCGCCCATGCCACCGAGCAGGGCATCGTCATGCTGCTGCCCACCGGCTATTACATCGCCGGCGGCGTCGCCAGCGTGATCCTGACCGTGCTGCTGGTCTCGGTCCTGCCCGACCGGGCGGCGCTGGCGCTGTTCAAGCCGCTTCCGCTGCTGCGCAGCCGCGGCGCCGGGGCGTCGGTCCGGATCAGCAGCGCCAGCTTCGCGGCTCTGGTGCTGCTGGTGGTGGCGGGCTGGTTCGGGCCGCACGATCCGACCCGCAACCCGCTGCCGCTGGCGATCTGGAGCCTGTTCTGGGTCGCGCTGGTGGTGCTGCAGGGCCTCTTCGGCGATCTCTGGCGCTGGCTCAACCCGTGGAGCGGGCCCTACTGGCTGCTGCGCCGCCGCCTGACCCTGCGCCCCTACCTGCGCTACCCGCGCTGGCTCGGCCACTGGCCGGCGCTGGCCAGTTTCCTCGCCTTCGCCGCGGTGCTGCTGGCCCACCCGGCGCCGGGCGACCCGGACCAGCTCGCCCCGATGGTGGCGAGCTACTGGCTGTTCCACTTCCTCGGCATGCTCGTCTTCGGGCCGAAATGGCGGCGCCGGGCCGAGGGGATCAGCGTGCTGATGGCGAATTACGCCTCGGTCGCGATCTTCGCCAAGCGCGGCGGGCGCTGGCGCGCCGGCCTGCCCGGCTGGCGCTTCCTGACCCAGCGCAGGCCGCCGGTGGCGCTGGCCACCTTCATGATCGTGATGCTGGCGGTGGGCAGCTTCGACGGCCTCAACGAGACCTTCTGGTGGCTCGGCCTGATCGGGGTCAACCCGCTCGAATTCCCCGGCCGCTCCTTCGTCGTCGACCAGAACCTGATCGGCCTCGCCGTCGCCTGCACCGTGCTGGTCGCGGGCTTCGTCGCCACGGTCTATCTCGGCACGAGGCTGGCCGGCGCCCCCCGCCGCTTCGGCGAGGCCTTCCGCCGCCTCGCCCCGGCGATCCTGCCGATCGCGCTGGGCTACCACTTCGCCCATTACATGCCCAGCTTCCTGGTCGAGATCCAATACGTCCTGCGGCTGCTGAACGACCCGCTGAACCTGGGCTGGAGCCTGCTGGGGCTGAAGGATTTCTACGTCACCACCGGCTTCTTCAACACCACCGCCACGATGCGCACGATCTGGCTGGGACAGGCCGGCGGCGTCGTCATCGGCCATGTCCTCGCCATCCTGTCCTCGCACGCGCTGGCGGTACAGATGTTCGGAACGCACAGCAAGGCAACACGCAGCCAGTTGGCGCTTGCGACCTTTATGGTGCTTTACACTCTGTTCGGGCTGTGGTTGCTGGCCTCGCCCCGCGGGGCATGAGCCGGGGGAAGCACCGTGGCGAGCGAATCGCTTGCATGCACACAATGCTAGACGAATCGTTTGCATGCACACAAGCTGACCTCATAGCTACAATAATTCACGCCCGCAACAGGGAATCCGCGTCATGACCAAATCCGATAATCCGAAATCCCCCGCGCGCCGCAGCGCGCTGAAAACCCTTGGCACCGGGGCCGTCGCGGCAGCCGGGGCCAGCACGCTGCCGATGTGGGCGCGCTATGCCCAGGCGGCCAGTTCCGAACCGATCAAGCTGGGCTTCCAGATGCACGCCACCGGCATCGGCGCCGCCTATGGCCGCTGGTACGACCGCACCAGCACCGCCGCCGTCAAGGCGATCAACGCCGACGGCGGCATCAACGGCCGTGAGGTGAAGATGATCACCGAGGATGACGGCACCGATCCCAAGCGCGGCGCCGAGGTGGTCGAGAAATTCGCCAACCAGCACAAGGTCGATCTCGCCTTCGGCACCCTGTTCTCCCATGTCGTGATGGGCTCGGCCCCGCGCGCGGGCGAGCTCAAGCTGCCCTATTTCGTCGTCTCGGAAGGCCATCACGTCGCCTCGGGCAAGCTCAACCGCTGGACCGTCCAGCCCGGCATCACCGACGTCAAGAGCCAGGTCCAGGCGATGGCGCCTTTCGTGACGCAGAACCTGGGCAAGAAGGTCACCATGATCTTCCCCGACTACGCCTTCGGCCACGACCACCGCGACTTCTTCTCGGCCGCGGTCGAGGCCAATGGCGGCGAGATCGTCCAGCTGATCCCGATCCCGCCGACCGAGACCTCGTTCACCAAGTATTTCCCCAAGATCCCGCGCGAGACCGAGGTGATCTATCACGTCATGGTCGGCCCCGCCGTGCTGACCTTCGTCAAGGAGATGGGCGAGTTCTTCGGCCCGAACCACCCGCAGATCTTCGGCTTCATCGACAGCCTCGAGGCGGTCGACCTGTCGAGCCCGGGGCTCGAATTCCTCGAGGGCACCTATTTCTGGGAAGGCAACCCGCGCTACGCCCAGCCCGACCAGACCGAGTATGACAAGACCTTCCGCGCCGCCGTCGGGGTCGATGCCAACGGCGCCTCGGTCAGCGATCCGACCGACGTCTCGACCTATGCCCACATGTTCGGATGCTGGGAAACGCTCTACGTCATCAAGGCGGGGATGGAGGCGGCCGGCTACGGCGGCATCGCCGACCGGCAGAAGCTGATCGAGGCGGTCGAGGCGATGACCGACATGCCGGCCTCGAACGAGCATCCGCAAGGCAAGAAGGTCTTCAACGGCAAGACCCACCAGGTGTTCGGGCTGCAATACATCTCGAAAGTGACGAACGGCAAGCTGATGGTGGTGCATACCACCAGCCTCGAGGACGGGTTCTATCCCGACGAGGTCGATTACACCAAGATGTCGTTCTGAGGCAGCGGGCCCCGGGCGCAGCCCCGGGGCCTTTCACGATCGGGTTTCTGTCGGGCAGGTCATGGATTTCGGACCCTACCTCATGCTCGCCTCGCTCGAAGGGGCGTTGCAGGCGGCGGTGCTGGCGCTGACGGCGGCGGGGCTGAGCCTCGTCTTCGGCGTCATGCGCGTGGTCAACGTCGCCCATGGCGAGTTCTTCATGCTCGGCGCGGTCGGCGCCTGGGCGGTGGCGGCGCATCTGGGCGGCGGCCCGGCGGTGGGCTTCATCGCCGCGCTGGTGGTGGCGCCCGTCGCCGTCGGCCTGCTGGCGGCGGCCGCCGACATGACCATCCTCAAGCGGCTGAACTACGACCCCGAGCGCACCATCGTCGCCACCATCGGCCTGCTCTACATCCTGCAGCAGGCGACGCTGATGACCTATGGCGCCGATGCCCGCCCGGTCGAGCCGCCCTTCAACACCCGCCTCGCCCTGCCCTGGATCGCCTGGGACGGCGGGCCGCAGATCGTCTGGCCCTGGGGCCTGTCGACCACCTCCTACAAGCTGTTCGTCATCGCCGCCGCGGTCGTCGTGCTGCTCGGCATCCGGGTGCTGATGACCCGCAGCAAGCTGGGCCTCGTCATGCGCGCGACCCAGTCGGACGGCGAGATCGCCCAGGCCTTCGGCATCCCGGTCGAGCGGGTCTATGCCACCGTCTTCGGCATCGGCGCCGGGCTGGCGGCGCTGGCCGGCGTGCTGATCGTGCCGATCCAGCAGGCCTATTACCTGATGGGCGGCGACGCGCTGCTCTTGTCCTTCATCGTCGTCATCATCGGCGGGCTGGGCAGCCTTGCCGGCACCATCGTCGCCGCGGTGCTGATCGGCATGAGCGAGGGCATCATCTCGGTCTTCTTCTCGCCGACGCTGGCCAAGATCCTGGCCACGCTTCTGGTCGCCTTCGTGCTGGTGTTCCGGCCGCAGGGCCTGTTCGGAGCCAAGGCGCGATGAGCGGCTCGGCCAAGTCCATCGCCCTGCATGGCGGGCTGATCGCGCTGCTCTTGGCGCTGAACTTCGTGCTGCCGGCCTATCACCACGGGGTGCTGGCCCGGGTCATGGTGCTGGCCTGCTACGCCATCGGCTACAACATCCTCTTCGGCTATACCGGGTTGCTCAGCCTCGGCCATGCCATGTTCTTCGCCGCCGGGATGTATGGCGCCGGGCTGCCGATGCATTTCCTCGGCTTCGGCCCCGCCGCGGCGATGGGCGCCGGGCTGGTTTCGGCCGCCCTGCTGGCGCTGGTCGTCGGGCTCCTGGCGCTGCGCACCGTCGGCGTCGCCTTCATGATCGTGACGCTGATGTTCGCCCAGGCCGGCTATCTCGCCATCCTGCTGGCCGGCAAATGGACCCGCGGCGACGAGGGCATCGTGCTGCAACAGGCGCAGCGCAGCCTCTGGGGCCTCGACCTGAGCGGCGAGCAGGCGCGCTACCTCGCCGCCCTCGCCCTCTTCGCGCTCTGCCTCGCCCTGTCGCTGTGGCTGATCCGCCAGCCCGCCGGCCGCGTGCTCATCGCGATCCGCGAGAACGAGGAGCGGGCGCGACTGCTGGGCTACGACACCTTCCGCCACAAGCTGCTGGCGGTGGTGGTCTCCGGCACGATCTCGGGCGCCGCCGGGGCCGGCTACGGCATCCTCTTCGGCTATGTCGGCGCCAGCTTCGCCTCGGTGCAATATTCGATCTACCCGCTGCTCTGGGTCCTGCTCGGCGGCGCCGGCACCCTGCTTGGCCCGTTTCTCGGCACGCTGTTCATGTTCTACCTGATCGACATCGCCTCGGGCCTCACCAGCGCCTACATGCTGCTCGCCGGCCTGGCACTGGTGCTGCTGACCCTGTTCGCGCCGCAGGGCATGGCCGGAGAGCTGCGCCGCCGGATCTGGGGCTGGCTGCCATGAGCGCGATCCTCTCCACCCGCGACCTGTCGCGCAGCTTCTCGGGCCTGCGCGCCGTGCACGAGGTCGATTTCGAGCTGGCGCCGAACGAGATCCGCGCCCTGATCGGCCCCAACGGCGCCGGCAAGACCACCTTCGTCTCGATGCTGATCGGCCGCATCCCGCCGTCGTCGGGCCGGATCTTCTTCGACGGGCGCGAGATCACCCGGCTGCCGGCGCACAAGCGGGTGCAACTGGGCATGGCCTACACCTTCCAGATCACCTCGGTCTTCGCCAAGCTCAGCCTGCACGAGAACGTCGCCCTGGCCGCCCGCCGCCGCCTCGGCCATGACCGCGCTGCCGTCGACGCCGAAGTGGCGCAGGCGCTGGCCCGGGTCGGGCTGGCCGACCGCGCCGGGCAGATCGCCGGCGACCTCAGCTACGGCCACCAGCGGCTGCTCGAGATCGCCATGGGCCTGGCCCAGCACCCGCGCCTGCTGATCCTCGACGAACCGACACAGGGGTTGGCCGACAGCGAGATCGCCGAGTTCAAGGGCCTGATCCGGGCGCTGGCCCCCGAGACCACGATCCTGCTGATCGAGCATAACATGAGCGTGGTGACCGAACTGGCCGACCGCATCACGGTGCTGAATTTCGGCGAGGTGCTGGCCGAGGGCACGCCCGGGGAAATCCATGCCAACCGCGCGGTGCAGGCCGCCTACCTGGGGACGGGCTGATGCTGGACGTCGACAGAATCGATGTCGCCTACGGCCCCGTGCCGGTGCTGCGCGGGGTGTCGCTGACGCTGCTGCCGGGCCGCATCACCTGCCTGCTCGGCCGCAACGGCGCCGGCAAGACCACGACCATGAAGGCGATCATGGGGCTGTTGCCGCTCAAGGCCGGGCGGATCGTGATGGACGGCACCGATCTCGGCCGGCTGCCGGCGCATGAGGTCGCCCGCCACGGCATCGGCTACGTGCCGCAGGGCCGGCGGCTGTTCGGCGAACTGACGGTGGCCGAGAACCTGCAGGTCGGGCTGATGACCCGCGACAGCGGCGCCGGCACGCTGGAGGAGGTGCTCGAGATCTTCCCGCGCCTGCGCGAGCGGCTGGACCAGCCGGCCCAGACCCTGTCGGGCGGCGAGCAGCAGATGCTGGCGACGGCCCGCGCGCTGTGCATCCGGCCCAAGGTGCTGCTGCTGGACGAGCCGACCGAGGGGCTGCAGCCCTCGATGATCGAGGCGATCCGCCAGGTGGTGGTGCGGATGCGGAGCGAGGGCGTCGCGGTGCTGCTGGTCGAGCAACGGGTCGACGCGGTGCTCTCGGTCGCCGACGAGGTGGTGTTCCTCGAAAACGGCCGCAATGTCGAAACCCTGCCCGCCGAGACGCTGCGCGCCGATCCAGACCGGCTGAGCCGGCGGCTGGGGGTGTGACCTCGGGCGTCTTGCCATTGCCGGTTGGCAGGTTGACCGGAGGCTCCGACCCCATGGGCGAGCTTTCCGCTTGGCGAGGCATCAGCAGGGTGCGCGCCTGCCCGTGGGGTGGCGCCAGCGACCACCGAACGACGCGCTTTATGCCAACCAACTCCCTCCACGATACGAGCAAGACGCACGGATAGCCAAAGCGCCAGCCCGCCGGGACGGGCAGGCGCTCGCCCTGCGCGTTTCACGCGCGTGCCGGGCGGATTGGGCATGGCCAGTATCCGCTTCCTCCCGCGAAGCAGAGCCGTAGGGGTTAGCCCTGCCAGGCGCATACCCGGCAGGCTGCCCGCTTCGTCCCCAATTCGCCCGCGGCCGGTCAATCTCCTCCCGCACGGACGATTTCGGTGACCGGGCGGGAAGTCCCCCCTGCCCCTGCCCCTGCCGCGGCCACGCGCACGCTCCGGTCGGAGGCGAGAAGGCCGGGAACGAGCCAGTTCGCGACGAAGACCTTGTAGCCGTCATCGAGGGCCCGGTTGACCAGCCCGGCATCCACCTCGTCCGAAAGCCGGTCCGGCACCGCCGCCAGGTAGCCGGGGCGGCCGATCAGCGGCGCCATGATTTCGGGCGGGGCGATGACCAGCGCCGGGGCGGGCAGGTTCAGCATCTGCGTCGCCTCGCGGGCGATGGCGATCCGCCGGGACTGCGCCGCGCCGAGGTCCAGCAGCGGCCCGAGCGCGAGGGCCATTCCCACGGTCACCAGGGCGCCGCGCCGGGCCAGCCCGAGCGCAAGCGTGGCAAGGCCGAGCGACCGCGGCAGGCAGGTCAGCGCGGCCAGGAACGCCATCCCCGCCAGCGCATAGCCGGGAAGGATCTGCTCGGCCCCGCCAAGCCCGGACGGCAGGACGCGCGACCAGGCCACGACCAGCGCCGCCCCGATCAGGGGCCAGAGCCACCGTTCCCGCGCCGCGAGGCCGCCCGGCTCCAGGACGCCGGTCCATATCCGCGCCACCAGCACCGCCAGAAGGGGCAGGATCGGCAGGAAATAGCGCATGTTGCTGCCCAACCCGCCGTGCCACTCGGTCGGCAGGAAGGGCAGCATCCACAGCAGCGCGCCGCCCAGCAGGATGGCGTGGCCGCGCCACGCGTCCAGGCCCCAGCGCCGGGCGAACAGGGCGGGCAGCAGACCCAGCCAGGGCAGGCTCTGCCCCAGCGCCTTCTTGTAGAGCCCCCAGAAGCCGACGGTGCCGTCGGCGGCGTGGACGACACCGGGGCGGCTGTCGTGGATCGGCCGGATGTCGAGCACGAGCACGTAGAAACCCTGCGCCAGCCGTTCCAGCGCCTGCCGGACCCCCGGGGCCAACAGCAGCGCCAGCACCAGCACCAGCGCCACGGCGGCGAGCACCGCAAGCGCGACGCGGCGGCGCAGGAGGCTGCGCCGGAACAGCCGCAGCGCGACCAGCAGCAGCCCCGCCATGGCCAGGGCAACGCCGAGGCCGACATAGCTCGAAGAACTCGTGCCGCCGCCCTGCGGCTGGCCATAGGAGAGCGGGTTGGGCGTGCCGAACTTGACCATGTTCGCCCAGGCCGCGACCGCGAGCCCGGGAAGCATGCCGGCGACACCGGCAGCCAGGGTCGCCACGGGACGACGCGCGAGCAGGACGACGCAGGCGGCGATCAACGGCAGGACGAGCACGGTGTCGAGCCGGAACAGGAAGCCGAGCCCGACCAGCAGGCCGGAGCCCATGGCGCGCGCGATGCCGGCCCGGCCCTCGGCGTCGAGCGAGCGCAGCGCGAGCAGCAGCGCGGCGGCAACGCAGAAGGTGCTGACGCCATGCGGCCAGATGCCGAAGGCGTATTCGAGCGCGAAGCTGCCGAAGACCAGCAGCAGCGGTGCCAGCAGCGCGCTGCCCTCGTCGCCATAGAGCGTGCGGGCAAGGCCGCGCGTCACGAACAGGGTGCCGGCCATGGCCGCGGCGTTGAGCACGATCAGCCCGTGGCTGCCGAAGGCGGCGTAGAGCGGCGCCCCGGCAAGGGCGGTGCCGACGGGATATTGCGGCACCAGCCCGTCCGCGCCGGCGCTGAGCAGCCAGAGTTTCAGCGCCTCGCTGCCATAGCTCGGGTAACCGTTGGCAATGCCCAGATGGCCGCTGGCCGCCAGCGTCTTGGCGCCCAGCAGGTAGATCACCTCGTCGATATTGAACAGACCGCCGGAGACCAGCGGCACGGCGGCGAGGATGCAGGTCGACAGCACCAGCAGCAGCGCGGTGCCGTGGCGCTCGGCGAAGGCGGTCATTCGACGCCCGCCCTTTCGATCTCGGCCCTGAGTTGGCGCGCGCGGATCTCGGCCAGCAGGATCCGGTTCGAGGCGATCAGATCGGCAAGCAGGCCGCCGATGAAGACCACGACCCCGGCGGCGATCAGCCCGGTGCCGAGGACGAGGGACTGGACCTTGCCGTCGCCATTGCCGGCCAGGTAGTAGAGCAGGAAGCGCAGCACGGCGAGCATGCCGGGCAGCGCCAGCACGAAGGCGACCAGCGAGAAGGACTTGAACGGCTTGTAGAGCACCAGGATGCGCAGCACGGTGACGGCCGAGCGGGTGACATATTGCGCCACCGACCGGATCAGCCGCGACTCGCGCGTCGGCGGATTGACCTCGATCGGCACCGACTTGATCGGGATCCCCTGGCGTCCCGCCTGGATGATCGTCTCGAGCGTATAGGTGTGCGAGTTGAAGACGTAGAGGCGCAACGCGGCGTCCTTGTGGATCGCCCGGAAGCCGCTCGGCGCGTCGACGACATCGGTGCCGCTCGCCTGCCGGACGACCCAGCTGCCCAGTTTCTGCAGCATCCGCTTGAGCGGCGAGAAATGCGCGATCGACGCGATCGGCCGCGCCCCGACGACGATCTTCACCCCCTCCTGCAATATCGGCCGCGTCAGCGCCGGGATGTCCGCGGCCCGGTACTGGTTGTCGCCGTCGGTGTTGACGATGACGTCGGCGCCGAGCTTCAGGCAGGCCTCGAGCCCGTGCATGAAGGCGGTCGCCAGCCCCTGGTTGTGGCCGAGCCGGACGATGTGGTCGACCCCGGCGGCGCGGGCGACCTCGACCGTGCGATCGGTCGAGCCGTCGTCGATGATCAGCCACTCGACCTCGTCGAAGCCCTCGACCGCGCGCGGCAGATCGGCCAGCGTCGCGGGAAGCTGCGCCTCCTCGTTATGGCATGGAATCTGGATGATGAGCTTCATCTAATGCCCCCGTGTTGCGTCGGTCCGGGCCTCGCCCGACGCCGTTCCTGCGCTCCGACAAGGAAGCGTCGGGAGGTGGCGAAACTCGGGCAATTATGCGGATATTTGGCGATTGTTTCCGATATGGCAAATATCCGCGGCACCGGCCTCACCCCTGCCCGGCAATCGCGACGCGGCCGGGCCGCCGCCCTTCCAGTTCCGCCTCCTGCCCCGCCGGGGCCGCCAGCTTGGCCCGCCATTCCGGCTCGTCGCCATAGCCCAACTGCGCCATCAGAGCGCCGCAATGGCGGTCGAGCAGGCGGGCCCGGGCCAGGCTCCAGTCGCGCCAGTTCGGGGCGCTCCCCGCGCTGGCATTGCGCCGCTCGCCGCGCCGCTCGGGGGCATAGCGGACAGGGTAGCTGCGGCGCGGATGCGTGGCCGCGAAATCGAGCAGCGCGCGCATCTCGGCATCGTCTTCGACCAGGAACAGGTCCTCGTAGCGCCACAGCCGGGTCAGCGGATCGGCCGCGGCGGCATCGGCGATGCGCCGGTTGATTGTCTTCCAGTCCCAGCAATGCTTCTCGAAGGCGCTCGCCCGGCCCCAGCGCGCGGCAAGCGCGGTCTCGCCGGTATCGGCGGGCGACAGCCGGCGCTGGCCGAACAGCGCCGTCAGGTCGCGGCGGTCATGGTGGCCGCCGTGGTTGAGCCACGAGGTCGCGCGGGTCGCGCACGATGCCGATGATCCGCGCCGTCGGATGCAGGGCGCGCAGTTCGGGCAACAGGCCGGCCCATTGGTAATAACTTTCGACGATCAGCGGCGCCGACAGGCTGGCGTAATAGCCGTCGCGCTGGCGGCGGATCGCGGCGATCGCCGCTTGCGTGTCGATCCGCCCCCGCAGCCGCCGCGTCGCGATATTGCGGATGCCGGTGCGTCCCAGAACGCGGCCGATCACCATGTGCCAGAGCCCGAACTGCCGGATCGCCCGCGCCATCCGCGCGGGCTCCCACGGGCTGGCAAGGTCGGGCTCGTGGACGGAATGGGCGCCCTCGATCATCTCGCCCATCAGGTCGCCGAAATACTGCGTGCCGGTGCGCCCGCCCGAGACGATGAAGACGAAATCCCGGCTCATCGGACCGCGCCCCGCGACGGCAGCGCCTCGCGCAGGACCAGGAGCCCCGCGAGCATCAGCATCACCGCCATGCCGAGCAGCCGGTCCAGCGCGGTGGCGAGGAAGGCGGCCCCGGCCGGCAGGCGCACGATCGGGGCGAGCGCGGCCGAGACCGCCTCGCGCACGCCGAGACCGGCCGGCACGACCGAGATCGCCGAGCCCAGCACGCCGGCGACGGCGAAGACCGAGACCTGGGGCAGCGACGCCGGGACGCCCAGCGCCGCGAGGCAAAGCTTGATCCGCAGCACGCTGACGGCGACCAGCGCCAGCTTGACGGCGGCGATGCCCAGCCCGCCGGCCCAGCCGCCGCTGACGCGCCGCGCCCAGACCAGGGCGAGCGCGGTCAGCCCGAGGCCGAGGGCGAGCGCCGGCGCGCCGAAGCCGGGCGCCGGAGCAAGCAGGAACAGGCCGCTGGCGGCGAAGGCGACGCCGAGCCACATCAGCGCGATCATCAGGGTCACCGCGCCGCCCGACTTCAGGCTGCCGCCGGCGGCGCTCAGCCCGGCCAGCCGCACCATCGCCGCGCCGGGCAGCGGCAGCATGTTGGCGGCGCTGGCGAAGATCGTCAGCCGCAACGCCCGGCCGACGCCGAAGCGGGCGCCGATCAGTCGCGCCGACAGCTCCATCTCGGTGGCGTTGAGCGTGATGGTCGCCGGCAGCGCCAGCGCCACCAGCCAGAGCAGCGGCGCCAGCCGCATCTGCGCCGGGTCGAGCGGGGTCCGCGTCAGCGCGGCCCAGGTGCCGAGCGCCAGCAGGGCCAGTGCGGCCAGGGTGGCGCCGCGGCGCAAGGCCGGCGGCACGTCGCGCCCCTGCGCCATGGCCAGCAGCCTATGGCCGAAAACGGGGCTCGGCTCAGCCATAGGCGGCGACGGTTTCGCGCGCGACCCGTTCCCAGCTGAAATGTTCCCGCGCCGCCTCGGAGGCGCGCGTCGCGGCGGCTTCGCGTTGGTCCGGTGTCCAGCCGGCGACATCGGTGATCGCCGCGGCCCAGGCGGCGGCATCGCCCGAGGGCAGCTTGGTCCCGGTCACGCCGTCGATCACCGCGTCGTTGAGGCCGCTATGGGCCGCGGCCAGCACGATGCCGCCCGCCGCGGCGGCCTCGACCGCGACGAGGCCGAAGCCCTCGAAGCTGGGGTGCGCACCGTCGATGTTGGGAAGGACGACGCAGAGCGCCCCGGCATAGGCCCGCGCCAGCGTTTCGGCGTCGAGCACGCCGAGATAGCGCACCCGCGGGTTGTCCAGCGCGGCGGCCTCGTCCCGGTCCCAGACATGGCCGGCGACGTCGAGCGCGATGTCCCCGGCCAGCTGCGGCAGAACCTCGCGGATGAACCAGCCGCAGCCCTTCTGCGGCAGCAGCCGACCGGCGAACAATATCCGGCGCGAGGGCAGCCCGCGCGGGGCGGGTTCCAGGTCGGTCGCCAGCGCGACGCGCGGCGTGTTCCCGAAGCCCAGCCGGCGGGCCAGCGCCGCGGTGGCGGTGGAATTGCAGACGACGACGGAGCGCGGCAGAAGCCGGGCGCCGAGCCGGAGATAGGCGCGGTAGAGCCGGCCGCGCAGCCCCGGCCGGAAGGCGTAGGAGACGTCGGTGCCATGCGCCGAAAGCGCGATGCGCGAGCGCGGCGCCCTTAGCCGCGCCGCCAGCGCCAGCGGCCAGCTGGCAAGGTCGGCGACATGGGTGATATCCGCGGGATGGCGCGTGGCCAGCAGGCGCAGCGCCGCCTTCGCCCCGAATCCCAGCAGGGCAAAGGCGCCGGGAACGCCGCCGTCCGGCCGGCCCGGCAGGACGATGGGGTCGACACGGGCATAGCGCCGCAGCTCGGACGACAGGCGCAGGGCATAGGTCTCCATCCCGCCCATCGCGGGCGGCCATTTGCGCGAAACGAAGCGGAGGGTCGGGGGCGCTGCCATCCTGTCTGTCGCCGATGTCCGGAACTGTTCTCCCTTGGGGAGTAGCCGCAAATTACGGCAACAAATTGGCGCGATTTCGAACACAGTTCATTTTGCGGAGCGAAACAATACCCAGCCTTCGACGCTGCGGCCGCCGGGCCGGAACCGCGCTCCCTGCCAGCGGCGGCGCTCCGCGGCGGACGACGTGCCGCCGGGGCGGCACGGCCGCAGCCGGGTATCGCGGCAGAGGCGGCCCCCTGCCCGGCGGCCGGTCGGCGGGAAGGATGGGTCAGTCGAGCTTGCGCGCGGCGAGGGCGCGGCTGATCTCGGCCCGCACCAGCTTGCGGACATTGCGGGTGATGCGCTCGCCCAGCGCGCCCTGAAGCTCGTTGCGGATCAGCTGGCGCACCAGATCGTTGAGGGCATCCTCGTCGATCTCGATGCTCTCCTCGTCCCACGAAGCCTCCGCTTCCGGAGCAACGGTCTCCGCTTCAGTCTCCGCTTCGAGCGGGGGCTGCCAGTCCCGCCGGGTGGAAGTCCAGAGGGGCTCGGCCGCGGGCGGCGTTTCGGGCTCCGGTGCGGGCGTGGCATCGCCGGCCTCGGGCCGCGCCAGCGGTTCGGGCGCCGGGAACGCGTCGCCATCGTCGTCGATCGCGGCAAAGGCGCCCCGGCCGACCGGACGCGTCAGATCGCCGGGGCCGGGCTCTTCGCTGCCATCCGGATCCCATTCCTCGCGCCGGGCCGCCACCGCTGCTTCGAGCTCTGCGATCGTCGCCTCGAGCGCCGGCAACATGCCGGATCGCGCGGCGGCTGCGGCCGGCGCGGCATCCGCCTCGACCTCGGGTTGCCAGTCGTCCCGGGCGGCCGGCCCGGCGGGCTCCGCCTCGGGCTGCCATGCCTCGGCCATGTCCTCGCGCCCGCCCGCCGGCGCCCGCTCGGGCTGCCAGTCCTCGGCCGCAGGAATATCCGCCAACGAATCGGACGACGACGGCGCGGGATCGGCGACCCGCAGCGCCGGGGTCAGCACCAGCCGGCCAACCGCCGACGCCGATGCCTCGGGCCGACGCGCCGGGCGGGTGCCGGAGGCGATCTTGCTGGCGGTCGAGGACGAAGGCGGCACACGCTGCGGTAGCGGCCGCTCCTCCTCCGAGACAAGCCGGCGGATCGAGGACAGAACGTCCTCGATCTCGGTACGGGTCATCGGATCGGACATGGGCGGTTTCCCTATTGGACCTGTAGGTATGGTAGCCGTGTCATAGTGCTGACACAACTACTAGGTTCGGCCCCCACCTGTCGTCGTCACTCCTTACCGATGCTCTTGAGCAGCTTGTCGAGCCGCTTGCCCTGCACGCTGGTGGCCGGAGCATTCTTCACGGCGTTGTAATAGGCGGCCGGATCGTAGGTCGGAATCCCCAGCTTGAGGTGATCCGCCGTCAGCAGCCCCATCGAGGACAGCAGCGTGTAGACCGCGATATACTCGTTGGTCCCGGCCGTGATGCGCGAGGCCTTGGCGTTGAGCAGCGACTGCTCGGCGTTGAGCACGTCGAGCGTGGTGCGCGAGCCCAGCTTGGCCTCTTCCTTGACGCCGTCATAGGCGGTCTGGGCGGCGCGGATCTGCTGGTTGTAGGCCGTGATGCTGGCCCGGGCGACCTGGAGCTGCGACCAGGCGTTGCCGACGCCCTGGGTGACGCTGACACCGGTCTGCAGCAGCCCGGCGCGGGCCTGGTCGGCCGCGGCCACCGCCTTGCGGTAGAGCGCCGAGATCTGGCCGCCGGCATAGAGCGGCTGGCTCAGCGTCAGGGTGGCGGAGCCACCCTTGTTGCCGCCCGAGTCGGTGCCGTATTCGGCCGTGGCCGACAGCGTCGGCCGGATGCCGGCCTTGGCCCGCGCGACGCTCAGGTCGGCGGCCTTGACCTGGTGCTTGGCCTGCAGGATCTGCGGGTGGTTGTGCTGGGCGACCGCGACCGCATCCGTGAGCGACTTGGCCGTGGCCGGCGCCCTCGGCGGCGCGGCCAGACGGCCGGGATAATGGCCGACAGCGGCCTTGTAAGCCTCGCGCGCCGTGGCCAGCTGGCCCCGTGCGGCGGTCAGCTGGCTGCGCGCGGCGGCCAGCGCCGCCTCGGCCTGGGCGACGTCGGTGCGGGTGATCTCGCCGACATCGAAACGATCCTGGGCCGCCTTGAGTTCCTGGTTCAGCACCCGGACGTTGCCCTGGTTCAGCACCACCGTCTCTTCGGCGTTGCGCACGTTCATATAGGCGGTGACGGCCCCCAGAAGCACCTGCTGCTCGACATTGACCAGCGCCTGCCGGGTGGCCAGCACGGTTTCCTTGGCCGCGGCGATCGCCGCCTTGGTGCGGCCGAAGTCATAGACCGTCATCGACGCCTGCAGGCCAAGCTGGCCATAGAGGTTGTTGAACAGCGTCGAGGCCGAGGCCGTCGTCACCGCCCTGCCGGTGGCGGCGATGCCCAGTGTCGGCCGCAGCCCCGAGACCGCCACCGCGACATCCTCGTCGCTGGTGCGCAAAAGCGCCCGGTTCTGCTCCAGCAGATGGGAATTGCGATAGGCCGAGATCATCGCGTCGCTCAGCGTCTCGGCCCAGGCGCCCGGCGCCATGGTCATCACCAGCAGGGCCGCGGCGCCCGCTCGCCCCAGTATCTTTGCGTTCATCTTCATGCTCTCCTGCCCACCTTCCGCGTTTGTTGCCTGCCCGCCGCTGCGTCCCGCCTAGAGGACGAAGGCGCGATTCTTCTCGAACCCCGGAAGCACCGGGGCCGAGGCGTTGAAGGCGAAGCGCCAGGTCAGCCCGCCATCCAGCTTGTAGCCGATGCGGCAGACGCCCAGCGCGCCTTCCATGAAGATCGCGGCGATGCGGCCGCCATCCTTGAGCTGCGCGGCCAGGCCGGCCGGCAGATGCTCGACCGCGCCCTCGACCATGATCGCGTCGTAAGGCCCGTGCTTGGCCGCGCCCTCGGCCAGCGGCCCGGAGATCACCGCGGCGTTGTCCACGCCCTCGGCCGACAGCGTCGCCTGGGCCTCGGCCGCGAGCTCGGCATCCTCCTCGACGGCGACGACGGCCTCGGCCAGCCGGGCGATGACGGCGGCCGAGTAGCCCAGGCCGCAGCCCAGATCGAGCACCATCTCGTCGGGCTGGATATCCAGCGTGTCGAGCATCTTGGCCAGGGTGCGCGGATCGAGCATCACCCGGCCCTGGCCGAGATCGAGATTCTCGCCGACATAGGCGGCCTCGCGCTTGTTGGCGGGGACATAGGATTCGCGCGGTACCGCCAACATCGCCTCGATGATCGGAAACCGGGTGACATCCGAGGGCCGCACCTGGGTGTCAACCATCATGGTACGGCGGGCGGCGAAGTCAGTCATGGCTAAACTCTTCGGTCTAGTTTCGGTCGCTTCCGTCTTGCCACAGAACGGCGACATCGGCAACACGGGCTACATCCAAGCAACGGCTTGCGTGACATATTATCATAGCATAGGCGACAGCGCAGCGACGGCGAGCAGGCGAAGCGACCACGTGGCGGAATGCAAATCCGGGAATTCCCCGAGGCGAAGCAACGCACTAGACCGTTGCCCCAGGCCGTAAGAGCCATCAGGACATTGCGCGAACAGAAGCCGGACCCGATAACAGCGGCTTGCCCCTCCACTTGCGGCTTGCGAAGGGGCTGCCTGGGCGGAGCGTTTTCCGGAAGTCAGGCGTCCCGTCTCGGGTGCCTTTGCTCCAGCCTCCCCAGGCCCTTCCTGCCTACCTCGTGACCTGCACCGCGCAGGCCCCGGGGCGCGATGGGCAAGCCTTCGGCACGGAGGCGACGCCCCCCTCCTCAGCGCCCCCCGCTCGCGGTCGCAGGCGAAGAGAATTCACGCAGGGCTGGCCCGGCAACCGGCGCGCGTTGCGCAGCGGGCCTGATGAGATCGTGTGAGCTTGGCTGAAAGCCGGAAGCACGCCTCGCCTTCTGAGCCGGTCTTCCCGGGCCTCCCATCATGGAAGGCGGGACAAGCTCGGTGCCCGCTGCGGCGTCTTGGTTCAATGAAGCGTGGCAGGGGCTGCAGCCCCCCCTGGAAGCCGACAGTTCCTGCCGCTGCGCGCTGCGACTGAAGGCGGGCGCCGAAACCGCTCATGCAGGGCTTTCTTGACAGAACCGGCAGGGTGGCTACCGTTCGGCTTGATACTTCCAGCCAAGGCCCGCGATCAGAAGTCAATGGACACCAAGCGCGACTCCTCCTTCGAACGCATGCTCGCGGCCGACAGCAAGATGCGGATCTTCAACGACACCGTGCCGGCGGGGATTCTGGTCATCGGCCAGGAAGATGGCCGGGTGGTCTTTTCCAACCGCTACTTCAACGAGGCTTTCGGCGTCGATGCCGTGGCGCTGCTGGGCGAGAGCTGGGAGAGCTTCTTCGTCGACAAGGACGAGCGCCAGGAGCTGATGGTCGAGTTCTCCGTCCGCGACCAGGTCCGCGATTTCGAGCTGCGCCTGCGGGGAAAGGACGACACGGTCCTTTGGGGACTCGCCTCGCTCGCCCCGATCATGGTCGACGACGAGGAACTGCTGCTGTTCGCCTTCAGCGACGTCACCAAGCTGAAGCACATCGAGGGGAAACTGCGCGAGCTCAACGAGATCAAGAACCGCTTCCTGGGCATGGCGGCCCACGATCTGCGCAACCCCATCGGCGCCATCCGCTCGATGTCGAACATGATCCTCAAGCTTGACCTGGACGACGAGAGGAAGGGGAAGCTGCTGCAAACGATCTCGCGAACCAGCGATCAGATGCTGGCCCTGCTCAACGACCTGCTGGACGTTTCGGTCATCGAAAGCAGCGAGTTCAGCCTCAAGCAACGCACCGGCAGCCTGGGCGCCCTGCTCAAGGAGCGTGTCGCGCTGGTTTCGCTCAGCGCCGAGAAGAAGGGCATCCGGCTGTTTTGCGACATCGACGGCGACACGGACATCGAACTCGACCCCGGGCGGGTAGCTCAGGCCATCGACAACCTGTTGACCAATGCCGTCAAGTACTCGGCCCCGGACAGCATCGTCGAAACGTCGGCCCGGCGCGGCGGCAGCTCCGTCGACATCCGTGTGCGCGACTACGGCCAAGGCATTGCTGCCGACGAGATCGGCCGGATATTCATGCCCTTCGAGAGGCTGAGTTCGACGCCGACCGCCGGCGAGAAGAGCACCGGTCTCGGCCTCGCCATCACCAAGAAGATCGTCGAAGCCCACGGCGGCACGGTCGGCGTCGAGAGCACGCCGGGCGAAGGCTCGACATTCACGCTGTCGTTCCCCCTCTAGGCGGTGAAGCCACGGCCACCGGCCGGCAGAGGGCTTCTGGCGGAACCGCCGACAATACTGCTTTGTCCCGCATAGCCGATGCCCGGCCTGCTGCCGGTTTTGCGAACGGCAGCAGACTGCTATCCACGGCATTGTCTCTGCCACCGTGCGCGGCGCTCCAAGATTCTAGGAGCTCCCCCCGCGCCTCGAACAGGTCCTGAACGGCCACATCGTCTTTCAGCACCGCACCTTCGACAGGAGCGGCGTCGCCTTGGTGCCGATACCAGCGCAGCCAAGAAGAAGCAGAGACCCGGGCAGGCTCACGGTCTGTCGCGACGCACTCTCAGGCAGCCTTCGCGAACATAGTAGGCCGCCGTGAACGCGTCGAAATCGGGGTGACCGTCGAGGCGGTGCATCACGATCTCGGCAAGGCCGATTTCGTCCTCCGTCGTCAGCAGGGCCTCGTCGTTCATCACTTCGTCCTTTGCCCGCTGCGACGACACCTCGATCCGGCGCAAGCTCTGGTAGGTGCTGGCGACAAAGCCGAGGCGAAAGCAGATGTCGTCGGAGGGTTGGGCCCGGATCTTCTGCTCCTCCTCAGGGCGAAACAGTTCGACCAGCCGGCCCGTCCTGTCCCTCATCTCGACGCTCAAGGCATCGGAGGTGTGGTCATCGCGCGGAGCGAAGGCCATTGGGAAAAGCAACGGGGCGAGTGTCACGGCCCGACTGGGCATGGGGTTTCCTTCCCGCGATATCCATGCACCGATGCGGTGCGCGGTCGAGCGAGCATAGCCGATATCGCGGGGCAAGTCCCGCGACCTAAGCGCCCTCGCGATCCGCGGGATTCGAAGGGGCACGTCGGCTGGCGATCGTCGCGCCCTCGCCCACGACGGCCATTTGCGACCTGCGCTTGTCGCGGAGACGGTTGCGCCGCAATGCCGGAGCATGGATGCTCGCCGAAGACGAGGATCAAGGGAACCCGGCGACAGCACATGTGTGCCGTTCTTGGAAGATGTCAGGGCCACCCGCACGGGAAGGCCCATGCGTGGTGGCCGCCGCCCGGGCGCGGCCGCCGCCCGATTATCTGACCCTATCCAAGAGAGATCCCATGCAAGCAACGCTATCCGCGGGGCCCGAGGCCCTTGAAATCCGCTGGTCCGATGGCACCACCGGAACCTTTCCCTATCTCTGGCTGCGCGACACCGATCCCGCCGGCTTTCACCCCCAGACCGGCGAGCGGGTCTTCGACCTGACCAGCGTGCCGCTGGACATCGCGCCGGAACGGGCCGAGATCGAGCGCGATACGCTGGTCGTTTCCTGGCCGGATCAGAGCGGCGAAAGCCGCTTCGATCTGGGCTGGATCAAGGCCAACCGTCCGGGCCGCCCCCGCCCCGATCCGGCCGAGGTGGCCCCGGTCGTCTGGCGCAGCGGGCTGGGGGCGCAGAACATCCCCCGGGCCGCGGCGGAGCAGGTGCTGGCCTCGGAGGCCGCGCTTGCCGACTGGCTGCGCGCGACCAAGTGCTACGGGTTGTCGATCGTCGACGGACTGGCCGACACCGTCGAGGCCGGGATGGCCATCGCCCGCCGCGCCGGCCACCTGCGCGAGACCAATTTCGGCCTGACCTTCGAGGTCGTCTCGAAACCCGACCCCAACAACCTCGCCTATACCTCGATCGCGCTGCCGCTGCATACCGACCTGACCAACCAGGAACTGCCGCCGGGCTACCAGTTCCTGCATTGCCTCGCCAACGAGGCGCAGGGCGGCGGCTCGGTCTTCTGTGACGGCAAGGCCGTGGCCGAGGACCTGCGGGCCGAAGACCCGGACGCGTTCGAGATCCTCTCGACGGTCAGCGTTCCGTTCCGGTTCCATGACGCGCAGACCGATATCCGCAGCCGCAAGACGGTGATCGAGCTGGATCGCGACGGCGGGGTCTCCGAGATCTGCTTCAACGCCCATCTGGCCGACATTCTCGACCTGCCGGCCACGCAGATGCCCGCCTATTACCGCGCCTACCGGGCCTTCATGGCCAGGACGCGCGCCCCGGCCTACGCGGTGACGCTGAAGCTGACGGGCGGCGAGATGGTGGTGTTCGACAACCGCCGCGTCCTGCACGGGCGCACCGCCTTCGATCCCTCGACCGGTTTCCGCCACCTGCACGGCTGCTATGTCGACCGCGGCGAATGGGACAGCCGGCTGCGCGTTCTCAGCCGACATGCGGTCTAGCCGGCCGCGCTCCAGGGCCAGCTGACAGCGAAGGGACAGGCCGCGCGCATGCCGCGGCCTGTCGCCCGTTCGGGGCGCGGGTGCCCAGGCTCCGCCACGACGCGGCCGCCCGGGCGAACCGCCCGAAGCGGAGGCTCAAGGCAGGCCAAGCCAGTGGCAGCCCTCCTCAGGATATCGGCTCTTGGCCGGCACCGAGCCTTGCTCACCAAGGGACGCTCCTGCGTCAACCTTGACGGCGCGCCGATCATGGACAAAAATAGACAGACCGGTCTATTCTGACCCAGGGAGGAAACCATGAAAGTTGCAAAGGACGATGTCGACGTCAGGATCCAGATCCCCGGCGCCACCTTGCGCCAACGACGGGGGTTTGGCACCGTCAAGGGCTACGACCGCATTGGTGGCGAATACTTCTCGCTCTCGGCAGGAGTGGATACCGCCCCTTTGTTCGCAGGGCTCGAAGGCGACCTCTGCCAATGCCCGCATTGGGGCTATGTGCTGAAGGGCGCGATAACCACCACCGACGCGCATGGTGCGCGGGAAACCGTCAAGAGCGGAGACCTCTTCTACTGGCCGCCGGGGCACAACGTGCATGTCGATGCCGATGCCGATATCATCATGTTCAGCCCGGAGCATGAACATACCGAGGTCCTTGACCACATGAAGGGGCGGCTGCAAGCCTAGGCCAACCGGGCGCGCCCCCTTGGCGCGCCCCTTGAAGTGAAGACGATGGCGAAAGATACCAAGAACCGGCTGATCGAGACCGGCCTGATGCTTCTTCTCGAGCGCGGCTACAGCGGGCTCGGAATCCTTGCGGTGCTCGAGGCCACTGGCACGCCCAAGGGCTCGTTCTATCACCATTTTCGCGACAAGGAGGATTTCGCCCTCCAGGTGATCGACGCCTATGTCTCCGGGGTGCACGAGCAACTTGAAGCCTGCCTCTCCGACAAGGCGACAGACCCGCTCGACCGAATCCGCGGTTTCTTCGAGGCGACGGCCCTCGCCTATGAGAGCCAGGGGTATATGGGCTGCCTGATGGGGGGGATCGGCCAGGAGTTGGCGGCAACGAGCGAGGTGTTCCGCGACAAGATCGAGGGCTGTCTCGCCGCGATTGCCGAGCGCATCGCGGTCTGCCTCGCCGAGGCGCAGCGGCAGGGCCGGCTCCATCCCGATGCCGACGTCGCGGCGATGAGCAATCTCATCGTCGATGGCTGGGAGGGCGCCGCGTTGCGAAGCCGGCTGCGCCGAAGCCCGGCCTCGCTGGATGCGATGCTGGGATTCTATTTCGCCGCGCTGCCCACGATTGCCCCAACGCCCTCGAGGAGCGCGGTTCATTCAGGCCCTTCGCTATCGGGGAGTGATGGAACTGGCCCGGGCGGGTTGCGACGACGATGAAATCGCCGGCGACAGCGGCCATAGCTCCAAGGGCAGGATCCGCAATTGGGCGGGCGAAGCGGGACCGATCATGCGCGCCCGGCAGACCCGGGAGAAGCGCAAATGGCCCGGGACAGAACGCAAACGGAACAGGAACCTGATAAACGGAGTGATAACCGCTTGACGCCCGCGCCGCATAAACCTAATGAATGCGGCACTCTGGCGAGTTGGCGGAGTGGCTACGCAGCGGATTGCAAATCCGTGTACACCGGTTCGATTCCGGTACTCGCCTCCACCTTATTTCCAAGAAGCTTCGACACGACGAGAAGCTCGGCGACCCTGCCGGTTTACAGATCGGTTTACAGTTGGTGCCGTTCCGCGCGTCTTTCCGCACCCGCATCGAGCGAAATCTGTTGAACGGCGACCGGATCACGGGAATGATCCTTCGCATGTCGCGTATCTATGTTCCAACCCGCGGACCAAGTGATTGGCGTGCCCTTTTGGGCGATCCCGAGAAACACTGGAAGGCCGGGTATTCCGCGATGGCGGCGGCACGTTCCTGGGAGACCGCCAAGGGCGTGCCCCCTGAGATCGCGAAGATTATGGGCCCCGCCCCGGACCTGCTCCTTGCGATCCCCGAACACAAGGTCCCGCTTCCCGGTAGAGGCGCGGCAAGTCAGTGCGACGTCTTCGCCCTAATTCGGGATCGGGAAGAGACGGTCTCGCTGGCAGTCGAGGCGAAGGTCGCCGAACCTTTCGACAAACCCATTGGTGAATGGTTGCGCGATGGCTCAGACGGCAGGCGCACGAGGCTTGCCGCGATCTGCGACTTGCTGGGCTGCGGCTTACCGCCGGGTGACCTATACTACCAGCTATTCCATCGGACCGCCGCGGCAGTCATTGAGGCCAGGCGCTTCGGCACCGACGCCGCGGCGATGATCGTTCAATCCTTTTCGCAGGAGCACCTCTGGTTCGACCAGTTTTCTGCCTTCTGCGCCTTCCTCGGCGTCGACGCAGCCCGAGAAAAACGGCTCACGCGGGATCTGCCGGGCGGTGGAAATCTGATCCTCGGCTGGGCCACGGGCGAGGCCCGGTTCCTGGAACCGGTCGCACCATGAGCGACGACGACTGGACCGATCTCCAGAACGACGCGATCGTCGCGGACTACTTCGCCATGCTTGCCGACGAACTGGCGGGCCGTCCCTACAACAAGGCCGCCCACAATCGCGCGTTGCAGAAGCTAACGGGAAGAACGAAAGGGTCGATCGAATTCAAGCATCAGAACGTCTCGGCGGTTCTCTTAGGGCTGGGCGAGACCTGGATCCGGGGCTACAAGCCGGCCTTCAATTTCCAGACCTCGCTGGTCGATGCCGTGGCACATTGGCTTCAGAACCATCAAGGCTGGTTGGCGCGCGTCCCCCCTGCCCCAGCCCCGGGTCTGGCGGAGCCTGGACTGATCTGGGTCGGCGTCGCGCCCACCATGCGAAATGCGCCGCCTCCGAAGGAACTCGAGCAGATGCAGGCGGTGGCCAGAAGGTTCGACGTCGCCGCCCGCGACGAGCGGAACCGGGCGCTTGGCCAGGCTGGCGAGGCGCGAGTCTACCAGCACGAGCGGTCGATCCTGATGGGCGCCGGGCGGGAGGACCTCGCCAAGCGCGTCGAATGGGTCTCGCGCGACCGCGGCGACGGAGCAGGGTTCGACATATCCAGCTTCGCGCCCGATGGCGCGCAACGCCTAATCGAGGTGAAGACGACGAACGGTTGGGAAAGAACGCCATTTCACATCTCGCGCAACGAACTGGCCGTCGCGGAGGAACGTCGAGAAAGCTGGGTCCTGTTCCGCCTCTACAACTTCTCGCGCGCGCCCCGGGCCTTCGAACTGCGCCCCCCGCTCGATGCACACCTATCTTTGGCGCCGACAACATTTCAGGCAAGCTTCCACTGAAAAGAAACAAGCCTCACCTTTGATCTCACGGGCCGTGTTGTGCCCTGGATTACGGGAGGTGATCCGATGGTAAGCTTGAGGGAATGGAGCGACAGAGACAGCCGAGATGAGAAAACACCCAAATAGCTTCACCGAAAGCCTTTATCGCGAGCACCGGTGGCCCACGAAAGGCGACCGGCTGTTACGATCATCGGGCGACCGGGGTCGCAGTGTCGAGTTCACATCCCAGCCGCTTCCCAAGCACGTCCTGCTCTGGGATGGCTATTTGTCCGCTGCCGACGGACTGGTTCGGATGTGCCTGTCCGAAGGATACCGGCACGAGAGGCACACCGTCATCTATCCGATCCTCTTCAACTATCGGCACGGTTTGGAACTCGCCATGAAGTGGGTGGTCCTCATGTATGGTGGGACAGGCATTTCCGGGGTGCAGGTTGGCCACAACCTATGGCAGCTTTGGAAAGAATGTCGCAGGATTATCGAAGAAACCGGTCCGACCGAAAAGGACGTCGACGATGCTGTCGAACAGGTGATCAAGGATTACCACGAGCTCGACAAATCTGGGGTGAATCTTCGGTATGGCTGGGGAAATGACGGTCGTGAAATCAAGCTACCGGATCGCATGATAGACCTTGAGAATTTGCGAGATGTCATGGAGGGCATTGCCAACTATTTTGGCGGTCTCGACGGCTGGCTTGACGATCAGCGCTCCACTGTCCGCTGAACCAGGTCCATGATCTCCTCAGGTCTTCCGCTCGACCTCGGCCTTCTCCCGCGCCGCAGTCAGCTTCGCCAAAACCTCGTCCGCCACTTCGGGGACCAGCGCGGCGTATTTCTCGATGATGTTCGCGGCATGACGTAGCCCCCACCCCATGGTGACGGCGATCTCGTTGAGAGAGCAGCCGGCCCGAAGTAGTTCCGTCGCCGCCGTTCCGCGCATGTCGTAGAGCCGGAGCTCGTCGCGAACGCGGATCATTGCGGGGTTCCCCTCCGCCATCGTGTTCGCCCTCTCCTTCAGATCGCGAACGATCTGGGATGCACGCTCCGGCGTCAGGCGCCGACCCGTCAGAGAGACAACGAGATATTCCTGATCCTCCGGCGTCTCGTCGATCAAGCGTCCCAAGGCGGGCGTGACCGGTATGCTCACCGGCTTCGTGGTCTTGGTGCGCCGGAAGTAGAGACGGCGCCCCAGTCGCGTATTCTGGACATGTTCGCGTGTGAGGATGCCGATGTCCTGTGGCGTCAGGCCGCCTTCCGACGCAGCGACGACAACGCGCTTCTCCCGTTCGCAGGCAACGTCGAGTAACGCACGTTGCTCATCCGGCAACCAGATGATGTCGGAGCGGTCCGACCGATACAGCCGTTCGACGTCGAAATGATGATGGATCGAAAGAGCCGCCACATTGGCCTTCGTCCAGTTGAGGAAGCGGGTCACCACGCTCGTAGCGTAATCGAATTGCCTCGGCGAATGCGCCCACCGGTTCTTCCACTCTCCGATCTCGTCGAGAGATTCCGGTTCCTCGAATATCTTGATGGGCTCGTTGCCGAATTCCTCCTCGAAGGAAACGAGATATTTATCGTAGTCTTGACGCGTCCGGGGCTTGAGCTGCGTGTAGTGCGGCGACTTCCGGTAGCGATTCATCACCGCCGCTGTTGAATCTCGACTCGTCGAGGCGCTCCGTCGGGAAGCGCCGCGAATAGCATCGTTGTAGGCGAAGAAGTATTCGGGTTGCGGCGGCGCGAAAGACATTGCCGAATTCCAAAAGGCAGGCCCACCCCGGAACGCGTAGTGGTAATGGCGAATGGACCCGTCGCTCAATCTCTTCCGAACGCGATGAACGCCCTTAATATCAGGCTTGACCACGGCGCGCCCTCCTCTGAGCGACCAAGCTCGTGGAAGCCGCCGGCGCGTTCATGCCTTGGGCGGCGTCGAGCCGCTCGCGGACATGCTTTGGGTCGTAGACATTGCTGCGCCCAGGAACAGTCTTGATCCCCAATTTCGCGCACCAAGAGCGGAACCCGCTGGTAACCCCGCCGAACTTCATCGCGGCAGCCAACTCTTCTCCGGTCATCAACATGAGAGGCACCCCATTCAGAACGGGGAATTCGATGTTCGGGGCTTGTGGAAAACTGCTCATTGTACAGATCTTTTCGGTCTTGCGCTTCTTCTCCTCGCGGTAACATGCGTACGACGCACTCGAGGCAGGAGAAAAAACTGGAGAAAATGGCGGAGATCTCTGACAACCAATTGAATCAGAAGAAAAGAAATCGCCCATGTCGCGGATCAGAAAGCGGGCGCGCCTACGTCAACGTGGCAGCAGAATGATTACCGGCGCGCCCTATCGCGAGAGTTCCGAGCCCGCGATTTCTTTCCCGTTCCTTTACCTCGGCGACACTGCCTCGGATGGCGTCAGGACCGGGCCAAACCTCGTCGCCAGGTCGGCAAGTCGTGCCCCGTGCCAGTCGATGGCCCCGAAGACATCCCGAGGCCCTCTGCCCTCGAGCGACATCTCATCTGCACGCACGAAAGAGAGGGCTTCGAGGCAGCCCAGAACTTCCATGAGCCTTCGCTTAAGGACTTCGGGGTCGGGGAAGGCCCTATCGGCCTCGCCGATAAGCGTCTCGACCTGATCCAAGGCGTGGCCATCGTCCGCCAGCGAAACAACCTCGTGAAGGCCCAGGCCATGTCGGCGAAGATGATCAGAAACTTCGATCACCGCCCGTTCCCGAATTTCATCACGCCGCTTGGTCCAGGCGGCCAGATCACTTCCGCTCATTCAGAGCTCCTTCGACGAACAGCCCGCGGCCCCTGCCGCGCGTCTGATCGCTGTCGCCGTCAAGAGCTGCCGACGGGGGTGGGGCCGGCAGCTTGAGCATGTCTCTGGTTCAGGCGACCGCCAGCAGGCGCATCGCCTCGGGTTGGGTTTCGAGAGCATTCTCCAGAGCCGCCCGCAGGCCGTCGGTCAGCAAGCAGATTTCGTCAACGACTGGATCCGAAGGGTCGATCCGCGCAAAGTAACCTGCCTCCGGACGGCTCTCATCGTGAACATGTTCCAGCGTGAGAATGCCAAGAAGATCACGCAAAGCGAGCCACGTGCAGCGCGAAATCCTCGCCCCGTCGCGGAGGCGATCCATGATCGTGTCGACCAAACGCCCGCCGCGCGCACCGGCAAGAAGGCAGGCAGCGTTGCGCAGGCCGTCCAGGTGATCGGAAATGAACACGCGCAACGGCTCCATCGGATTCCTGGTCACACGATTGGCAGTCTGCGAAGAGATCTCGCGAAGGTGCATCTTGAACTCCTTGGTGTGGAAGCCGGGCGCTCTTGGCCCGGGTCAAGTTCTCGAATGGACTTCTCACACCGAGGCCCCGCGCGATCCGGCCTCAGGCTCCCAGGCCAGATCGTCCGGGGGCGCGGCCCTTCTCTTGTTCTTCATTTCGGGCCAGGGCCGAATGCGCACGGCAATGCCCGCTGGTCCATGACCGCAAGATATTGGATTGGCGCCGATAAGATCGTTGGAACTTCGATATTCTGACGATCATCCCGGCGGCGCGACACGTCGAGCGCGCCGCCGGGATGATCGTCAAGGGCTGGTCTGGGGGGGAGCGTCGAGGGGGGGCCTCCCCTCTCGACCCTCGGGCACGCGATTTGCGTGGAGCGCTGAGCGAAGAATGGTTCAGGCCCCCTCAGGATATTCGTCTCCGTTCGATGAGGTTTCGAACGACAGTTTGAAACGGCCCAAGGTCATGCCTCGTGCCCTTCGCATTCCCGGGACAAACCAGCGTATCGAGCTCGCGCCGACAGCGCGCAGCACGCCTGAACGCAAGACGCCGGCCATGCGGCACGGTATCGATGCTTTCGTTCGCCGGAAGACCGGCAAGGTGGATGTGCCGGATCTTCATCGGGTGATCTACCGACCGTGGCTGTATGCCGGAACGAAGGTCGGAGCCAAGCTCGACAGCAGTTGGCGAAGCGGCGCGTCAAAGTAGCGAAAGCGCCGCCTTTGTCGTTCCCCAAGATCTCACCTACCCGCGATAGAACACAAAGTGTTGTCTCAATCTTCTCGCGAGATTACGCTTTTTCGAGTATCGAGGGAGGTTTCATGATCGAGCGACCGGATTTTATCGTCAGCGAAGACGAGGCAAGGCTGTTTCCAATACTCGCGGAAACAAGCAAAGAGAAACGGGTAGCATCGATTTTCTTGGCCGTAATGACCCAGATCCCGGTCCTGGCTGAAGAGGTTCTTTCCAGCGTTGGCGTCCGGGTAGGGAAGCGCACGCGCGTTCGTGCATTCACCGAAGTCGTGCTGAAGGACAAAGTCGAAGATGGTTGTCGCCCCGATGGCCTGCTGATCATCGACACCGGACGAACGCAATGGTCGGCCCTGATTGAAGCCAAGATCGGGCGCAATGAGCTGACATCAGAGCAGGTATCCAAATATGCGGAGTTGGCGAAGGCGAACGGCATCGACGCTGTAATCACCATCTCGAATGAGTTTGTGGCGCGCGCAGATCATTCTCCGGTTTCGATCTCGAAGATGCTGCTTCGAAAAGTCGACCTGTTCCACTGGTCCTGGTCGTGGCTGGCCACCGTATGCGAGATTCTTGAATATCAGGAAGCAGTAACGGACACAGAGCAGGGATACCTCCTCGGGCAACTGAACCATTTCCTTGCGCACCCTGCCACTGGGGTCGAGCGATTTACCCAGATGACCGCGAGCTGGAAAGATGTGACGCAGGCGGTATCGAACGATGAGGCTTTGCGGAAGACCGCTCCGGAGGTTGAAGCCGTCGCCGCGAGCTGGGTTGCGGAAGAGCGAGACCTCTGTCTGCACATGTCCAGCCATATTGGTCAGGAGGTCGCCGCCAAGGTCGAGAGAAAACTCTCCGATGACCCAGCATCCCGCCTCAAGGCAATGGCAGAAGCACTCGCAACCCGACATTCGCTGTCATCTGTCATCCGTGTGCCAAATTGAGCTTCCGACATGGATGTCACCATTGATCTCGCCCGCCGGACTGTCGCCGTGTCGATGTCGCTGAAGGCGCCAGGGGACAAGAAGTCGACGAAGGCCCGCGTCAACTGGCTGCTGCGAATGCTCCCGGAAGATGACGAACGACTTCTTCTGCGGGCACATTGGCCCGGTCGCGGGGCGCCGACGACCAAGGACATCAAGACCCTGCGTGAAGATCCATGTGCGATACAGAACGACAATCCGGCCGCGACGCCGCACGCCTTCGAGGTTCTGCTGGTAGAGAATCTCGGCAAGCGCTTTTCAGGGCGTCGCACCTTCATCGAGGATGTCGAGCGTATCGTCCCCAGCTTCTACGATCTTGTCGGCACCAACCAGAAAGCATGGCAGGCGCCGCCTCCGAAGCCGGTCAAGGTTCGTAGCGAACCTGATCCGGGCGAGTTGGAGCATGATGATCTGGAAGACGCTGGAGCGATTCCCCAGGACGAATGAGATCAGCCGGCGTTTATGGCGACTGATCTACTTGGGTCCCGCCACACGGAATGCGTCACCACGGATCGGCGGCATTTTCGCGCCCAGCGTGCGGAGGATGCATCAGCACCGGTTGCAGCACAACCTCGTCGAGAAGTTCGGGCCAACTCTTGGCGCGTCTCGAGAGAAGAGTTCGACTCGAGGACCCTGAGGCCTGTGCCAGCACGCCCGCCAAGGTGAAGCAGTGGTCGGGGAGTGATCCGAATCCGTCGCAAATCTGGATAAGGCTCACATCTCCAAGAGCCGCCTGAAACAAGTGCCTCTTGAAAAAGGATGGCTCCCCGCGGCTGCCATGGCGACAGCGGCGTGTATTGCTCGCGACTCCGGCCGGAATCGAGAGATTCTCACGCCGCCCCGTTTCCAAGGGTTCTTGGGTTCCAGCAATTCCATGAATTCTTTACTGCGATACACGTGAAATAACAGGTTGTTACGACAAATTGGCGATCAAAAACACGGAAATCACAAACACAAATGACGGATAAATATGAAAGGAACCGGCACTTCGCATACGACAAGACGGATTGGGATGCCACAACAACTGCCCTACTGCATAGGGATAACGGCCCAAGACAGAACATTTCACGGTGGCACTGGAAGGTAAGACGGACAGACCAGTCATTTTGGCGGGGAGCGATTTCGCCCCATCTACTCGTCATACAAACGACGAGTGGAAACGATGACCATCAACGACAAATATATAGTTCGAGAACATGCTGTTTCATACCTTCAAAATGGCGAGCGAACATTTCTCGGTCTTAGGCTTGCACATGGCCTAATGTATTGGATGCATCAATATCTCGACGGCGAAACGCAGCGCGCCACTGGCGTCTTCCACAAGGAAAGGATCGTGCGCTGTCGCGACATCGCTGATGCGGTCGGACCGGTGGGTGCTACAGACAATGATTGGCTTCGCGTCGCGGTCAACCAACTCGAGGGGCAAGGTCTCTTTCGGTCGGTTCAGGTCGAAGGACAACGGCTCCACTTCCATCTGTCAGAGAGTTTCCTGGCTGCATATTCACGAAAGGCCAAGGGCGACTCATTCGCGATCATTCGGACCGATCACATCCGCGCATGTGGGACGCTACACGACATCCTGTTCCTCACGCTCGCGTCGATGCACGGCGGGAGAGACTACCCGAAATTCTCCCTACCTCGCATCCTTAGGGAGCCTGCCCCTTCTCTCACGCCAATTCAACGGCTTGAGCTCGGATTGAAACGCGAGGATCAGGAGAAATGGCGGAAATCATGGGAAGTCTCGAGCAAGTCCTGGGTCCGGGCCGCGACCAGAGCAAGTGCACTTCTGAACCATGCCTATCTTATCGCCCCTCAACACGGGATCTTCGACAACCACGTCTCAAACGTTGTGGTCAAGGTTTCGCATGGAAAAACGAAATGGTCACCTGAACGGCTGTACAAATTCCGAGCCGGGACTCGAAATGTTGTTGAGATTCATCCCTCCGGGAAGAGGGTCAGGTTGAACAAGGCCGCCCTCAAGAGCAAGCTCTATCAGACCAACATCATATAGTAGAATCTATTGCCCCGCGCTTGGATGCGTAGAACCCCGATTCCCCCAAGCACTTACTTACTTCCAAAAAGCGCTCAAACTAACTTTCCCGACTTTCAAACTTTCTTACGAATTTTTCTTTTGCCAGCAAGATTTCGACCAATATCCATTTTATGTCCACAAAAAGGAAAGCATAATGTCTCGAAAACCTCTCTATACAAACGAGCAAATCATTGAAGTGGGTGAAGCTCTCGAGCGGGCGCACCCTGGCCGAGAAATTGACGCTTGGCGTGTGTACGACAAGTTGGGGCTTCGCGGAAAATACGAACGTGTTCGCGAAATCTGGGACACCCATCGCGAAGCACGGAAGGAAAAGGGTTCCCCTGCCGAGAGCTACGAGAAAATCATGCCCAGTCACTTCCGGGAAAGCCTTGACAAGATTTTCGGAGATTTCGGCAACGGAATCGAGGAGCTTTTCATGAACTTCGACTCACACATTTCCAGCCAGTACAACCGGCAAATCCGCATCCTTCAAGAAGATCATGACAAAAGCCTTTCGGAGCTGAAAGAAGAGCTGGCGTTCTGGCGAAATCGCGCTTCGACACTCGAGCAAGAGCTCGGCGATCAGGCTCCTCATACCAGCGTTCGGGCGCAGGAGAAGCGTCGCGAAACCGACAAGAGCCCGAAGAGCTCGCCGTCAGGCCCTCTTCCCGGCCAGATGACCATGTCGGTTTAATCTTCAAAGTCGCCGCCCTCGGGCGGCGATTTCCGCCTAATCCCAGCTCTCCTACCTGACCCGAACGTACCCTCTGTTTCGTAGCCGCACCACCAACGCCACGCCGGATGTCTTAGGTTCTATGGGCATTTCATAAGTCTCGGGGTCTATCTCGGCCTCATCTGCCGGCGAACCTTGATCAAACTCCCCTCGAGCGACGGCCGCCAAGACCTTGCCCCAGTCCCCGAGTTCTCCTGGCGCGCTGAGATGGAAAGCAGCGCATGCGGCCTGTTTGGCTTCCTCTGCGGTTTCGACCCGAGCAAGCCGGGCTCGCTCTTTCCTCGCTTCCTCCTTCCGAGCCCTCTCCCTTAGAAAGGCAATTCGCTGGCCTTCGTCGGCGACACGAGCGCGCTCACGCTCCAATGCACGAAGTTGAGACCAGGTTTCCCACAGCTCCTCGTTCAACTGATCATGTTCGCTTCTGCTTTCTTGATCGACCGCCCCGGGCGGTGCGTCATCCCGCGGGTCCTGAGGCGTGGGTTCTGGCGATTTGGGAGCCGCACAGCCCGAAGCCCGCAGACTTTTTTCCGTCCTGGCTTTTCTGCGTATGATTGCTGTCGCAGCCGGCCCGCGGTGACACCCGCTCGTTAACCCAGGAGGAGCATCGCCTGCTTCGGCCATCTCCGCGTAAGATCTCAGGTCGATCCGGGCTGAGGACCCGACATGCCTGAGCGCGGCGTTGACGCGCTTCTGCCACTCTGCGCGGATCATCTTGAGCTCGACTGGCCCCTTCTTCTTGTCGTCCAGTTTGCGGACCTTTGCCCCGAACCCGTCTCCGGGCTCCTGCCGGCGACGGGTCGACGTCAGCATGTGAACGTGGAAGTTCCGATTCGTCATTGCCGGGTCCGCCAGAACCTCAACATATTCCTTCGGCGAAATCGTGCCCTTCGCAAGTTGCGCGTCGATTCCACGACCTATCTCTTCGTCGTGGTAATGCGGCGCATGGATGGCCCAATAGACGGCCATGCCATAGGTGTCTTTGAGAAAGCAGGTGAAGCCATGTACGACCCTTCGCTGTTCGGCGAGCGGCAGCTCGGCGGGCAGCGCCGCGCGGAATTCCCGCGCGACTCGGGCATTGCATCGGGTCTCGCAAGCCTCGACCGCATTCCAAAGTCCCTCGACCCGACCCGTCCAATTCGTCAGCCCCTCTTCCAGCAATCCTCGCTTCCGAAGGTAGGAGAAGGTGCGCCCGGTCCTGTCGTCTCGAAGACGGCGCCGTCCGATGTATGCGGCACGCGCGATCGATGACGCGGTTTTCCCGCGCGTGAGGTGGTGCAGTGAGAAATGGCTGGCCGGATGGATCATGCTATGTATATCGGGCCCGTTGCCGTTTTCCGCTCCCTTGAGAGCCCGCTGCAGGCGCGCTGCAAACGGAGTTTGCGTAATTGCGCCTTGCCCTCCGGGCCACGGTGGTTCCACCGGACCCGTCTCGATCGAGCCGATGGTAGGAAAATGCTGATGCGTACGCTCTCCTGGGGCTCCATGTCTCTGTCAGGACAATCTAAAGAGGACCGTCGTCGTGGCAGAAATTGAGAAGCAGATCTCCGACCTGGAAAGATCGATCGCGCAGAAACAAGAGCGCTTGAAGGACCTGAATCAGAAGCAGAAGCAGATAGCTCGATCGAACGAGACGCGAAGAAAGATCATCCTCGGCGCCGCCTTTCTCGCCGGGCTGAAGCACAGAACACCGGAAGACCAAGACCGCAGTCTACGCTGGCTTTATCGACATGTTACCAACAAGCGTGACCGCGAATTCCTCGGATTGGCTCCGCTGGCGGAGCCGCCCATGCGGAAGCAATGAGGGCTATGGACGGCGTTGTTGACCAAGCTGCCGCGCCTCAATTTCATCCAGGCGGGCCGCGGCACGGAAGACCCCACTTCGCACGTTGGCGCCTCCCTCCCCGTCCCTGTATATGTCCTGAAGAAGAGCAAACAGCTCTTCGTCCAGGATCGCATTGTCGGCCAAACCTTGAATACCCCGTACGATCTGGGAGTCTGAAAAGCGTTCTCTTAGGTTCTCGACCTGACCCGCGCGCAATGCCTCCAGGACCTGCAATGTGGCCCCTCTTGGTTGTGAAAACGCGGTTCTCTGCCCCCGAAGCCGCGCGAGGGCGTTTTCCTTTGACACCCTGTAAACGGCCTCTGTCGCTTCGAGAGCCGCTATGGCGGCCCCCGCATCGCTGTCGGCCAATCTGATGAAATAAAACAACGGCAACCATTGCCTCTGCACCATGGCGGAGAGGCACACATACCCCATGGGTGATCGCACCGCTTCGCGCTCCAGATAGGCCATCAGAGCCATTTCAGCCGACAAGGCTTGCCCCTCGACGCGCTCGACGACTTGGCCCTCGCGGTCAACTGCATGAACATCACCGATGAGCTTTAGGGTAGGCGCTCCCACACGTTCGTTGAATTCACCCTCACGGATGAAATCGAGTTGATCAGCCAAGGCCCGGTCGATGGTGATATGCCTTGTCCCCGCGTCCAGTTCGCCTCGATCCGTGTCCACGATCAGGGCACGGTCCGCGCCGATCTCGGTCAACCGCGAGGCACCAACCAACAACATCTGCTGCGCGGCCCGGTCCCTTTCACGCAACATGGCCAGCAAGTCGCCGAATCTGATCTTACCCGACTGTCCTGGATATCGAAAAAGGATGGTCCCATCCTCAAGACCATTCGCATCGCGGCATACGATCACCGGCGGATGGGAGTGCTTTTCCACGTGAATGACGCCCACGGGAAAGCCGCCGATTTCGATCACGTCTTTCAAGAACACGGGCGTAGGTGTGAGGTGCGACTTTGCCTTGTCCGTGATCCGGACGATATCGGTATCTTGGAACGTGCTGTTCGGCATCCCGCTCACCCTGCAATCATCGTTGCGGACGCCGACGAAAATGAAACCACCCCGGTTGTTCGCCAGGGCGGCAATCGCGCGAATGACCGGCTCCATACGCCTCGGGTCGAACTCGGCCTTGCATTCCTGGTCCGAGGTCTCCCCATCGGCCAGATACCAGTGACCGTCCTCCCGGAGAACAAAGCGGGCCCGTGCCTTCTCGGCGAGCGTAGGCTCGACAGGAGCGCCTCCCTCGACCACCACGCCAACCTCGGCAGGTTGGAACCCGGCGAGAAAGGCATCCAGCTCCGCATCTGTCGCAGCGGGGATCTCCGGGCCGTAGTCGCCGTTCCGAATATTCGTGATGCGGCCCGAATTCACCGGGCGGTCCTGACGGTTGAAGTAGAACTGGATATCCCGGTTGCGGGTGCCCCGGCGAAGCATGGCCTTGATGAGGCCAATCTCTTCATCCGTGATCGTTCTCCGCGGCGCTCGGACCACCTGCTTGCTCCCTCCGTCCCTAATGCACCTTCGCCTCGATCATCGCGATCTCTCCCGGGCTTAGGTCGTGAAGACGGTAGATCGTCTGGTTGATCCGGCGCTCCCTCGTGGCGATCTCGGTTTCGGCGGCGGCGATTTCATCCTGCAGACGGATCACATCGGCCATGATGTGGTCCTCGGCGCTGAGACTGATCTTCCTCAATTCCATGGCGAGCTTCTTGCCTGTCATCCTGGCCGTAACCTCGGTGCGGCTGGCCAGCACCTTCCACTGCGCGAGGATGAAGGGGGCCTGATCCGGGGAGGGGAAGATGCCCGTGATCGCCGGAATGCCGTCGATCAGGAAACGCAATTCGCCCCGTTTTAATTCTGCGGCGAGGGGAACTCCAGGTTCAAGGCGTTCTTCAAGCGCGGCGTGCCGGGCCTCCAACTCACGGGCCAGGCGCTCTTTGGCCCATTTCCGGCGGTCGTTGCCGATCAGACGCTTAGGGGCAGCGTCTTTAAGCTCGTTCAGGCCAGGCAGATCTGGAAACAACCATTCGTCCGGGCGAGGTCGAATGCGGACAGCCCCCATACGTCGGGCAATGTCGTCCAAGGCCTGCCGGAGGTGGTCATACAGCTCTTGAAGGCGCTCGGCATCCCCCGCCAGCGCGGCATTGTCGTCGCCGTCGGTGACCGGAAGCGGCAGGTACTTGATGAACTGCTTGTTCGCCTCAAAATATCCGTTGTCCTTCGGCTTCGCCGTCTTGCGGAAGTAGAAGTCGCAGGGTTTGGCGTTGAGCGCGGCCAAGGTGCTCCACAAGGATACACCGCGGGCGGGCATGATGCCGTTCACACGGACGTTGTTGATGTAGAAGGCACCGTCGCCATCCGCCGAGACCTGCATTGACCTGACCGTTTGGGCGACCAGCAGCTTAGGGGCTTCCTGCTTGTCGAGGTTCTTCGGGTAGTTATATGCCCACCACCCGTCATCGAGGTCCATCTTGTTGCTCTCGCGGGCGCGAAGCTCCTCTTCATGCCCGATCAGGTAGGCCCAGGCGTTCGGATATTGCGACCGCATGGTGTTGGCAGGGACAAGGCTCGGACGGTTTCCGCTAAGGCTGTAAGGGAATAGAAGGTAAGTATCGGTCTGAGGTGTCAGATAGCGGCTCGCCTCTGGTCCGGACACCAGCGGCTTCATGATCTCGTCTTCGATCTCGACCACGCGCCCGCGCTTGGCTCCTTTCGGCGGCTTCTCCTCGTAACGGTTCGGCCCGAGACGTTTCAGATGATAGATGTGATCCGCGCTGGTCTGAATGCCCACGAAGATGTTCCGCGTCACGGCGGGATCGTCCAGCCGCAAACCGCTGGCGGTCAGCTTGTCGATCAGGTCGCGCTCGGCGCCTGTGACGAGCAGCCAGCGATCCCCGAATTTCAGGCGGTCGTAGCTCAGACGGATGTCCTCTGCCTCCCACGGGCTTTCGGCAACAACCCCGTTCGGGGCCTGAACCACGGCGACCTCGTCGTTAGGTCGTTTCGAGAAGAACTGGAGCGCGGTGTAGACGGTCGCTTCATCGAAGATCTGGTGCGACCCGAAATCGATCCAGCCCCATAGGTGACGGCCCTCTTCGATCACGCCGCGCAGCCCTGCGCCGTATTCGTTCATCTGCCAGACGGATGGGGCGATGTAGCCCAGCCTCCCATTGTCATTCAGAAGTTGGATGCCCTTTTCTACGAATGGTAGGTAAAGGTCGAAGTTGCCGGTCTGGGTGCTGCAATAGGCTCCACCGCCCTTGGGGTCGCGCGAAAGGAACGCTGCCATGTCGGCATGCACCTTTCGGAAATTCTGGAGTTTCACGTAGGGTGGGTTGCCTACGACCACGTCGAACCCTCCGCGCTCGAACACGCCGGGGAAAGCGGCCTGCCAATCAAAGGCGTTGATCCGCTCCTTCTCGTCCTCGCTGTAGGGCGCAAGGCCGTTATAGAACTCAGGTCCGATCAGGCTGTTGCCATCGCGGATATGGCTGTCGAGCGAAGACAACGGCTTGTCGGAGCGGGCGGTGTGGAGCCAAAGCGCGAGTTTGGTGATCTCAACCGACGCCGGGTTGATGTCCACGCCGTAGAGGTTGCGGCGAAGGATTTCGCGCACCGCGGCGTCTGTCCAGTCTTCTTCCGCCATCTTCTGTCCAAGTTGGCGGCGCAGGTCACGTAGAGCCTTCCATTCGTCCAACAGGTACGCCAGCGTCGTGATCAGGAACGCGCCGGAGCCGCACGCCGGATCAACGATGCGGATGTCGCGTAGCTCCACCTCGTAGGCGTCAATGGCTTCCAGTGAGGGCAGCTTGTTCTTCTTCTCGGACGGCCAGCCGCACATGGCTTTAAGATCAGCAAGGCGGCGCCCCACCGTCTCATCCACGATTCGTTCCACTACCCATTCGGGGGTGTAGTAGACACCGTCGCGCTTGCGCTTGCTTTCCTTATTGATCGACTTGCGGCCTTCCTCTTCAGCTTCGAGGATTTCCAGTTCGGTGATCGACTGTTCGAAGATGCGCCCAAGTGTGTAGAGACCGATGCTCCGCTCCGGATCGCGCTTGCCGGCAGGCGCGTGTTCATCGTGGACAACGCCCTCGCCCCAGCTGGAAGCGTAGTTGTAGTTTGCAGACAGGTAGAGCAGCGTCAGCTTGTTGGCAGCGAGACTCGCCTCGTTCTGGCCCTGCCCACGCTCGCAAAAGATGCTGTTGGGGATGTGTAATTTCTCAAGCTCGAGGTCGGGGGCAAAGAGCCCGCCATTAAACTTGTTCATCCGATGCCCCCCAAAGGGCTGGCCATCGTTCATCACCGTGAAAAGGCGGCGCAGCCATTGCCAGATTTCCCCGCCCTTCGGATCGAAGAACTGATCATCGGCTTGCCGGACCAAGTAGTCACGTAGGAGTTGCGGCGGAAAACCCGGGGCGTGGCCCATGTCCTCGCAGAAGAATACGAAAATCGCCCGATCGAGGATTTTCTGAGCCATACGCACCAGCCGCCCCTTGGTGCCCGGGAAGCGATCCGTACTCGGTCCATTATGCTTCAGCAGGCTGCGATAGAGGTGTTCGCGGAAGCCGCGGTATTCGGCGTAGAAGCGGTTTTCCAGCTCGCTTTGGCGAAACCGTTGTCGCTGGATGAGCGACAGCAGCTCGGCTCGCCCGCTTATGCCCCGGACGATCAGCGTATCGCGGTGGAACAGGCGCGAGAACAGGAACCGGTCGAAGCGGCCCTCGTCGGTGTCGTTCAGCAACGTGGCATTCTGGAGCAGATCCTTCTTTTCCAGCGCGAAGCTGATGAACTGCCGCTCGCCACGATCCGCCCAGTAGAGGCGAAACTCATTCATGTCGGTAATGATAGCCCAAGTCGGAATGATCGGTTCATACCCGAACATCCCCTTGCGGCTGGCATAGAGGTAGTCGAGGCCCTGCTTTACCGGCGATCTGGAATTGCCCTTCCGTTTTTGTGGGGCGTCAAGGGCGCTCTTGATGTCTTTGAATTCGACCAAGACCTGGGGGATTGGATCGGTCTCATCTGGGGCGAAGAACCCAAGCGCAGCATCGGCTTCCCCCATGCCACCGCGCTGCCCCGCTCCTGCGACCGGGAAGGCCGGATAGAGGGTGTAGTTGGCTTCGCCACCTACTTGGCCGGCCTGGACATAACCCCACGTCGCATGGAAGAACTCCTCGAGCAGTGCAGCCTGCGCGGAGGTCTCCTTCAAGGTGCCGCGCCCAGCCCATCGCGTTAGGCGCTCGAGGAGCTCGACCTCCTCGGGGCTATCCTTGAAGGTTTCAAATTCATGCGCCCAGACCGAGCGCAAGAAGGACCTTGATAGAAAAGAGTTCTGGGTATCGACCATTAGCCATGAACTCCTTGAATACAAACGGAAGACTGATACTCCACGGGAAACCTCCTCGCCTTCAAAGGCGACTATTTCTGGGTCGCGGCCAGAACGCAAGACCATCACAAGTTGTGATGGAAAGCCGACTGCCGACGTCTCGCCAGGAGAACCGTTCGTTCTGCTTGAAGGTATTTCCGACACGGCCTTCGAGTTCGAACCGCTTTCGGCCCTCCTGCTGCCTCCGCTCGTCGTCCCAAGTTATCGACGCAAAACCACACAATTCAAAAGAAGCTACCGCCGCAAAGGCGGTTTACAGTTCCGCGATAAACTGTTGATTTGGCTTGGCACAATTTGACGGCGGTTTACAAAAAAACCAAGAAAAACCAAAACCCATTCATGGATTGCAAATCCGTGTACACCGGTTCGATTCCGGTACTCGCCTCCATTTCCTTTCAATTACTTGGCGGAGATCGGTCGTGCGCAGCACGACGCGCCTGGAGATCTGTCCGGCTTCGGCGCCTGGTCGCCCGGCAAGGGCAAGCGCAGGGTGGCAGCTTTGCGAAGGGACCGCCTGCCCCGCCCCGTCGCCGGGAATGCAGAAAGAGCCTCTCGGCGCCCGGGCCGATCCCATTGCGCGCCAGGGGCCTTCAATGGCCCCGCGCCGCGCCCGCGGGACGGCGGCTGTCATTGGCGCCTTGCAGCCCGCCCGTCGCCGGATCGGCAAGGATCGCCTCGGCGGCGCCCCAGGGCGGGCGCTCCTTGAAGCTGTATCCCATCGCTTCGAGCGCGGATCGGCTCTTTGGCGTCAGGTAGCCCGGCTCGACGAAGACCAGATCGGGCAGCCACTGGTGGTGGAGGCGCGGCGCGTCGACCGCCTGCTGGATGTTCATGCCGAAATCGACGACATTGAGGATGGTCCCGAGCACCGTCGAGATGATGGTCGAGCCGCCCGGGCTGCCGGTGACCATGAACACCTTGCCGTTCCTGAGCACGATGGTCGGCGTCATCGAGCTCAGCGGCCGCTTGCCCGGCGCCACCGCATTGGCCCTGCCCTGCACCAGCCCGAAGGCATTGGCCACGCCGGGCTTGGCGGTGAAGTCGTCCATCTCGTTGTTGAGGAAGAAACCGGTATCGCCCGCGATCCGCCCGGTGCCGAAGAAGAAATTGAGCGTGTAGGTGACCGAGACCGCGTTGCCCTGCGCGTCGACGATCGAATAATGCGTCGTATGCTGCCCCTCGGCTGCGCCGAGGCTGCCGCTTATCTCGGAGGACGGCGTGGCCCGGTCCGGCCTGATCGTGGCGCGGAGGGTCTTGGCATGGTCGGGCGAGATCAGCCGTTCGACCGGGTTCTTCCCGAAGGCCGGGTCGCCGAGATAGGTGTTGCGGTCGGCGAAGGCGCGGCGCTCGGCCTCGACCAGATAGTGGCTGGCCCGGGGCGAGGCATAGCCCCATTGCGCAAGGGGATAGGGCTTGAGGATCTGCAGGACCTCGCAGACCACGGTGCCGCCCGAGCTCGGCGGCGGCGCCGAGACGATGCGATAGCCGCGGTAGTCGCAGCCGACCGGTTCGGACCAGGGCGCGGTGTAGGTGGCGAAGTCCCGCATCGTGAAGAGACCGCCGCCCCGCTGACTGGCGGCGACGATGGCCCGGGCGATCGGCCCCTTGTAGAAGGCGTCGCTGCCGCCCCGGGATATCGCCTCCAGCGTCTGGGCAAGGGCGGGCTGTTCCAGCCGCTCGCCGGCCTGCAACGGCGTGCCGTCGGGATGCAGGAAGATCCGCGCGACATTGGGCCGGCCGGCGAACAGCCCTGCGCGCAGACCCAGCAGGCGCGCGTCGGCGGCGTCGAGCACGAAGCCCTCCGTCGCCAGCGCGATGGCCGGGGCCATGACCTCGGCCCGGGGCATCGTGCCGAACCGCGCCAGCGCCTCGTTCAGCCCCAGCACCGTGCCCGGCACGCCGGTGGCAAGCCAGGAATCGCGGCTGAGGCCGGGATCGGCCTTGCCGTCGGCGTCGAGGAACATGTCCGGCGTGGCGGCCAGAGGCGCCTTTTCGCGGAAGTCGAGGAACAGGTTGCGGCCATCGGCCAGGTGCACGGTCATGAAGCCGCCGCCGCCGAGATTGCCGCAGCAGGGATGGACCACGGCCAGCGCGTAGCCCACGGCCACCGCCGCATCGACCGCGTTGCCGCCCTTCTTCAGGATGTCGAGCCCGACCTCGGTGGCCAGGTGCTGGGCGGTGACGACCATCGCCTGCCGGGCTCTGACCGGCTGCGCGGCCGCGAGCATCGCCCGGGTGGCGCTGGAAACGCCGAGATCGGGCAAGGCGGCATCGCGGCTGTCGGCCAGCGCGGCGGAGGACAGCAGCAGGACTGCGGCAAGAAGGGCTCCGAGGCGACGCATGGGGGTCCTCTCCTGCTCGTCCATGTCTGGCGGTCGCGTCAGGCTAGCATGTTTGCGGCCGCCGGACATCCCGCGGGCGCGGCGCCGGCCGGCTTCAGCCCGCCGCGGCCAGGAAAGCCTCGAAGGCCTTGAGGCTTCGGCGTGAGACGTGGTGCTCGATCCCCTCGGCATCGACCTCCGCCGTCTCCCGCGGCACGCCGACAGCGACCAGCAGGTCGACGACGGTGCGGTGGCGGGCGCGGACGCTGTCGGCCAGCGCGGCGCCCTCCTCGGTCAGGAACACGCCGCGATAGGGGCGCGAGGTCGCCAGCCCCTCGCGCTTGAGCCGGGCGACGGCCTTGGTGGCAGTGGGATGCGCCACCCCCATCCGTTCGGCGATATCGGCGACGCGAGCCTCGCCATGGACCGCGATCAGGTCGCCGATCATCTCGACATAGTCTTCCAGAATCGCCTTCGCCTGTGCTTCACGGGCGCGGGCGAAGCGGCCGGCCTGTTCCGAGGGAGTCGCTTCCGGCGGCGGGGTGTCATGCTCGGTCATCCTGGCCTCTTTTTCTTGGTCTTGGGCGGCTTCCCGGCCCCGGCAGCCGCCGGGCCCCTGCTGAAGGCCGATAAATCATTATAGCCAAGGGTAAATAGTGTTCTGCGCATTTGCAATCCCGGTTTCGCGGCATCTTGTCCGGCCTGCATTATATGGCCTCTTGCATCAAATGTAGCCTTGGCTATATTTCTGCGCCGAAGCACATGGAACGGACCCGACGATGATCAGCACCGAACGCACCCGCCGCGGCATGACGGCCGTCCTTTCCGGCGAGCGCCGCGGTTTCCTTGGCAAGCTCCTCTTCGTCGGCCCGGCGGTGATCGCCTCGATCGCCTATATGGACCCGGGCAACTACGCCACGAACATCCAGGCCGGCGCCGGCTACGGCTACATGCTGCTCTGGGTGGTGCTGCTGGCCAACCTGATCGCGATGCTGTTCCAGGCGCTGTCGGCCCGGCTGGGCATCGTCACCGGCAAGAACCTGGCCGAGATGTCGCGCGACCATTTCCCCAAGCCAGTGGTCTGGACGATGTGGGCGGTCAGCGAGGTGGCGGCGATGGCGACCGATCTGGCCGAGTTCCTCGGCGGCGCGATCGGCCTGGCGCTGCTGTTCGACCTGCCGCTGTTCTGGGGCATGGTCGTCACCGCCATCGTCACCTACGGCATCCTGATCTTCGAGCGGAAGGGGTTCCGGCCGATGGAGCTGATCATCGGCACGATGGTCGCCATCATCGGGCTGTGCTACCTGATCGAGCTGCTGATCGCGCCGGTGAACTGGAGCGCGGCGGCAACCGGGCTGGTGACGCCCAACCTGCCCGACGCCACCGCCCTGACCATCGCCGTCGGCATCATCGGCGCCACGGTGATGCCGCACGCGATCTACCTGCATTCCGGCCTGACCCAGACCCGCGCCGTGATCCGCAACGACGCCGAGCGCCGCAAGGTGCTGCGCTTCTCGAATATCGAGGTGGTCGTCGCGCTGGCCATCGCCGGCATGGTCAACATGGCGATGGTGATGATGGCGGCCAGCGCCTTCCACCAGGGCCATAGCGAGGTGGCCGAGATCGAGACCGCCTATCATACCCTGACGCCGTTGCTGGGCGCCGCCGCGGCCTCGGTCTTCCTCGTCTCGCTGATCACCTCGGGGATTTCCAGCTCGGTGGTCGGCACCATGGCCGGGCAGATGATCATGCAGGGCTTCCTGCATTTCCGGGTCCCGGTCTGGCTGCGCCGGCTGGTGACCATGGTGCCGGCCTTCGCCGTGGTGGCGATCGGCTACAACGCCACCGACGCGCTGGTTCTGAGCCAGGTCGTGCTGTCGATCGCCCTGCCGGTGCCGATGATCGCGCTGATCATCTTCACCTCGCGCCGCGACGTGATGGGCGACTATGCCAGCGGCCCGCTGACCCGCATCCTCGCCTATGTCGGCGCAGCCGCGGTGCTGGGGCTGAACTTCGTGCTGCTGGCCCAGACCTTCGGCGTGCCGATCCCGTTCCTCGTGAACTGAGCCGGGGCGGGACAAGAGCCATTGCGGGGCGGGCCGGGTCAGGCGCCGCCCCCCGTCTTCTTCGCGATGCTCGCCGGCGGTTCGGGAGGGGACACCCGGCCCCTCGCCCCCGGCTATCGGCGATGGGAAGAGGGGCGCATTGTGCTGCCAGCGTTTCGCGCCGGGCCGGTCCCGGTCACGCCGGCCGCGGCCTCAGGCGGTGGCGGCCATGCTTTCGATCTGGGCGACGATCCGCTCCATCATCAGCCGCCCGTATTCGGCGTTGGCATGCAGCCGATCCGGCTGGCCATCGCTCAGCACCACCTGCTTGGCATAGGCGTCCTTGAGCAAGCCGTCCGGCCCGACCACCTCCGGCGGGTTCTCGACCAGGGGCAGGTCCCGCCGGGCGAGCCATGCCCGGAACTGCTTGCGCGCCGCGCCATCGACCGCCGCCAGTACGTCGACCGGGATGCAGGGCTCGCGCGTCGACCATTCCCGCCGCGGCGGCGGGCATTCGATGACGAAGAACCGGACCCCCGTCTTCTTCAGCTGCGACAGCAGGGCGCGGACATGGCGCTGATCGTTGCGGATCATCGCGTCGAGCACCGCGCGCGACACGGGGCGCGACGCGGGGCGCGACGCGGGGCGACGGCCCGGCCCGGCCAGGGCCGCCGGCGCGGCCTCCTTCCAGAACGGATTGCGGTAGATGCGGGCGAAATGCGTCCCCATGCAGATGCCCCAGAGATCGGCTGGGTCGAAATGGCGCTTGCCGGTGAACCGCTCGAGATTCGCGGCATATTCGGGCAGGGTGAATTCGACCACGCCCTTGCGGATCGCGCTGAACGGCTTGACCACCTTCGCGGCGGTGCCGAACGGCCCGACATGGATCTCATGCGCCCCCTGCCCGAGGGCGTCGAGCCCGTATTTCAGCGCCGGCGTATGCGAGTTGCCACCAATAAACAGCTTCATCGGCCAAATGCTTCCAGGATTTCCTCGTCACAGACGACATCGTCGGGATCGGCCTCGGGCGCCGGCCCGGGCCGGGCCGCGGCCTTCGGTTGCGCCGCGACGTCGGCGCCCTTGCCGCGATGGGCGGCGAAGAACACCTCCATCACCGATTTCACCCCGTCCGGCGCGACCGTGCGCAGGTTCGGCATGTAGAACATCGCCCGCATCGGGTGCGAGGCGACCAGCTCATAGGACGGGAAGTAATCGACCGCGTCATACTTGGCCCGCAGCTCGCCGCAGACGGCACGGAGCACCGACTTGGAATAGACCGTGGCGCTGAGGACGTGATCGTCCGTGGCCGTGGCGGTCAGCGGCACCGGCGAGACGGTGAACAGGAACTTCATCTCCGGGTTCTCGGCCCGCGCCAGCGCGATCACCTCCTCGGCATCGGCCATCACCTCGCTGAAGGTGAAGTTCTTGAACCGGTAGCGTTCGGGATCGAAGCTGCCGCCGATGGTGCCGGGACAGGTTGGCAGGATGGCGCCGTCCTCGACGCATTCCCAGGCCTCGGTCAGGCCGAAGGTGAAGACGAACAGGTCGGCCTGCCTGAGAATCCCCGCGACCTGCGACAGGTGATAGGCGCGGTCGGCCTCCATTTCCGCCAGCGAGGCGAAGCCGTCGGGCTCGATCGACGGCCGGAACGGATCGCGCACCCGGCCCTTGTCGTCGGTCCAGGCGTTTTCCTTCGGCGTGAACTCCCCGCGCGCACGCCGGAGCAGCTGCAACAGCTGGCGGACGGAATAGACGTTGCCGTAGCGCGCGGAATAGAGATCGAAGCCGTAATCGTGATACTGCGCCTCCGGCAGCAGCGGCGGCGGCGGCTCGACATCCAGGAAATTGTATCCCCGGCGCTTGAACTGGGCGCCGATATGTTGGGCAAAACAGCTGCCCGCGGCGGCGATCACCTCGGATTTCGAGATGATGAACCGGGGCGTGTAGAGATCGCTGAAATGCAAGGGGGAAACTTCCCCGACGGCAGAGCGCCAAAAGGCCTTTCTGCCTTGGGTTTCATAAGGGTTGGACACGTCGACCCCACATATTTTCTACGTCTTCGTCATGCAGCAAACTGGCCTCACGGTAGGCCGCGTGCGGCGGGTTGGCAACTCCCGGATTAGCTGCGGCGCCGCGAAATGCCATCGACGGGAAACGGTGCCTGCTCCATAGGCAGGGCGAGGCGGCGCGACCGGTATGGGCCGGTCGCGCCCTGCTCAGATCTCGATCTCGAGATGCGGCCGGCCGTCCGAGGTCCGCTCGCGCGAGGTGCCGGAAGGGCCGACGGTGCCCTGGATGCGCTTGCGGAAGTTCGAGAAGCTGTCGAAGGTCACGACATCGACCGCCTCGTCGAGTTCGAGCTCGAGCCGGAACCAGCCGGCGCCGGTCATCTTCACCGCGACGACCGTGGCGATGAAGGGCTGGCCCAGGTAGCGACCGATGACGCGGCCGCCCGGGGTCCAGTCCTCCGGCGGGGCGTTGCCCAGCGCGGCGTGGAAAGTGTTCCAGTCGCGATAGCCGTGCTGGCGGGCGACCAGCTCCAGCGCCTTGCTGTGGCCGATCTCCTGGCCCTCGGCCTGGAGCTGGGCGCGCAGCCGCTTGGCCTGGGCCTTGGCCTCGGCGACGGTGGGAAGCCGCGCGCTCATGCCCGGCCCTCCACCGGCGCCGCGGCCACCGGCAGCACGCCCCAGCGCAGCGACTGCCGCCGTGCGCCGCGCGCCAGCACCAGCACCGTCAGCACCGCGAGCAGCGCGTCGCTGGCCGGCCCGGCCCACCAGATCGCCCCGGCGCCGATGCCCAGCGCCAAGGCGAAGGTCAGCGGGATGGCGAAGAGGTAGGGCTTGGCGAGGCTCAGCAGCGCCGCCCGGGGGGCGTCGCCGATGGCCTGGAAATGGGTGGCGATCATCCGCAGCGGACCGGCGAACAGGAACAGTGCAACCATCACCGGCAGGATCTCCGCCACCTTCGCCACCACCGCCGGATCGGCGACGAAGCCCGCCCCGATCCGCGCCGCGAACAGGCTGACGCAAAGTTGCACCGCCAGGCAGAAAACCAGCGCCGCGCCGAGCGCGAAACGCAGGCTGGCGCCGGTGCGCCGCGCCAGCCCGGCGCCGTGGTTGTTGCCGGTGATCGTCTGCATCGCCTGCGACAGCCCGATCAGCGGCAGGATGGCGAAGGTCATCACCCGGGTCGCGATGCCGTAGGCCGAGACGGTGACGGCGTAATCCGGGCTCTGCGCCATCTGCAACGCGGACAGGATCGCGGTCGAGCCGAGCGCGACGCCGATGAAGTTCAGGCTCTGCGGCGCGCCCAGCGCGAGGATGGCGCGCCACGGCCGGGCGGTGGCCCGGCGCAGCACCGCCGCCGGGTGCAGCGCGCTGCGGCCCCGGACGCGGAAGGCGAGGATCAGGGCAAGGCCCAGCGCCTGCGCCGCCACCGTGCCATAGGCCGAGCCGGCGACGCCGTGATGGAACACCGCGATCAGGACGTAATCGAAGCCGATATTGGCCAGCGAGACCAAGAGGCTCATCGCCGCCATCATGCCGACATGGCCCTCGTTGCGCAGCGCGTCGACATTGACCGCCAGCACGAAGTAGAGCGGTGCCCAGAGCACCAGGATGCGCAGGTAGGTTCCGGCCATCCCGGCGATCATGGCATCGCCGCCGGCGGCGGTGCGGACCACGGCGCCGCCGACCAGCAGATAGGCCGCGATCAGCGCCAGCGCGACGGTCACGGCCAGCCAATGGGCGCCGGCAAAGACCGCCTGCGCCAAGTCGAGACGCCGGGCGCCGAGATGGCGGGCCAGCAGGCTGGACATGCCGCCGGCGACCAGCGTCGCGCAGGCGACGATCAGCATGTAGAGGGGGAAGACAAGGGTGACCGCCGCCAGGGCGTCCTGGCCGACGTAATGACCCAGGAACAGGGCATCGGCCACGTTCAGCAGCCCGTTCATCCCCATCACGAAGATGATCGGCGGCGCGGTCTTGGCGAAGAGGGCCGGTATCGGGCCCTCGAGATAATGGTTGCGAGACGGATCGGACATCGCTCTGCATTCCTCATGCGTCGATCTCGCTTCGGTGGATGGGACCCGCATTGCCACCCGCGCGAGACGCGGAGGGGAACAGAGAGTGTATCTCGAGCAGAACTTCACCAAGACATTGCTGTCCGCGGGTGGCAGGCGTCTGCAGCCGCCCGAGCCCTTAGACGGTCGCGGCGCTTCGGTCAAGCCTGTTTCGACGATGGCCGTTCCGCCCTGTCCCCCGCCGCGACCGGGCGCAGATCGGTCAGCAGGCCGAGCCCGATCAGCCCGGACAGCGCCGCGCCGATGTCCAGATCGGGCGCGGCGCGCAGGGCGGTTTCGGCGGCGTCGGTCAGGCTGCTGCCGGCGGCGAGGGCGAGCAGGAACCGCGCCGGCCCCGGCGGCAGCAGGCGCAGCTCGACCGTGGCTTCCGGCCGGGCGATCAGCACCGTCTCGCCGCAGGTCAGGTCGATCGCGCCCGGCGGAGCCTGCCCCGTGTTCGCCTGCCAGATCGTCCCGGCCGGGTAATCGGAGGTCACGATCCGGCAGGACGGGTGCAACGCGGCCCCCAGCATCGGCAGGTATTCCGGCGCCGTCGCCGCCAGCGCCTCTTGGCTGATCGGGGCGGCCTCGGGGGCGTGATAGGCCTCGAGCCAGGCGCGTTCGACCCGGGCGACATCGCCAATGTAAGGATAATCGGCCAGCGGCGGGAAACCGTCGAGGAAGGTGGCGAACCCGGCGCCGTAGCGCAACATGATCGGGCTGTCCGGCGGGTTGGCGGTGACGAAAATCCGGGCGGCGGCGCGGAAGAACCGCTCGCCCACCAGCCGCTGCACCACCGGGTAGGCCGCGGCCAGCGCGTCGATCAGGCTGGAGACGACGTTGTTGCGATAGACGGCGAAGCGGCGCGGGCTGGGCTGGCCGTCCGGCCCCACCAGCCCGTCGGGCACCGCCGCCTCGGGGTCGAGCAGCGCCGCGCCGAATCCCGCCTGCCGGTCACGAAGCGGCAGCATGGCGCAGCCCCTCCTGGACGACATCGGCCATCACCGCCTCGGCCCGCCGCGCCTCGGCGAAAAGCTCGGGCCATGTCGGCACCTCGGCATCCCATTCGATCAGCGTCGGCAGCGGCCCGGTCAGCGACAGGGCATAGGCGTAGAGGTCCCAGACCTCGGCATCGACCGGCCGGTCATGGGTGTCGATCAAGAGCGGCCGGCCGGCCTCGTCTGCGTCCGGCGTGAAGCCGGCGAGGTGGATTTCCTGCACCTGCACCAGCGGGTAGCGGGCGATGTAGTCGCGCGGCTGCCAGTCCTGGTTGGTGGCCGAGACATGGACGTTGTTGACGTCGAGCAGCAGGCCGCAGCCCGTCCGCCGCGCCACCTCGGCGATGAAATCGACCTCGTCCCAGCTGCTCTCGGCGAAACTCAGGTAGGTCGAGGGGTTTTCCAGCAGCATCTGCCGGCCCAGCGCCGCCTGCACCGCGTCGATATGGGCGCAGACCCGGGCCAGGGTCTCGTCGGTATAGGGCACCGGCAGCAGATCGTTGAGAAAGCCGGTGTCATGGGTCGACCAGGCGAGGTGTTCCGAGAACATCGCCGGGTGGTAACGCTCGATCAGCGCCTTGAGCCGGGCCAGGTGGTCGCGGTCGAGCGGCCGGTCGGCGCCGATCGACAGGCCGACGCCGTGCAGCGACAGCGGGTAGTCGGCCCGGATCGTTTCGAGATAGCGATGCGGCGGGCCGCCGGCGCCCATGTAGTTCTCGGCATGGATCTCGAAGAAACCGATATCCGGACGGGTGTCGAGGATGTCGCGGTAATGCTGCGGCTTCAGCCCGACGCCGGCGCGCGGCGGAAGCGTCTCGTGGCCGGGCGCTTCGTGGCCGGGATCGCGGTCAGGTCTGGTCATGGTTTCCTCCCTTGGCGGGCGGGCGGCAAGGCGCCCCACGGGGAAAGGACTGCCCGGCCCCCACATGCGTTACGGCGGGGCGGATCGCGTTTTCGTGAGCGCCGCCCCAGGCAGCGCGCAGCCGGACCCCGGGCCCCGGCAGAGGCCCGTCGCAAATATCACGGCTGCGTTACCGCTGTAACGGCGGGCCGCCCTGGGGGGTCGACCCCGGCAGAAGGCACGGTGCCTTCGCAACCAGGAGGAAACAGACCCATGACCATGCATACGCGCAGCCTGATGATCGCCGCCGCCCTGACCACCGGGATCGCCGCGAGCACGGCCACGCCGGCCGCCGCCGCCGGGCAGGAGAAATGCTACGGCGTCGCGCTCGCTGGGCAGAACGACTGCAAGGCCGGCCCCGGCACCACCTGCGCCGGCACCTCGAAGGTCGACTACCAGGGCAACTCGTTCAAGCTGGTCCCCGAGGGCACCTGCACCTCGATGGAGCTGCCGGGCAACCGGATGGGCTCGCTGACGCCGCTCGAGCGCGACATGCCCAAGAGCTGACGCGGCCGGACAGGGCCCTGATCAGTTCCCCGGATGCGCCCCCGGAGCCCCGTGGGGCGCATCCCTCCCCGCCCGGTCGAGAAAGGACATAACATGCGCCGCGCCCTCACCGCCCTTTTCGCCCCGCAGAACCGGCCCGGACCGGCCGGCGCCAGCGCGCTGTCGCTGCTCGCGCGGTTGGTCTTCGCCTCGGTCCTGCTGCGGTTTTTCCTCAGTTCCTTCGCCACCAAGATCGACGGCTTCGGCCTGTCGGCCGGCGCCTATGTCCAGATCCTGCCGCGGCAGATGGAGGCGGCGGGCTACGATCCGGCGATGCTTTCCTGGCCGCTGCACCTCGTCGTCGGCGCCGGCACCCTGGCCGAGCTGATGCTGCCGCTGCTCGTCGTTCTGGGCCTTGCCACGCGGCCGGCGGCGCTGGCAATGCTTGGCTTCGTCGCGGTGATGTCGCTGACCGACATCTACGGCCACGGCATCGAGGCCGCCACCATCGGGCACCTGTTCGACACCGACCCCTACGGCACGATCCTCGACCAGCGCCTGATGTGGGGCTTCGTGCTGCTGGTGCCGCTGTGGCTGGGCGGCGGCGCGGTCTCGCTCGACGCCCTGCTCTGGCCGCGGCTGCGGCGCTGGCTGGGGCGGCCCGGGCCGGGCCTTGCCCCCGGCCACCACGCCTGATCCCGCTCCGACGCCTGCATGACAAAGCCCCGGCCGGGTAACGACGGCCGGGGCTTTCGCATTGGCGGCGGCGCGGCCGGGCTAGCCGTGGTCGTGGTCGTGGCCGTGATCATGGTCATGACTGTGCAGCCGCGCCAGGATGGCATCGACATGGGCGGCCTCCTCGGGGTCGCGCGGTTCGCCGGTGGCAGCGCGGGTCAGGTCGCGCGTCGCCTGCATCTGGGCGATGAAATGCGCGCAGCCGGTGCAGATCAGCAGGTGCAGCCGGAGCTTGATCCGGTCCCAAAGCCCCATCTTCCCGTCAAGCAGGTCGCTGGCATGTTCGGTTACATCCTTGCAGGTCATCATCCGCTGATGTCCCTTCCTCTCGGCTGACAGGGACAGGACATTCCGCGCCCGTTCGCGTTACACCCGTCCATGGATTGTTGTTGCCGCTGTGACATTCAATCGCGCCCCCGCCTACATCACCTTGTCCAGCGCCGCCCGCACCGCAAGCCGGGCGCGGTGCAGCTGGACCCGCATGTTGCCCTCGGAAATGCCGAGGATGTCGCAGACCTCGGCGGCGTCGAGCCCCTGCTGGCCGCGCAAGGTCAGCACCGCGCGCTGGCCCGAGGGCAGCGCCTCGATCGCCTCGGTCACGTGTTCGAGCAGGCTGCGCCCGGCGATGATCCGCTCCGGCGTGATCTCCTTCCACAGGTCGACCTTGTCCTTCCAGTGCCCGCGACCGTCGAAGGCGGCGGCCAGGCTGTTATCCTCGCCGCCCTCGTCGAACGAGACCGAGCGGCCGTCGCGCTTGGCCCGGGTGCGGGCCTTGTTGACCATGATGGTGAAGATCCAGCCCGCCAGCGACGACCGGCCCTCGAAGCCGCCGATGTTCTTGAGCACCGCGACCCAGGCGTCCTGCACCACCTCCTCGGCCGTCGCCCGACTGTCGACGATACCGGTGCAGACCCGGATCAGGGCGGCGTTGTGCTGCCGGTAGACGTGCTCGAAGGCGGCTCGGTCGCCCTCGGCGAGCCGCCGCACGAGCGTGGCTTGATCGGAAAATCCGGTCGGCATGCATTCCCCTCGGCCCGTTCCGCGACGCGCCCTCCGCTCCTGGCGTGTCCGGGCCGCCGGCAGAGAATGGCACAGGGCGCGGGTCCTGTGAAGCGAGGCCGCGCGTGACCCGGCTGGGCGGATTGGTGCCGGTCTTCGCTCCGCCCGCGTCTCGACCTCGGGGCGCCCTGCGGCTATGACCGATGAGCGAGTGAGCCGCCCCGCCCCTCCCCGGCGGGACGCGGGATGGTCGAAGTCAAGGAGACCTGCGCCGATGACAGAGACAGCCGCCCCCTGGCCCGTCCTGGTCGTGTCCCTGGCCGACGCGCAGGCGCGGCGGCGGGCGCTCACGGCGCAACTGGAGGCGCTGTCGATCCCGTTCCGCTTCGTCGACGCCGTCGACGGCCGCAACGGCCTGGCGGCGCGCTACGAGACCATGATCGACCGCCCCGGCACCGAGGTGCAGTTCGGCCGGCCGCTGGCGGATGCCGAATATGCCTGCGCCCTGTCGCATCTGTCGCTCTACCGGCGGATCGTCGACGAAGACCTGCCCGGCGCGATCGTGCTCGAGGACGACGCCCGCGTCGGGCCGCTCTTCGCGGAGTTCCTGCGGGGGCGCGGTTTCGAGGCCGCCGACCTGATCCAGCTCGATCACCTGCATGGCGATGTCTGGCGCTTCGGGACGCAGACGCCGCTGACCGGCGGCATCCGGATCGTCCGGGCCGCGCGCAACGCCAGCCTGACCACCGGCTATTCGATCAGCCGCCGCGGCGCGGCGCATATCCTGGACCACGCGCTGCCGCTGCGCGGCCCGGCCGACTGGCCCTGCGACGTCACCGCGCTGCCGGCGATGCTCGCCCTGCCCCGGGTCGTGGACCATCCCCGGATCGAGCCGGGCACCTCGGATATCGAGAAGGCCCGCGCCTCGCTGGTGACGGGCCTGCCCCAACCCCGCCGCGGCCTGCGCTTCTTCAGGGCGGCCTATTGGCGGCGCTGGTGGTTCAAGAGACGGACGAGGAGGGTGTCATGAGCAATCCGCCCCCCGGCTGGCGCCCCTACGAGGAGCGGATTCCCGGCCACAAGTCCAAGGACCTGCTGCTGCGCTGGGTCAGCCGCCACGCCGCCGAACGCTACCGCTTCGGGCAACTGCCCGCGCTGGAACGCACGGTGTTGGCCCATACCATCGCCACGGCCGACGGGCGGCTGGCCTTCATCAAGAACCCCAAGGCCGGTTGCACCACCATCGCCCACCTGCTCTACCGCTACGATCACGGCCACGATTACGAAGGCCGGATCCACTATGCCCCTGTCGGCCTGCGGGCCGACATCTCGCAATGGCGGGATCTGCGCGACGCGCTCGTCAACGCGGTCTCGTTCTCGACCGTCCGCCAGCCCGAAAGCCGCGCGGTCTCGGCCTTCTTCGACTTCTTCGTCAAGCGCCAGAACGACGAGGCGCCGAAGCACCTCGACCGGATCGAGGCCTTCGGCTTCTCGCGCCGGGACGACCTTGGCTACCGGTTCGACGTCTATCTCGACTATGTCGAGGCCAACCTGGCGCATTCAGACCTGCGCACCGACCCCCATTTCCGGCCGCAGCACATCAATCTCGGCCACGGCGCCTTCACGCTGACCCATGTCGGACGGGTGGAAACGCTCGACGCCGACCTGCAGCACGTGGCCGAGCTGGCCGGGATCGAGCTGCCGCGCCCGGACAGCCTGACAGATGCGCGCAAGAACCGCAGCGGCTCGACCGCCTTTGCCCCGAGCCTGGCGCAGAGGCGGCGGATCGAGGCGCTCTACGCCCGCGATTACGAGCTTTACGGCTACTGACCGGGCGCCCGGGCCTTGCCTGCGTCCCTCAGCGCCTTCAGCCGCCAATAGGCCAGCAGCGCGGGCGCCAGCACGGCCGGGCGCTGCGTGGCGGCGAACTGGCGGGCCTCGGCCGCGAAGCCGCCCTTCACCGCGCGCCGGATGTAGCGCGTCGCCAGGAACCAGCGACCGCCGCCAAGGGCCGCGAAGCGGGCGGCCGACTTGTCATGGGTGCGGCGGTAGCACGCGACGACCTTGCGAGGGGCGGTCGAACGGGTGAGCTGTGCGCTTGCGGACCCGGCCGGGCTGTGGTCGATCCGGACGCGGGTGCCGGGCCGGTCGGCCACCAGCGCCCGGTATCCGGCCGCCACCAGCCGGACGCAGAGATCGGTGTCCTCGTCGACGATCTGGGCGGGATCGAAACCGCCCACCGCCGCGAAGGCCGCCCGGCGGACCCAGACCCCCCGGCTGGTCGCCGCGACGCGCCGGCGCAGCGGCGCCCGGCCGGACAGCAGCCGGAACCCCGCGTCGGCCCAGCCATCGTCGCCCCGGTCCTCATCGGGCGCGGCGGCGAAGCCGAAGCCCGCCGCGGGCGCCGCCCTGACCGCTGCGATCGTCGCCTGCAGGTAGCCCTCGACGAAGAGATCGTCGTCATCGAGGAAGAAGACGAGGTCGGCGGCCGCCTCCGCGACGCCGGCATTGCGCGCCGCCCCGGCGCCGCGGGCGACCTCGTGCCGCAACAGGCGCAACCGCCGGTCGCTCACCCCGGCCAGAACCTCGGCGGCCGGCCGTGTCGAGCCGTCGTCGACGACGATGACCTCGCCGCGCTCCGGGCATTCCCGCAGCGCCGAGGCCACGGCCTCGGCCAGCAGCGCCGGCCGGTTATGGCTGGGAATGACGATCGACGCCGGGACGCCCGTCGCGCTGGTCCTGTTCACCTCGCCGGCCTCGAAAGCTAGGGTCATCCGATGCGGGCGACGGCCGGGCAATCGCGGCCGGTTCGACCCTGCAGCACCCTATCGCCGGGGCCGGGCGAACTCAAGCAAGGGCACCGGGCATAGGCAAAAGCCCGCCCTCCGCCAGCGCGGAATTTGCGCTCGCCCGGCGCTGTCCCCCGGGTCTTCCACGGCCGCGGCGTCAACCGTTCCAGGTGTCCGCGCCCCCCCCCCCCGCCATCGCTACACCGTGCCGCCGCCATGACCGGCCCCTCGAAATCAACGGCGCCGTCGCGCAGCCCGATCAGCCGGGCGGCATGGTTCAGGGGCGAAAGGGGGGCCAGATGCATCGCTTGCGATCCGACGTGCTCGAACATGCCAGGCCAGGTCCCTCGAGACGCGCCGAGCGCGGTCGCAGATCGCCTCTTTGGAGAAGGTGAAGGCGGGGGATTTGGTCAACGCCATGGTCTAAGGCTCCGGATCGCTGCGGAATCCTGAAGCGGAACCAATGCATGAGCTTGAGGAATGGTGCCCGGGGGCGGCATCACAGTGAACAGGAAATCCCGACACTTACGTGCCAGTGGGACACTTTTTTGTCCCACTGTTTGTTAGCGTTTTCCGACCGAGTGTCCCACTGTCGATCCGATCTCGTTGCTCAGCTACCTCTTTGTGCCTGTCAGGAGCTTTCCTCGTCGGACAGCTTGCGGAGCGTGCGGTCAGCGTGCGTGTAGTGAGGACCGATCGTGTACTGGTCTTCGTCCAAGTCGGGGTCAATCATCGACGTCGTGAAGATGATCTGGTGATCGAGTTTAGCGCGTTCAGAAGCCTCCACCATGATCTTCTGGAAGTTGTGGCTTCGTTCCTGCTCCATGCCTTTGTCTTCAACATTGTCCATGAGCAAGAACCGAGGATGGAGAAACTCGCTGTCCTCTGTTGCTGCGGCAAACAAAGATAGGATCGCCGCGTTCTTGACGATTACATTGCTGCTCTCTGCAAAGTTCAGCTCTCCATCAACGAGAATGGAATTATCACGAAAACTGACGACGACTGACTTGGCGTTTCTGAATTCGTCTTGTCGATCCAGGTCTTGCCGCAGGAAGGACTTCGCCTTCTCAGACACTTGTGTCAATGCTGTGCGGCGGCGCGTCTCGCTGGCTGTATCGAGGGCCTTCTGACGATCTTTTAGTCGGTCAATTTCACCTTGAAGCGTGGCTTTTCGTTCACTCACATTTTCGAGTTCGGCTGCACGTTCACGTAGCCTTGCAAGGTCCCGAAGCTCTCGGTCGATCTGGCCAAGGCGTTGATAACGCTCGGCGGTAAAGCTCTCGCGAGGCGAGCTGCTGATCTCGTAACGTACTGTGAATTCCGAAAGCTTCTCTTGGTAGGTCGATCGCAACTTCCGCAGTTCTTTTTTTGCCTGCGCCGTGCCGGTTTCCTTCTCCTCAAGAAGCTGGCGGGACTCTCGAATTTGAATATCCAAATCCAGTTTGATTTGCAGATAGCGCGACCGTTCTTGCTCGGGATCGGTTTCGCTACCGCAGAGAATGCAATGGTCGGGATCACTCGTGCCGTGGAGCGGCGAAAGACACGCGGGGCAGTGCGTGAATTCGATACTCCCAATGATTTCAGATGACTTCTGAGCCTTGGGAAGCTTGTCCGACAATTCTTCAAGGTGACTGATGAAACTCGTCAGATCAGTGACTTCGAGGTCATTCGTATGTATTTGCTGCTCAATGTCGACGATTTGTCCCCGCAGCTTTCGGATTTCCGAACTAGCTTCTTTCCGTTCCTGGACGAAGGACTTAATCTCTTGGTCATCGACCAGATCATCGACATTCGCGATCTCGCTCGAAAGACGAGCGTATTCCTCCTCAAGCCCCGCGACACGTGCGTCAACGCTCTCTACACGCGCGAGCGCTTCTTCTTCAGGTAGAGACCTCAACAGCGACGTGTATTGCGACGACAGTTCATCAAACTGCTTGTTGAGCTTACGAAGTTCGAGTTCAATCTCGTACGATTCATAACCTCGGATGCCGCAAATCAGGTCGCCGACAGCCTCGCGAATTTCTCCGGTATCGAAGGATTCATATCGGAAAAGGAACGAGGCTGGTGTCCGCTGGTCCGAATAGAGAAGCCGAAGAATCTGGTTCATCGTGACATTTGCTGCACCCTGACTTTGTGCTTCCGGTATCCCTGAAGCGCGAAACATGATCTGGGAAAAGCTCTCCTGACCCGAAGCAGATCTTCTGATCGGATATGACTGCCAACCATCAAGACCCTGGTCAGCCGCTTCCTCGAATGTACCGTAGAAGACCGAAATTGGCGTCTGAGCTTTTTCAATGCTGCGCTTGAGAGTTAGGACACCGCTGGCAGTGCCGATCTCGGCTTGGACCTCATCGCAATTGGCGGCCACTGTCTTCCAGTTGTCGAATTCGCCGCCAAGGATGTAGAATACAAAATCGGCAATTGTAGACTTGCCTGAGCCGTTCTCACCGCGAATGATGTTCACGCCGAGATGGAATTTCTGGTCATAGACCGGCGATCCGCTCTGCATGACGCGCAATCGCTTCAAATGGAATTGGGAGTAACTCATCTGACCAGCCTCCTCAATCCGGTACTCTGACGAATATCTGAAATCGTTCGTGTCGTAGGTCCAAACTTGTGGACAAGAAAGTCTCCAAGCCGCCGCTCGCTTTCGGAGAACAGAGGAAGAAACTCAGCTTCAAATAGAATACGCCCCTCGTCTGAGGGCGTCACAGACCCGTTGTCGAGTTCGGGAAGCTCAATAAGCCCTTTCCCAGACAATGTGCGAAACGCCTGCCGTTGCACCTCATCCATCTTCTGGAAAAGCAATTGTGACGAGGGGTAAACGACGAACCCCTTTTCGGGGCGCGGTATGCGGAGCTCTCCAAACGCTTTTCGGACCTCTTGGGGCATGCGCGTTTTGTGCAGGAGCGGTGCATTTGACAGATAGAAATCCAGGATGAAAAGCCGCTCGGGTGAGGGGCGGGTCGCATCGCTCCACAGCCCAATTAGGCCACCGATCCGGCGGACCGCGTCATAGACATCCAGTTGAGGGAACCACAGCCGACCAATCATGGCTTGTCCCATTGGATGTGGCATTGCTCTGTCAGATAGTAGAGCGCCTGAAGAACCGCTGTAGGGCTAAGTACTCCAAATTCTGCCCGCGCGCACAGCGCGTCAATGACATGCTCTTGGACGGCTGCCGAAACCTCTGCATCTGGCGCGCCTGCACAGATTTTGGGACCGAACACATGCGTTAGGAATCGTTGCTCCACAGCAGATAGTAGCGCATCGTGTTTGGTCTTTGCTTCGTTGAACAAGCCTAACCGATGGTATTTGCGCGCAAATTTGCTCTGAAGATTGTTGGCTGTCGCGTATTCGTGTTCCTTTCCCGCGTCAATCAACTTCTCCTGGAGCGTTCTACGATCATCCTCTGATTTTTGGCTGTAGTCATCCGGAGACAAGCCGGACCCGACTTCGTTGAAGCCCGGCATCGGGCAGGTCTCCAAGGCCTTTTTCAAGTGACGGAGCAGAGAAACAAAAACCGGCGCCTCCTTTGAGGCGGGTTTGCAGATACCGGCATGGTCGGCATCAACAGCAATTGGACGGGTCTTAAGGCACCCCGGATCGGCGCTATCAGGCGAGACAACAAGCGCCACGTTCTTGGTCTTGTACTTCTCGTAGTAGGCAATCGTAGTTATGCCGCTTTTCTGCGCGATGTCCCTATAACCATTGTAAAGGTCGGCGACGTATCCTGTGTCTCCACTCAGTGTATCGATGAAACGCGAAGACATACGCGGGAAGGCAAATTTCAAGATGCTCGCGAGTTGCGCGCCTTTATGCGGCGTGGCCATGAATATGGTGAGCTTTAGTTGTTGACCAATCGCGTTCCAATCCTCGTCTTGGGCTTCGACGGCAGCACGGAGCATTTCTTTTGCCAGCAATCCCCCAAGGCTGTGACAAACGAATGCAACGGGTCTCGTTCCAATGCCATGCGAGACCATATGCTCCACTAGACTTGACGCACGTTCATGCAGGTCCATTTCCTTTTTGGACCATTTCTCGAACAGGCTGGATGGATATCCAGCTGTGTAGATACATACCCCTTCCAGATCATCTGCAATCCAACAAGGCCAGAAGGTTTCCTCCCCATTGGTCCAGGTTCCTTCCGGATCACCAGTAAGTCCATGGATAAAGACAATATCGAGCGCCGCCGAGTCCTTGTCCCCGCACATGTGTTTGAATTGCAGGCTGACCGTCATGTAGCCACCCTCCTCTCAGCGCTGGACACTTGCTGGTCATGCCGCGCGAAGAAATTGAAGATGAGGTCAGTCTTGGCTGCCAAATCATCTTCACTATAGGATTCGACCGGCAGACCCGTGCGATCGTCATAGAGATAGTCGTAGATCGTCTGCTTGAACCGGTCGCGGGTGGATGTCTTGCCGAAGATGTCCTGCACGTCACGCATCTGCTTTTCCAGCGTTTGAAGCAGTGAAACGGCTACAGACTTAATCTTCTTGATGTCGCTTTTTGAGAGTTCAGGCTTAAGCAACAAGTCGAACACCGCCAGTTGCTCTTCGTTTTCAAGCCCCTCTTTCACATAGCGCTTCGATTCAGCGCTCATCTCAGCGGACAACCGCATCAACGCCTCGAACGTCGCCTCGATGGTGTTCTTGTCTTTTTCCAAGTTGTACTCGCGGACGATCTCCTCGAAGCGCTCCTGGAAGTTGGTGCGGGTCGGGTTTTCGGCAAGCATCTTGCGCAAGCGATCCTCGACCACCGACTTCACGTCTTGAACATCCGAGTTCTTGGTTTCGCTCTTTTGGAATTCTTTGCGTAGCAGCTCGAAGTTGATCTTCGACATGTCGAAGATGCGATCATCTGAATCCGGATCGGCGGTTACGTCGATCGCATCACTGACGATGGCGTTTAGGCGCTGAATGATCGCCGAGGTGTCGGCGTTGTCACGATCATCCTGCAGCGTCTTGTAGAGGAAGCTGATCGCTTCGTAGTCCGCGCGATGCACCTGAACGCCTTTGAACGTCAGGCACGCCTTGTACTTGCGAAACACGGACCGTGCGGAAATCTCAAATTTCTTGCGGCTTTCGTCATCGATATTGACCGCCTCTTTGGCATCCAAGATCGCCTTGTTACGAGCAAAGCCTGTGGCTGTCTTCAGCGTCTCTAGGTCAAATCCGTTGTCTCGCAGTTGAGAGCGCACGAAATCCACCGCCTCTGCAAGCTCTGCTAGAAGCTCTTCTTCGGGATGGAGCGGATCGGTCTCGGGACCGCCCTGTCCGTCAAATCCACCTTCTCCGGTGTGACCGGCAAAAGTCGCCAGCGCTTTGCGCAGGTTCTTCAGAATGCCGCAGTAATCGACAATCAGACCGTTGTTCTTGCCCGCTTTGACACGGTTCGCGCGCGCGATAGCCTGCATGAGCGTGTGGGCTTGTAGAGGCTTGTCGAGATACAGCGTCGACAGTGAGGGAACGTCAAAGCCCGTGAGCCACATTGCACAGACAATCACCACCCTGAACGGGTGTTCTTCGCGCTTGAAAGCGGTTTCGACATCCAGACGCTTGCCGTCACCTAGCAGGAAGCCCTCGCGGATGAGCTTTCGATGCGGAAGAATATCGAGGCCCCACTTTCGGAACTTGTCGACCTCTCCTTGCTCGTCGCTGACGACAACGGCCATCTCAGTCTCGCGCATCCAGGCCAGCTGCCGCTCGCGTACGGCCTGATCCTGATCGTCACGCGACGCAGAAACCTCACGTTCAAGCTCGGCGATCCGGGACTGCCAAGCCTCTTGGATGTAGTCGTGCATCCTAACCGCCGTGACCTTGTCGATCGCGACAAACATAGCTTTGCCGGTTTCCCAATTGGTCGAGTAGTGCTCGGCAAAGTCCCGGGCGATATGGCGAAGGCGCTTTTCCGCTGTCACAACGTGGTAGTCGCGCTTCAGCTCGTTTTCCAACTTGGCCGCGACATCCGCATCCTCGATCTCGGCCTCTGCGATGGCATCAGCGAGCCGTTGGTTGAGCCCCTCAGCAGATAGACCAAGTTTGTCTCCACGCGCATCGTAGTAGAGCGGCAACGTGGCTCCGTCCTCGATGGCGCGCTGGAAGTCGTAGGTGGAGATGTAACCGCCGAAAACGCGCTGCGTGATCTCGTCGCTCGTGAAGAGCGGCGTCCCCGTGAACCCGATGAAGCTGGCATTCGGCAAGGCGTCCCGCATGTTCATGGCAAGCGTGCCGTATTGAGTGCGGTGCGCCTCATCTGTCATGACAATGATGTTGTCACGCAGCGAGTACTGCTCGCCGTCTTTGATCTCTTTGTTGAACTTCTGAATCAGGGAGAAGACGAAGGCCTTTTGCTGACCGAGAAGTCCTTTCAGCTCTTCACCGGAATCCGCACGGCACGGGTCCTTGTCGTTATTGGCAAGACCGACGCCCGCGAAGGTGTCGTAAATCTGTTTGTCGAGATCGGTACGGTCGGTCAGCACGAGGAAGGTGAAGTCCCCGCCAAGCTTGCGACGGACTTTCTGGGCGAAGAATGCCATCGAGTAGGACTTGCCAGAGCCTTGTGTGTGCCAGAACACACCGAGCTTGCCGTCGCGTTCCTTGCGGTCGCGCACACTGTCGACGGCGCGGTTCACGCCAAGATACTGGTGGTTGCGCGCGACGATCTTGGCAAGCTTCCCCGTGCTTTCATCGAAGAGGATGAAGTTCTCGAAAAGGTCTAGGAAGTTCTGACGGTTGCAGACGCCCTTGATGAGGGTTTCCATCTGCACGACGCCTTTGTCGCCCTCGGCCAGGCGTTTCCAGTCGCTGAAATGCTCGTATTTCGCCGAGATCGAACCGACCTTTGCCTCTACCCCGTTCCCAAGCACCACGAAGGCGTTGAAGTCGAAGAGTTGCGGGATCGTGTCGAGGTAATCCAGGAAGTTGTCGTCATAGGCGCGGCGGAGCGATTTGTCAGGGCGTTTGAGTTCAACGAACATGAGCGGCAAGCCGTTCACGAAGCCGATCACATCGGGGCGGCGGCGATGACCATTTGGGCCACTGACCCACAATTCTCTAACGCAAAGGAAATGGTTGTTGGCGTGGTCGGCGTAGTCGAAGACCTTGAGCCGCGTCTTCTTGATCTCGTTGCCTTTCTTATAGGTGGCGAGAACGCCATCGCGGATCAGATCGAACTTTTCGCGGTTGGTCTGAAGCGTTGACTGGAAGCTGAGCGTATCGGTGATCTGCCGCAGCACAGACTTGTAAGCCTCGTCGGGAAGGCCGGGATTGAGGCGGATCAGCGCCTCACCAAGGTGGCGAGTTAGCACTACCTCCCGATCCGACTTACGGCCAAGCGTGCCTTCCGGCCCAAATGTCTCGGTGTTGAACGCGAAGACGGACTCATCCCAAGCCAGCTCATCGACCAAATAGTCGGCGAGTGTCTGTTGGGCGAGTCTGTCCTCCGTAAAGTCGTTCAACTCAAACCTCCAACCTTCCATCCATAAGGCGTGGCAGAAGGTGATCCCGCGCCTCTATTAACCTTCTATTTTGCTCAAAAAGCCGCGCTCTTTTCTTATGAATTGGCTCAGCAAATTCAGAGAATGCGTTTTGTAACTCCCAGGGTGGGATCATAATGGGTAACTTCCCCATATTTTTTCTCGAAATTCGTGGCCGTGTTGCGCCGGTCGCGTGCCCCTCACATCGGGAGAGGTTTTGCTGAGAATTGATATGATAAAGAAGGTACATCGCATCAACGCAAGCACCCGGTCGCACAATTGTTACATCAACTGCCGTAACCATCCTAAATGGTTGATCAGTAACCATCCAGCCGCGCCCTATAGGCGCAGGCATTCTTGAGACTATGATGTCTCCTGGCACAACTTCCGTACACCTTAGCCGTTTGAAGGTATCTTCTGTGATGAATCTTTGGTTCCCAGTCTCAATAAACTCGTTCTGTCCGATGTTGGAAATCTGAAGGATTCGGTAGTCATCACCGCCTTGGTCTTTTGTTTCAAGCCAATCTCCATCGGAATATCTCTCGCACACTGTTTGCACGGGTTGAGACTTCCAATCTTTTGGCACTCCACCAACGATGTCAGCATGTTCATGGCCTGGAAACCGTAGGTATACAAACCATTCGCGAAACAGAAGGCGCACACTCTGCTCCAAGAGCTCGATGCGACGGTTATTGTTGGCTATTAGATCGTCATAGGCTGACAGAAGCGCCACTATCTTCTGTTGCTGCTGAAGGTCGGGGCACCTAGCCGGGAGCTTGTGAAGAACATTGCGATCCACTCCAGGCACAGCTGCCTTATCGCTTTGGTAGTTACGAAGTTTGTCGCGCAGAAAGTAAGCGACAAAACGCGGATCATTTCCATGGAAGTCAATCGCATAAAGCGCAGTATTGAGCGGCCAATAAGGTTCAGTGACAAAAAAGACTTCTCCGATCGTCCCATATCGCCCGGTCACAACACCCGGAGGCTCGGCCTTTGCCTCGTTGTGGTGACCGGTAATTCCGGATGATGAAACAACGGGCACAGGTCCATGGACACGCTTCGCTTTAGGCAGATCATGCCCCCGTTTCAACGTCACCACATCACCCAACGTGCAAACTTCCCAACTCATCCAATCAACTCTTCAAAATTCTTCTTGATCGTCGCAGCAAGCTCGACGGCCTCGGCATTCAAGCCATCGATCTCAATCTGGATGTCTCGCATCGCCTCCTCGAAATCGAAGTCTTCATCCTCTTCCTCGGGTGCCACCCCGACATAGCGCCCCGGCGTCAGGCTCCAGTCGTTCGCTTCAATCTCATCCTGATCGACGAGCTTCACGAGTCCTTCCACGTCGCACAGCTCACCGTCCGGGAAACGGCTGAGCAGCCACTCGGCCTGCGTATGGAAGTACCGTGCCCGTTTGAGGTGCTCCGTCACCTCATGACGCGCTTCATCAAGCGCATTCAGACGTTTCTTGCCTTCGGCTGGCTTGGTCCCCGCGGCAACGTCCTCATCATGCACGCGGGTTGCCAGCTTGTAGAAATGATCGATCACCTTGGTGAGCGATTTGATGCGATCGGCGCTCGGCGCGAACGCCTCAGCGCCAGCTTTCAAGCCGCCGATTTCCCGGCTGCCACCGTCCCAGGCAGCCGCCTTTGCCTTTACGGTCTCAGATTTGAGTTGCTCGATGTCGGCGATGACGTTTTCGGAAAGCGCGTTCAGCTCGTCGTCGTCATACGCGCCAGTCACATCTTTCATCGCCTGCTCTAAGCCTGAGAAGTCGCTGGCTTCGGTCTGTGTGAAAGCCGTATCGAGATAGCCTGTCACCAGCTCCAGGAAGCGTTCGGATTGGCCGCGATAGAGCCAGACAATCGAACTCAGGTTGGAAAGCTGCTCGGGCGTGAAGTCGAAAATCTTACGCGTCACCTTGCGGTAGATGTTGCGCGCATCGATCATCAACACCTTGTCTTTGAGGTGTTCGGGCTTGCCCTTGTTGAAGAACCAAAGCTCGCACGGCACCGAGCGGGTGTAGAAGAAGTTACCCCGGATCGCGACCATGATGTCGACATCACCAGACTTCACCATCGCCTCGCGGACTTTGGCTTCACCGTGACCCGCTGACGAGGCCTGAGAGGACATGACGACGCCTGCGCGCCCATTGTCGTTCAAGTAAGCGTGGAAGAACGACAGCCAGACATAGTTGCCGTTGCTGACTTTGCCGCCCTTGTTCACACCGGGCAGACCGAATTCCAGGCGGGAGTCATTCTTGATTTTCTCGGCGTCGATCTCGTCTACGTTGAACGGCGGATTGGCCATCACAAAGTCGGCCTTGCCGACAAGGTCATGCGGGTCTTCGTAGTATGAGATCGCCTTCTGAATGTTTCCTTCGAGACCGTGAACGGCGAGGTTCATCTTGGCGAGCCGGATGGTCGTCGGGTTCTTTTCCATCCCGTAGAACGTCACGCGTTCATTCGGGTTGGCTTTCATGCGCTCGATGAAGTGCGCACTCTGGACAAACATGCCAGCTGAGCCGCAGGCCGGATCGATGATCTTGCCGTGATCGGGTTCGATCACGTTGACGATGGTCTGCACGATCGAGATCGGCGTGAAGAATTCGCCGCCGTCGTGGGCTTTCTGATCGGCGAACTGCGTCAGGAAGTACTCATAGATGCGCCCGAAAACGTCGCCATCGGCTTTTTCGAGGGCTGGATCGTTGAAGTTACGAAGAAGCTGACCAAGATCGTCGTCACCGAGTTCTTGGTACTCGGCCTTCGGGAGCGCGCCATCAAGGGACTCATAGTCCGCTTCGATGCTTTCCATTGCAGCGATAATGGCGCCGGCGCGATCGCCGCCATCCGGGATAGCGACCAGGTGATCGAACTGTGCTTCAGGTTTGAGGTAGATCGAGCCGCGCCCCGAAAAATCTTTCTTTGTGGGTGCGCGTGTGACGCCCCCACGCGAGGGCAGCGAGGCCTTGACCTCGTCCTGCACGCGCAGAAAACGGCTGTAAGCGTGACGCAGGAAGATCAGTCCCATGACGGGCAGGAAGTACTCGTTGCTGGCGAAGTTGGAGTTGGCGCGCAGATGATCGGCCACCGACCACAAGCGTTTCTCAATCTCGCCGACATGCTCCATCATGGATCACTGCTCCCTCGTGTTTTTATCGGGTGTAGCAGATGGCGGTAATGCCTGCCTCCCCAAATTTTTTAAATGACCGCCCTAAGTAGTGCCACATCCAGAGATTGATTCAAAGAAATTTCTATCACAAATACAATGTGTTGCGATGTTGCTTTCTGGTTCCGGTGACGACTCTGCCGTCACGCAGAGCTTCAAGCGGTCCAGCTTGTGTAGACTGGCAAACGACGCAACCGATCCACGACCGCCTCCGTCGGCGCCGCAAGGTCGATGGTTGCGAACCGCACAAGGTGCCCCTGAAGTTCGGCAGCCTCATCCATGTCGTTCCCGATCGCCGGATAGAGCAACATACCTTCCGAACTGAGCGACAGCGGATCGTCAGCCTCTTCCTGGCTCCGCAGGTACGAGTAGAGCTGGTAGATATGTCCGGTCTTGAAGCGTTGCCCGTCGCCATACTGAGCACCGGTCAGAATGTTCGTGAACTTGGTGTCGATGATGATGCGCCGGTCTTCACGAACATTCTCCAGGATGATGTCGGTGACCATCATGGGGAGATGCATCCGGATGCCTGGCGATGCCGCACCTATTGGCCATCGGAACTGCTTTCCCGGATAGACCCGCCACCCTTCTTCACGCGAGAGCTCGGCCGCAAAAAAGTTGCCGATGGCGCGCTCGAAGAGCTTCCTAAACTCTGTATCGCCGCGCTGCGCCTTGAGAAGCGAGCGAACGCCCTCCTGCTCTGTCGGCAGGACCAGATCAAAAACGGCCCGCGCAAGTGAGACCATCAGGCGATCATCGGCCTCGTGTCGCCCGATCTGATCTGACGCCATTTCAGCTCGCGAGGGCATAGCGCCGCGGACACCGGCGCGGCCGAGCGCTCCCGCCAAGGTCTTTGTCCTATGCGCAAGGTTCGCATCATCGAGGCGGCTGCCCAGCATTGTGAGTGCGGCACGCACGAGCCGATTGCGCGGCGTGTCGATTGTGAGCTCTTCAAAGCGGCAAGCAATTTCGCCGCGGCGGAACAGGTCTTGGGATTCCGTTTTGAGGATGTCGATCCGCCCCCGCACGCGCTTGAGCGTGTCTTCGCGCCGGCGATATCCAAAACTCAGATTGCGCCGCAGACGGGTTTCGACAGCATGGCAGAGAAGCCGCGCGATCAAGGATTTGAAGTCTGGAGAGTCTTCGATCTCTGCCTCGAACCGACCCTGAAAGCGGGCCAAATCATAGGCATAAAGGAACAAGAACCACACATTGCGCACAGGGATCTTGTCATAGGCGAGCTGGGCTACGGACTCACCCTCATCCTCATATTCCAGCGCCTCGATCATAGGCCTTGCAGGAGCCGCGCCTTCGATGTGGCGGCCTTATCGAGATTGTCGAACCAGTACTCTTCGAGAAGCGGCGCAATCTCGGTTTCAACGACCCCGCGGAACCAAGCCTTCGCGTCCGCGATGGTTTCTCCCGGCGCAGGCGTGACATAGCTGTGCCCGATCTTGAACTGACCGCCGAGCGATCGGTCAGCCGCGATCTCCTCATTGAGCTCGGTCATGAGTTGCTGGATCAGCGCCAGATCGGCGGCGTCCATGCCGACTTGATCCACGCACCATTTGCGCCAGCTTTCATTGAGCGCGGTCTCAAGCGTGACGAACGCAAACCGGCGCCGCAACGCCAGATCGACCAAGGCGAGCGACCGGTCGGCAATGTTCATGGTGCCGATGACGAAAAGGTTGCGCGGGATGAAGACGCGCTCGCCGCGCTCGTGGCGATAGGCAAGCTCAATCGCCTCCTCCTCGCTGCGCTTGTCCTTTTCGAGAAGGGTCAGCATCTCCCCAAAGATTTGCGCGGGATTGCCGCGGTTGATTTCCTCGACGATGACAACAAAGGGCCGGTCGGGTTCAGCGCGCGCCGCTTCGACCGCCTCCAGGAAAACGCCATCGATCAGGGAAAGCGCGCCGTTACCATCGGGGCGCCAGCCGCGAACGAAGTCTTCGTAGGATAGTGACGGGTGGAACTGAATCGAGCGCATCCGTTTGCGGATGACGGCGCGGTCCTTCGTGCCGATCAGTGCGTAGCCGAGACGTTTTGCGAGCCAGGTCTTACCCGTGCCAGGCGGGCCTTGCAGGATCAGGTTCTTCTTGGATTGAAGTTGCGACAGCGCGGAGTTGAGGATGTCTTCGGCGAAAAAGCAGCCATCGGAAAGAATGTTTCCGACATCATATGAGGTAACGTCGGCCTCCTCGATATCGGCCTCAGCTTCTTCCTCTTCGAGTTCAATCTCCGTTGCTGACGCGGGGCGTGGTTTGTACTTCTTCGCGAAATACGGAACGCGCAGCCAGAAGTCATAGTCCTGCTTCTGACCGCCGAAGGTGAACTGGATAAGCCTCCGCGCAAGCTCGTCAGAGGCGTCAGCCTCAACGACGGTCACGCGGTAGGTGTAGAAGTACCAGTCTCGGGGATCATCAAGCGGCCGCCAGTCCACTTTTACGGTGCGGCCGTCATTCATGTTCTCTGTGACCGTGCCGATCGCCTTGATCCGCATGCAAGAGACCGGCTTGTCGTGGTTCTCGAACGGCAGGCTGTACTTCTTAACGAAGGATGCCTTGATCGCAATGCGATCACCTGGCTTCATCCGCTCGACATGCTCGATGAACTTGTCGTGGTAGCCGTTCTGCCAGATACCCTCTTTGAAGAATCTTTCGGTCTGATCGTCTGTTCCGTTCCAGACGGCGCCCACGAACCAGAAACGGCGGTTCGGATCGTCGAAGAGTTCGCCCACATCCTCATCTGTGGGCGCGGCCTCCTCATCGGCTTCATCCTCGTTCGCCGTCTTGTAACGCGCGTGGATGTCGCGAAAGAGCGCATAGGCTGCCTCTTGATCGAGATGGGTTTCTCGACCCTCGGCTGTGAGCTGCCAGACACCACGTTTCTTGCTGTCGATCAGCCCGGCTTTGGCGAGGTAGAATTTGGCCCAACCGACTTGGTTTTCATATTTTGACAGGCCGTTCTTATTGGTGGCTTTGAGGTCTTCGTCAGTCACGAGCGGGCTCTTCGCGACTTCTTCATAGGCCTGCTTCGGTTCGGCAGAACCGCCGAGAGTCCGCATGGCATCGAGTAGCGGGCCGAACAGGCGGACGAACTGAGGGCCGCTGCCATTCTTGGTCTTCTTGGGTTTGGCAGGCTTCTCTAGCTTCGCCTGTTCGTCCGGCGTGAGCTCCAGATTGTCCGGCGCCGTCGCAGCCCAGGCTGCTCTGCCCCCTGAAACCTGGACCGTTTGAAGCTGGAGTTTTCGGCTAATCTTTCCTGGCTGGGAGAGGAGCGGAAACGCATGAAGGCATCGAAGTTCACGGAGGCGCAGAAGGCGTTCATCCTGAAGCAGGGCGAGGAAGGCACGCCGGTTGCGGAGATCTGCCGCAAGGCGGGGATCAGCCAGGCGACCTACTTCAACTGGAAGAAGCGATACGGCGGGCTGCTGCCGGACGAGATGCGTCGGCTGAAGGCCCTCGAGGACGAGAATGCGCGCCTGAAGAAGATCGTGGCAGACCTGACGTTGGATCGTGAGATGCTTCAGGACGTCATCCGGCGAAAGCTCTGAAGCCTGGACGTCTGCGAGAGATCGTGACCGGGATGTGCGTCGACTGGGGCGTGTCGATCCGGAAGGCTTGTGGGGCCATCTGCTTCGACACGTCCAGCTACCACTACAAGTCCCGGCGGACGCACCAGGCTGCCGTCGAGAGGCGGATCAGGGAGATTTGCGAGACGCGCGTGCGGTATGGTTATCGCCGTGTGCATGTCCTGCTGCGGCGAGAGGGGTGGATCATCAACATGAAGAAGACCCGCAGGATCTACAATGAGTTAGGCCTTCAGCTGCGCAACAAGCATCCGAAGCGTCGGGTGAAGGCGAAGCTGCGCGAGGACCGCCAGGAAGCCATCGGTCCGAACGATGTCTGGGCGATGGATTTTGTCCACGATCAGCTCGCCATGGGGAAGAAGCTCCGCATCCTGACCGTTGTGGACACCCATTCCCGGCTGTGCCCGGCGGCCGATCCCCGCTTCGCCTACCGGGGCGAGGACGTCGTGCAGACGCTGGAGAAGGTCTGCGCCAGGATCGGCTACCCGAAGACCATTCGTGTCGACAATGGCAGCGAATTCATCTCCCGCGACCTCGACCTCTGGGCCTATGCGAACGACGTCACTCTGGACTTCTCGCGGCCCGGCAAGCCCACAGACAACGGCTTCATCGAGGCCTTCAACAGCAAGCTCCGCTCCGAGTGCCTGAACGCGCACTGGTTCATGAGCCTTGCCGACGCACGCGAAAAGCTGGAAGATTGGCGTAGACACTACAACGAAGACCGACCCCATAGCGCGATAGGATACAACGTCCCGATCGCCATGCATTATCCCGATGGCGCAACCAGCCCGTCATCGTGACACAGCCGGGAAAATCCAGCTTCCGGCGGTCCAAGGTTGGGGAGCAGTGCAAGGCGAACATGCCTTCCTGTTGTTCCTTGATGAACTTGTCGGGATCACTGACATCATAGCCAAGCTGTTCTGCCGCATTGATAAATCCATCACGCGCTGTGCCTTCGAGCGCGCCTGTTTTTACGCTGCTCTGATTCACGACGATGGAAGACGGCAACGGCCATTCCCGACCGGCAGAGATTTCAATCAGGTCGCCAAGCTGGCGAAACAGATCGTATCGTTTCTTCTGCCAGTCGGCATTGTTGGCCTTCGCGAGCTCACCGTAGCTGACAAAGCGATGCTCACGAGCGGCGTTCAATATGGCGCGGTAGGTTGTGTTTATGTCGAGCTGATCATCCATGACGAAAGCCTATCTGACGTCATACATTTTGGGTAGCCTATTCATAGACTTATCCAAAACCTATCGCCCTGCTGCGCCGGAGCCGTCCGTCACCCCTCACCCAGAGCGGGGGTGGCGGCGGCGAGGACGAGGCAGGGCACCCATCCCCGCCCTGCTTTGCTGGTGGGCTCCCGAGCTCGCTACCCCGGCGAGTGGAGACCTGCCTCAGCTCTGATGGAGGACATCTCTGGCACACTTCATAGGTGGCCATGAGCTGCGATGCCTGCCCGAAACTACCACCGATGGGCGATATCTGCTAAGCATGATGCGGAGCCCAGTCGGTCGGCAAGGAGGAAAAAAATGAAAAGATTCGCGAAACATAGGATAAATCTGATAAAAAAAGTAAGTTTTGCGAATTTTGAGAATTGAGATACCTGAATGTATAGTGAATTGAGAATGGCATCGTCCGATTTGGCCGGCTTCCTACAGCAGGAGCTACCGGAACTCTCGGATGATTGGTGGGAGAAGAACGTTGTTGAAAGACTGAGTTTTCAACAGCAGAGAATTATCGAAGAAAAAAGGCTCTCCTCACTACGCGAGCTGGACCTTGCCGCCCTTCTCAGAGTCCTGGATCAGAACTGGTATGAGCTTTCAAACAAGCTGAAGTTCCCACGTGAGGGTAGGAATTGGGTGAAGGAACTGCAGACTGTCCGGAACAAGTGGGCGCACGCTTCGGCGGAAGAAGCCCCTCCCAGTGAGGTCTACCGGGACGCAGACACGCTTGAGCGACTGCTATCAATGATAAATGGGAGCAAAGCTTCGATCGAAGCTGCGAACGCGATGAAGAACGCGGCTCTGGCTTCGATGTCGAAAGGGCCGACAACCAACGGGCCCGCGAAGGTGCCTGAAGAGCCCACAACACCTCCAGATTCTGCGGCGGAGAAACCAGCCCATCTTTTCAATGTGGGTGAAGTTGTAACACTGCGTTCTGACAACAGCGTCATGGTGCCTGTCCTGGAGGTCGTGTTTGGCGGACCTGAAATACGATACCGCGTCTTTCAAGATGGCGCGAAAGCCACCTACTACGAAAGCCAGCTCCAAGCCTTAGGTGGCGACGACGACGAGAAGCCCGAAATCTCGATCGAAGAATTCAAAGCACGTCTGACAGCACAGCACCTCCTCTCCCCTTCTACGGCGAACCTTTTCTCGTTGCGCTCTGGGCGCGTGAACTTTGTGCCATATCAATACCGTCCAGTTTTGAAGCTCATCAGGTCGGACCGCCCTCGGCTGCTGATCGCAGACGAAGTCGGCGTCGGTAAGACAATCGAGGCGGGCCTTGTCATCAAAGAGCTCGGCGCACGGACGGACATCTCATCCATCCTGGTGATCTGTCCGAAGGCACTCGTCGCCGAACGGAAGTGGCAGACCGAGATGAAGCGCTTCGACGAGGACTTCACCCACCTTGACGGTAAGCTTCTGCGCCACTGCCTCCAAGAAACAGACCTAGAAGGCGAATGGCCGGAGAAATACGGCAAGGCGATCCTACCGTTCTCGTTGTTCGATTCCGATTTGATCTTTGGCCAGGGCGGGCGAAAGCAGAAGAAGGATCGTGGTTTGCTGGCGCTTGACCCAGCTCCCGCCTTTGATTTGGTGATTGTCGATGAGGCTCACCATATCCGTAACTCGGACACCTTCCTGCACCAAGGCGTTAGGTACTTCTGCGACAACGCCAAAGCTGTCTTGCTGATGACGGCAACACCCGTCCAGCTCGGTAGCTCTGACCTATTTACCTTGCTCAACGTCGTTCGTCCGGACCTAGTGATCGACGAAGCCAGTTTCGAGCAGATGGCCGAGCCGAACCGGTTCATCAATGAGGCGATACGACTTTGCCGTGAAAAGTCCACCGGTTGGCAGAAGGAAGCCTCGGACCAGCTGCGGGAAGCCGCACAAACTGAGTGGGGTCGACTCTTCTTGCGCGAGGAAGCGAACTTCCAGGATGCCTTCGACAAGCTTCAGGAAGCGGATATTCCCGATGCTGAGCGCGTGCTGATGACGCGAACGCTCGAAGAACTCTACACGTTCAGCTCAATCATCAACCGGACGCGCCGCCGTGACATCGGGGAATTTACGACGCGCAAACCGCAAACGCTGACAGTTGAATTCAACGATGAGCAGCGAGAACTCCACGATACTCTGCTGAGCATCATCGCCAAAATCCTCGCGCGCTGTCATGGCCAGCAGAACGTCAAGTTCATGATGACGACAATCCGGAGGCAAGCCGCAAGCTGCCTGTTCGGTTTGGCGCCCCTTCTTTCCGATATCCTGACCCGAAAGCTCGATCAGCTTGAAGTGATTGAGAGCAATGACATCGACGATGACGTCGACCTCTCCTTTGTCGACGAGGTTCGGACCGAGATAGAAGAGCTCCTCCACAAGGCCGAAAACCTCAATCCGGAAGATGCAAAGGTGGAAGCCTTCATTGGAGCTCTGAAGGACAAGGCTGGCTTGGAGAACAACAAGGCACTCGTCTTCAGCACCTTCAGACACACGCTTGCCTATCTCGCCAAACACACTGAGGCGGCGGGCCTTCGTTTCGGCCTTGTTCACGGGGATGTTCCTGATGAAGAGCGCGCAGATTTGAGACGGCGGTTTGCGCTTCCGAAGGACCACGAAGATGCTCTGGATGTACTCCTCTCATCCGAAGTCGGATGTGAGGGCCTCGACTTCCAGTTCTGCGACTTCCTCGTGAACTATGATCTTCCTTGGAATCCGATGCGGATCGAACAGCGGATCGGACGTATTGATCGATACGGACAGAAAAGTGAAGCTGTTAGCGTCGTCAACCTCGTAACGCCTGGAACGGTTGACGCCGATATCTACCAGCGATGCCTCTGGCGGATCGGCGTGTTCCACCACGCCGTGGGCGGCAGTGAAGAAATTCTTGGCGAGATCACTCAGGAAATCCATGACATCGCGGAGAGTTTCGTTCTGACGGAAGACGAAAGGGAGAAGAAGCTCCAGCAACTAGCAGACAACGGCATTCGTCGCATCCGGGAGGAGCAAGACCTGGAAGAGAAGGAATCCGAACTCTTCGGTCTGAATGTCCCGAAGCAATCTTGGCGCGAGGATATTGAAGACGCTGAGAGCGAATGGCTGTCGCCGGCGTCGATCAAGAGATGCGTATCCAGATACATTCAGTCAAAGACGGGCTCGGACGTTGATCCTCTGTCAGGCGACAAACCGCTAAGGACCTTGAGGGTGAGCCAAGAGGTGCGGAATGCGCTGTTGGCAGATTTCAGGAAGTTCAAACGTAGCAATGACACCCTCTCCAGAAGTTGGGAGAAATGGCTGAAGGGCGGCAGTCCAAGTCTCACGGTGACCTTCGACCAGGACTCTGCGGCCGAAAACCCGTCAGCTGTTCACCTAACAGTCTTGCATCCTCTGGTGCGGCAGGCAGCCCGCTTCCTAGAAATGGATGAAGCGATGTACTGCTCCCTAGAAGTGACAGATGGATTGCCGCCAGGTCAGCACAAATTTGCGCTGTATCGATGGACTATGCATGGCATCAAACCTGACGAGCGTCTTGTTGCGGTCGCCACCGACCCAGAGGTCGAAGGCGCACTACTTCAAGTGCTGCATAGAGCCGTGGAACCAATCCTTTCCGTCTCGCAGTCTGCGCAAGACTTCGATGATCTCGACAATCTTCACCACACGAAATGGTCGGCAGCGCAAGCCAATCATATCGCAGAAAACCAGAAGCTTGCTGAGCATCGGGTGCAGAGCTTGACTGTAAGCCATCGAGCTCGCGTGCGTACCTTGGACGATCAGATATCCAAATCGACCAATGATCGAATTCGAAAGATGAAGGAAGCCGAGCTAGCACGGGCCAACGCTGACTTCGAACGTCGCGTGAGTGAGCTACGTGACGCGGGCAACACCGGTGACATTAGAGCCGCCCCGATCATGCTCGGTACCATCTCTGTCCGGAGCGGTGAATAATGACCGATTTTCTAACCAAACTCTCCGAACAGCGGCGAAAGTTTCTTGAAGGGCTCGATGCCAACGAAGGTGACATCAATCTCGACATCTTCGAGGACTTCTACCCTGACCAAGCTCATTTCGTATTCGAGTTGCTGCAAAATGCCGAAGACGCGGAAGCAACCGAGGTGTCTTTTTCCCTCAGTGAAGACGGTTGCTTGTTCGAGCACAACGGCAAGCGCCTGTTCACCGAGAGAGATGTCAGGTCAATCACCGGCATCCATAACAGCACCAAGGAGAAGTCCTCTGACGAAATAGGAAAATTCGGCGTCGGGTTTAAGTCGGTATTCGTCTACACCCTCGCTCCGGAAATTCGATCAGGAGACTTTGCCTTCCGCATCTCACGTCTCGTCATGCCAGAGCGTATCGATGATGACGGCGGCGATCGCGCAGTTACCCGCTTCTGGTTTCCGTTCAACAACCCCAAAAAGCCGAAAGATACTGCCTTTGGGGAAGTGCGCGCTGGCCTTCGTGATCTTGCAGAAACGACCTTGCTCTTCCTATCAAATATTCATGCGATCAACTGGAGGATAGATGATGGACAGGCAGGATCGATCTTACGCATCGAACACTCTGACGAACACATCGAAGTTCTGAAAGAAAGCGGTGGATCGACAACAGCAACATCTCACTTTCTTCGATTTTCGGAGACTGCCGAAGGATTGGAGAGACAAAAGGTATCCGTCGCTTTCAGCCTGGAGCCCAGCAAGGAAGAAGAGACGTATCAGTCAGGCACACCGCTTTCGAAGCAGTTCAAGATCGTTCCGGTCAATGGGCAGGTCGCAGTCTTCTTTCCCGCAGAAAAGGAGAAATCCAATCTGCGCTTCCATTTGCATGCTCCTTTTGTGCCGGAGCTTAGCCGAGCGAGCATCAAGCGCGACCTCCCGGCCAATGAGCCGCTTTTCAAACAGCTCGCCTCCATGAGTGTGGCAGCCATGCGTGGCATCAAAGAAATGGGTTTGCTGACGCCTGATTTTCTGGGTGTCTTGCCAAATAACAGTGATGACCTTGGCAAGCAGTACAAGACTATTCGCGAGAAAATCACAGAAGCATTCAACGACGAACCCTTGACCCCAACTTTCCGCAAGGGTCATGCGCCAGCAAAACATCTATTGCAGGCGAAGGCATCACTAAAAGAGCTGCTAGCGCAAGAAGATATCGAGTTTTTGGTGGACTATAAGTCCGTTGCACCGCAATGGGCCGCAAGTCGTGCTTTGCAGGGCACAAACGTCGAAAGGTTCATGAGCGGCCTCGATATCAATGAATGGGATGTCGATGACTTCCTCGAAGTGCTCGCGGACAAGTTAGATGCGAGCTACACTTGGAGCCCACCAGATGAAGACTTCTTGAAGTGGCTCTCGAAAAAGCCGGTCGAATGGATGCAACAGCTCTACGCTCTTCTGGCAAGCGAACCTGAAACAAAGGATGAACTAGATCAGCTAAGTGATGCAAAAATCGTCCGACTGATGGATGGTTCGCTAGGAATCCCCAAGGAGTGCTACTTCCCGGATGACCACAATCGCTACAGCAAGATTGTGCCTTGCGTCGATCGTGAATTGCTTGAGGGCGGGACCAGTCAGAAACGCAAGAAATTTACAAGAGTGTTCCTGAGCGAAATTGGGGTCTCGGAAATTGGAGAGCGCGAACTCGTCGAGGCATTGCTCGAAAAAGAATATGCTTCAACCGAGCATGTGCTCAAAGAAAAGGAGCATGCCGCGCATCTCCGTCGGTTCATGAAGCTTTTGGAAAAAGAGCCGTCGGCAAGATTAATGCTTCAAGAACATCGAATATTTCTTGGAGATGATATGCAGTGGCACAAGCCAGGAGATATCAATCTTGATAGCCCATACTTGGACACGGGATTGTCTGAGTACTACGAAGCTTTGGGCCTTTCGAGCAAGACGGTTCAGCTCCACTCCCTATACCAGAATCTTCCGATCGACACGCCAAAGATTGCTGGCCTCGCAAAATCACTTGGAGCAAGAACGGCCATCCCGGTCAAAAAATCGTCGTGCACAAACAATCCAGACTGGAGCTACCTCTGCAGAGTCGCTGGCGAGCGCAACACTTCGCCCATCAATGACGACTATGTCATGATCGGTTTCGAAAGACTAATTTCAAAGAAATCAATCAGGGTATCGCGACTAATCTGGAACTCGATGTGCCAGCTCGGAGAAAGGCATCTGGAAGCGCGTTTTAGACGCAATGTGTCCGGTGGTAGCCGCTACGCAAAGTCTCAACTCGTTCACCAGCTACGAGATACTGCCTGGGTTCCGCAGGGTGATACCTTTGTAAAACCATCCGCAGCCAGGGCCGGGCTGCTCCCGGAAGGGTTTAGCTTCGATGCCGGCTCGCCTTGGATAAAGGCGATCGATTTTGGTGGCGACGTCGCAAGGGAAAGTGAAGAGGCGCGCGCGCAGGCAGCCGCCGCCCAAGCTCGAAAGACGAGAAGACAGGCCGCTGCCGCAGAACTGGGATTCGAAAACCCTGACGATCTCGAATGGCTTTCCGAGCTGTCTGAGCTCTCGGAAAGTGAGCGACTGGAAATACGCGAGGAAATGCGCAGACGAAAGACTGTGCCCGATCTGCCCGAGAACGAGCCGAGCAACCCTGAGCGGCGTGATGCACGAGTTCGAGAAATCGCGAAAGACGCCCAAGGCCGGGAAACAGAGAAACGTTCCAGAAGCATCTCGATCGGTCAGGGCGCCGTGAAGGAAGAGGCGAAGCAATACCTTCAGCACCAGTACACAGGTGATGAGGGTCTGTTCTGCCAGGTGTGCGAGAAACCGATGCCTTTCGTTCTGGATGACGGGTCACCCTACTTCGAGGCGGTTGAGTTTTTGCAGGAGAAAGAACTCAAGAAGCGACACCATCAGAACTACCTTGCACTGTGCCCGAACCACGCAGCCATGTTCCGGCACGCGAACGGCTCGAAAGACATCATGAAAGCGATGCTTCTTGATCTCGATGATGCGCGATTGGAGGTCATTCTAGCGCAAGCAGACTGCACCATTTACTTTACAAAGACGCATCTTGCCGACCTGAAGAGCGCGATCCATGCCGAGGATGAGGGCGAAAACGTCAGAGCTTCCTCCGGCTAGAGACCCGGAGGTTTGGCATCATTCGAGGGCATCAATCGCCCTGCTTCGCCGGAGCCGTCCGTCACCCCTCACCCTGAGCGGGGGTGGCGGCGGCGAGGACGAGGCAGGGCACCCATCCCCGCCCTGCTTTGCTGGTGGGCTCCAGAACTCACAGCTTCCGCCCTCTTTAAGAATCTCTGATTTCGTTCATCCTTGGTGGACCATCTGCCAGATTTCTACAGAATCTCCCCCTCAATGTTCAATAAAGCGAACATGAGAAGCGCTTACGTTCATCTAACTGGACATGAATTTGACAGGAAAGCTCTATTCAGTGTATGATGTTTAATAAGTTGGACGCGAACCCCTCTCGCGTCCATTAAACCGCACAGGGGCAGGTTTCTATGAAGCGCAAGAGAAGCTACTCAAAGGTTACGCGACAAGCCTTGTCGATCCTCGGCAAGCTGATCCGCGTTGGTCGCTCTGAGCGTGGCATGACGGCCCAGGACCTTGCCGATCGCGCCGGTATCAGCCGCACGACGCTCTACAACATCGAGAAGGGCGCACCCGGCCCCGAGATCGGCACGGTCTTTGAGGTCGCCGCACTAGTGGGTGTCCGCTTGTTCGAATTCGACGACCGGACGCTGGCCATGCACAACGCCCGCCTCGATGAAAAACTGACATTGCTGCCGAAGAGCGTTCGATCCTCCCGACAGGAGGTCGATGATGACTTCTAAGCTCACGCAGCACAAAGAGGCCTATGTCTGGATTTGGCTTCCGGGGGAGACGGAGCCTGTCGTTGCCGGCCGCATCACCCAGAGCGATGGCGAAGGCCCTTTCTCCTTCAATTACGGCGCCAGCTACCTGAGCCGTGGGGACGCGATCCCGATCTACGAGCCCGAGCTCCCGCTCCGCCGCGGCCTGATCGAACCGGCCGCCGGCCTGTCCATGGCCAGTTGCATTCGGGACGGCTCGCCTGACGCCTGGGGCCGCAGAGTCATCATCAACCGTTTGGTGGGCGCCAAGGCCGCCGAGGCCGAAGCCCGCGACATCACCGAACTCACCTACTTGCTTGAATCGGGCTCGGACCGGATCGGCGCGCTCGACTTTCAGGAATCCGCCACGGAGTACGTCCCGCGCCTCAAGGCAGAGGCCTCGTATGAGGAACTGCTCGAAGCCGCTGAACGTATCGAAAAAGGCGTCCCGCTGACACCGGCGCTCGACCAGGCATTGAACCACGGCACGTCGATCGGCGGCGCCCGCCCCAAGGCTTTGATCGACAATGGCGACACCAAGCTGATCGCAAAGTTTTCGTCGAGCACGGACCTCTACAGTGTCGTGAAGGCTGAATTTATTGCCATGAAGCTGGCCGCTGCCTGCGGCCTCAATGTTGCACCCGTCTCGATGATCGCGGCGGCGGGCAAGGACGTGCTGCTGATCGAACGCTTCGACCGGATCAAAGCAAACGGTGGCTGGCAACGTAACGCTATGGTTTCAGCTTTGACGATGCTCGGCTTGGATGAAATGATGGCACGCTACGCCTCATACGAAGAGCTCGCCGAGATCATCCGCCATCGCTTCACCAACCCGAAGGAAACGCTCAGAGAACTCTACGGCCGGATCGTATTCAACATCCTTTGCGGCAACACGGACGACCATGCCCGCAACCACGCCGCCTTCTGGGACGGCAAGATGCTGACCCTCACCCCGGCCTATGACATCTGCCCACAAGGCAGAACCGGCAACGAGGCGACACAGGCCATGCTCATCAAGGGCGGGAACCGCATGAGCACGCTCCGCAGTTGCCTCGCGGCCGCCCCCGACTTCCTACTCGCGGAGAACGACGCCAAGACCATCATCGAACAACAGATCGCAACGATCGCTGGTGAGTGGGACGCCATGTGCGACCATGCCAAGCTAACCGAAACTGACAAGAACCTGTTCGGCGGCCGGCAGTTCTTGAACCCGTACTGCACCGACGGCCTCGGCGCTGAGCACGAAGCGTTGATCGAGAGATTTGACCAGGCGCGCGCGCAGATTACGGTATAAGAACCTAGTCCCCGTCACGGCTCATCTTGTAGCCGCGACCGCGCCGGCGCCTCTCACCGGCATTGTCTGCATGCCGATCCCATTTGTTGCGAAGATCGTCACCGTCATCACCGTCACCATCATCATGCTCACCATGATGATCGGCTTGCGCGGCTTCGTTGAACTCATCACCAAGCGCACCCTCTCGGGAAAGCCGCGGATCGGTACGCTGAACGCGCTCGGTCTCTTCTTTGGCGCCCCGCTTCGCCTCCTGTTTCGCGCGGTTCTTGAGTGCCTCGCGCTTGAGGTCACGCTCAAGCGACGCGCGTTCGCGCAAATCGATCTTGTCGAGCGCTTTTCTCTGCCCTTCGAGCGCGATCTTTTCACGTTCGTGGCGGCGCTCCAGCGCTTCGTTCTCCAAGCGATGCCGCTCGCGGGGATCAAGTCCGGTCCGCTCGGCAATATGGCCGAGAACTGATTGCAGCGCGGGCGTTCCCGATATCAGGTCGGCAACCTTTGAACGCATCCGGAACAGCCTACCGGACGCCTCTTCATGCTGAGCGGCGTGAAGGACGAGCCGCTCTTGCTGCTGGGCGAGAAGCATGGCCTGTTCGGTCTGTGCGAGCTTTTGGCGTCGCGCCGCCTGGGCGCGCTCCATCGCCTTCCATTTTTCGGCCATGACGCGCTTGATCTTCTCGTCGCGATCATCACGCTGATGCTGCTCATCTTCATCACGATCATGATCGCGATCCTGCTGTTCCCGCGCGCGCTCCTCGGCAGCCTTCAGGCGCTCTCTCGCCTGCTCTTTGGCCAGTTCGACGGACGGCAACTTGGCCGGATCGAGAGCGCCAAGCCGCTCGATCATGTCTCTGTATTTCACACCCTTGACGTAACGCGAGAGGCTGTGCACGTCGCCAAACTGATCGACGAGGACATACGGCCGACGGTCGCCGTTGGCGAGGATGTAGCCCTTCTCTTCGAGCGCGTTGCGGAACGCACCGGCGTTGTCGGCGGCGTTGTAGGCCTGCGTCACCTCGGCACGGCGCTGCTCGGGCGTGATGCCGGTTTTCTTTTGCTGGGCGCGTTCGGCGAGGCTTGCTTCGAGCTTTTCTTTCTTGAACTGCTCTCGCTGTTTCCATGCCTTGAGACCCTCGGGCAGCTCGTGTCCGTATTGCTCGGCAAGCTGCACCGCCATGTCGCAGAGCTTGCGGCGATCATGGGCCATGTGGATGGCCTTGAGATCAAGGGCGTCGATGCGCGACCAGACGACGTGCGCATGCTCGCGGCCGTCCTTGATGTGGAAGACGATGGCCCGCGGCTGTTCGTTCAATCCGAGCCTGTTTTCGATGGCTTCGATGGCCTCGAAATACTGCTCCCGCGACAGTTCCTCGCTCGGATTGACGGACAGGCTGTAAAGCGCATTTCGGGCTTTTGTGCCGGACGCGATGGCCTCGAATTCCGCAAAGGCGCCGTGCAGATCATCCGCAATTGTTCCGCGGAGTTCTGCAATCTCGACCTCCTCATTGTCGTAGGCATTGAGCAGGTGTGTGGCGAGATCGGAGCCTCCGGCGCGGGCATTTCCCTTGAGGATCATGGCGACACCTCAAGGCTCGCGCCCGAGCGCCAAAAGGAGCACGGTTCGCATTTCTGCGAGGTCACGCTGCGCGGCAATGATGAGTTCTGACAGATGCTCGTGATTGCCCTGCGCCCGCGCCTCCTTGAGCGAATAGGCCAGCGGTCCGAGCACGGCGAGAATGCGGGCGGCGAATTCGCGATCGATGGGCGGCGTACGGGTCGATCGTAGGGGCGTTTGATCGAGCAATGCATAGCGGATTAGACCGGCAACAGGCACACCGGCGGCGTCAGCCTGAGCTTTCACGAGCGCAGCTTCCTGCTCGTTGAAACGCGCCTTGAGCGTAATCTGGCGCTGCCTGTTTTCGCTGCCGCTGCGGGCCATCGTCTTGCTTCCTTTCACCCTCCTCACACCGGCTGCACGGCCGTTTCCGTGCTCGTCGTCCAGGGTGCGAAAGCCCTGGTTGATGGGGTTCCAAGGGGAGAGCCAAGGTCTCCATTTGGTCGTCGTCCAGCGCCGAAACGCTGGTGCACGGGTTCAGTCCAGATGGGAGAGGCAAATCTCCCAAGTCTGGTCGTTGGTTCAGGAGATCGAAATCTCCTGATCAGGTTTCCAAAGGGCTCGAAGGCTCTTTGGTCGTGGTGCAGCAACGAAATGCTGCCTGCGGAAACACCGGGGGCCGAGAATCGGTCTCCAAGGTGCTTTCCGCACAAGCCGGGGATGGAACGGGGGCGGCACTTGAGCCCCCTTCCCAAGATGGCGCGGGGACCCCGCGCACATCTTGTACTCCCTGCTAACGACCTATGGGTTCAGGATACGGCTACAAGTTTAGGATATTGTTAACGCCTGCTCTGTATCCCGCAGCCAGCAAGCGATCCTTTTGATTTTCTTTCACTTTTACCTGAATTTTTCTGGCGCGACAAGGATTGGACACGCACGCATTTTCGGCGCCTCCCGTTCTCAGCCGAGGGCCAGAACAGGTCGGCGCAGATTGTGGCGGATCATTACGAGCCCTCCTCCTGAAGCCGGTCATGCCAGAGCATTAGGGACGGTCGTCAGCGCTCACTGGCCCCTCGACCCTCGTTAGGCGAAGGAAGCTGACGGGATCACCACCGATGACGTTCTCTTCTTCAATCATCGGGCCTTCGAGCGTGGTGCGCCCGTTGCCACGTGTTTCTGTCACATCATGCAGGATGGCGAAGGACGCGCGCCCGCTCTCGAAGGTCACGAACAAGAAGGCCTTCGGCGCGATCAGCATCATCAAGGACTGATTGTAGGGCTTCGATATTTTCAGGTTTTCCCAAGACGCGCTTTCAGAAAGACTCTCCTCGTCCACCCCGACGATTTGACCGTGAACTTTCAGGTATGGACCATAGCTTGAGGGGAGCAGAATGAAGAAGATGTGGTTTTCCGACTGGAGATTGTCGGCGTCGCGATCGCGGCAATAACTTTGGCTCCAAACGCTGTACCGACCTTGATATGGCGCGATTTCGTTGTCGGCTTCCGGCAACCGGTTGGCCTCAAACTCAGGCGTATGAAAAAACGGCGCACCTGATTGCGCTGAGCGTTCGATCATTGTGCGCACGAGCGTGACGAAATCCGGTTCGTTCTCGCCACGCGCCTCGACACTCAGAAACTTGCGGTAGCGCAGGACTTTTTCATCCTCAGTGCGGACTTCGTTGCGCAGAAACCGCTGAAGTGAGCGCACATCGATATAGGACTGATCGGTTCGGTCCAGCGCGTAGCTCATCCGCTCCTGCAAACGCGGCGCCCCGATACCGTGGCGTTCCTGGTAGTCTTTCAGACGGTCGCGGATACGGTCGCGTTCATCATCATCAATGACAGGGATTTTTCGCATGACCGTTCCGCAATCTTCTTATTAGGTATGCTGGCAGACTAGATGCGCCGCCCCCCTGAGCCAAGGGCGCGACGCCAAGTGCTATCAGAACAAGCTCATCTGCTTGCTCTCTTCGACGTAGCGCGGCCACGCGGGCGATAGCGCCGCCTCTTCGAGCCAGGCGGTGACGTATTCGACCGGAGTGCCGTAGGCCTCGACCTGCTCTCGCTGTACGAAGTGGGATCGATAGCCTGTTTCGGTCATCGGCAACGGTTGGCGCCCCTCGGCGCGAAGCTGGATGTGGGCGATCGGATAGATATCCGAATTGTGCCACTTGGCTTCCCAGTTGATCTCGATGGCGATGCCCTGCCACTCGATCTCATATGTTTCGATCGCGCGGGTCATCGCTCACCTACCTTCGCGACGCGGTACTCGTCGCGGTGATAGCCATCATCGGGGTGGCGTTCGCCGTCCGCGATCTGGAACGCTATTTCTTCGAAGAAGCTGTCCAGTTCGCCTTCGGCCTCGGCTCGGGTCGCGAAGATTTCGCGACCCACGGCTCTGCCGGGAATGTGCCTCAGCCAGGTATTCGTCCAGCCGTCACGGAAGTTGTAGTGCTGTACTTCGTAGCTCATGCGACGATCCTCCCGTGTTTGTGGGCGATCTCGGCATATTCGCCTAGACTGCGTTCGGGGCAGAAATGCCTGTCGCGTTCGGCGGGAAGCCCAAGGGCGCCACGGATGCTCTCGATTTCGGAAATCCGGACGGTGCCGAGTTCGGCGCATCCGAACCCGATGTCGCAAAGACCGAAGGCGATATCGGGATCATCGGGATCGAGTTCCGATATGAGCCAGGTACAGTTCGCATCGGGTGTGAACAGTTTGACGACCGGTTTGTGCTCGGGCGGCTCCTGGCCTTCGGCGAGGGCCGCCGCGGTGGAGCGGCCCTGCGCGATTAGTTGTTCATATTGGTCTGCAAGGATCAGCTTCATCGGATCAGCCCTCCTTGTGCGGATTGAACGTAGCGGGCAGGATCACGAGCCGGCCTTCAGTGGCGGCGAGCGGTGTGCGCAGCGCGCCTTTGAAGCCTTTGCCGGATTTCGTCGGCCAGAGGCCGGAAAGCTCGGTCCAGTGCGGTTCACCTTCCGGCGTATCCTGTACGAGCCAGGCACGGAATTTCGGGCGCGAGCCGTTGCTCTTTTCGGCCGGATTGTTTTGCGTGGCGTTAGTCATTTTAGTCTCCTTTTCTTGCGGGCTGGCCCCATGCCAGCCGATGCCGACGCGTCCGGCGTATGCGTCGGGGCGGCTGCAACGCATTGTTGGGGGGACCGCAACGGAGCATCGCGACGGCAGCGGGGGAGCCGACAAAGCAAGTTGCAGCGCCGAGCCCCGCGTCATGCGCCAGCTTCGTGCATGGTCTGGCGATGTGGGTTGCCCTTGCTGAAATCAGGGGAGACGAAGACCAACGCATGCACCGCGATCGATCGGCGTGCAGCGTCTTGCATACGCAATTCGTCCAGCACGGTCAGAGACCGAACCCGAACCCGCGCAGGCCGTTTCCAAGACCTCGGAAATCATGAAGGCGAAGGCATAGCGCCTGCAAACCCGACGGGACCAAACTCGGTCGTTCTCGCCCGCGCTCAATGCCGCCAATGGGCACGTGAAGCCCGCCGCAGCATGTGTTGAACAAGTCAAGCGCGAGGGATCGTCACCTCTTTGGCCAAGACAAGATGGCTTGGGGCGCAGCTGCGCCTAGAGCCCGGTCCGGCACGGGCGCGCCCTCGGGCTTCCGTGTCCAATGCGTGTCGTCGCAATCCCGAGCCCTGCACCCAAGTCACAATTCAAGAGAACGATCTTGAACGGAGTGCGGCATGGGCCTGCCAAGTTTCATCGCGATCGGGGTGATCGTCGTCATCTTCGTCTTGCTGTTCCTGACGGGCAGCGAAGGCGAACCGACCACCTATGGCTCGGCAACGTGGCTCGATATCGGCGCCGCTCTTCGCAAGGGCTACTTCAAGGGCAAGGGTATATTGGTCGGTGATTGGGCCGGCCTCTTGCCCGTGCACTACGAAGACACACACGCGATCACGCTTGGCCCGTCTGGCAGCGGCAAAGGCACAAGTGCTATTTTGCCGAACCTGCTCGACAGCCCATATGTCTTCCTCTTCTGCCCTGGGGGCGAGAACACGGCGATCGTCATCAAAGATCGCCGTGCGAAAGGTGATGTTCTCGGGATCATCAATCCGTTCAGCATGCATGACGGAGAACCTTGGAACCTTCCTCGGCACGGCTTCAACCCGCTCGATATCCTCGACCCGAGAGACCCGCAATTCGCGGCCCATGCCGAGTTGCTCGCCGACCTTCTGACGCCGCGCAGCGGCAAGGAAGGCGGATCGAGCCAATTCTTCAAAGATTCCGCCCAAGGCTGGAAGCAGGCCGTCATCATCTACATCATGGTGCGCCTGCCCGAGAAGGACCGACACCTCGGCACACTATATCGGCTGTGCAACCTGCCGGCCCGTGACTGGAAAAAGCTCCTCAAGGACATGCAGAAATGCACGGCGGCCGAAGGGCTGGTCGCGATCGAAGCCTCCGCGATGGAACGCCGCGAGGTTCAGGCTCCGGAAGAATTCTCGGCCATCATGTCCACAGTGCAGCAAGATTTGCGCTGGCTGGCCGATCCGCTCGTGCGCGAAAACCTCAAGCGCAGCGACGTGGATTTCGGGGCCCTGAAGGGGATCGATCGCCACGGCAACAAGGTCAACGGCTGCCTGATCTCGGTAGTGCTGCCGCTTGAATATAGCGAGACGCATGCTGCCATCACACGCCTCGCTCTTGGCTGCGCGATCTGGACGATGCAGCGCGCCCCGCTCCCGCGTGGCAAGGTGCTGTTCATCATCGATGAAGCGGCTTCGCTTCAGAAGATCACGCGTTTTCCGAACTGGCTGGCGACGCTGCGCAAGTACCGCGTCGTGCTTTGGCCGATCTTCCAGAACATCGGGCAGGTTAAAGCGCTCTATGGCCAGGAATGGGACACCTTCATCGCCAATTGTGGCCTTCGGCAGTTTCTCGGCGCAGCCGATCTCCAGACGGCGCAATACGCCCACCACCTGCTCGGCGAGCATACGACGCACACGATATCGGTGAACCACGAGGGCAAGGAGAACACCTCCGAGGCCAAACGCTCGCTGATGACCGTGGACGAGATTCTGTACCTCGATAGCAGCTCACAGATCGTTTTCTCGGGCAGTGATCGGCCGATGCGGCTCATCAAGACGCCCTACTGGGAGCGCCCGGAATTTCGGGGGCGGTTCAACCCGAATCCGTACATCGAGAAGCGGACACCACGGAATTTCAGCGCGCCGTTCAAGAAGGCGATCGGCGATCTGTTCTACGCGATCGCATGGGCCACAGCGCCCCATCCGACCGCCCTCAAGCTCTATCTCATCGCCATCACCGTGGCCGGTTTCACCATCTATTTCGACGTTACGGGGACGCTATGACACCTGATGTTTCAGATCCCAGCATCTACCAGATGTTCGCAAGTGGCTATTTCTTGCTCCTCCTCTTCTGGTTCATCAATCCGGCCGGAGTAGAGGCGATCCTCACGCTGATCTTCTACCTGCTCGCCGGGATCGTCCTCGCGCTCGGGTTTCTGCTGAGCCTGCTGCGCACGCTGCTGCGCTACGCATGGCGCGGTAATCGCCGGTTCATGCCAAGTCTCGGACGCCTCGCTCTCCTGCTCGGCTTCGTCATCCTCGAAGCCTTCAGGCGAACACCGCCCGAACCGGAGTTCGAAGACCCCGAGCCGGATTTCGACGCCGAATACGATCCTGATCCGGAACCAGAGCCTGGCCCGAGACCAACACCCAAGCCGGTCGACAAGATCGGTTGGGCGCTCGCGGTCCTCGGCCTGACACGGGACGAGCTGACGCCCGAGGCCCTCAAGCGAGCCTATCGGACGGCCATCAAGGCCGCACACCCGGACCTCACGGGAAGCACCGAAGAAGCCGTGCGGATCAACCAGGCGCGCGACGCGATCCGTCAGCATTTCAACTGGAGCTAAGAAGGAGAAGACCATGAAAGGACATGAACTCAAACCGAGCGGCGGCGGCCTGCTTGCCAGAGCCAAGGGACGGCTCGCCGCCCATGATGACCGCCGCGTCGAACGCACGATCCTGAAAGGCCGCTGCGCGGTCACGGACAAACCCTTCGAGGCCGTCTTCGAACGCAAACGCGGCGGCGATGACACGATCTTCCGCTTCAAGGAATATCTCAGGCCGCAAAACGGCGGCACAGGCGGGCCGTCGTCTATCCCGACCAAGCTCGATGTCCCGATCGACGACATCAAGCTGGAGAGCCTTGGCTGTCCGCACTGCAAGAGCGGCAGCGCTTTCCACTGGGTCCGCTGCGGACGCTGTAAGAGCTTCGTGTGTAGCGGCCGCTCGCAACAGCTCAGCAACGGGTTCTATTTCCGGTGCGGACTGTCCTGCGGAAACGAAGGGATCACCGGCGAATTGAAGCGGGTTGATATGATCAAGCCGCCCAAACCGACCGCACTGCAACTGCCCAACAACAAGAAGCCGCGCCGCCTGCTGACGGATCAGCGCATTGCCCTACGCATCACCGACGCTCGCGGCCGAAAATAGCGAGGAATGACCATGACCGAACCAATGCCACAGAGCGCCGAACGCTCATCGCACCTTTCGCCACTGAAAGCGGCCTCGGACGAGGAATTGCGCAAGATCATCAGCGAGGCGAAAGCCCTGCTCGACGCGCGCGAAAACGACCGCAAAAGGGATGCCATCGCCAAGATCAAGGCGCTCGCCAAAGAGCACGGGCTCGATGTCGCGATCGATCACCAGAAGCGCAAACGGGGGCGTCCCAAGACCGCCCAAGGGGGCTGAATTGGCAGGAAACAGCTTGAGAATGGTAGAATCTAAAGAGACCCTCGGGTCCAAGGAGACAGACGATGACTGAAGATGAGATGCAGGAATTGCGTGAGTTGCTGGCCCAGGAGGCCGAAAGCTACGCGAAAAACGATGACTACATTATCGACACGCCCGATCGGATCAGCGCGTCCAACGCGCTGGACCAGACGAGCGAAGCCGAATTGCTCGTGTTCGGAATCCCGCGCGAGATGGTGCCCACACTCCAGACCGCCTACATGGCATATTTCGTACTGGAAGACCTCGTCGAACCCTCGCTGTTCGACGAGCGTACGACCGAACTCATCGAAAAGGCGCGCGCCATCATGCCTCCTCGCAAGAGCTTCGGTCGCGATATCCCGTTCCAAACCGGCATATCCGATGAAGGGTTCTTCCAGAGCTTCGCCAAGACATTCATGGACGTCCCCTATCGCCATGCGACGGCGATCTACGCCAAGCATGAATTCAACACTCACGGGATCACGCAGTTTGCGGATGAACGGTAGAACCGTCATCCGCAAAGCCGCAGGAACGATAGAGGCCGCCTATGCGGCGGCCTCGTCTTCGTCGATCATCGGCTGCAAGCCGTGGAGATAGTCCGCGGCGCGCTGCGCATGCGCCGCTGCGGCGAAGATGGCGCGTTTGTCGTCCTTCAGAACTTTGAGCCAGCTGCCGATATAGGCCGCGTGGTCCTCGCGATCTTCGAGCGTGATCCCGAGATCGGCGCAGAGGAACGCGGCGCCAAGCTCAGCCACGAGTTCTTCGCGGGCATATCCGGCATCGCCGAACTTCTCGCGTCCGAAGTCTCGATCGAGACGGCTCTTGTGACGCGTCCAGTGCGTGCATTCATGCGCGAGGGTTGCGTAATAGCTTTCGGCATCGCGGAAGCTCTCGAAGACGGGCATCTGCACGTAATCCTCCGGCGGGCAGTAGAAGGCACTGTTACCGCCGTGGCGAAGGTCGGCGCCGGTATCGGTGAAGAATGCCTCCGCGGCTTCGATCCGCTGATCGGGATTGAGCTGTGACTTGGCGGGCGCGTAGTAGTGCGCAGGAAGCCCCTCGATTTGCTCGATATTGAAGACGGTGTAGCCCTTCATGAAGGGGATCTTCTGATCGACCTCTTCGCCGGTTTTGTCATCGATTTCCGTGCGCGTGAGCGTGTTTGCATAGACGACGGGCGAACCTTTCTCTCCTTTCCGAACGTTGCCACCGAGTTCGCGGGCTTGCTTGAAAGTCATCCAGATCGGCGCTGCGAAGTGGCGTTCCATCGACGAAGCCCAGAGCGTCAGAACGTTGATGCCGCTGTAGGGCTGGCCGTTGTGCCGCAGGGGCCGGGAAACGGGACCGGCGGCGTGCGCGGCGTTCCAGGGTTGCGTCCAGGGTTTGATGCCTTGCTCCAGGGCGGTGACGATTTGGTTGGTGATGCGGGTGTAGATGTCTTCGCGGGCGTTTTCGGTCTTGCGTTTCATGTCGATCTCCTTCCGTTTGGCGTTTCCTCAAGACGCGGCACAGAAGGACGGGCGAATGAGCCGGCTGGTCAGCGCGCCATAGGCGCGTGTACGGCCAACACGGTCCGGTGAAGCCGAAGGTGGAGACGGATGGTGCGGGCAGGCCGTTGACCGGACGGTGCGCCCGGCCAAGGAATGCGTCAGAGATTGAGGAATGCCTTTACGGAAGTGTGGCGTGATGTGGCACGAGACCTTTGAGCCGAAAAATCAGCACCACAGACATCGCAACAAGACCGCCCGAGAAAGCCATCACGCAGAGGAGATTATCCCGCTTAAACGGCGTGTCCCGGTGGCCTCCAACGTGCACGACCGAACAAACCGGCCGCCACAGGCATCACGATTGACCGCACGCTCGGGGAGAGATGGCCCCCACGCTGGCTCCGCACATCCAAGGCAAAAGCGAGACTGGCGAACTCGGCATCGTACTGGCACGAGAAAGATCGATGTGGCCTGCGCCACAACCGCGCCACAAATCGAAAAACACTGGAGAAGAGAATGGCGGATTTCTGCGAGTTACAGCGGATCGCTAATTTGTGGCAGAATTCGAGAAAATGGGGCGTTTCTTTACAGAATATTTCGCTAAGTTATTGATTTTAAAGTGGTCGGAACGAGAGGATTCGAACCTCCGACCCCTTGCACCCCATAGCACTAAAATCTCTGAAAGTCGCGGCAGATAAGGATTACAGGCCACAGCCGCGCCACAACTTTTTAGTCGATTAGCAATCCGCCCAGCATACCGATGTTTGTTATCTTATCATCATCGGCATCTTTGAGCAAATGTCCGTACACATTCAGCGTTGTTTCTATGCTGTTATGCCCCATTAAAGTCTGGATTTTCTTGAGATTGACCTGTCGCTCGATCAGCATCGAAGCGAAGAAATGCCGTAGGTCATATGGCCTGTAGAGAGGCTTCTTAACCTTCTTGCCCTTGACGACTTCTAGCTCGAAAAGTCCGGCCTCGATACAAGCAATGTTGAAGCCGCGACGCTGCCAGTTCTTGCGATCCATCCAGCGGCCGTTCTTTGCAGGGAATACGAGGTCATAGTCATTCTTGACGGCGTGATTGTCCGCATAGTGGCGAACCATGTCGATCGTATCGGGCGACAAATCGACAAAGCGCCTGCCCGCCTTCGTCTTGGTGACGGATATCCGTGTGCCTGTTCCGTCGATGGCCCGATTCACGAGCACGCCCTTGTCCGTGATGTTCTTGCAACTCAGAGCCAAGTACTCCTGCGGCCGCATCCCTGAATCCACAGCTAGATACAAGATCGGCCTGTAGCGCTGCCAGGTGGCCGCAATCTGCTTGTTTTTCGAGTTCGCGAGGGAATCTGCGGCCCGCAGAAGCGCCATGATGTCTTTCTTGCCGGGGATCGTTACAGGCTCATCGTAGCGGGACTCTGTCCGAATACTGATGCCGGAAGCGATGTTGTGGGGTATCACGCCACGGATCGTCATCTCTTTCATGACAGAATGCAGCACCGAGAGTATCCGTGAGGCATTCCCTCGGCTTAGGTCGCTGCGCAACAGCCAGGAACGGAATGCCACGATGTCCGGTGGCGTCAGCGCGCTCAAGGGCGTCGGCCAATCGTATTCAATAATGAAACTCGCCCGATATATGTAGTTCTTCAATGTGCAGAGTGTTACCGGCTCCCGCCCATTCAGACCCTCTTTTTCACATATGCGCAGCCACCAGTCCGTCGCTTTGGCGACGGTATTGATCTCCGGATGCATCGACTGCGACGCATTCTGCGTCTCACCGCTCTCGATGAAGGCGCGCGCAGCCTTCATCGTGTGAAACGTCTTGTAGCTGTAGCCGGACTTCGTTGACTTGCTCGGGTATCGGACCTGAAACGTTGTTCCTGCGGGGGTTTCTCGCTTTCTGATATCTGCCATGACGCTAAATTGCTGTACTTGTTAATGGTTCAAATTGGTTCAAATAGGGATCAAAAGTATCACGTCCGAACGTTATTTTCCGCCTCGATTTGCGCTTTTCGATAGATACCCACAAGTGATCCCTTCTCGATCTTGAGACGCCCATCAATGGGATCGACAAAGAATGGTAGCTTGCGGCGGCCATGCGCATCAGGATCAGCGGCTCTCTTGATTTGCCGCGTGTTCAGGTCAATTCCCATCTCCGCGAGCACTTCGCGGGCTTCCTGCAATCCAATGTAACATGGCGGTTTCATAACTCCTCCTAAACTATTCAACTAAAATCGTAATCCATGCATGCGGGCCGATAATGGCATGTGTGCAGGCGGTAGATTGGCTTCCCGCTTCCGCGCCCCCGAAGCGTATGCGCCTCTCCGAACTCGTCGGTAATCAATAACTTCAATTTTGGGGCACTGATGTATTTCACCGAATGATGCTCTTTCAAGACCTCCAAATCTGCCCATAGTGCCTGCTTAAACTCGTCGATCGTCATCGTGCCCATCTTCGAGTAATCGACGGTGAGGCCGGGGGGCCCTTTGTTCGGTGTCTTTTTGGCCATGCTAATCTCCTGACCTTTGGTCTATATTAACCATTTTGCCATTGCGGGAATTAACGCTTCCTTAAGAATGTCTGGCATTTTACCTATGCTGCACCTGCGAAATCCGCTCCCAGAGCGCTCTTCCGAGAACTTGCATCACTACCCACGAGCCTGTCGGCACCTGTGTGCCATGTGCTGTGTTCCACTCCTTCTGACGAACTTTCCTTCCGTTTCTCCCGATCCCCGCTCCTGAGGCCTCCTACTGCCGAGGATGATGGCGGGGGGACGGCGAGAGGCCTCGATGGTCGGGGCTCAGAACGAAACAAGGAGTTCGCCGTTATGAAGGACATTTTCACACAAGCAGCATTGGCCACACGGAGCCTTCCGGAGCTACGCGTCCTGTTCCGCCAAGTTCAGGAAGAACTGGATCACTGTGAGATCGGATCACCCGATCACTTCGCAGCAGCACAGAACCTTCAGAATCTGCGTCGCGCAATCTGCACCCGCACGGCACTTCGCCGCTAACCTCATCACCTGATCGGTTCCGGTCGGTCAGGTTCCATGTCCAACCTGTGTCCATCAGCAATCGCAGGATAGCCCCTATGTCTGGGGGCAAGATGACGAAATCCAGAGATATCCTGCCAACCTCCCTGGCACCGCGAGGGCTGTCGCGCGTGGAAGCGGCTGCCTACATTGGCGTGTCGCCATCTTTGTTCGACATGCTCGTCAAAGAGGGCCGCATGCCCGCGCCTAAGCGGATTAACAGCAGGACAGTCTGGGACAGGAAAAGGGTTGACCAGGCGTTCGAGCTGATTCCTGATGGGGATACCGTCGAAAACAATCCATGGGATGATTGATGCTGTAGAGGGCATAGAGCGATGCCGACATTCAGAATGCGTGATGGGACAGGCAGTTTCCGCCTGAAATACGTGGTCGAGGATACCGACCGCCACGGCAATGTGCGGGTTTATCTACGCAAGCCAGGCCATTCCAAGGTGCGCCTCAAGAGCGAGCCCGGCACGCAAGAATTTCTGGATGAGTATCGCGCGGCTCTGCACGGCACGCCGGACAAACCGCAGGCACCCGCACTCAATCGGCGCGGCAACAAGGGCACGTTCAAATGGCTTTGTGAGCAGTACTACGCCTCGGCTGAGTACAAACGCCTCGCGTCTCGCACGCAGTATGTCCGCCGCCGTATCCTTGATGGTGTGTGCGAGAAGGACGGCAACAAGCCCTACGCCCTCTTGGAACCACGTCACGTCCGCAAGATGCGGGACGACAAAGCTGCGACGCCTGAAGCGGCCAACGGCATCGTGAAAGCCCTACGGCAAATTTTCGGCTTTGCTGTCGAGTACGAACTCGCCACCCGCAACCCCGCGCGGGATGTCCCCTACATCCGCTCGGCGAGCGAAGGCTTCCATTCCTGGACGATGGAAGAAGTGGCGCAGTTCGAGAAACACCACGAAATTGGCTCCAAGGCTCGGCTGGCACTAGCCCTGCTACTCTACACGGGGCAGCGCCGCTCTGACGTGGTGCGGCTTGGGCCGCAACACGTGAAGGAAGGCTGGTTGACGCTCACGCAGCAGAAGAACCGCAGCCGCAAGCCGGTCACGCTTTCTATCCCCGTTTTGTCGGAACTTCAGACCGTGCTCGATGCCACGCCGACGGGCAACTTGGCTTTCCTCGTCACCGCATTTGGCAAACCCTTCACGTCAAATGGCTTTGGCAACTGGTTCCGCAAGCAGTGTGATGCAGCCGGTCTGAACCACTGCTCAGCACATGGCCTCCGCAAGGCTGGTGCTGCGTTGGCCGCTGAGAATGGAGCTACTGAGCGGCAGCTCATGGCGATCTTTGGCTGGAGCACGATGAAGGAAGCGTCGCGTTACACCCGCGCGGCCCGCCAGAAGGTCCTTGCGGCGTCGGGGATAAAGCATCTTTCCCGCGATAAGGCCTAAAAGGCCAACATTTCACCGCGCTTCGTCACCGGCGTTAGTACAGGTAAATACATGACATTTATGAATTTTCATTCGGTCTACGATAGGCTAGGCTGTATCAAAGGATGCGCTAATGCCAACACTGAACGAAGAAGAAATAAAAGCTCGAATTGCAGACGGCAGCTTGACAGCCGTGACCTTGGATACATCGATTTTTGACCGGTATGGCTGCAATCTCGACTTTCCTCTGCTTGGGAGCCTGACGCAGTTCAAGGCAGGAAATGTCTCCGTCGTGTTCTCGGATGTCATTATTGCGGAAGTCACGTCTCACATCTCTGAGAAAGCAATAGAAACTCAGGGTGCGCTGAAGCAAGCAATCAAAAAGTTCTCCAAGGCCTGGAAGACCGCACCAGTAGATGCCGAGATTGCTCAAGCCCTTCAGAATGACCGGGACCCAAGCGAGTTTTCTGCCACGTGCGTCAAAGCGTACGTGGATAACGTGGAGGGCGAGATAGTCCTCTCGACAGCGAACACGGCGATCACCGAGGCGGTTATGCAGCGCTACTTTGCCGGCGGGACCCCATTCGAAAACAAGAAGGAAAAGAAATCTGAGTTTCCTGACGCGTTTGCGCTCGTGAGCTTGGACCAAACGTTCTCACAAAGAAGGCAGTATCTACTTTGCGTTTCGGCGGACAAAGGCTGGCACGCGTTCGCAGAGCAATCGGATTGGCTTCTATGCGTAAAAGACTTGGATGTCGCGCTGTCGTATTTTCACGACACTGGTAGAAACATTGCTGACAACGTCGTGGAAATGCTCAAGAACGGCGTTGCTGAGGAACTGATTAACGATATAGAGCTTTCGATCCAAGCCCGGCTTGACGACTTCGATTTCGAGCCAGAAACGCACTCAGGCCTAGATTATGAGGCCGAACCGACATCAGCTTCGCTACAAACGGTAGGCTTCGACTCGCTCTCCAATCCGATTATCACCGACGCCAACGATGAAGAGGTGTCGTTCACGGTGAGCGTGGAAGCCGACGTACTGTTCGAGGCAGGCTTCACCTTCTACGCCTACGACAGCATCGACAAGGACTATGTTACTCTCAGCACCGAGTATGCAGAAATCGAGTCTAAGCATACCTTCAAGCTTGTTGTGACAGTGTCCCGCGACCTTGATCCTGAGCCGGAACCGATATCAGTCGCGGTAGTGAAGGACCGTCTGGAGGTCAACTTCGGCTACGTAGAACCCTTCCCGAACGAGGATCCCACACACGAGAAGTACTAACGGGCGCAGACCATTCTGCTGTGGGGCATACGCACGAACCAAGAACAGAAAAGTCCCACTTTTCCCAAGGCGCCAAAACGGTGGGACAAATCCATCAGCTAAGCCACTGAAAACATTTAAATAATCTGAAGTTATGGTGCCCGGGGGCGGAATCGAACCACCGACACGAGGATTTTCAATCCACTGCTCTACCCCTGAGCTACCCGGGCTTTGCCATTGCGTTCAATGACCTGCGCGGCGAGCAAGAGGTGGGGCATCGCTGCTTCGTCGCGCCAGTTTCCCCTTCCAGAAGGCCGGAGATAACTGCGCGCTTTATTGCGTTGTTAGGAGATAGTGTCAAGCCGGCCTGAAAAAAAATTCTCTCTCCCGATCAGTGACTTAGAAAACCACACCCAATTTGCCACGCCGATCGCCACCTCGGCCGCGCCGGATCGCCGGCCCGGCCTCCGCGGTCTGCGCCTGCCGGCGGCCGGTGGCGCCGACGGCGTCGCGTTGCCGATCCCGGCCGAGCTGGCCGGGATGCCGCTTCTAGAGCCGTTCGCACGCGCGTCGGAGGCCCCGCCAAGGGCGTCCGGGCCGGCGGGGTCGCCCTCGCATCTGGCTGCGGCGCCTCTGCTCCTCCCTGCGACGCCGCCGGCTCCACACCATAAAGGCGGCCACGGCGCGCGCCTATTTGATCTTCACGCAGGCGGGCAAATGATCTGCAAGCCGCCGGATCGAAATGTTGGGCGCAAATGTCGCGAGATAGTCCCGCCCCCGGATGTCGGTTGTCCGGACCAGCACGGATCGGGCATGCGCAACGGTGTTCAGAAACCAGATCGCGTTCCATTTCACGTCCGCATCTCCGACCCGCGGATTACCAAGCGTCGCGAAGACGAGCAGGCCGCCGGTCGCGTTCAGGTCGAACAGGAGCTGGCCATTGGTTCCGCCCGATGCCCAGACAAGCTTGTAGGACGTCCTGTCGTCGACCCTCATTTCCAGCAATCCGAGCTGGACTTTCGTCGTCGGCGTCTCGTTGCGGAAGGGGATGTCGTTGTTCCAGGCCAGAACCTGCAGCCGCTTGCCGTCGCAGCGGAACTGGAACATCATGTTCGTGTTCGGCTCCGTCTTGATCGGTTTCAGGTTCGCGTATCGCGTGACCTTCTTGGTGATCGGGTCGGTCGCGGTCCCCATCTTCCAGCTGTCGTTCGAGACAGATTTCGGCTGCGGTTTCGGCTTGGGGGCATAGTAGGGTTGCGGGCGCTCCTTCTGGAGGATGTAGATCGTGCGCCAGTCCTCGGGGATGCCTTCGGCCGCGACCATTGCCGCTTCGAGGTCCGTCCTGTTTCTCACCAGCGGATTCGCGCCATCGCTTTCGAGAGAGAGGAGGAGACGTTTCGCCACCCTCTGATTGAAGGTGGCGGGCTTCCACTCTTTCAGAAACGTCCTGTCCACCGGTATGAGTTCGACGGTGCGACCGACAATCTTCATGAACTCGAGATTTGTGAATTTCCCGTCACGCGTCTCGATATCCCACGCCATGACGTGAAACTTGGACCCCTCCGACAGGTTGTAGAACGTGATCGGGACGATACCGCGCCCGCTCTCGGTCTTGGCCGGCAACTCCATCTCATAGCGATCGCCGCGTTGCCGGACGCGCACGACCGCCTCCTCGATGCGGCGCTCGGTGTCCTCCAGCCCGACAGGCGCTTTCGACGGCCTGACCAGCCGCAAATAGAGCCAGTCGGAAGACAATTTCGGATGCGCCTGTTTGGCGTCGACAGCCTCCTTGGTCGTCGCCCCCGGATAACAGCCACTCAATGCAATCAGCGCAACAGCAACAAAGGCCTTGAATAAAATCGACACCGCAACAGCCCCCACCGTCAAGTATCACTCAAATGTGAGTTTGCGTGATCGTAACCCTCTGCATCAACCCTTTTGTCGATCAGGCACGGGTCTCAAAGGTGCAGGACCAGATGTCGTGCCCATTCCCACGGCTGCGCTTCTTGCTGTTGGGGCCCGTGTCATGGCCCGGGGGCAATGCCTCGGCCGGATCGCGGTTCCCCTCCCCGGCTGCGCTGTCCCGAACGCGGCCCCGGCACGGCCCGAGCGCCGGCGTCGCGTCAGTGCGGCTTGTCGCCAGCCCCGCGCTCCCGCCCTTCGCGGGCCGTGTCCTCGTCCGCCTCCTCCTCTTCGGCCGGGATCGCGTAGCTGCCGGTCAGCCAGCGGCCGAGGTCGATATCGGCACAGCGGCGCGAGCAGAAGGGGCGGAATTGCGGATCGGTCGTCTCGCCGCAGATCGGGCAGCTCATCGCGGTGCCTCCCCCCGGTTCCGACGCAGGGTTTCGGCCAGCGGCATGCGGTCGCGCTTGCGCTGAAGCTCGTAATTGCCCAGCGGGGTCCAGCCCGCCAGGCTGGTCTCGGCGCCGGCGGTGCGGAAGGCCGCCTTCATCGCCTGGTCCAGCACCGCCCGGTCCTTCTTGGGCATCGGCGCGAAATCGATCACCACCTGGCCGCCCAGCCCGCGCAGGCGCAGCTGGCGCGGCAGCTCGCGGGCGGCGGCGATATTGGCCTTGAGGCCGGCCGCCGGCGTGGTGTCGGCGCCGGTATTGACGTCCACCGCGACCAGCGCCCGGGTCGGCTCGATCACCATCGAGGCGCCGGCGGGCAGCGGCACCACCGGGTCGAGCGCGGCGTCGATCAGTTCGCGGACGCCGAACTCGGCGAAGGCGCCGGGGCGCTCGGCGGTTTCGTCGGGCGCCGGGTCGGCCCATTCGGTCCAGGCGAATTCCTCGGCATCGGGGCCGTCGACCAGCAGTTCCGGGTCGCCATCGAGATCGGCCAGCACCGCCTCGGCCAGGCCGCGCATGCGCAGGATGTCATCGGCGACCTCGTCCTCGCCCGCGGCTTCCGCCGCCGAGCGGACGATGAGGCCGAGCGTCGCGTCCGCCCCTTCCATCGCCGTCTTGGCCAGGTCGGTAAGGTCGGCGCGCATGTCCTCGTCGCGAATCCGGCGCGAGACGTTGAGGCCCGGCGCGTCCGGCGTGACGATGCAATAGCGGCTCTTGAACAGCAGCCGCAGCGTCACCGGCACGGCCTTGCCCGGCTCGGCATGGCCCGAGACCTGGACCAGCACGCGCTGGCCGGGCGACAGGCGCGATACCTGGCGCAGAAAGCCGGACTTCCCGCCCGGCAGCTTGACGAAGACGCCGCCCTGGCCCTTGACCGGGCGGCCGACTACGGCGCGGAAGATGGCGCCCGGCACGGGCGGATCGCCCTCGACCGGGTCGAAGGCGATGTCCTCCAGCCGGCCGTCGGCGATCAGGGCCGCAACCCGGCGGCCGGCGATCTCGTCGAGGGCGATGACGCGGCCCTTCATGCGGGTTCCTCCGCCGTGGCATAGACCGGGTAGCCGGCGGCCTGCAGCAGGGCGGCGGTTTCCGCCACCGGCAGGCCGACGACGCCGGTGAAGCTGCCCGAGATCCACGGGATGAAGGCACCGGCGAGGCCCTGGATGCCGTAGCCGCCGGCCTTGCCCTCCCAGTCGCCCGAGGCGAGATAGGCGTTCAGTTCGTCGTCCGAGAGCCGCTTCATCTTCACCGCCGTCACCACCTCGCGCTGCCACAGCCGGTCGCCGCGGCGCACCGCGACGGCGGTAATCACCTGGTGGCGGCGGCCGCCCAGCGCGATCAGGAATTCGGCCGCCTGGGCCGCATCGGCGGGCTTGCCGAGGATGCGGCGGCCCAGCGCCACCGTGGTATCGGCACAGAGCACGATATCGTCAGGCTCGGCCACGACTGCCACCGCCTTCTCGCGCGCCATGCGGGCGCAATAGGGGCGCGGCAGTTCGGCCTTGGCGGGGTCTTCGTCGATATCGGGCGGCAGGATCGCGTCCGGCACCAGCCCGATCTGCGCCAGCAACTCGCGCCGGCGCGGGCTTGCAGAGCCGAGGATCAGCCGCATGCGCTTACTTGAAGCGGTAGTTGATACGGCCCTTGGTCAGGTCGTAGGGGGTCATTTCCACCTGCACGCGGTCGCCCGCCAGCACGCGGATCCGGTTCTTGCGCATCTTTCCTGCCGTATGTGCGATGATCTCATGGCCATTCTCTAGCTCGACCCGGAACGTCGCGTTCGGCAGGAGTTCCTTCACGACACCGGGAAATTCGAGCATTTCTTCCTTGGCCATGGTCACTCCGTCCTTGGTTTTCCCGCCAGATTGCGGGCGGCCAAGTAAATGCGCCTCCTCGGGCCGTTTTTCAAGGGGTATCTGCGCCCGACCGGGTCACTTTGACGCTGGAAACCCGCCCCGGCTGCGCATTCCAGTCGCGATGGTTGAGCACGCCGCCATCGGCGCGGGTGGTCCGGATCGCGTCGAGCGAGACCTCGGCATAGGCCCAGCCCGGGGCGTTGAGCGCGGTCTCGGCCAGGATGCCGGTCTCGGGCCAGCCGCGATCGGGCGGGCCGTAGATCGCGGCGCGGCCGATATTGACGTCGACCGGCGGGCACCACGGGCACTCGCCGACGGTGGGCGAATGGACGGTGACGCACTGGTTTTCCAGCGCCCGCGCCATCGAACCGACGCAGACGCGGGTGAACCCGGCGAAGCTGTCGGTGCAGGACGGGGCGAGCAGGATCTCGGCCCCGGCCTCGACCAGCGCCCGGGCCAGCAGCGGGAATTCGCTGTCATAGCAGATCAGGATGCCGATCCGGCCCAGCGGTGTCTCGAACACGGTCAGCGGGCCGCCGGGCACGACGTCCCAGTCCTCGGCCTCGAACCGGGTCATGATCTGCTTGTCCTGGTGGCCGAGGATGCCGGTCGGGCCGTAGAACGTGGCTCGGTTCACCGGCCGGCTGCCGTCATAAGCCGGACCGGAGGCGCCGAGGATGTGGATGCCGTGCTGTGCCGCCAGCCGGCAATGCAGGCCTTCGACCGTCGTGCGATGGCGGGCGACCTCTTGCAGCGCGCCTTCCAGATCGGCGGCAACCTCGGCGCCGCCGAGGCTGGCCAGCTCCATCGCGCCGTATTCGGGGAAGACCAGCAGCTCGGCCCCCTGCCCCGCGGCCTCGGCCACCCAGCGGGTCAGCTTGTCCTCGTAGGCGGACCAGTCGTCGAACCAGTCGAGCGGATAGGCGGCGGCGGCGATCTTCATCTCGGTCTCCTCCTCGTCGCATTCGGCGCGCCACGGCAGGCGAAGCGGCCACAAGACGACACCCCGTGCTTACAATTCCCGCATCCAGAACTGGAGCGGCTTTTCCGTCCCGGCCTCGTCGCCGACATCCTTCCACGAGAAATGCGCGACGACACCGGGCAGCGGCGCGTAGCCGCGCCCGCGCCAGAAGGCATCGTTGGTCCGCGCCGCCGCAGGGCGCAAGGGGTGATCGTCGGGCCGGAGCACCGAGCAGAAGGCCGACCGGCGCCGGCCCAGCGCCCGGGCATGGTCCTCGCGCAGGTCGAAGAAGCGGTGGCCGACGCCCTGACCGCGATAGTCCGGCAGCAGCACCGATTCGGCGCAGTAGAAGATCTGATCGAGCGGAATCCCGGTGCCGGCGAAGGGCGCGGCGAAGTCGTCGGCATGGTCCTCCATCGGCGTCCCCGTCGCCGCCCCGACCAGCCGCGCCCCGTCGAAGGCGCCGACCAGGATCGCCCCGGCGCTGTCGCGATAGCTGCCCAGATAGCGCCGCTCGTAATCGAGGTCGCCGTCGTAGAGATAGGGCCAGTCGCGGAACACCGCGATCCGCAGCCGGGCGACGTCGTCCAGCGCCGCCTCCAGCGCCGCGCCGGTCAGCGTGCGGACCTCAAGCATCCGCCACCTGCCGGGTCCAGTCGGCGAGGTTGTAATAGGTGGTGACGCGGGAAATCCTGCCGTCGCGGAGGGTGAAGAACGACCCGGCCGGCAGGACATATTCCTGGCCATGCGCCTCGGGCAGGCCCGGATCGGTTTTCAGATAGGTGCCGTGGACGGTGAATTCCGCCGCCGCCCGGTCGCCGGCCGCATTGACGAAGATCACCATGTCGCGCAGCTCCTCGCGGTAGCTCACCCCCATATGGGCGCAGAACTCGGCGAAGGCTTCCTTGCCGCGCCGCACCTCGCCCTCGTTGACGTGATGCGCGACGTCCTCGGTGACGCAATCCAGCATCCCCAGGGCGTCGCCGGCGTTGAAGGCGGCGAAATAGCGTTCGATCAGCGCGCGGCTCATGCGCGTTCCCTCCTTCTCACCGCCCCGGAAAGGTGCCGAAAACGTGATCGGCCGCGCCGGGGCGTGAATTGTCTCGCACCCGGAAACGGCCCAGCCTTACGACAGGACCTAACCGGCCCTGGATCAGAAGAAAAGTCAGGACAGCACGACGCCAGCGCCAACCGGAGGAGGAGAACGATGGCCAGACTCGTTGCGATGTACAAGACGCCTTCCGACACAGCCGCTTTCGACGCCTACTACGCGGAAAACCACATGCCTCTCGCCAAGACCATTCCGGGCCTCACCGGCTACGAGGTCTCGAGCGGCCCGGTGGTCTCGCCCCTTGCCGGGCCCGGGGGCGACAGCGGCTATCACCTGATCGCCACGCTGCATTTCGAGTCGATGCCCGCGCTGCAGGCCGCGCTCGGTTCGCCCGAGGGACAGGCGACGGCCGGCGACCTGGCCAATTTCGCCGACGGCGGGGTGGAACTGCTGGTCTTCGACAGCAAGGCGGTCTGAGCCCGGCTCAGCCGTCCTGCGCTTCGGTCGGCGGGCCGAACCGGGCGATCATCCGGTCCCGGATCTGGTCGCGTGCCTGGCGGTAGGCCGCCAGCTTGGCCTCGCGGCTCTCGCCCAGCCCGGTCGGGTCGAGGATCGGCCAGTATTCGACCTCGAGGTGGTAATAGCGGGTCAGCTCCAGCGCCATGCGCTGGCTCGCCGGCGACAGCGCGACGATCAGGTCGAAGCCCGACAGGTCGTCGCCCCATTCGCGCATCTCCTCGAAGCTGCGCGCCCGGTGGCGCGACAGCTCGACCCCGATCTCCTGGCAGACGGCGATCGAGAAACCGTCGATCTCCATGTCGTTGCGCACCCCGGCCGACTGGACATAGGCGCGCTGGCCGTAGAGCTTCTTCATCAGCCCTTCGGCCATGGGCGAGCGCACCGCGTTGTGGTCGCAGCAGAACAGCACCGAGGAGGGGAAGTCTGCCGCCACCGCTCAGCCCCAGTGCAAGACGCAGATCAGGGTGAACAGCCGCCGGGCGGTGTCGATATCGACCACCGCCTTGCCGTCGAGCCGCTCCTGCAGCACCTTGGCGCCCTCGTTGTGGATGCCGCGGCGGGCCATGTCGATGGCCTCGATCTGGCTCGGCGGCAGGCGCTTGACGGCCTCGAAATAGCTTTCGCAGATCTGGAAGTAGTCCTTCACCACTTGCCGGAACGGACCCAGCGAGAGGTGGAACTCGCCGACCTTGTCGCCGTCCTCGGTGGCGATGTCGAAGACCAGCCTTCCCTCGCGGATCGCCAGGTTCAGCCGGTAGGGCCCGGGCGGCACGTCGCGGCCGTCGCGCGGCGGCAGGGCGAAGGAATTGTCCTCCAAGAGGTCGAAAATCGCGACCTTGCGCTCCTGCTCGATCTCGGGCGTCGGCGCGGCCAGCCCGGTCTCGTCGATCTCGATATGGGCGATGCGGTTGGTCATGCCTCCCCCTCGTTCAAGCGGTCGAGCCTTGCCCGGACCGACAGCCCGTGCGCCTGAAGGCTTTCCGAGATCGCCAGCGTCTCGGCTGCCGGTCCGATGGCGCGCAGCGCCTCGGGGGTCATCCGGGCGATGGTGGTGCGCTTGACGAAATCCATCACGCTGAGGCCGGAGGAGAACCGGGCCGAGCGCGCCGTCGGCAGCACGTGGTTGGGGCCGCCGACATAATCGCCGATCGCCTCGGGCGTCCACTGGCCGAGGAAGATCGCCCCGGCATGGGTGACCTTTTCCACCAGCGCCTCGGGATACTCGACGCACAGCTCGAGGTGCTCGGGCGCCACCCGGTTCGACAGCGCCGCCGCCTCGTCCAGGTCGCGGGCCACGATGACGGCGCCGAAATCGCGCCAGCTCGCCCCGGCGATCTTGCGCCGTTCCAGCGTCTCGAGCCGTTTCTCGACCGCCGCCGCCACTGCCCGGCCGAAGCCGGCATCGTCGGTGACCAGGATCGACTGGGCACTCTCGTCATGCTCGGCCTGGCTGAGCAGGTCGAGCGCGACCCAGTCCGGGTCGTTGTGCTTGTCGGCGATCACCAGGATCTCGGACGGCCCGGCGATCATGTCGATGCCGACACGGCCGAAGACCCGGCGCTTGGCGGCGGCGACGAAGGCGTTGCCCGGGCCGGTGATCTTGTCGACCGGGGCGATGGTCTCGGTGCCATAGGCCATGGCGGCGATCGCCTGTGCCCCGCCGATGCGATAGACGGTCTCGACCCCGGCCAGCTTCGCCGCCAGCAGCACCAGCGGGTTCGCCTTGCCGCCCGGCGTGGGCGCGCAGATCACCAGCCGCTCGACCCCCGCCACCTGCGCCGGGATCGCGTTCATCAGCACCGAAGACGGGTAGGAGGCCAGCCCGCCGGGGACGTAGAGCCCGGCGGCCGACACCGGCGTCCAGCGCCAGCCCAGGCTGGCCCCGGCAGCGTCGGTCCAGCGCGCATCCTCGGGCATCTGCTTCTCGTGATAGGCCCGGATGCGCTCCGCCGCCTGCTCCAGCGCCTGCCGCTCTTCCGCCGGCACCCTGGCGCATTCGGCCTCGATCTCCTCGGGGCTGAAGGCCAGCGTCTCCGGGGTTAGGTCCAGCCGGTCGAACTTCGCCGTCAGCTCGATCACCGCCGCGTCGCCGCGGGCGCGGACATCGGCGATGATCCCCGCCACCACGTCGTCGACATCCGGCGCGTCCTCGCGCTTGGCCCCGAGCAGGGCGCGGAAGGCGGCATCGAAGTCGGCGGCGGAACTGTCAAGGAAAACGGGCATCGGCATCACTCCTGTTGCCACTCCCCTTACCGCGCCCGAAACCGCGCCTCAAGCGCCGCGCCGCCGCAGAACGCCCCGGGCCAGGGCCTGCCGCCCTGTCAGGCGCGCGCGGCACGCGCGCCGGCCCCGCCGGGCGCAGCTCCTTGACGGGCGGCGGGCCCCGACAGGCGGGAAACGGCGCCTCGAGGAGCAGCCCGCTCCTCGGGCGCATCCGCAGCAGAAGCCGCGAGTTCTCCGCCAGCCCGGCCCGCCCGAACCCGGGCGCTCCCGCGCGGCGCCGCCGCGCCACGCCCAACCGGAGGCGACGCCGCAGGCGTCAACGCAGGGCGGGAGCGGCCCGCTTCAAGTTCCGGGCTTCAGTCCTCGGGATGGTCCGGCGCCTTGTGCGAAGGCGCGGCGTAGGGCTTGGTGACATCCTTCAGCGTCACCTCCAGCGCCTCGACCTCGACCGCCACCGCGCCGTCGCCGGCCAGCGTCAGCAGCACCCGGCCGGCACCGTCCGCGCCCGGCTCGAAGCTGAGCGACAAGAGCGACAGCACCATCTCCTTGTCGGAAGGCTCGACCCCTTGGCTGCGCACCCGCCCGGCCTCGCCGATCACCAGCAGCGCGCGCACCCGCTCGAAGGCGCGGCCCTCGCGCTCGGCCTTGTCGCGATCCTCCCAGCGGAAGCGGTTGAGCAGCACGGCCAGGCGGCGCTGCCCCTTCTGCCAGCTCATGTCGCCGACGGTGAAGACGGCGTCCTGGGTCAGGGCCGAGATCACGGCCAGGTCCTCGGCCTCCCGGGCCGCGAGGTAGAGCGGCTGCTCGCCGCCCTCTTCGAAACGTGCGTCCGTCATGATGCCTTCACCCGTTCGATCGTCGCGCCCACGGCGCTCAGCTTCTCCTCGACCCGCTCGTAACCGCGGTCGAGGTGGTAGACCCGGTTGACCAGGGTCTCGCCCTCGGCCGCCAGCCCGGCGAGGATCAGCGAAACCGAGGCGCGCAGGTCGGTCGCCATCACCGGCGCGCCCTTGAGCCGCTCGACCCCGGTCACCGTGGCATGACCGCCATGGACGTCGATCTTCGCCCCCATCCGCATCAGCTCCGGCGCGTGCATGAAGCGATTCTCGAAGATCCGCTCCTCAAGCACCGAAACCCCGTCGGCGGTGCACATCAGCGCCATCATCTGCGCCTGCAGGTCGGTCGGGAAGCCCGGAAACGGCTCGGTGACGACATCGACGGCATTCACCCGGCCGTTCTTGCGGCTGACCTTGAGGCCGCGCTCGGTTTCCTCGACGGCGATCCCGGCCGCGTCCAGCTTCTCGCAGAAGGCCCCGACGAGCTCGATCCGGCCGCCCAGGCATTCGACCGTGCCGCCGCAGATCGCCGGGGCAAGCATGTAGGTGCCCAGCTCGATCCGGTCGGTCACCACCGGGTGGGTGGCGCCGCCCAGCCGGTCGACGCCCTGGATCTCGATCTCCGCCTCGCCCTCGCCCGCGATCTGCGCCCCCATCTGGCGCAGGCAGCGGGCCAGGTCGACGATCTCGGGCTCGCGCGCGGCGTTGCGGATCACCGTCGTGCCCTTGGCCAGCGTCGCCGCCATCAGCGCGTTCTCGGTGGCGCCGACCGAGACGAAGGGAAACTCGATCTCGGCGCCCTTGAGGCCGCCTTTCGCGGTGGCGTGGACATAGCCGTCGCGCAGTTCCAGCTCGGCCCCCAGTGCCTCGAGCGCGCGCAGGTGCAGATCGACCGGCCGCGCCCCGATGGCGCAGCCGCCGGGCAGCGAGACCACGGCCTCGCCCGCCCGCGCCAGCAGCGGCCCGAGCACCAGGATCGAGGCCCGCATCTTGCGCACGATGTCGTAATCGGCGGTCAGGTTCGACAGGTCGTGGCTCGACATCGCCAGCACCTTGCCGTCCTGCAGGCTGCTGACCTCGGCGCCCAGCGATCGCAGCAGCTCGGTCATGGTGCGGATGTCGGACAGCCGCGGCGCGTTGGTCAGGGTCAGCGGCTCGTCGGAAAGCAGCGTCGCCGGCATCAGCGTCAGGCAGGCGTTCTTGGCCCCCGCGACGGGAATTTCGCCGTGCAGCTCCGCGCCGCCGCGCACCAGAATCGAATCCATCAGCCTGTCCTCACTGCTCGCCCGTTTCGCCGTCGCCCGCCGCGCCGCCGGTCACCTCGTCGGCCGCCTTGCGCGACCGGGCCTGCGCCTTGCGCCGGGCCAGGTTGGCCTTGAGCGCCGCCTTCAGCCTGTCCTCGCGGCTTTCCTGGCCCGCCTCGGGCCGGGCCTTGCGGGTCTTCGGGTCGGGGGATTTCGCGTTCATGATCCCTCTCTATCCCAGCCGCAAAAAACCGTCCAGATTACCCTTGCACCCGCCGGAGTTTGCGTCTAATCACCCGGCCATCGGAGCTGCCGTAGCTCAGGGGTAGAGCACTCCCTTGGTAAGGGAGAGGTCGAGAGTTCAAATCTCTCCGGCAGCACCATTTTTATCAATACATATCAATTCGTTACGCGAGCACCATTGGCTGGCGGAAACGCGCGCATCCCAAATGGTAGCACATAGGGAGCCCGGCCGATCGAGACGTCATGCCCGCGCTCCGACGCCGCCAACTGTACAGCTTGGGGAGTTGGCCGAGATCCGTTCTAAGTGGCGGCCAGAACCTGCGAACGTTCTGCCGAGCAACCTAAGCCGGTCCCGACCCCCGGGAGGCACCCGGCCGCGTCGGAGCACGAATTGCGATTGTCTTCCGAGAAAATTTTCCGGCGAGAAACGCATTTTCGTAAACACAGCCCCGTTCCGCCTGAAGTACCTTAGCGATAGCGTCTCGCCTCTGCCCCCCCCCCCCCCCCCCCCGACCAAGCAAGCACCGCTGGCGAACTGGACGCAATTGACGCAATGGGTGCCGCATGCAACCCTGAACAGGCATGAAGCTTGCTGTGGTCGCCCTAGTCACTCTCATCCTCGAAATCACGATGCCCGCGATCGTGAGTGCGAAAGATATTGAGCTCGCTCGCGTATCGGCGATCGAACTCAACGTGCGAAATAGCCCCAACGTAAGCGGCAAGGTGCTTGGAACCCTCAAGATGGGGGCAATCGTAGGCGTTCTCGCGCGACAAGGAGGGTGGGCGCATATTCTGTCGATAGAGAACGGAAAGCGCCTCACTGGCTGGGCGAACGAAACCTACCTGTCCGCCATCCCCGCAGTGCGCAATCCCCCTGCGACGCCGAGAGTGCCTATGCAGGGCGCCTACTTGCCGAACCCGCTCAGTTTCAAGCCCAACAGCTTCGACTGCCACGAGAGCCCCGCGGGCGGTGGCTTTGATAGCTGCGAACTTGCGATTAGTATCGACGTGTCGCTACCGTCGGACTACAGCCCATACTTGAAAGACTCGGTTACAATCGAGTGCGCCGCCGAGGTCGAATATCACCGCGCAAATGGCTATTTCACAGAGACGGATAGCGAACGCGGCACTGCCTACGTCAGCCTCTACAATGGAAGCGGCTCAGAATCTATCACATTGGATTTCAGCTTAGGCTTTGGCGTGGACCCGGTAACAAATGCCAGGGTGTCCTCGCTTGATTGCTCTCCGGAATAATGGTTGATCAAAGCTGGCAGATGACCAACGTCGCGGCGCGGGCCCTGTTCATGGCTGTCTGGCGCCGAACGCCGAAGAGCCGGGAGCCGATCCACTCGGACCGAGGTAACCAGTTCACTGGCATTTAGCGGGCCGCGGCCTTCAGGGAATTGTGCGAATGCCCGGCGGGAGCCTCCCCGGGTGTGTCCATTCCTGCCCCGCCTCTCGAGCGTCTGAGAGGCTGAAGCTCAATTGCACACCAGGGGGCAGAACCCAGAGGTGGTAGGTATCCGCGCTGTCGATGACTTCGGCTTGCGGCGGATATACCTCCAAGGCCGTAGCGTCGGCGCCGGCGAGTTCGTTCTTGATCGCCTGAGCTTCTTTCCAGGTTGGCCGCTGGCCATGTCTTCCCACGATCGATAGCTGGGTCATGCCGTTTGGCATCGGTCGCTCACAGACCACGAACCGACCATTGCGATGGACTTTCTTGTATTCTGTCCACCGAACCTCCGGGGGGCGCTCAGGCTGGTAGGGCTCGCTTAGCCAAGCCCCCCACTCCGCGGCAACTGCGGAGTGGGGCGCCGGGCCCTGTGGAACTGATTGGGGCCCACCAAGACTGTTGGAATCACTGCTGGAGGCAGGCGCATCGAAGAGTGCGGAAATTGGTGTGGTCTGCATTGGATCCCCGTGGCTCAGAACATTTGCCACCAGTCGTTATTCCGGGGGCGTTTGAGGTTCCGCAAGCGACACGGGATTACAGGCTTGAAGAAGATGGTCGCACAATCAGCACTTCAGAGAAAGCCTCGATGTCATAGCGAATGCCGCACCGGTCATCGAGCTGCCCCGGTTGCTGCCTGAGCGCACGCACGCACCCTGATCGCTTGGCGAACCTGGTCAGCGCAGAAACCGTGGGACGACTAGGATTGCAGATGTGTCCAAGAGTACGGCGATGAAGTTCATGGTGGACTACCAAAGCGACCAGCAGTAGCTGGGATAGGCGCCTTCGAATGGCCCCGCCTCTCGCTGCACTGCCGCGTATTTCCTCAGGGGGTCGTACCGAGCGCATCGGCCGCAGATGCGCTGGGAGATGAGGACCGCGCCCAGGTCTCGGCCATCCGACAGGCGGCAACGCCCGACCGCCCTGTCATAGGTGTGTTCGCCATTCAATTCGCAGGTCACCCGCCGCCCAGCGGCGAGGCGCTGCATCGCGGCCTTTGCCTTGTCACCCAAAGGGGTTCTCAATTCGTCGCAGGTCAGGCCGTTCAGCCGGATCGGCTGCCTGTTGACCTCGATCGTATCGCCATCGCGCACATGGGTGACCGTCCCCGCCAGTATCGCTTTGGGGCCCATGAGATCCGGAAGCAGCCTGAATACCAGCACCAACGACACAGCTAACAGCATCAGCAACCCCGGACCGAAACGCGCGATGCGATCACTCGCAGTTCCCGGGTTTGCGCGCTTGCCGCGCCGAGCGCCTTTTCGGAAGGAAATCACATTGAGCGTCTCGGCCTTGCCCAGCCGCCCTGCATGGACGCCGGTTCTGCGCGGATGGCGGGCCCTCCACCAGCGCCAGATCTCGAGGGCGATTGCCCGGAAGGAAAAGGCTGCCAGAACTCCGGCGCCGAAATACACCGCGAACGCGATCAGTTCCGGTTTCATGCGCTGCCCCCAAATACACTTTCCTCCGGCCCGCTGTTCCGCGCACTCGCAGAGGCAGTCAAAGGCCAAACAACCTTCGGATCCTCGCCGCTGGCCGACTTTGCAGTCAACCGCGGAATCTGGCTGCCCGGTCGTGTTGAGGCCATGTTCGCCAGCGGGTGCCCCAGGTTTCGGCTAGGATGGTCGCATTCTGTTTGGGAATCGGGAGGCAGCATGTTTCATAGATGGTACGTAGTCCTGACGCAGAGTGCGCTTCTTATCCGGGATCTCTTGATTTCGCACTTGGTCGAATTGACGGCGTTGGCGTTCGGGTTTCTCAGCCTGCGACTTTACAGCGAGGGACAGGTATTGTTCGCCTGCCAAGCCCTTTTTGCGGCAGCCGTTCTATGGGCGTTGCACCGGATCGCGGTTGAAGTCGCCAAGGTGGTTCGCATGAAGGAATATGAGCTCGACAAGCCCGTCCAAAGCGCTGTGCTATTGATGAACCGCCGGAAGGACGAATGGACCGACGAGTACCTTAGCCTGAAAAGGGAAAACGGACTGCCGGATTGGTGGGGGCCGTGAGAGCGTTGATCTCTGCCGCAAATTGCAGCGGAGCATTCCGGGCGTAGTCTCGGCAACGCCGCGTCGGCGCAATCGTGAAGCGCCAGCATGGGCGGTGCACGGGCGCGATAGGGCTGGCCGCACTGCGTTTCATGGTTAACGCAATGTGCGGATATATGCGATATTGCCGTCAGGCCATAACGCTTGAAATCGCCGCAGCATGGGGACCAACGGCATTCTCGTTTCGTAAATGCTTCCCCACAAGTGCGCACCACTTTAGTGTCCTCGTATACGAAAAACCCTCCCCATGTTGGGCGGCTTGTCTCTGGCCCTTTCCGAGAGGTGTACGCGACGAACGGCATCACTTCGACGCGCCAAGCCTCCAGTGAGCCAATCCAACTATCATTTTGATATAACATAGTTTTACCCGGAGAGTGGTCTTGATGGCATCACTTCCTCACTTGTCCTCACTTTGATCCGAGGAACCGAGGACACGGCCGGCAGAAGGTGGCATCACTTCCTCAGGTGTATATACCTGAGGAAGTGAGGCCGCTGCCCATGCCCCGCCCGGAGACAAGCTATCAGGATCGGCGATCTGATCCCTGAGATGACCGCATACAAGCATCAATCAGAGATGGGGCTGGGTGAGAGCGTGCCGTCGTCATGCTCCAGCACAAGACCGTCTCTCAACAGCTTCCGCAGTGACTGGTGCAGGCTCTTGTCGGAGGGTGGGATCTTGACGCCCTCAGCCTCGCCATTGCGCCGCACGGCGGCAGTCCATTCGCTTAAACGGTATCGACGGGCCTCCGGAAACTCGCGCACCGCCCCCTCATGTCTCTCGAGAAGATCAAGTGCAAACACCTGGGCAGGCGATCGGCGCTTGAGTGCGGTGACGCGGGCGCCGTCCGCCAACGCCCGATCCGCCGGCACCGCAACACAGGTTGTAACTCGGCGGCCCTTCGTGCTGATCCCCAAGGTGATCGTCTTGAGTTCGAAACCCAATGACGCGCCCTCGGGCCCATCCCGGTTCTTGGAGACACTGAGCACTTTCGGCCCGCCCGCCTCACCTTCGATCTTTGCCTCGTAATCGAGCGCGGCAAACAGCGCTGAGTGGCCGCGCGCCCCGCGGGAACTGTCCTTGCCGGAATGGTGCAGGACAAGGACAAAGCAGTTCAGCGCCCTTTGCACCTGCTTGATGCTGGCGACGAAGCGCCCCATGTCCTGCGAGCTATTCTCGTCCCCTCCCCCGAAGTTCTGGTTGAGCGTGTCGATCACCACAAACCCCGGCTGAACGCCGCGCGCCTCAATGGTGGACAGAAACTCAGACGCGCCGCTTGTCAGAGTGAAGTTGGCGATGAGGCACTCAAAGCCTGAGATGTCCTGCACATGGTTCTCTTGCCTCCACCCGACAATCCGATTCCTCGCCGCCTGGCGGCCACCCTCGGAGGCAACATAGACCGCTGGGCACTGCTCCACCTCCCGGCCCATCCAAGAGCGCCCTACAGCCACGCTGAGCGCCACATCAAGGGCGAGGAAAGTCTTGCCACAACCTGGGGCACCGTAGAGTACGCCAATGCCCTCCAGCGGCATCATATCCTCCACCCTCCAGAAATCGCTTAGGTCCGGCTCGATCAGATCATCAGGGTCGAGCCAAGCGGACGCAACGGTGCCCCCAGTGACAGACGGCAAGTCCACCGGCTCGAATTCCTCATCTGTGGACGGCAGCCGCGCCCTCTCATAGGCCCTGCGCATCTGGCGCTCGTTACCCTTACGCCAATCGTCCACAGCCGCGCTGTCTTCCTCGTAGCAGTGCAGCATCAAATGGACGATCTCGGAAAACGAGAAGCCGGCCCGAACAAGACAGCTGATTACCGCCAGATCGAGGCTGGAGCGGCTGGTATCCGCGAGGTCGGACCGGTCTCCCTCCCAGCGCCGGGCGAGCGTCCCGCCGGCGCTCAGAGCGTCCCTGAGGCGAGCCTTGGTCCCAGCCTCGTCGATATCCTCGAGCGGGCCCTCCCATTCGCCTGTGCGCCGCGTCTCCGTCGTGTCGGCGCTTGTCCGCTCGAAGACCCGCGCCAGTGCCTGCGGCGCCGGGCACACCTCCAGTGGCGCGTCCTCAAGCGCCTCCCCGCGGAAGGTAAAGAACTTGCCGCCAACGCCGCTCATACCGAATCCGGCCTTTTCGGTTCCGCGGTCATCCCGGGGGTCGCCGGCCGGCGCCGCCCACAGCCTCACGCCACGCCCACTGATCGAGAGTTCGGCGAAGGTTTCACGCGCGGCAAGTATTTCTGTCACCTCAGGCGAGATCGTACCTTCCGGAGAGACGCAATCATCGAAGTCGAACGCGCGCATCGCCGCACCCACCCTCGGGAAGTAGCCAATGCCCACCCAGCCTGGGCTACCTTCCTGCGCCCCGGACATGAGGTTGCGTGAGGCGGCTTGTGCAATCGCCTCGTCAAAAGTGAGAGTCGCGGCGGCGTCTCGATCGGCGACCGTGGTTCCATCCACGGTCGGCTTCTTCGCCAGCTTGTCGGGCGCGTTGCCCTGCTCCAGCCGGTACAGCAGCCAGTTTTTCTCAGCCTTCGCCTTTTCCCAAACGGGGCCGGCTGGCATTCGTTGCTTCTTGTCTGACACGGAATTGGCCTCGCACGCATTCATTCGACGGTGCGCTCCGCGAGCCAGTCGCGGATGGCTCGAACGGAATACGCAACACGGGTGGGACCGAAACGAATGTACGCCGGTCCTTTGCCTTCGCTGCGCCACCTGGAGAGTGTCACGGCGCTGACGCCGATGACGCCGGCAAGCTTTTTCGAAGACAGCAGCACGTTAGGGTCGTGGTTCTCGAGGGGGTCATTCATGGCCGGGACGCTCCCATGCTGTTTGAATCCGCCGGCGCCCCCAGGCGATGACGGTTTTGCGATCAAAGTAGATGCACCCGCGGATACGTCTGGGGCTGGGCAACTCTCCGGCCTCAGCCAGCCTCAACATGTCCTGCAGAGAAAAGCCGAAAGCACCGGCGAACTGGCTAGCCGGCATGGCCACCTCTGGGTTCACATCCGGGAATCCATCCCAACGTTTCCGTTCGTCAGCGAGGACTTTGGACCAGGCAGAAACTTGTGCCGGCCCGTTGCAGAAGATGACGACGCCCGGTTTTTCATCGAGAACCTTCGCGTGTGTCTCCCAATCGAAGGCGAGAAAGAACGCCTCGTCAAAGAACAGGCCGAACACCTTGGAAAAGTCATTCGCGAGATATGCGCCTTCTACGATCGCCGGCATTGCTCATCCCTCCGCAGCTTCCGCGCGGCGAGCCAGGGCCCACAAGCGGACAGTCGGGAGGTCGAGCACGTAGCCGCCTTCGCATCTTTCTGAGGTAAAGACGACGGGCAGAGCGTATCTTAGCGCCAGGCGCAGGATGGCGCTGTTGCTGAGGCCATACGCTCCGCAGAACTCTTCCGCCGTCATGAACGGGCGACCGCCGCTGTCACCTGGAAGAGCGCTGAGACCGAAGTCGGCTGGTCGCGCCCAATCGTCGCCCAGAATTCTCAGTTCGCCAGCGATGCTCAGCACTTCGGGCAAGTGGTGAAGCCCGCCACTTAGCAATGCGAGAAATTCTCCCGGATCGAGTTTCTCGCGTTTGGCGAATTCATCCGGGGAAAGGTAGTGGTTCGCCTTTTCTGTGCGCTTTATCATCTGACTGGCCCAACGTCTCCGGCTTTCATCTCGGGGCCAGTGTTGCACGAAACCTCGCTTTCCAGAGAGGAATGCAACGCTTGTGTTATATCCCCCCCTAGTGCCGATATGCCCGCATGATGAGGTCAGCCAGGCGAGCCTTGTCGCCAAGGAAATGCTCGCATAGATCGCGATCTTCGGCATGTTCGGGAGCGATGAGCGCTCTACGGCGCACTAGCTTTCCGGCGTTTCGTGCCTTTTGCCTGTCAGAAGCCGACAGGTACTCTCGCTGGGTTTTGTCGAAGCTGTCCTCGCTGGCGTCAGGCTTCAATTGCAGCAAGGCATCTTTGAACGAGATGCCCTCTCGGCCGGCGAAGTAGTGCACCAGTCTGACGAATTCCCGCATAGCGCCCCACTGCAGTTGCGAGCGGCGCCGGTTTCCCGAACCGCGTTTGGTCGGGGGAAACAACTCGGCGGGTTTTGCCCCCGTGAGCATGTCTACCCAATATGCCGCGATCGCCCCCGTCCCGCGCCGGAGGTGGGAATCGCTCAGAGCTTCGCGCGCATCGAATAGAAACCGGGCGCCGCATTCGACCCTGTGTCGTTTCTCACTCTCACGCCCACCTTCCTCGGACTTGGCCGAGTAGTGTCTCGACACCATCCCACCATGGTCTGCTTCGTGGACAAGCCCCCACAAGGCTCTCACTCCTTTAGCGCGCGCCACAGCTTGTTCTTCGGGGTCATTCAGCCTGCTGGCCGACGCTTCTGCCTCCAATATGGTTGAGCAAAGGGCTTCCATTCGCGAGAGCCGGTTATTAGCGTTCATAGTCAATACACCTCTCGCAGCTGCACCACGTTTCGCTGCCCCTCCGGGTTGATGATCGCGGCGACATGGTTCGCCCAGCGCTCCGCGGCGTCTCGCCGCTCGCCCATGCGCGGATCTCGGTCATAGATCGAGCGGAGAGTTTCGGGCCTGTGGTTGAGCATGATTTCGGCGACGTCCTGGTCCACGCCCAGGCGGGTCAGGCCCGAGCGAAAGGTGCGCCGCAGGTCGTGAAGCGTCCAAGCCACAGCCGGCAACGGCTGCCCGGCAGGCACGGCCTCAGCCTCGGTCAGTATCGCAAATGCCGAAAACAGGGCCTTGTTCGCCTTCGACCACCCCGAAATCGGCGTCGTGCCGGTTGTCGAGAAGACGAATTCACAATCAGCAAGAGGCTGCACCGACGCGATTACATCGCGCGCGAGAGCCGGCAACGGAACATCATGGGCAAAGCCGTTCTTGGTCTCGGTCTCGGGGATACGCCAAACCGTGCGATCTTCGCTGAGGTCCGCCCAGCGCATCCGCGCCGTTTCCGTCCGGCGTTGGCCCGTCAGGAGCAGCACCCGCACGCACGCTCCAAAAACCGGGTGCACCTTTGGCCCTTCACAGGCTGCCCAGGCGCGCGCCAGTTCCGCATCCGACAGGGAACGCCCCGGCCGGGCTATCCGCTGCGCTCTCGTCGCCCGAGGGGCCTTGTAGCCCTGCAGCGGGTTGGCCGGGATCAAGCCGCGGTCTGCGCACCACTTGAGAAAGGTGGAGGCGTAGCTGCGCATGGAGGCAGCCGCTCCAGGCAACGGCTTGTCCAGCCCTGGCCCATCGCCCGCCTCCACCGCTTCCATCGCCTCGATGACGGCGCGCCGATCGACGTCGATCAACGGCATATCCCCGATCTGGTCCAGCAGGTGCCGTTTCAGCGATGATTGCACCTTGGCCCTGTTGGCCACCTTTCGGCGCTCCTGGTCCTTGTCATAGCGCGCTATCGCCTCCGAGAGCTTGATCGGCTGGCGCTTCTTCTCGCGCCGTGCTGCGCGCTGTTCCGCTACAGGGTCGGCGCCATGCAGCACCTCGCCACGGATGCGCAACGCTGCCTTGCGAGCATCCTCGAGCCGCAGTCCTTCGACCCTGCCTAGCGTCATGCGTCGCGGAGTTCCCGCCCGGCCCCTCCCCGCACGATAGACCACGATATAGGACTTTGCGCCCGACGGCAGGCAACGCACCCCCAGCCCCAACACCTCGGTATCCCACAGGGTGAACTCGCCCTTTTCGGGAGGATCGATCGTGCGGATTGCCTCTCTGGTCAGCTTGACCTTGTTCGACTTAGCCATCGCTAATGGCCTCCACTTTGAATTTCGGCTCCCAGCCGGCGGAGCGCATGTCCCGGGCACGGACAATCCGCTCCGCGGCAAGCCGGGATGCGCAATGCGCCAGTGCCGAAGCCCTGACGCATCACAGATCACGAAAACCCGCGTGGGGTTGGGGCGGTCACGCATTGCCGATGCGTTCCACCGGGAACACTGGTGCGTTCCCGTAGCTCCAGGCCTCCCACGCTTCGGCGATATTCTCGGCTTGCCGCTCAGGCAGGTTCGCATCACGCATCAGGGCGCCGTGGAGATCCCGCCAGAGCTGACCGCCGAGCATGGCGCGGCCGGTAGCGTAGCTGGAGGAACTGGCAAGAGCGATGGTGCCGGGATCGCGAGGATTGAAGCGAATCGGTGTTGGCAGAGCGGGATGATGCGCGAACCACCACTGGGAATTCGAAGACTCGATGCTCGCTGGGTTCTGACGGTTGGCCGGGAACCGATCGGGCTGGGCCACGGCCTGCCCTTCCCAGTCGGCAAGGATCTCGCGCACCTCGTCGCGGCTCGCGTCCAGCGCTGCGCAGAGCGCCAATTCCAGATCGCTCCACAGCGAACCAAAAGTATCGGCGCCGGCGAGACAGACCTGCCCGCGGAGATCGAGCTTTTCCGGGCACTCCGGGTCGACAACCAGGACGTCAGGAAGATCAGGATGGGAAATACCGAGGCGGGGGGCGCCGCTCTTGTTCAAAACGGCCAAGACCCGGGTGGGATTGAGTTCGCCAGCCATGGCTAAAGTCCTTCCTTTTGGTGAATGAAAAGGCTGATTCGGTATCCCTATGGTAGCACTAATCTTGATGGCAAAAGGCATAAAGTGATGCGATCCGATCAGAAGAACGACAAAAGTTGATGTTTTTCAGCATTTTTTCACAGCGCCGGATTGCGAAAAATATCGACCGTACCGAATGGAGCACTCCCTTGGTAAGGGAGAGGTCGAGAGTTCAAATCTCTCCGGCAGCACCATCTTCCAGAAATTCCGATCCCACGCGCCCGGCCCCACGGCCGAAGCCCGCGCCGCCCAGGCTGGCGGCAGGCGCCGCCGACCTTACAGTTTTGCAATCCCCGCTGCAGGGCGCTGGAAACCGGGCCGGGCATAACCCCTCGAAGCTGCGCAGGGAATCGGTCGCGCGATTCGGAGGGCGGTCCGCGGGCCCGCCCGAGTCGACGCGGTGGCAATGCCCCGCACATCGCGCTAGGACTGCAAGGAGACACTCTCATCGGGGCGCTGATGAAAATACTGGTCGTGGAAGACGACGCGACGACGGCGGATTACATCGCCGAGGGGCTGCGGCAGGAGGGCCACACGGTCGACCTGACCGCCGAGGGCCGCGACGGGCTGATCCACGCGACATCGGGCGAATACGACGTCATGGTCGTCGACCGGATGCTGCCCGGGCTGGACGGGCTGTCGCTGGTCAAGGCGCTGCGCGCGGCGCAGAACCGCACCCCGGTCCTGTTCCTGACCTCGCTGGGCGGGGTCGACGACCGGATCGAGGGGCTGAACGCCGGCGGCGACGACTACCTGGTCAAGCCCTTCGCCTTCGGCGAACTCTCGGCCCGCGTCGCCGCGCTCGGCCGCCGGCCGCAGCTGCGCGCGGAGACGACGGTGCTGACCGCGGGCGACCTGAAGATGGACCTGCTGGCGCGCAAGGTCACCCGCGCCGGGCAGGAGATCGACCTGCTGCCGCGCGAATTCGCCCTGCTGGAACACCTGCTGCGGCGCAAGGGCCGGGTCCAGACCCGGACCATGTTGCTCGAGGCGGTCTGGGACATCAGCTTCGACCCGCAGACCAACGTCGTCGAGACCCATATCAGCCGGCTGCGCGCCAAGGTCGACAAGCCCTTCGACCACGAGCTGATCAAGACGGTGCGCGGCGCCGGCTACCGGATCGAGGCCTGAATGGCCCGGCCCGGCCCCGCCCTGCTGCGCTCGACACCGGTCCGGCTGGCGCTGGGGCTGGTGGTGCTGTTCACCGTGGTCAGCCTGGCCAGCTTCGGCGGCAGCTACTTCCTGATCCGCAACAACCTGGAAGCCTCGATCCGCAGCGACCTGGCGCAGGAGATGGCGGGCTTCCGAGCCGCGCCCTCGGCCGGGGCGCTGGCCCAGCTGGTCGGCGCCGAATCCTCGGTCACCGATCCCGAGCGCCGCATCCTCGCCTATGTCGCCCCCAATGGCGAAGTGTTCGGCAACGCCACCCTGTCGCGCGGGCGCGACGGCTTCATCCAGATCGACCTGCCGGCGGGCAGCCACCGTGCCGGCGGCAGCTATATCGGGCTGGCGGGGGATTTCTTCGGCGGCCAGCTGATCGTCGCCCAGAGCCGCCAGCAGATCGCCAACCTGGGCGAGATGTTCCGCAACGTGCTGATCCTCAGCCTGCTGCCGACCTTCGCCATCGCCCTTGGCGGCGGCATCGTGCTGGCGCTGCGCTCGAAGGCGCGGGTCGAGCGGATCACCCGGACGCTGGAGGCGCTGACCTCGGGCGACCTCGCGGCGCGGGTGCCGAAGCTGCCGGGCGGGGCCGACGACCTGTCGCTGATCGGCAGCCGCATCGACCGGATGGCGGCGCGCCAGCAATCGGCGACCGAGGCGCTGCGCCAGGTCTCGGCCGATATCGCCCATGACCTCAAGACGCCGATCCAGCGCGTCTCGGTCATGCTGCACCAGCTCGAAGAGCGCGACAGCCTGACCGAGGCCGATGCCGAACTCGCCGGCAAGGCCCGGGCCGAGGCCGACCGCATCGTCGCCACCTTCCAGTCGCTGCTGCAGATCGCCCAGATCGAGGGCGGCAGCCCCAAGGCGCGCTTTGCCCCGGTCAACCTGTCCGACATCGCCCGCACCTTCACCGAGATCTACGAGCCCAGCGCCGAGGATCGCGGCCAGCAGATCACCCTGCACGACGCCACCGGCGGCCATGCCATGGTCACCGGCGAGAAGGGCCTGCTGGGACAGGTGGTGGCCAACCTGATCGAGAACGCCCTGCACCACACGCAGGAGGGCTGCCGGATCACCGTGCGGCTGCTGCGGCAGGGCGGGATCGTGCTCGAGGTCGCCGATACCGGGCCGGGGATCCCCGAGGACGAACGCCCCAAGGTGCTGCGCCGGCTCTACCGGCTGGAACGCAGCCGGACGACGCCGGGCAGCGGGCTGGGCCTGGCCCTGGTCGCGGTGATCGCCGAGTTGCACGAGGCGGCGCTGGAGCTCGACGACGCCCATCCCGGCCTGATCGTCCGGCTGCGCTTCCCCGCCGCCTGAACCATGCGCGACCGCCGGCCCGGCCCCGGTTGGGTCCGGTTTCCGCGAAAGGACGGTCGGGCAGGTTCCGCTTGCTCCGTCTCTTGTCCGTGGGCAAAAAAGTACCCCGCCGGACGCGCCGACGGGGCAGTGGCACCCCGCGTTGGTGCCAGGAGCAGGCCGCAGACTAGTGCAAGCCCCCCGCCACACGCATCCCGGAAACCGATCGCGCGACATGACATCCGGTAACGTTTGCGAAATATCCGCGTGATCGCAGCCGGCTCCGGAACGCCCCTCAGCGGCTGTCGCGGGTCAGGTCGAACACCTTGACCGGCCCACCGCGGCGCTTGCGCTCGGTCCAGTCGGCATTGGCCAGCGTCTCGGTCACGTCGCGCGCCCCGGCGTCCCAGTGATCGCGCATCGACAGGCGCGAGAACTCGTAATCCTTGGAATGGCGCTCGTATTGCGCCTGGCGGTAGATCAGGTGAACGATGGTCAGGCGCGGCGCCAGCTTCAGACCGGTCAGCGCCTGCAGGTCGGGATCGTCGCGCAGCTCCTCGGGCAGCTTGTCCTGCAGCCGCTGGGCGGCTTCGGCGAATTCGTACATCCGCCGCATCATGTCGGTGTTGAAGCGGGTGCGGCTGGAATAGCGGATATCCTTGATCCGCGTCTCGGCATCCCAGACCGTTGCCGGCACGGCGCCGCGGGCGCTGAACAGGTCGATCTGGAACAGGCAGGTATCGGCCCCGGTCGCCTCCTCGTCGAGCACGTAATGCAGCGGCGAATTCGACACCAGCCCGCCATCCCAGTAGAGCGCGCCGTCGATCTCGACCGGCGGGAAGCCCGGCGGCAGCGCGCCGCTGGCCATGACATGCTCGGGCCCGACCGCGTGCCGGGCGCTGTCGAACCAGGTCATGTTGCCGGTCTCGACATTCACCGCGCCGACGCTCAGCCGTGGCCCCTCGGCGTTGAGATAGTCGAAATCGACCAGCCTGAGCAGCGTCTCGCGCAGCGGTGCGGTGTCGTAATAGCTGCGCGCCCCCGCGCTGGCCGGCAGGCGCAAGGTCGGCGGCGGCACGCGCGGGATGAAGAAGCCGGGCACGCCAACGGCCAGCGCGCGGCCGGCATGGGCCTCGTTCATCGCCCCGCGCCCGAGCGGCCACAGCAGCGGCGCCCAAAGCGCGGTGGAGGAGGTGACCGTCTCCCAGAACTCGGCCAGCCGCGCGGCGCGCCGGCCGGGCGGATTGCCCGCGATCAGCGCCGCGTTGATCGCCCCGATCGAGATCCCGGCCAGCCATTCCGGCTCGATCCCGCTTTGCGACAGCGTCTCGTAGGCGCCGGCCTGGTAGGCGCCCAGCGCGCCGCCGCCCTGCAGCACCAGCACCTGTTCCTCGCCAAGATCGGGGGCCGTCGTCGCGGTCTTGCCTGCCATCGTGTCCGCTCCACCGTTGCCGCATCGCGGCAGGCCCGACGCCAGCCACGGGATCCCTGTCACGGGGTCGAGGCAAGACCTAGCGCGCCGGGGTCGCGCCGCAATGCAGCATCACGCATATGCCACCCCGGCACACGCAGGATTGAGGCCCGGCGCAGCGATGGCTGCGGCCATCACGATCCGGGCTCCGCGTCGAAGAGGCCGGGCAGCGGCGCCCCCGGGCCGCGTTCAGGGCGGCGCACAGATGGCGGTGGCCCCCGGACGGCAGGATCGCCAGCGTGATGGCTCAGAAATGGATCATCTCGCGGCGGGCCAGCACCGGCGCCAGCCAGTCCGGACCCTTCGCCAGGCCCCGCGCCGCCGAGGGTCCGCGCCAGCAGGAGAAGCTGCGCTCGCCCCGCTCGAGCGAGATCATGTAGAGCCCGACGGAGCGACCCGGGATCGCGGAGGCACAGCGGCCACGCCGGGCAAGAAAGCAGGATGGAGGGGATGGCTGAGTGGTGCGATGCAATGGCTGTCGCCGGTCCGGGCCCTCGCCCCTTGCGCGACGGCTTCTCGAGGGGGCATGCTCAGCCAAAGATTGAAATCCGTAGCCTTGAGGTATGCGAATGCAGCTTGTCCGTCGTCATATGATTTGGGACACGAGGGGCTGATC